>CAVPII010000014.1:0-89991 GCA_963704945.1 uncultured cyanobacterium | reverse complement strand
AAAAACAGTGGAGTGGATTCGACAACGGATTAACAAAATTTTTGATGTTACCCAAAAGTCTTTTCACCGTTAAGTCTGTAATTGCGACCGACATATACCGATTGCTTATCCCTCCTAAGCTTCACAAATCTAATGTAAAATGGAGGGTTGGGAATACCGCACCTATTTGATCCCAGGGAGACACACCGTGGTTGCACAACTCGACGCACAACAACAATACGAAGTTCAAACCCAGGCGATCGCCAAGGAACTATTAGCCCAGACCCGGGAGAAACGATCCCTGTGGGACAAAATTGGGGATAATCTGCGGCTCGATGACAAGTTATTAGACTGGACTATGGGTCATCCGGGGTTGCGGGTGCAATTGTTCAAATTTATTGACTGTCTGCCAGCGTTGCAGAGTAATAGTGAGATTGCCAACCATCTCCAGCAGTACATGAGCGAAGAGGAGGTGGAGTTACCGGAGGCGTTGAAAAAACTGTTGAACTTTGCCGATGCCCACTCTGCCCCGGCCCAAATTGCAGCGGGAACGGTGAGTAAGGCGACGGAACAACTGGCATTTAAATACATTGCCGGGGAAACGATCGCCCAGGTAATCAAAACGGTGGAACGGCTTCGCAAGGAAAAAATGGGCTTTACCATTGACCTGTTGGGGGAAGCGGTAATTACGGAATCGGAAGCGGCGGAATATTGGCAGAACTATTTGGATCTGATGGCCCAGTTATCCCAACAGGCGAAATCCTGGTCGAAGGTGGCCCAAATTGATGAGGCGGACGGGGAAATGTTGCCCCAGGTGCAGGTATCAGTAAAGTTAACGGCCTTTTATTCCCAGTTTGATCCCCTTGACCCGGAGGGTAGTAAAGCCAAAGTTTGTGAACGGATTCGGGAATTGTTGCGGAAAGCCCAAGAATTAGGCGTGGCGGTTCACTTTGACATGGAACAGTACCACTATAAAGACCTGATTTTAAACATTCTCAAGGAATTATTAATTGAAGAAGAGTTCCGTTCCCGCACTGATATTGGCATCACTATGCAGGCCTATCTGCGGGATTCCGCGGCGGATCTAGAAGGGTTAATTCCCTGGGCTAAACATCGAGGTTATCCCATCACAGTGCGCTTGGTGAAAGGGGCCTATTGGGATCAAGAAACCATCAAAGCCCAACAAAACCATTGGCAAATTCCGGTTTATGTGGAAAAAGCCCAAACCGATGCCAATTATGAACGCATGACCCGGTTATTGCTGGAAAATCACCAATATTTATACGCCGCCATTGGTAGTCATAATGTCCGTTCCCAAGCCCTGGCCTGTGCGATCGCCGAAGAGTTGAATATTCCCAAACGCCGCTACGAAATGCAGATTCTGTATGGCATGGGGGAACCTCTCGCAAAGGCGATCGTTAAACGGGGTCATCGGGTGCGGGTCTATGCGCCCTACGGTAAACTACTGCCGGGCATGGCGTACTTGATTCGACGGTTGCTGGAAAATACGGCCAATAGTTCTTTCCTGCGCCAAAACCTAGAAGAACGTCCCATTGAAGAGTTAATTGCTCCGCCCCAGGTTAAAGGCATTAATGACTTGCCCACCAAGGGTTATCCCAACGCCCCCGATACGGATTATGCCGATGCTGACCTGCGCCAAAAGGCTTTCCAAGCCCTAACCCGGGTTAAACAGCAATTAGGCAAAACCTATCTGCCCTACATTAACGGCGAGTATGTCAAAACGGAGACCTATATTGATTCCGTTAATCCCTGTCGTCCGTCCCAGGTGATTGGCAAAGTGGGTTTGATCAACATTGATCAGGCGGATCATGCCCTGGAAATGGCTAAGGCGGCTTTTCCTGCCTGGAAGAAAACCCCAGTACGGGAACGGTGCGGCATTCTCCGGAAAGCGGCGGACATTATGGAAGAGCGTCGCCATGAACTAAACGCCTGGATCTGTTTGGAAGTGGGCAAAATTATTCCCCAAGCCGATGCGGAAGTGTCCGAGGCGATCGATTTTTGTCGTTACTATGCCGATGAAATGGAACGGCTCGATCAGGGCGTTAACCTCGATATTCCCGGCGAAACCAATCGTTATTTCTATCAACCCCGGGGCATTGCCTTGGTGATTTCCCCTTGGAATTTTCCGATGGCGATCGCCGTTGGCATGACGGTGGCGGCCTTGGTGACGGGGAATTGTACGTTATTGAAACCAGCGGAAACTTCCACGGTAATTGCGGCCAAAATTGCGGAAATTCTCATCGAAGCGGGGGTTCCCCCAGGGGTCTTCCAGTATGTACCCGGTAAGGGCTCGGTGGTGGGTTCCCACATGGTCACCCATCCCGATGTGCATCTGATTGCCTTCACCGGCTCCAGGGAAGTGGGCTGTCGTATTTATGCCGATGCCGCTTTGGTACAACCGGGACAAAAACACCTCAAGCGGGTAATCGCAGAAATGGGGGGTAAAAATGCCATCATCGTCGATGAAAGTGCGGATTTGGATCAAGCGGTGGCCGGGGCGGTCTATTCGGCCTTTGGTTACACGGGGCAAAAGTGTTCCGCCTGTTCTCGGGTGGTGGTGCTTTCCCCTGTCCATGATGCTTTTGTGGAGAGGTTTGTGGAAGCGACCCGTTCCCTGAATGTGGGTTCCACCGATGACCCCAGCACCCAGGTGGGCCCAGTGATTGATGCCAAAGCCCAAGCCCGTATTCAGGAATATATTGAGCAGGGTAAGGCGGAATGTGAATTGGCGATCGCCTGTGATGCCCCCAGTGAAGGCTATTTCGTCGGCCCCACGGTGTTTAAAAATGTAGAACGCCATGCCACCATTGCCCAGGAGGAAATCTTTGGCCCGGTGGTGGCGATTATCCGCGCCCACGATTTTGATGAAGCGTTGGAAATTGCCAATGGTACAGACTACGCTTTAACGGGGGGTCTCTATTCCCGCACCCCTGATCACATTAACCGTGCCGCCGCTGAGTTTGAAGTAGGCAATCTTTACATCAACCGCACTATCACCGGGGCGATCGTTTCCCGGCAACCGTTTGGGGGCTTTAAGATGTCTGGGGTAGGCTCCAAAGCTGGTGGCCCAGATTATTTGCTCCAGTTCTTGGAACCCCGCCATGTAACGGAAAACATTCAACGTCAAGGGTTTGCACCGATTGAAGGGGCAGATCAGTAAGTTAAATTTAGATAGGGGAGAATTAACAATAATTCTCCCCTCTTTGTCATCTTCTTTTTCTTGAGGGATTACAAAGTTGACTATTATCGTAGACAATTTTGGAAGTTGAATCCATCAATGTAGACCTTGACATATGTATTAATCACATGCAAATAAGAAATATGGAGAAGGCAATTGATAACATTAATTTAAAAGAGCTTCGACAAAATATGGGATTCGAAAGAATAAAGTTAGCTAATGCATCAGGAAAATTTAGAGCTTCCTAATACAGCATAAAGAAATCGCCGAAATGCTTATGACTAAGTTGGTTTCGGAGATTAAGCATCATATTGAACGTGTGGAAATACAGATAAATTCTGCTCAACAAAAGCTTGCTTCAATATCAGCGTCTCTTCTGCTTCAGTAGAGCTATCAAAAGTTTTAGAGGACTTTGAACAAGTGGAACCTAATAAGACAGAAGAAAAAGATGTAATCTACTGCTTTTCAAGATATTGAGGTTGTAAATTGCAACAGGAGATTGTCAAAAAATGACCTGATTTTTCCTCGATCATCCCTTCTAGAGCAAGAATTATTGATTAGAAGCAGGCACTCAGAAAAGCAATAGAAGAAATTCAATACAAATATCAATCAAGCGGAGAAACAATACAAAATAATAAAATCTCAATATTCAGAATATGAGAAAAAAGCAGAATCTTTTCATGTTCAAGCCCTAGAATTTATGGCAAAGGGAGAAACAAATGCCGCAACCATAGCTCTTTCTAGTGAAGCAACAACTAAAAATTTATTAGATAGTCTAACTATTCAGCTTGATAATCAAAATTCTTTGATGAATATGTTAAAGAAACATCTGATGGTTTTAGAAAGACTTAAAAATTCTAGTGACTTTGATATTGAAGAAGATTCTATTGTTGATTTTGAATTAGAAATGTTGAGACAAAAGCTAAATGAACTTTAAATATGATTTAACGAAATATTTATCACCCTAATTTATAAATTTTGATAGGCAATCGCCGTGATTAGTAGAATTTGGCAGGTAATCGCTTTTAATACCAAACTCCCACACAATTTAAAACTCCGGCAAGAGGACAGTCAACAATGGCAAAGTTATTAATTAAACCCGTTGTAAATTCTTGGTTTTTAGCAACCTGGGACGAATATATTCAGCAATTAGACGATTCAGTAAATCAACAAGCAAAGGGCTATTATTACAAAGGACACATGAGGATTGAAATGTCTCCTGTCAGTTTTGACCATGGTCAGAATCATGTGATGATGATTTTTGCAGTGAATTTATTTATTGCCCTTAAACAAATTCCTGCAACGGGTTTAGATACAACCACATTTCGTAAGACTGGGGTAAGAGAATGTCAACCTGACGTGGCTTACTATTTGGGTGAAAATGCTAAAATCATTCCATCGGGAACTGGTATTGTAAATCTAGATCAATATTCTGCCCCTAATTTAGTGATTGAAATTGCACGGTCTTCATTGTTAGATGATTTGGGAACAAAACGAGCTTTGTATGAGGAATTAGGGGTTAACGAATATTGGGTGGTGGATGTTAAAAACTCTCAATTATTGGCCTATTCCATGGCAAATCAGGGCAGTCAAAGAATTCAGGTTTCTCAACTTTTGCCTGGCTTAGAAATTGCCATTTTAGAGGAGGCTTTACAACGCAGTCGTCAAACAAATCAAGCAGAAATTGGGGCTTGGTTATTGACCCAGTTTCAATAAAATATTTTAAAATTGGTAGGTTCCCGTGAAAATAGTACTATCTAATCGAGTTGCCAAAAAATTACAAATCGAGGTCAAATCTGTAGAAAATCTTGTTCCTGATCTTAATACTTGGCGAATTGATTCTGCATCTTTGCTGAAGAGGTCAATTTTTATCATTACTAATGAAATGACTCTTTACACTCTAGTCTCTTCTTACAAAAATGGTTTTAATGGAATTATAGAAAAGCTCAGATTTTTTTGCGGAGATGGACAATTAAATTCAAGTGAAATTAATTATATTAAATTTCAAAATCGAAGTGTTATTGGTTCCATGAATGATATAAAACAAATGATCAAGAAGATAGAACAATATGATCCTAAATCCAGCAATGAAATTTACGAGGCGTTGGTCAATCAGAGTCCATTTAAATATTTGTCAGGTGATAATCCCACCAAAGTTCACTACTCTAAAACCTTATCCAAATATGGCACGGGAAAACCCTGCTCTTTAGGGCGGGGATGCGCCGAGTGCCTTAACTTCCCTCCTAGTGGGTTCCCAGCTTAAATCAGACTTATGCTGATTATGTTAGCATAACAGGATGAGGATTTTAGAGTTCAAGGTCAAAGGAAAAAAGGAACAGTATCGCCAGATCGACGATGCCATCCGAACCGCACAGTTTGTGCGGAACAAAGCCTTGCGCTATTGGATGGACAATAAAGGGGTTAGCAAGTACGACCTCAACAAATATTGTGCCCAGTTAGCCAAGGAATTTCCCTTTGCCAATGAACTTAATTCGATGGCCAGACAATCTTCTGCTGAGAGGGCTTGGTCTGCAATTGCTCGTTTCTATGACAATTGCAAAAAACAAGTAAAGGGCAAAAAGGGGTTTCCAAAGTTCAAAAAATATTCTCGGTCAGTGGAATACAAAACCTCTGGCTGGGCATTACTTGACCCCAAACACATTGAGTTTACTGATAAGAAAAAAATCGGCAAGCTCAAATTAGTTGGGACTTGGGATCTAGCCTTCTATGACCCGTCTCAAATCAAAAGAGTGCGATTACTCAAGAGGGCAGACGGCTACTATTGTCAGTTCTGCATAGCTGTTGATGTTGAAATCAAAACGGAACCCACCCATAAAACAGTGGGGTTGGACTTGGGCTTAAATTACTTCATTGCCACCAGTGATGGTGAGTTGGTGGAGTCTCCCAAGTTCTACCGGAAGTCCGAACGACAACTCAATCGAGCTAATCGCAAAAAGTCCAAAAAGTACCGCAAAGGTGCTAAACCTCAATCCCGTAACTATCACAAGGCTAGAAACCGATATGCTCGGAAACATTTAAGAGTAAGTAGGCAACGTAATGAGTTTTGCAAACGAATTGCATACTGCGTAATCCAATCTCACGATTTGGTCGCCTATGAAGACTTAAAGGTAAAGAACATGGTACGGAATCGACATCTAGCCAAATCGATTAGTGATGCAGGATGGGCTACATTCCGTCATTGGCTGGAACATTTCGGGGTCAAATATGGCAAGGTAACTGTTGCCGTTCCACCCCATTACACCAGTCAAAATTGTTCCCAATGTGGGGAAACGGTTAAGAAATCTCTCAGTGTTAGGACACATAATTGTCACCACTGTGGATATGTTGAAGACCGGGACGTAAATGCCGCCAAAGTCATCCTGCAACGGGCTTTAACTACCGTGGGGCACACGGAATGTAAGCTTCTGGAGATTGACCCTCTAGCTTCGTTGGAGCAATCCTGCGGGGTTACGGTTAGTCCGTGAAAGAAGAATCCCTTTCCTTTAGGGAAGGGAGTGTCAAAAGATTATCTATTTTTAGGCTCGCAAACTATTTAATACCATGATAATTTAACAGCGGCGATCGCCTCTTAACCGATTGATGGCATGGAAGGAAGGGGAGGGAATCCATTTTTTAGATAAACTGAGCAGGATAGTCACTTAGCAATAAACATCCCCGTCATGGAAATTGGTGTTCCCAATGAAATTAAAGACCAGGAATTTCGAGTAGGACTGACCCCCAGCAGTGTGCGGGCTTTAGTGGAACAGGGCCACCAAGTATTTGTGGAACAAGGGGCGGGGGTCGGTTCGGGCTTCCCTGACTCTGCCTACCAAAAAGTGGGGGGCAAGATGGTGGCAACGGCCAAGGAAACTTGGCATCGGGAATTAGTGGTGAAAGTTAAAGAACCCCTGCCCCAGGAATATGAATATTTAACCCTGCCCCAATTTTTATTTACTTATTTACACCTGGCGGCGGAACGACCCTTAACGGAAGCTTTGATAAAATCCGGGATTACGGCGATCGCCTACGAAACGGTGGAATTGTCCAATGGGCAATTACCCCTGTTAGCCCCCATGAGTCGCATTGCAGGAAGGTTGGCGGTGCAAATGGGAGCCCATTACCTGGAGAAACAACAGGGGGGACGGGGAGTTCTGCTGGGGGGAGTACCGGGGGTAAAAGCTGGGCAGGTGACGATCCTGGGGGGCGGTGTGGTCGGCACAGAAGCGGCCAAAATGGCGATCGGACTGGGGGCGATGGTAACTATTCTTGACGTTAACGTGGAGCGTTTAAATCAATTGGGGGAATTATTCGGTTCCCGGGTGGATTTACGATACAGCAACGCTAGCGAAATTGAAGCATTACTGCCTAGCACCGACTTACTCATTGGAGCAGTATTGATAACCGGCAAAAAGGCCCCTATTCTCGTTTCCCGGGCCCAGGTAGAAAATATGATGCCCGGTGCGGTGATTTTAGACGTGGCGATCGACCAAGGGGGCTGTGTGGAAACCTTAAAAGTGACTTCCCATAGTAATCCCAGTTATGTGGAAGCGGGCATTGTCCATGTGGGCATTCCCAATATGCCCGGAGCCACCCCCTGGACAGCGACCCAGGCATTGAATAACAGTACATTGCCCTATGTGCTGAAACTAGCAAAGCACGGGACAAAGTCTTGGGAAGATGATTTACCCTTGGCCAAGGGAGTCAATGTCCAGGCGGGAAAATTGGTACAACCAGCGGTTAAAACCGTGTTTCCTGATTTGTAATGGGGCATCTCAATCAACACACATTACCTTTAGTCGATACCCTCAAAGGTTTGGCCCATCAGCCGGATACACCTTTTTATGCACCGGGGCATAAACGGGGACGGGGCATCACCGCCGAGTTCAAACAATGGCTTGGGCAAGAATTATTTCAAGCAGATCTGCCCGAAT
This sequence comes from uncultured cyanobacterium, assembly GCA_963704945.1. Lineage (GTDB taxonomy): Bacteria > Cyanobacteriota > Cyanobacteriia > Cyanobacteriales > Microcystaceae > Synechocystis. The sequence continues at coordinate 81,882 of CAVPII010000014.1, read as the reverse complement.
TACCGGAACTGGATAATCTTTTTGCCCCCACCGGGGCGATCGCCAGGGCCCAATGTTTAGCGGCGGCATTGTGGGGGGCGGAAAATACTTGGTTTTTAATCAATGGTTCCACGGCGGGGATTATTGGGGCCATTTTGGCCGTCTGTGGGGATGGGGATAAAATTCTTCTGCCCAGGAACGTCCACCAAGCGGCGATCGCCGGCATTATCCACGCTGGGGCCAGACCAATTTTCTTGGAGCCGGAAGTTAACCCAGACTGGGATTTAGCCCTGGGCATTACACCGGCAACCTTAACCCAGGCCTTGAAGGCTCACCCCGATGCCAAAGCGGTATTTTTACTCCATCCCACCTACCACGGCATTGTGGGGGACTTGCAGGAGCTAATTAAATTAAGCCATAGGGCTAAATTACCCGTCATTGTCGATGAAGCCCACGGAGCCCATTTTTCCTTCCATGGCCAATTACCTAGCCCGGCCCTGGGCCTTGGGGCCGATGTGGTAATTCAATCCACCCATAAAATGCTTGGGGCTTTGAGCCAGGCCGCCATGGTTCACCGCCAAGGAAACTTAGTTGATCCCCAACGGATTAGTCAATGTTTACAGTTAATCCAATCCACCAGCCCCAATTACGTTTTGCTAGCTTCCCTGGATGCCGCCCGTCACCAAATGGCTAATTTCGGCCAAGCAATAATGGCGGAGGTGTTGGAATTTACCCTGGCTTATCGGGAAAAATTAGCGCAAATTCCTGGACTAGGTTTATTAAATCTACCCAGACCCGTTCCTGGAGCCTTCGCCCTAGATCCCACCCGTATTACCCTCGATGCCACCGCCTGGGGAATGTCGGGATTTGAATTGGATGATTATTTACGGGAAAAATCTCAAATTACGGCGGAATTACCTACCCTACGGCAACTTAGTTTTATTGTCAGCCTGGGAAACCAAGCCCAGGATTTAGAAAGATTATTCCAGGCTTTAACCCATTTAGCGCGCCACTCTAGGACAAAATCCCCTAATTTAACTTTGCCGCCCTTGCCCAGTTCCACCCTAGCCATGACTCCCCGCCAGGCCACCTTTGCCCCCCGGATAATGGCGGAGGTAAATCAAGCCATGGGCCAAATTAGTGGAGCCCTGCTCTGTCCCTATCCCCCCGGCATCCCTGTCCTTGTCCCCGGTGAAATTATTACCCCAGAGGCGATCGCCTATTTGGAAAAAGTTTTAGAGTTGGGGGGCACCGTTAGTGGTTTAGCTGATGGAGCATTAACCCATTTGCCCATTGTTGATGAAAGCTGAGCAATTCCTCAGATCAGTCAACGGAGAAACTCCAGAAATAATTATTCTTGCAGACTACTGGAAGGCAGAATTTCCAAAAGTACCCACTGGGGTGAACAGCCATAGGATTCCCCTAAACCTAGGAGAGACTAGGGTAGCCGTGACAAAAACAAACTATTTCCCCCAAATCATTTTTAGCGCAATCACCAACATCGCTCCGCCAAAAACTCGCCCTAGTAGTTCATTAGAAATGTTAGTGGCTAACCTAGCGCCAAAGAGACTACCCACCACGAACCCTAAACAAATTAGTAATGCAACCTTGATATCTACGTCCCCCTGACGGTAATAAGTCCAGGCGGCGGCCAAACCAATGGGGGGAACCATTAAAGCCAGGGTTGTGCCCTGGGCCAAATGTTGGGAAAAACCAAAACCAAATACCAACACCGGCACGATGACTAGTCCGCCGCCAATACCAATCAAGCCACTAGCAAAACCAGCCACCAAACCCAAAGCAATGCAAATCAGAATGTACTGTGCAGTCATGGATAAAAACTGAGCTCAACTAACAATTACCCGATTTACCAAAGCCATCACGTCACTACGGCTTAATTTTTCCTTACCCAGGGCCAACACATCTAACGTTCCATAGGCAAGGGTGAGGGGAATTCTACAAAAATTCAAGGCCGGACCATGGGGTAAAGACTTGGTATATTGATCGGCTAAAGCAAGATTGTAGCGGGCGTATTTGTGCATATCTGCCAGTTCCCAGCCCTGGGGGAAAAAGCTCACCCCCCGCCGTTTATCTTCCTTATAATTACGGACAATATTCACCGCCTGGAGTCCCCGGCCAAAACCAATGGCATGGGAGCGGTTGGTTTGGACACCGTCGTGCCAAGCCCAGAGGTCAGACAACAGTAACCCCACAGCCCCCGCTACACTGAAGGTATATTGATCCAGTTCATTTTTCGTTTTGATTTGCCAATTGTGCACCGCCCAAAAAGCCATGCGATCCGACATGGCCGCCGTGGCATCCCACACCCTGGGGGCAATGGCTTCCGGGGCTAACAAGGCCCACTCCCCCACCCGCAAAGTTACCTCCGGCAGAAAGTTTTTATAGGCCCCTAAACCCCGGATAAAGTCATCACTGATGGAATGTTCCGTGGCGCTCTGGAGATTGAGGCTGATTTGATGGAGAATTCTAGCTTTAGTGTCGGCGTCGAGATCGGGATGATCCTCCACTTCATCGATCGCCCGCATGCAGAGGTAGGCCGAGGCCACCGCATCGAGAAGCTGATCAGGCAAAATACTAATGGGAATGTAAAATGTCCGACTGGTTTCTTGCAAAACCTTAAGGGCATTACGACGTAGGCTCATGCGATCAACTCCTGACACCAAAATTTAAGCGGACACCCAACTTACCGATGGAGGTCTTTGACATAATCTCCGTCCTAAAGGGCGAGGATCCTCCGAACATTGCTGTTTTGGATTTCTGCTTCAGCCACTCAACCGCAACAAAGCATCTTGCGATACCAGGCCCAGAGGTTGACGTCTCCCCAGATTTCCACTGTCCGAAGTTCCTAGGGACTATATCAAGAGCTCAAGAAAGCCATCCTCGGGGACAGGGCTTTAGTTAGACTCAGTTTTCTTGGTAGAGGACATGGTTTTTGTCCCTAGGGTTCCGCCAAGTTTGCCGACCCCATCCTTTAGGTTGCGCTGACCTTGGTAAATTGAGTAAAACAATCAACCCATTCTATTACGGCTTTGCTTTTGTGCCACAGACCAGCAAAACTGACCTAATTCTATGGCTAAACTCAGTCTCGGTTCCCGTCTTTTTCTTTCCCATATGCTGGTGATGCTGGTGGGGCTGGGGAGTTTTGTCTTTTTGGCTAAAATATCTTCCCCCCGGATGTTTGTCCTGCGCCTAGAAGAGTTGGAACGCCAGGGCTTTGTTACGGTAAGGTCTGCCAGAACCTATCTATTGAGAGGGTTTGAAACCGCTTGGAATAGCAGTGCCATTTGGGCGATTATTTTTGGGGCTAGTGCCGCTGGGGGCCTTAGTTTTCTGGCCACAGAACGCATTATGCAACCCCTCAATCGCCTAAAATCCGTTACCAAAAATTTGACAGGGGGAGATTTGCAAGCCCGGATGCCCACCAGTGACATTCCTGAATTGGAGCAGTTGGGACAAAGCTTTAACCGTATGGCGGCCAGTTTGGAAAATGTGGAACAGCAACGGCGGGAATTAATTAGCGATCTAACCCACGAACTACGATCGCCGTTAACGGTGGTGCGGGGTTATCTAGAGGAGTTGGCGGAGGGACGGATTACGGGGAATCCAGAATTATATGAACGATTGGTGGGGGAAACTCGACGGTTGGAACGGTTGACGGTGGATTTACAGGAATTGTCCAAGGTGGAAGCCGGTTATTTATCCATTCAACTGCAACCTTTGGAAATTTATCCCCTGCTGGAAAAATTAAGTCAACGTTTTGCGGATCAACTATTGGAAGATGGGCCAGAAATAATCCTGGCGGCTAAGCCGACGTTACCTCCGGTCATGGCGGACGCTGACCGTACAGAACAAATTTTGGTCAACTTAATTGGCAATGCGGTGCGCTACACCCAAACCGGCGCCATTATCATTGATGCCCAAAGGGATGAAAAAGGTGAAAATTTGCTATGGGTGACGGTGACGGATACAGGCATTGGCATCAGCGAAGATGACTTGCCCTATATTTTTGAGCGGTTTTGGCGGGCGGATAAATCCCGATCCCGTTATTCCGGGGGCACAGGGTTAGGGTTGGCGATCGCCAGGCGGTTGGTGGAGTTGCAGGGGGGAAGTATGGCGGTAAGCAGTGAACTGGGGCAAGGAAGTCGGTTTAGCTTTTCCCTAGTATTTGCCCCCGGGTAACGATAATGTAAAAGGGTGGTTCGGTATTAATCCAAACATTATGGACAAGAAATCAAAAACCCAATTGCAGGATTATCTCAAGGATTTAACCGCAGTGGGGGAAACTTCTTCGGAACAGACGGAAGCGATGGATGGCGGCCACCCAGAGCAAGATAAGCAAGCAGATAATCCTTCTCCGAAAAGGAGTTTATCCTTACCCAATTTACCCAGCAAGACCCTTGCCCCCTCAGAAACGCTGGAAGAAGAAACAAGTTTTGATCACTGGAATCAGTCTTTTAATGAAGATTTAGCCGTTGCCGTAGATAACAATTCCGAACCCGCCCCTAAAACCCGCCGTCCCCGTAAACGCTGGTGGTTGGGGGGTGTATTTATTCTGTTGGTAGCGGGCACCGCCATTACCCTACCTAAAGCCATTGAAATGGTGAACGGCTGGCGACAGGAAGCCCAGTTCAAAGCCTATGAGCAGGAACAACATCAGGATTCAGAAGTTTTAAAGTTAGCTCTTTTGCCTCCGGCGGAAAGGGATCCACGGCTTCAGGCGATCGCCAACCAAGGGGAATTATCCCTAGATCGGAGTCGAGCTAGGTTTTTACTGGCGACGGATCTACTGGCTAATTTTGAAGGGGGCCGGCCATCCGAATGCTGGAAGGGTTGGAGGTGGACTATCCGGTTTTAGCCCCTTATATTTTGCTGATGCGGGGTCGGGGCTACCAGTTGACCAACGAAGATGAGCAAGCTAAGGCCACCTGGCAAACTATTTTAGAAAAATATCCCGATTCCCCGGTGGTGGTTAACGCCCTAGAAAATTTAGGCACTTTAGACGAAGCTTTTTGGCAACAGGCGATCGCCAACCATCCCCGCCATCCCCGCACCCTGGCAATTCTCCATCAACAATTGCAAAGTAATCCCGGTGACCTAGGGATTCAACGGCAAATTTTGCAAAACCATCCCACCGATGGCCTTACCGCCGCCGTTATTGCCGACCTAGTGGCCAACCATCAAGGACAATTAACCCCGGAAGATTGGCAGGCCATTGGTGATAATTTTTGGTACCGTCGCATCTATAACGAGGCGATCGCCCCCTATCAAAAGGCCCCCGTCAATGCCCGTAACCTTTACCGTTTAGCCAGGGCCCAACAAATTAGTAAATTGGATGACCAAGCCAGGGAAAATTACCGCAAATTAATTGCCACCTATCCTGATGTTCCAGAAACGGCGTTGGCTCTGCGACGTTTGGCAGAATTAGTTCCCCCCTCCGAAGGGGTGCAATATCTCCAACAGTTAGAACAAAAATTCCCAGACCAGGGGGCTTCTGCCCTAGCGGCCCAGATAGACTTGTTGGCCAAATTTGACGCTAGTGGGGCCCAACAGGCCCGGCAAACATTATTGAAAAAATATTCCGATTCCGATGCGGCCGCTAACTACCGTTGGCGGCAGGCCCAGGAATTTGCCAAAGGGGGAAATTACACCGAAGCTTGGCGTTGGGCTAAGGAAATTGCTAACCAAAATCCGAAAAGTGATGTGGCCCCCAAAGCCATTTTTTGGATTGGTAAATGGGCCCAGCAGTTGGGACGTTCCGCCGATTCTAAAGCCGCCTTTGAAACGGTGTTGGCTAAATATCCCCACTCCTACTACGCTTGGCGATCGGCCGTTTTATTGGGCTGGCAGGTGGGGGACTTCAACACGGTGCGTTTCCTTAATCCCCCCGTAACAGTGCCGGATCAACGACCTTTTCCCCCCGCCGGTTCCATAACATTTCGGGAGTTGTACCGGTTAGCCCAAGACCAAGAGGCGATCGAGTTATTTGAAGCGGAAATGCGAGCCCAGGCCGGCGATGAAGCCATCCCAGAATTAACAATTAATGAAGGCTTCACCCAGGCATTGCTCAAACTTACCCAACAGGAATATTTACAGGGCATCAACCAGGTATTGAACCTCCGTAACCCGGAAGATCCTGAACAGCGCCAACAGTGGGAAGAACTACGCACCACCCAGGAATACTGGGAAGCCCTGTTTCCCTTTCCTTACCAACAGTTAATCTTCGATTGGTCTGCCAAAAGGCAACTCAACCCCTTTTTGGTGACTGCTTTAATACGCCAGGAATCCCGCTTTGAAAAAGAGATTAAATCCCCCGTTGGGGCCACGGGATTGATGCAGATAATGCCCGCCACTGGGGAATGGATTGCTCCCCAAATTGGCTTGAAAGAATATTCCCTCACCGACCCTACGGATAATGTCAACATGGGCACTTGGTACTTTGACCACACCCATAAAACCTATAACAATAATTCTGCTTTGGCGGTGGCGAGTTACAATGCCGGCCCTGGTAATGTCTCCAAATGGTTACAGGAATTTAACAACGCTGATCCGGATTTGTTTGTGGAAAAAATTCCCTTCGCCGAAACCAAGGGTTATGTGGAATCGGTGTTCGGCAATTATTGGAATTATCTACAAATTTATGACCCCGATGTGGCCGAACTGATGGGCAGGGTGGAAAACCCCAATTGACCTTACCTTTCGGCGGCAGAAAAAAAGCTCAAAAGTTCAGTATTCAAGGTTTCTGGATTAGGTCTGGACCGGGTTGAGCAGCCCAAATTTTATAAATAGTCCTTTTTAAGAAAACTTTGTAAAGCGGCGGGCACTTTTACTTGGCCTGTGCTGGGATCGTAGTAATTTTCTAAAATGGCGGCCATGGTGCGCCCGATCGCCAAACCGGAGCCGTTGAGGGTGTGGACAAATTGGGTTCCCTTTTTGCCTTTTTCTTTGTAGCGAATATTAGCCCGACGGGCCTGGAAATCATGGAAATTAGAACAGCTAGAAATTTCCCGATAGGTATCAGCGGCCGGTAACCAGACTTCCAGGTCATAGCATTTCGCCGCCCCAAAGCCTAGGTCCCCGGTGCAGAGTTCCACCACTCGGTAAGGTAGTTCCAGGGCTTGGAGAATAGCTTCCGCATCGGCCACTAAAGCTTGGTGTTCCATCGCCGATGTCTCTGGTTTGACCAACTTCACCAACTCCACTTTGTTGAATTGATGGAGACGAATTAAACCCTTGGTGTCCCGGCCGTAACTACCCGCTTCCCGACGGAAACAGGGGGTATAGGCACAGTGTTTAAGGGGCAATTGGTCTAGGTCTAGGATTTCTTCTCGATAGAGATTAGTCACCGGCACTTCTGCCGTGGGAATTAGCCAGAGATCGTCTTCCCGGCATTGAAAGCTTTCTTCCGCAAACTTTGGTAACTGCCCTGTGCCCAGTAAAGAATCACTGTTGACCAAAATGGGGGGCATAATCTCCTGGTAACCAACTCCAATGTGGCGATCGAGCATGAAATTAATTAAAGCTCTTTCCAGGGCGGCGCCGGTTCCCATCAGGGCAATGAAGCGACTTTGGGCTACTTTTACTGCCCTTTCACTATCAATAATTCCTAATTTTTCACCAATTTCCCAATGGGGTAAAATTCCTTCACTTTTATGTTTTAAATGTTCATTTCCCCAACGTCGTACTTCTACGTTTTCTGTTTCGTTGGCCCCCACCGGGGTAGTTTCACAGGGTAGATTGGGCAGTTCCAGTAACAAATTTTGTAACTGCTCCTTGAGGGCTTTTTCCTGGGGCTCCAACTCCGCTAACTGGCTTTTTAAACTATTACCTTCTTCCCGCAGGGCTTGAATTTCTTCCCCCTTGGGATCTGCTCCTTGGCCAATTTTTTGCCCAATTAATTTACCAATTTCGTTGCTACGACTTTGCAGAAGGGTTCGTTCACTTTCCTTTGCTTTTTGCCCATCGGCGATCGCCAGGATGGGATCGAGGACATAATTGGCACCACTGCCCCGTTGATTGAGGCGGGCTTGGACAGCGGTGGGATTTTCACGAATTTGCTTCAGGTCTAACACGAACCAACTCTCTTACAATTTTGAAATTTTTCGATCATTAAAAACTAACCCCATACAGTTTAATGCTTGGGGGCGGTATCTAAACTACTGGCTCAGGGCTTTGAGAAAACGGTTTAGGTTGGCCATGATGCCCCCCCGTTTGGGGCCAGGACTGGAGGTTTCTCCACTACTATCGGAGGGATTTGTCCCTTCCATCAGTAAACGTTCCAGGGCTTCCCCCGCAGGTTTTTCGGGCAATTCCGTCAATAATTCATAGCCATCCCTCTTTTCCAATAACACTTGCCACAGGGATGGGTGGGATCGCAACACCACTGCCCCATCTAAGGGACGGAAATAGTAGGCGGTGAAGAGGGTACTTAAAAACCGTTGCCGTAGTTGCCGGGCCGCATAGCCAATGCCCACAATTGAGACATCTTCCAATTGGGGAATCAGTAAAATCACCGGGCGATCGCCGGCCAATTCACAAAGTTTTTCCACACTTTGCACTTCAACGGCGGAGGGGGACACCACCAGGAAAACCCCATCGGAGTCGGCAATTTTCCGTTCCACCGGGGTGTAACGACTGCCTAAGTCCCCCATCAGGAAAGGTACTTCCCCCCAATCCCGTTTGGCCAAGGCGGCGGCTCCAGTGTCGGGAAAAATCACCCGCAACCCCAATCCTTCATCAACAAATAACTGGCTGAATTCTAAGGCTATGGCCTGGGCCTGGAGGGCAATTTCCGGTACTGCCAATTCCACCTGGATGCGACGGTAACCATCGTCTAGGGCCCGTTTCGCGGCGGCGATCGCCTCGATGACGGCATCATCAATGGTTTGGGGAACGGCAAGGGTCATAATTTTATTAATATTGTTAACGCTAAAATTTTTCGGGAAAGACGGGGGAAACGGGTGTTTTTTGCTTACCTGCAGGTCATTTTAACTTTATTTGCCCATCGTCATCTTCCCCCATGGCCTGTAGCGGTTGCCATCCCGATCGCCAGAGGGCATCATCTTTTAACTGTTGGGCATTGAGCCAAAATCGTACCTGGGGATCACAACTGGCCACCATTTCGGCAAATATCCAGGGGCCTTCTGTCCGTCGATTAGCTACCTGAAAATGTCGCCACCCCCAGGTTTTTTGTTGGGCTGTCCATTTGGAGCCAAGGAGATGGGGGAATTTTTGTTTACGGGCCATAGGTTTTGGAGATTTTTTTCGAGGGTGCTCTAAATTTCCATCCAGACATTTGCCATAATATGCCCAAGTCCTTGTCATTGTCCGGGCCATCTTGGCGATCGGAAACTAAATCAGGCATGATGGTTTCTTTGATAGCAGAGTCCCCCCGTTTATTTTGTTCGTATTTGGAGCAGTATGTCCCGTTTTAACCTGATTGTTCCCCCAAAGTCCGTTTCCCTTCGACTTACCAGTATGGTGTTAGGTACTGCGGTGGCTTATTTAGGTTTGTTTCCCCCCATTGCTTCCGCGCAGATTGGGGGGCCTTCCCCTAGTCAGTTTGGGCAAATTAATCCCCAAAATGCTCCTTCCAGACTGCCCACCGATGGGGAATATACCCTCGGCCCTGGCGATCGCCTGAGGGTAGACGTATTGCAAGTGGAAGGGTTATCCGGGGAATACCAGGTTCTGGTCGATGGTACGGTAGGCTTTCCCCTCATCGGTACCATTAATGTCAACAATCTGACCGTACCCGATTTAAATCAATTGTTGATCAAGCAGTACGCAAAATATATCCGTCACCCCCTTGTAACCGTTATCCTGACAGTCCCCCGTCCCCTCAACATTACCCTTGCCGGTGAAGTTAATTCCCCGGGAGCCTATGCCCTGGCGATCGAGGGTGGACAAAAATTTCCCACCCTGACCCAGTTAATTCAGCAGGCTGGAGGGCTAACCCCCGTTTCTGACATTAGCCGGGTACAACTCCGCCGCCAAAAAGGAGTCTCAGAAGAGATTTATAGCATTAACCTCTGGCAACTTTTAAGAGAAGGTAATTCCCAACAAAACGTCACCATGAGAGATGGTGATGTCGTAGTAATCCCCAGTAAAACTGCCACCGATCCAAGGGAAGTCAGACAACTGGTGGATGCAAACTTTGGTATTCGTTTTGAGCAGGAAATTAATGTGGCCGTCATCGGGGAAATCTTCCGCCCTGGTTCCTATAAACTTTCCCCCGCCATTCGGGCCTCAAATCTTGCAGAAGTTGGTGGTGGTAGGTAGTAGTGGTGTCGAACTCAGACGTACAAAATACCCAACCGATTCGTCTCACCCAAGCTATCCAAGAAGCTGGCGGCATCAAATCCCAGGCAGATATCCGCAACGTCGAAGTTCGTCGAGAAAACCGAGATGGCAACTTCGAATTGATAGTGGTTAACCTTTGGGAACTTCTAGATGAAGGGAATTTGGATAAAGATGTAATCCTACAAAACGGTGATGTCATAACCGTTCCCCAGGCAGACAGAACAGAACCCGGAAGAATTTGAAGCTATAGCCACCGCTAACTTTTCTCCCCGCACTATCACCGTTAACGTAGTTGGGGAAGTGCGACGGGGAGGAGCAATTCAACTGCAACCCAACTCTACCCTTAACCAAGCAATTTTAGCGGCTGGTTCCTTTGACCCCATACGGGCCAATCAAACTAGCGTTGATCTAATTCGTTTAAATCCCAACGGAACGGTAACTAAGCTTAATATTGCCCCGGACTTTAGCTTAAACATTAGTTCAGATAAAAATCCAACTTTACGGAATAATGACGTGGTTTTAGTCAATACCAGCGGCTTAACCAAAGCCACGGATACTTTGAGGGAACTCTTTAGTCCCATTGGTGTATTGCTTGGTGGTTTTGGTAACTTCACAAACATATATAACGCCTTTGATTAATCGCCGAAGGTAAACAAGAAAAATATCTAAACTAATCCTTTGCCCTAAATATCATTGATGGTTGACAATAACAAGATTGCCGAAATATACCAGGAATTAAAGTTAATTGTTCAATCCTCATCCAACTTAAAAGATGATTTTTATTCAATATCTAGAATATTTTATAAATTCATCGAGATATTTGTAGAAGGGGAGGCAATAGTATTTAGAAACTTCTATGCTAGATTTAGATACTTTATAACAATCAGTGATCTTTCCGAACAAGAGAGAAGCAATTTTGATGCCTTTCGTAAATTTATTCGTAGAGGTTTTTCTGAGAAAATTAGTCAAGAATCCATTCAACAAGGGATTTTATTAATTTCAAAATTGTGTCTTGGAGCAATTGAGAAACCCGACTTGTTATCCGGTGTAATTGACGATCAGAAATATAATAATCAGTATTTTGTAAGCCTAGCTAAGCAGAAAATATATTCTGAGTTAAAAGATTTAAAATTACTGTATGTCAGCAACACCATAGATCCAAATAGAAATTTTATTAGATTTCATTGTTTTGACCTAGATAATCTAGAATCAAAAATCTGCATTGATATTTATAAATCCGATGCATCCCATTTATTTTACTTAAAAGAGTTATTAACAAAAGACTCATTAATTTATTGCCATAACTTGGCTTATGTTGATAACAATAAATACAAAGCTCAAGCCAATTCACTATTAACAATTGAACCGGATTTTTTGGTTGATGCTAGTGCCATCAGCGAATGTTTTAGCAATAAGAATACTAGTAGTGACCTTTTCTTTTTGGGCAAATTGGTAGCAGATTTAGCTGGCTCCCCAGCCCTTAAAGGCAGTATGGTAGGGCATTACTTAGACGAATTAATCAGAAATAAGCAAATAAATTATGAACAAATTTTTAAAGATTACAAAAAGTCTAATGCCCTTAAATCTGCCTATTTGGGGGAGGATGAAATGGAAAATATCAAAAAATCAATCTACGATGAACATTTTACAAACATTAATCAATTAGTTTATTTATTAAGGCAAAAAGACCTAAGTCTTTGGATTGAGCCAACATTTTTTTCCCAAACCTATGGGCTACAGGGTCGCCTTGATTTACTAACTATTAGTAAGGGGGGATCTAAAGATATTGTTGAATTGAAAAGTGGTACCGCTCCCTATCCCGGTCGGGAATGGAAAAATCATAAAATGCAAGTAGTTGCCTATAATATGATGTTGGAAAGTACCTATGAAAAATATCAAGGTACCAATGAAATATTCTATTCAAAATCAGATAAGCCCCGTAGAAATATTGTTAGTGAGTATAAAGAAAAGCATGATTTACTTAAAATAAGAAATGAAATTGTCACTAAAATCTATCAACTGGCTAAAGGTAATTTCTGCAGTTTAGACAATCTTAAAATTAATGGTATTACAGAACTACCAGAATATAATCGACGACGGTTACAGCGCTTTCAGCAAAATTATCAACCGGGGCGGCTAACTACCAGCTACTATCAACAATTGCTTGCCTTTACTCTGCGGGAGTTAATCAATAGTAAAACATCCGAACAATATCAATCGGAGGCAGAAGACCAACATCATTCTTCTTCGGGATTTTCCAGCTTATGGCTAGATAATTTTGCCAATAAGGAGAAAAATTATCGACTAATTTATGATCTAAAAATAAGCACCATTGATAAAGCAAAAAGTTACATTACTTTTCAAGTTCTTCGACGGGACATTGCCCATGCTTTCCGTTCAGGGGATATGGTTATTATCTACCCTAAGATTGCCGATAGTTACGATCCCCTCAGACAACACATTTTTAAGGGTTCTATTAAAGAAATAGATCAAGGAAATATTTTGATATCGCTCTTCAATAAGCAAACAGATTATTCATTTATTGAGCAGTATCAAATTTGGGCATTGGAGCCAGATATTTTCGAGCGTAATTATTGGAGTAGTATTGCTTGTTTATTGGAATTGCTCTCTTGCTCCATGGAAAGAAAGCAATTATTACTAGGGCATTTGGAGCCCAAACTTGACAATATACAGTATGAATCAAATGACCATTTAACCGATCGCCAAAACCAAATTATTCACGAAGCTCTTAGGGCAAAAAATTATTATCTACTCCAGGGTCCCCCTGGCACGGGAAAAACCAGTATTTTTTTAGTAAATTACGTACGGAAGTTAATTGAGTTTGGCAAAGAAAATATTTTCATTTTAGCCTTTACTAACAAGGCAGTGGAACAAATATGTAAGGCTTTTAATAACCCTAGGCATGGTAGCAAAATTGACTATATGCGTTTGGGTAATAAAAATATAGTAGATGAAAATTTAGCGGCAGAAAAATTAAAGGGAGATAATGCCGATGAATGGCGTAATGTTTTAGAAAATAATCAAGTTTTTGTGACTACGGTTTCAACCTTTAAGGACAGGTATTTATTGCTAAAAGAATTTGTGGGCACTTTTGATCAATTAGTAATTGATGAAGCGTCTCAACTGACAGAGGCAGATATTGCAGGAATTTTAGCTTTATTTAACAAGTTCGTGCTGATTGGAGACCAAAAACAATTGCCAGCAGTGATAACTCAAAACAACAAAGAATGTATGGTTAAAGTTGATGAATTTGCAAAATATTCTATAGATATTGTTGATTTTAGAATGTCCCTATTTGAGAGATTAATTAGGAATGCTAATGCTAAGGAATGGCACCACTGTTTTGGTCAATTAACGGAACATTACCGTATGCACAAGGATATAGCGGCGTTGATTTCAGCCCACTATGACCAAGAACTTAAGCATCAACAACCCAGACAAAATGATATTTACAGCCCATATAAACTGACAGATAATTACTTGCTTGACAAATTAAACAATAGCAGAACTATTTTCATAGAAACCCCTTCAGAATTGAACATCCAACAGAAGGATACCAATGAAGCTATTATTATTGCTTTTATTACTAAATTATTGATAGTAAATAAGATTTTAGAGTCTAAGGAAATTGGTATTATTGCTCCCTTTCGAGCCCAGGTTGCGGAAATAAAAAAACAAATTGACCAACATTTTCCGGGGAATTCTGACCAAACCCAGGAATTGGTTGTTGATACGGTGGAAAGATACCAAGGGGATGAGCGGGAATTAATTATTTTTTCAACCACCATTTCTTGGTCTAAGCAAATCAAAAATATCCAAAGCATTGCTGACTATGATCAAAAGCAAACTGATCGCAAGCTATTGGTTAGTATTTCGAGGGCAAGAAACTTTTTAATCATTTTGGGTAAATCATCCCAGTTAAAATATGCCTCTGCCTATAGAGAAATTATTAGCCAGATTAAAATTTCTGGGGGATGTATACCCGTGGAAATATCAGAAAAAATATTAAGTGATTACCATGAAAACCATCTTAGCCCCCTGGAAGAAAATAACAAGGCTTGAGCTTATGCATTCATAGCATTCAGTCGAATTCATAACAAACTAGCGGCCACAATCTTTTTAAAGGAAATGGTAATGATGGATCTTTTTAAACAAGCTTTTCTGACCATTGGTGCGACAAATTTTACTGAGGTGGTGGATTTTTATCAAAATCTTTTGCAACAAAAACCTCAGCCGTATTCCCCGGAACGGTACGCAGAATTTCAGTTACCCGGGATGGTTTTAGGTATATTTTCCCCCCAGCCTAGCCACGCAGGGGAATTTTCCCAGTCTCAAAATAGTGGTTTTAGTCTCTGCCTGGAAGTGGAAGATCTGGAAATGGCGATCGCCAGAATGACGAAGCTTGATCCATCCTTTGATCGGGAGAGTATGGTCATTGCTAGCCATGGCCGGGAAATTTATGGCTATGACCCGGCGGGAAATCGTTTAATTTTCCACTCAGCTAAAAGCTAATATTTGTTCATCTAGATCGAAATCTACCTTTTCTTCTCCTTTGCTGGAAACTAGATAATCCAGTTGGAAACTATTTTTTAAGCCTTCCACCAAGTCATAGTTGGGATGCCAATCTAGTTGGGATTTAGCTTTTTCAATATCTGCAAAAAAGTGTTGCTGGCGCAGGGGAAAAGCTTTCCGTTTACCAAAGTCAAAATCCTTGGGATTATAGTGAACTAATTTAATCCCCTGGGGATCGAGGCCCGCCGCGCTGGCACAGGCCTGGGCTAGGCCGTCCATGGTGACGTAACGATCGCCGGAAATATTGTAAATCTGCCCGATCGCCTCTGGGGTGACTAAAGTTTTGGCCATGGCGATCGCCAAATCTTCCACATGGCCTAGTTGGGTAATGTACTGACCGTTGCCGGGGATAGGGATGGCTCGACCCCGCACCAGCCGGTCAAAAAACCAGGATTCCAGGGCGTTGTAATTGTGGGGGCCATAAATATAGGTGGGACGAATAGAAGTCCAGGGGATACCGCTCTGGGCTAGGTAACGTTCCGTTTCAAATTTGCCCTTGTGGCGACTGTGGGGATCCACGGCATCGGTTTCCCGGTGGGGCATTTGGGAAGAAGCTTGGTACACTCCGGCGGAACTAACGTAAACAAATTGTTTAACCTTGCCGTTGTACAAGTCCACCAGGGGTTGGGTATCGCTCAATTCCCGGCCATTGTTGTCGAAAATGACGTCGAATTCTTCCTTGGCTAATTTCGTTTGCAACTGTTCCGGATCCCGGCGATCGCCATGGATTTGGGCCACCCCATTGACCGGGACGGGATGATTACCTCGATTGAACAGCACCACTTCATGACCTTGGGCCACCAGCACCCGGCAGAGATGGACGCCGATAAAACGGGTTCCCCCCATAATCAAGATACGCATGGTTCATTGTCTCCCTTTGGTCACATTGCAACTTTTCCATTATCCCCCAGCCTGTCCCCATCCCGATTTTGCTCAAGGGACTTGCGGTTTGATCTCCGGTAGTTCAACTCGGCCTAAGTGAAAACTCCCCATGGCTCCCACAACCAGACTCCATCCCTTCCCCCCATTCCCCTCCTTCGACTACCATGATGCAGACAGTCAATCCACCGCCCCCATCCCCAAATGTCCCTGTTAGTGCAAAAACCTGAAATTCCCTCCTGTGCTTGGCGCAGACCCATTGGTAAGGATTGGAAAAAACCCTACACTGTGCGCTATGCCAGTAACCTCGACGATGGCCCAGACCACGGTATGCCCCTAGGGGGATTTGGGGCGGGTTGCATCGGGCGATCGCCAAAGGGAGATTTTAACCTCTGGCATTTGGACGGGGGTAATCATATTTTTAAAAATTTACCGGCCTGTCAATTCAGTGTTTACGAACAGATAGAAGGGGAAGAAGCCCAGGCCTATGCCCTGGGAACGGAAGCCCCAGAAGATGGCAGTTTAGGCCGTTGGCGATGGTATCCCAAGGAAAAAGGAGAATACAGCGCCCTTTATCCCCGCAGTTGGTACGAATACCAAGGGGTATTTAAAAGTGAATTAATTTGCGAGCAATTTTCTCCGGTGTGGGGGGGGAATTATCAGGAAAGTAGCTATCCCCTGGCGGTTTTTGACTGGACTATCCATAACCCCACCGATAAACCCATTACCCTGGGCATCATGCTCACCTGGCAAAACACCGTCGGTTGGTTCACCAATGCCATCAAATCCCCCACGGTCAAATTGCGGGATGACGGTAGCCCAGAATATGAATATCAACCCCGGTGGGGGGACAGTACGGGCAACTTTAACCAATGGATCCAGGACGGTTTTCGGGTGGGTTGTTTATTTAACCGGGTGCAACCCCATGACGCTCTCCGGGAAGGGGAAGGGCAGATGTGCATCGCCAGCGTCAGCAATCCCAGCGTGGAAGTGTTTTACCATAACCGTTGGAACCCCAGTGGGGACGGCTCGGAAGTGTGGGACTGTTTTGCGGGTAATGGATCTTTGCCGGATATTCAAGACGAAACTGCGGCGGAACCGGGGGAACAAATTGCCGGGGCTATCTGTTTACGCTTTACGGTGCGACCAGGAAAAACCAAGAAAATCCCCTTCCTTTTAGCCTGGGATTTACCCATTACGGAATTTGCCCAGGGGGTGACCTATTACCGGCGTTATACGGACTTTTACGGCCGCAACGGCAAAAATGTCTGGTCGATGATCCGCACTGCCTTGAAACATAGCGATACCTGGCGCAAAAAAATCCAAGCTTGGCAAGCCCCCATTTTGGAAAATCCCAGTTTGCCGGATTGGTTAAAAATGTCTCTGTTTAATGAGTTGTACTTGCTCACCCAGGGAGGAACGTTATGGACTGCGGCCACGGAAAATGATCCCGTTGGTCAGTTTGGGGTCTGTGAATGCATGGATTACCGTTGGTATGAAAGCTTAGATGTGCGGCTTTACGGTTCTTTTGGTTTGCTGATGCACTGGCCAAAATTAGAAAAGGCAGTGATGTTGGCCTTTGCCCGGGCCATTCCCACCGAAGATCCCAAGGAACGGGTAATTGGCTATAACCTCTCCCAAGCTCCCCGTAAAATAAAAAATGCCACCCCCCACGACCTTGGGGCCCCCAATGAACATCCCTGGGAAAGGAGTAATTACACGGCTTACCAGGATTGCAATTTGTGGAAGGATTTAGGCAGTGACTTTGTTTTGCTGGTCTATCGGGATTTTCTGCTGTTACCGGATGCCGATGAAGAATTTTTAGGGGAATGTTGGCCCAGCATTACGGCGGCGTTGGATTATCTAAAGGAATTTGATCTGGATAATGATGGCATTCCTGAAAACTCCGGCGCACCGGATCAAACCTTTGACGATTGGCGGCTCCAGGGCATTAGTGCCTATTGTGGTGGGCTATGGATTGCGGCATTGGAAGCGACGTTGGTGATGGGGAAACATTTACTGGACAATCCCCCCCAACAAGCTGATTTAGATCCCACCGCTATCCAAACGGCGATCGCCAAGTATGGAGAACCTGGTTAACCCAGTCCAGGGATTTGTACCACGACACCCTTTGGAATGGGGAATATTACAACTTGGATAGTCAGAGTGGCTCCAAGGTGGTGATGGCGGATCAACTCTGTGGCCAGTTCTATGCCCGCATGTTAAATCTGCCTGATGTGGTGGAAAATCAGTACACGGAAAAGGCTCTGGCTAAGGTTTACGATACCTGTTTCCTCAAATTTGCTAACGGTGAACTGGGGGCGGCGAATGGACTCTTACCCGATGGTTCTCCCCAAAATGCCAACGATACCCATCCCCTGGAAGTGTGGACAGGGATTAATTTTGGTTTAGCGGCCTTTTTAATCCAAATGGGTAAAAAAGATGAAGCCTTAAAACTAACGGAAACGGTGGTCAATCAGGTCTATAGCAACGGCTTGCAATTCCGTACCCCAGAAGCTATTACCGCCGTGGGCACTTTCCGGGCTAGTCACTATTTGCGGGCCATGGCCATTTGGGCGGTGTATGGTTTGCTGCAAGGTTTTGACAATTTACCCATCGCCCCGGCGGACGACGAGGTGCCCACTTCGGATTTTTATTAGCCAGCTAAGTACTGCCTTGGCTGAATTTTAGCCAACAATTGCCCCAGGCATAAACCACCATCGTTGGGGGGCAACTTCTGAGGCCAAAGGGGACAAAATCCTGCTTTTCTTAGGGCTTTAATGGTTTGTTCCAGCAGATAACGATTTTGGAAACAACCGCCTCCCAAAGCAACTTTTTCTATGGTTTGCTGTTGGGCCATGGTTACAATATTTTTGACTAAACTATTATGAAATTTGGTGGCAATTAAATGGGTATTATTGTCTTGCTCAAAATCTATAATTATTTCCCTAATTAAAGGCCGCCAATCTATTTCCGTGAAGTATTCTTTTCGTTTGTAAAGGTAAAGAATAGTATTCTGTGGTTAATCCAGGTATAACCTGAGACTCTAGAATCATAGCTCCCTTGCCCTTCAAAGGTTACCTGTTCAATGAATTTAATTAATGCCGCTACGCCATCAAATAATCTACCCACACTGGAAGTAATGGGAGAAATATTTTTATGCCAAATTTGTTGTAGAAGCTTGAATATTTAAGGATGAAAAATAATCCAGCCAAATAATCCGGTAAATCTCCCTCAAAAGTTGACAGATAAAAGGCTAAGGCGATGCGACGGGGATCTTTAATAGCTTGCTGATTACCTAGTAAAGAAAAGGTTTTAAAATGCCCTATTCTTTGCCAATGGCTGGGGGTGATTTTCAAAAATTCTCCGCCCCAAATAGTGCCATCCAAACCGTAACCAGTACCATCCCAAGCAACGCCTAAAACTGATTCATTGATAACGTTATGTTCCGCCATAACCGCAAGGATATGGGCGTAATGATGTTGTATCGTTGTGACCGGCAAAGATTGACTATAGGCGTATTGGCTACTGAGGTAATCGGGATGGCGATCGCCAATAATTTCCTGGGGTCTAAATTCATATAATTGGCTTAAATGGTCAATAGCCCTTTGGAAGGCTTGGTAAGTTAGGGGGGAATCTAAATCTCCTAAATGTTGACTCACATAGGCTTTATCTTGGTAGGCGATCGCCACTGTATTTTTGTAGTGACCTCCCACCGCTAATAGGGGCTTGGGCACTGGCTGGGGCAAGGGAATTGGTAAGGGGGCATAACCCCGAGCCCGCCGCAGAAATAGGGGTTGATCCGCCACCACCCGCACCACGGAATCATCCACCGCACAGACAATGGGGCGATCGTGGACTAAAAAGCCATCGGCAATGGTTTTGAGGGTAGTTAAAGCTTCTTGGTTATCAATGCAAATTGGTTCCCCGGTTAAATTGCCGCTGGTGGCCACCAATGGTTTATTAAACTGTTTTAGTAACAAATGATGGAGGGGAGTATAGGGCAACATCACCCCAATTTCTTGATTGTTAGAAGCAATATTATTAGCTAACAATGACTCGCTTTGTTTTTGTAATAAAACAATTGGTGCCGCAGGACATTGTAATAATTCAACTTCTGATGAACTAGGTTGATAATCCGCCTGAATTTGCTCTAAATTCGGATACATCACCGCCAAGGGCTTATGGGGTCGCTGTTTCCTTTCCCTAAGCATTTGAACAGCTTGAAAGTTAGTAGCATCGCAACATAAATGGAATCCCCCCAGACCTTTAATAGCAACAATTTTTCCTGCTTTGAGGAGATTAACGGCGGCGCTTAAAGCTCCATTACCATGGGCAATAATTGTCCCTTGGTTATCCCAAAAAGTGAGTTGGGGGCCACAGCGGGGGCAGGCATTGGGTTGGGCATGGAAGCGGCGGTTATCCGGTCGATCATATTCCCTTTGGCAATCTTCACACAGGGTAAATTTTGCCATGGTAGTACGGGCCCGATCATAGGGCAAGGACTGGATAATAGTGTAGCGGGGCCGCACTGGGTACAGTTAATAAAAGGATAAAGGTAGCGGCGATCGCCAGGGTCAAATAGTTCTGCCAAACAGGCATTGCAAGTTGATAAATCCGGCAAGATGGTAGTGGTTTTCTGGCCATTACTGCTGGGACGAATCTGGAAATCTGCAAATTTTTCTAGGGGCAAAGATTGGATAATTAACTGCTCAATTAACCCCGGACTAGGTAATTCTGTTTGTAATCTCTCCGTAAAATTGGCGATCGCCGGCTCCAATGCAGTAATTACCACAGTGGCCCCCTGGGAGGAATTATTTACCCAACCGTTAAGGTTCAGTTCCTGGGCCAAACGGTAAACAAAGGGACGAAAACCAACCCCCTGTACTCTCCCTCGCACCTGTATAGCAACGGTTTTGACCATGGCTATACCATAGCTAACTTTACCAACTGAATAGTCATTTTCAGTAAGACTGAGACATTTACGGCAACCATAAAGCCCATCATCACAGGACTATGTAGTCTCAAACATAATTAAAACAACCAGAAACTATTCAGCGTTTTTATCCTTGACCCCCCGGACAATGCGGGAAAGCTCCGATTTTTCATCCACACTAATGCGGGTGGGAGAACCACTGATAATTCGTTCATAATTACGGAAAGAATCGCGAATATCCGGGCCATCATGGCTAATGCTATATTCTCGAATTCCCTTATCGTGCCAAGAACCGCGCATTTTAAACACGTTTAAAGCTCGGGACATTTCCCCACGAATTTCCACATACTGGAGCATCAAAATCGTATCCGTAATGGTGGAAATATGGGATTCCGTAATCGAATGGGCCCCCATGAATTGGTCGGTGGTGTTGGTAAAGAAACCAGTAATTTCCTCTTGCTTAGCATAACCCGTCACCCCAATTACAAACTGTCGAAAAGCGTTATTAGTCACTCCCCGGGCTAGGGCAGAAAGGGAGTCAATGGCGATGCGGGAGGGCTTAAACTCTGATATTTCCGACTTAATCATCTGCAAATGATCTTCTAAACCCGCCGATTCTGGATAGGTACAGAGCAGTTTTAAAAGACCTTTTTGTTCCATTTCTTCAAAATCAATGCCCCAGGAAGAAGCATTTCGAGATAACTGGGCCCGGGACTCTTCATAGGCAAATAAAATTGCCCGTTCCCCTTGGCGACAGCCTTCCTGTAAAAATTTGCTCACCAACAGAGTTTTGCCCGTACCAGTGGCCCCGGTGGCCAAAATAATAGAATCCTTGAAGAAACCGCCGCCACACATTTCATCCAAGGTTTTAACTCCCGAAGAAATACGGGTATTGGAGGAACGTTGGGTTAAGCGCATGGCCCCTAGGGGGAAAATATTAATGCCATCATGGGTAATGGTAAAAGGATATTCACCCTTCATGTGGGTAGTACCCCGTAGTTTGAGAATTTCCACCGTCCGTCGTCGCCGTTCTCCTTCTAGTACATTACGCAGAACTACCACATTATCAGAAACAAATTCTTCTACTCCAAAACGGGCAATGGGGCCATATTCTTCCACCCGTTCCGTCGTCATAATGGAAGTTACCTGGAGCTGTTTCAACCTGGCCACTAGACGAAAAATTTCCCGCCGCACCACGGAAGCCGCATCGTACTGTTGAAATACAGCGGTGACGGAATCAATGGAAACCAATTTGGCTTTATATTTACGAACTGCGTACTGCATTCGCTCAATCAAAGCAGATAGGTCAAAGGTGCCCACAACCTCCTGTCCTTCTGGATCGGGGGAAGCATCAAGGATAAATAATTTCCCGTCGTCAATTAATTGTTGTAAATCCCAGCCAAAACTGTAGGCATTTTCGATAATGTCACTGGGGGATTCCTCAAAGGTGATAAATAAACCGGGATAATCAAAATTGTGGATACCCTGGTAGAGAAATTGCACTGCTAATAGGGTTTTACCCGTGCCCGAGGTACCGCTAACTAGGGTAGTACGACCAATGGGTAGGCCGCCATGGGTTATTTCATCAAATCCCTCGATGACGGTGCGAATTTTCTGAACCCCTTTCCTGGGGACGTCGGGGCGATTTCGTTCATTAACAATAGGTAAATTCATCGAAGATTAATTAAAGGCTAATAGAAGTTTTATTTAAAAATAAAATAGTTAAGTTATGGTTGAAGAATCATGGCAAATTCTAGAATTTTCCAGGGGGTTTCGTTAATACAGCGAGGATATTAACGATCATCGGCTTCCCGTTCCCGAATTTCGTCATAGAGTAAATCTAAACCAATTAGAACTTTTTCTCTGTCTGAAAGATCACCGATAATTTTACGCACCGGGGGGGGGAGAATTTTCGCCAGGGTGGGAGTCGCTAAAATTTTATCCTCTTCCGCCAATTGGGGATTTTTTAAAACGTCTATAACCTTAAGGGCGTAAACCCCTTGGAATTCCTGCTCCAAAATATTTTTAAGCATTTTTAAAGCCCGGACTGAATTGGGCGTGTTGCCAGCGACGTATAGTTTAAGAACGTATGTTTTTTTAAAAGTACTCATTTTCTAACAATTACTGGGAAGGGATATGGAGAACCAACAAGGAATCAGATTTTTAGTGGTTTATTACAAAGGTTAACCTGATGATGTAGTTTTCAATCCGTCTGATAATATACATCGAAGGGAATATCCTCCCGAGGAATTGAGCGACGATACATTTCCCCCATATGGGCAAGGATATCAATGAGGACTAAACGGTAATCGAGGAGAATTTCTTCGCTCCGCCCCTCTAGTTTTAAACGCTGGGAAAATTCATCCATTATTTCCATGTGGATTTCCAGAATTTGAGATACGGCCAAATCTGCAAAGAAAACTTGGTTAACAAACTGATCCAGCAGGTCGTTAACGGTATTTTCATCACTGAAATAACTTAGGGTAATTTCCCGGTATTGAGCAGTTAAATCTTCCAAGTAGTTAAGCTTTTCTTGGGAAGAAAGATTGCGGTAAAAGTAGCTGGGTTTACGTTTATAGTACACTCCTAGATAGCCGAGTCTTTCTTTAAGTTTATCCGCTAGTCGTCTTTGTTGTAGCAGTAGGAAGCTTTGGGGCGATTCATTGGGGACGGGGGTAGTGTCGGGTTCCGATGGGTTGGGAAGAAGGCACAGGGGGCCGAGGTGGAGATAATGGGCGATCGCCTTATCCACGATGGCGGGTAATTGGGACCAATCCGATTCGGGTAGATGGATTTCGGCGTTGTGGTAAACAATGGTGGGGCGCTCATTGTTTTCTGTGACAAGGTCTAAAGGTTCCGCTTCGAGCAAAATAATTGGCAATAAACGCCCCTGCTCATAGAGACGGTTGAGCACTGGTAGGGAATTGGCTTCATAGAACATTAACAAACAGTCAATCCGTTCTGGATTAGCTTCTAGGAAGGCACAAAACTCATCTAATGCCTGGAAACAGGACAAATGGTAGCGATCGCCCTCGAATATGGTCTTTAACCTTTGGGCAACGCTGCTGGGAGCAAAAAGAGAGAGGCAGATGGGAGATTGCACAGGGGCTAAATAGTCAGCTTCAAGAATAGTAAATAGGTAATCGGGTCAATCACTAGACCTTTTTTGGTTTGACCTTATTCCTTTTCAGGGGATATTAAGAAAGTATTAATGGTATTTATTAGATGACTATGCTAATAAATTACACCCTGCACGTTAACACAATCTGAGTCACCCCTGTGGGGGAATTTGAACCGGGGCCAACCCTTGGCGAGTTAACCCTTTTTGGCTAGGATTTGGGTGTCAAAGCCCCCACGGAATTTCCCAACCACCGCAATAGTTTTTATATTTTTTGATATGGCAAGCAGAATTCATCCCCTCGCCGGACAACATCCTCCTGTGGATAGCCTTTTGGATGTGGCTCAACTTTTAGAGGACTATTACCGTCGGCAACCAGACCCGGAAGATCCCGCCCAACTGGTGAGCTTTGGCACATCGGGACACCGGGGGACGGCCCTCAATGGCACGTTTAACGAAGCCCATATCTTAGCGGTCACCCAAGCAGTGGTGGACTATCGCCAAGCCCAGGGCATTACAGGGCCCCTTTATATGGGAATGGATAGCCATGCCCTTTCGGAGCCGGCCCAAAAAACGGCTTTGGAAGTGTTAGCGGCCAATGGAGTGGAATCTTTTTTAACCACGGCCACGGATTTAACCCGTTTTACTCCCACCCCGGCGGTTTCCTACGCCATTTTGGCTTATAACCAGGGTCGTAGTCAGGGTTTAGCCGATGGCATTATCATTACCCCTTCCCACAATCCCCCTAGGGATGGTGGCTTTAAATACAATCCTCCTTCCGGTGGCCCCGCTGAACCGGAAGTGACCCAATGGATCCAAAACCGGGCCAATGAGTTATTGAAAAATGGCAATAAGGCGGTTAAGCGGCTGGACTATGATCAAGCCTTAAAAGCATCTACCACCCATGCCCATGATTTTGTCACCCCCTATGTGGACGGTTTAGCAGAAATCATTGATTTGGAGGTAATTCGCCAAGCTGGTTTACGGCTGGGGGTCGATCCCTTGGGGGGAGCCAATGTGGGTTATTGGGAACCGATCGCCGCTAAATATAATTTGAATATCAGTCTGGTGAACCCAGGGGTAGATCCGACGTTTAAATTTATGACCCTGGACTGGGATGGCAAAATTAGGATGGATTGTTCTTCCCCCTATGCCATGGCCGGGTTAGTGAAAATTAAGGACAAATATGATATTGCCTTTGGCAACGACACCGACGGCGATCGCCATGGCATTGTCACCCCCAGTGTGGGGTTGATGAATCCCAATCATTTCCTATCTGTGGCTATCTGGTATTTGTTTAGCCATCGGGAAAATTGGTCGGGGCTGAGTGCCATTGGCAAAACCCTGGTGAGCAGTAGCATGATCGACCGGGTGGGGGCCATGATTAATCGCCAGGTCTATGAAGTTCCCGTGGGTTTTAAATGGTTTGTTAACGGTTTGCTAGATGGTTCCTTTGGCTTTGGCGGCGAAGAAAGTGCCGGGGCTTCCTTCCTCAAGAAAAATGGCACCGTTTGGACCACCGACAAGGACGGCACCATTATGGATCTACTGGCGGCGGAAATTACGGCTAAAACCGGCAAAGATCCTGGCCTCCATTACCAGGATTTAACCGCTAAGTTGGGCAATCCCATTTACCAACGCATTGATGCCCCGGCTACCCCAGAACAAAAAAATCGCCTTAAGCAACTTTCCCCCGAGGATGTGCAAGCTACTACCCTGGCGGGGGATGCCATTACCGCCAAATTAACTAAGGCCCCCGGTAACCAAGCGGCGATCGGTGGGTTAAAGGTCACCACAGCGGAAGGTTGGTTTGCGGCCCGCCCCTCTGGTACAGAAAATGTTTATAAAATCTACGGCGAAAGCTTTAAGGATGAGGCCCACTTGCAGGCTATCTTCACCGAAGCGGAAGCCATTGTTACCGCCGCCTTGGGTTAAAGATTTTTTGGTTGCTTGGAGTATATCGAAAATGTTTTGCTCCTTCCCCTAAGAACGTGTTTGAAAAGCCCCCCTGACCCCCCAATTCTGGGGGAAAAGTCTTCAAAGTCCCCCAGTTTGCCGGAGCTTTAGTGAGGAGATTTAGGGGACAGATCATAACTTTTAAAACAGGCTCTAAATCCTTTTGTTACAGCTTCGGCGATACCAGGGAATTTCTTATCTCATTGGGGGCTAGGGGGCTTCCTAACCATTCCCGTTTTCCCTCTGGTCTATGCCGGGGGGATTATGCTGTGAAGGCTTAAAAATCCTATTTTTTCTAATCGTTTATGGTGTTTTGGTTGACTATGTCCCGTTCTTTTTTATTACTTCTACTCTGGACGGCGATCGCCTTTGGGTTGCGTAGTTGGAATTTGGACAGTAAACCGCCCTGGACGGATGAATTTGCCACCCTGGTTCTTAGTTTGGGTAATTCCTTTCAAACAGTTCCTTTGGGAGAAGTACTAAAAGTAAATGATCTGCTAGCAATCCTCCAACCTTTGCCCCAAGCCAATCCCCAGGCAGTTATTGACGGTCTGCTCAACGAAGATAATCATCCTCCTTTTTATTTTGTTCTAGCCCATCTCTGGTACCGACTATTTCCCCACAACGGCAATTATTTATCCATCACCGTCGGGCGATCGCTCCCCGTCATTTTGGGTACCTTGGCGGTGCCGTTGGGCTATGGCTGTGCCAAGTGGATTTGGGGGAAGGAACAGGAACGCCCAGCACATTTTATAGCCCTAATAATGGCGGTATCTCCCTACGGAATTTTTATTAGCCAGGAAGCCCGCCATTACACCTTTGCCATCCTTTGGGGCTTAATTTCCCTCGCCTGTTGTCTAAAAGCTGGTCAATATTTACGAAATAAGCAATCCTTACCCATTTATCTAATTATTTTATGGATTTTGGTGAACGGCTTGGGCATTTCCGTTCATTTTTTCACCGCATTACTGATTCTTGCCCAGGGGCTAGCCCTATTGTTCTGGTTAGGGCGATGGGCCCAGCAAGGGGAAATGCAATTTTTATCGGCATTGCGGAGTCTTTTTCCCATTATGGTCGGGGCGATCGCCACCGGGGGAATTTGGGCCGGAATAATCATGGAAAGGGGCTATGGCCGGGGTATGACCCAATGGATCCAATTCATTGATATGTCTTGGTTTGATATGATTTTTGGTCCCTTATTCCAATTAATTGCCGCTTGGATCACCATGTTTTGCCTCCTGCCGGTGGAATCAAGTCAAATACCTGTGGTGGTCTTTTCTGGACTGGGAATGTTGGCCTATTTTATCTGGTTAACCCCTGTGGTTTGGCGGGGCATGGGCGAGGCACTGCAAAAAAAAGAAAATACCAGTGCCGTCATTTTAATCACTACTTTTATCTTTTTAACAATTATCTATTTAGCCATTACCTATATTGCCGGTTTAGATATTACTAGGGGAGCCCGGTACAGTTTTAATTTTTGGCCTGTGCTGATGTTAACCGCCGGTTTAGGATTGGCAAAAAGTTACGGATCACATTCCCCCGATAACGCTAACAAATCAGTGAAATCTCCATCGGGGAATAAATTGGGCTGGTGGCAAACCAGTCGCCAGGGCTTATATCTTCCCGTCATTATTTTAATAGTGGGAATTTTTAGTGCTCTGACCATTACCCATAATTTAGGCTACCGAAAATATTACCACCCCGATAAATTTTTAACCCTGTTGGCCGAAAATCCTGTCAGCGAGACCCGTTGGATTGTCACCACCCACCAAAGCCTCGTGCAAGTGGGGGAATTGCTAGGCATAGCAGTGGAAGCCCAACGCCATTTTCCTGACCTAGTGCCCCAGTTGCGGTTTGTGTTTTTACCCCAACAGCAATTACAAGACCCGTCGGCCACCGCCCAATTGCAGACCCTATTGGGCAATGCAGAAGGGCCAGTGGATTTGTGGTTGGTTAACTATTTTGCCCCGGTGAATTTTCCCCAATGCCAAAGGGATCTAGCTCCCCCGGCTAATATTTTTGGTTACCCCTACCAACGATTTAGCTGTCCCGGTAATTGACGCTCTCCCTCTGAGCCTGCGGGTACAGACGGAGATTCCTGCTTCAGTGACTCTTAACTAGATCAAGCAAAGTTAATTGCTGGACCCCTGTCAGACCGTCTCCACAAGCTTTTTCTTGAACCGTGCGCCCCACGGCCCTTTGTTGAATAACAATGGCACTCGCAATATCCCGTGGCATCGAACACCCACAATTTGGGCAATCATGCCACCGATGGGAGAGTGTCTTTTTGATGAGATTTCCGCAGTCTGGACACTGTTGAGAGGTTCCACGGGCATCAACTTTGAGATACCCTTTTCCCCTTTTAAAGCAAACCCAGGGCAAAATTTGGTTAAGGAATTGACCTAGCCCTGCATCCAGTATGTGTTTACCCAGGAAACCACGAGACAAGCCAAGCAGGTTTAGGTTTTCCACCGCAATAACATCACCCTGGTCGCAAAGCAAGTGAGCAACTTTAAAGTGGAAATCCCTGCGAGTATTGCTAATTTGTTCATGTAACCGAGAAATCTTGAGTTGCAGTTTTTTCCAATTCTTCGATCCCCTTATCATATTTTTTAACCGGCGTTGCAGTGATTTCAACTGGCTTTGCAGGTCAACAAAAAACCGGGGGCGACGAATTTGTAATCCATCCGATGTTGACAGAAAATACTCCAAGCCAACATCGACACCAACAAACTGACCGGACAACGGTACATCAGGGATAGATACATCTCGTTGAAAACAGAGCATCAAATAAAATCCCGAAGCCCTTTTGACGATTCGTGCTTGCTTAACATGAAAGCCTTCTGGATAAGGCCGAGATTGATGAATATGGACTTTCCCAATACTGGGGAGCTTTACCCACCCCTCCCCTAGTGGATTTTTTCCAAGTTGAGGAAATGCAAACGATTTCATCCGCCCTATTTTTTTGAACCGAGGAAATCCAAACCCACGCTCGGCTCTATCCCTAAATGCTTTCTCCAGAGTCTTTAAAACCTGCTGAAGGGCTTGGGCATTAACGGACTTTAATTCGGGGTTGGTAAGTTTCGCCTGGGTCAAAGACTTGCACTGCTGAGCAAAACCAGGATAGGGGGCATCCGCCGCCACGATGTACTCACTCCGCAATGAGCAAGCGTTAACGGGAGACTTCCTTGAAGCAATCCAGTCTTTGCGCTCTCTCAGGGCATAATTCCACACCTTCCGGCAAACCTCTAAACTATTTTCTAGTTCCTCGATCTGCTTCGTTGTGGGTTTGAGCTTGTACTCGTAGGTCAGTGTTAGCATGGTCCCATGTTAACTTAGTCGCTCAAGATGTCGCAGCCCTTAAACACTCTCTATCACTGCTCCTACAGTATTCATTTTCACTTAGTCACTTGCACAAAGTACCGGCGCAAGTGCATCACAAAGCCAATGCTGGAAAGATTAGATGAAATATTTCGAGCCACAATACAAAGATGGGAAGGGGATGTGCTTGAATTTAATGGAGAAGCAGATCATGTTCATCTCCTAATTTCCGTTAACCCGAAGGTTCAGCCATCAAAATTAGTCAATAATCTAAAGACTGTTTCTAGTCGATTGATCAGAAAAGAGTTTGCTGAACACCTTAATCAAATTTATCGAGGTAAGCCAATTTTCTGGAGTCGTTCCTATTGCATAATTTCTTGCGGAGGTGCTCCTTCATCAGTGTTAAAACAGTATATTCAACAACAAGCAGAAATCGAATAATTGCTTTTTTCGCTTCACCAACACCCAAACCTATCCGTTATGGGCGGAGCACTGCAAAAATTTTTGGTAGGGGACCTTCGATTTTCAAGCCACACTGCCCGTCGCTTGTTCGGTGCCGTATAAATCCTGTTTTTCGATGGCTAATCGAATTTCATTCAGATCAATATAGCGATCGGTGGCATTACGTAATTCCCTGGCAATCATGCCCTCGGTGGAAACTACAGTGATATGGGTGCTTTTGGATCTCAATAATTCGATCGCCCTTTCAAAATCCCCATCTCCACTGAAGAGAATCACCCGGTCATATTGATCAACGGTGTTGAACATATCCACCACAATTTCAATATCTAGGTTAGCTTTTTGGGAATATTTACCGGAAATATCATCATAATATTCCTTAAGAATCTTCGTTCTGACGGTATAACCCAAACTTATTAAGGCATCCCGAAATCCTCTCTGATCCTGGGTATCTTTCAGACCGGTATACCAAAAAGCATTAACAAGTTTTACAAAGGGATCTTCAGTGAAAAAAGATAAAACTCTTCTAGGATCAAAGAACCAGCCATTTTTTTGCTGGGCATAGAACATATTATTCCCATCCACAAAGATAGACAAGCGATCCCTGCGGAAAGGAATACCATTATGAATTGTCATATAAAATTAAACAATAAAATAAATAGTAAAAATAAAAATAATTAGCGATAGTGCTAATAAATAAAATAGAAGTTAGGGTTAAAAATAATAACTGAGGCTAGTTTAGCGTAATTCTTTAATGTTTGGTTAACCAATTTTGTTCCCGCCCCTGATTCCGTATCCCATCTATTTCAGCCCCCGAAGGCATCCGCTAGGTAATGCTCCAAGCAAAGTTCATAGCCCTGCCAGGCTAAACGCTGTCGTATTTTCAACTGCTGGGGTAAGACGGTGGGAGAGGGCTTGGGATTACCAATATCGCCGGAATTTTCTGGAATTTGCCCATGGGAAAAAACAATGGCCACATCAAAACGACAGGTGAGGTCGGCCCAGTGGGGATATCGACTTAAAAAATAATTTGCCGTCTGCCACAGTTTTTGTTGTTTGCGGCCATCTACCGCCAGTAATCCGCCATTATCCCAATTGCCGCCACTGCGGGTCTTTACCTCCACAAAAGCCAAGGTGGACAGTGGGATGGTTATGGGCAATAAGGTCAATTTCCCCCTGTTTTACCCGCCAGCGTTTCTCTACAATCCGCCAGCCCTGCTGTTCAAGCCAGGCCGCTACTAGGCTTTCCCCTGCTTGTCCCAGATTTACCATTACTTTATTTTTTGGACTGGATCGGAGCTGGCAAGCCATTTCCCGTGGTAGGAGTACCGTTTTGGGCTTGGGTCTCCCCAGACTCTTCGGATTCCGTGGGAGGAACAATGGAAGGGGCTTGATGCTGTTCCCGCAATAAATCCCCCTTGGTTCTGGGCAATGTTCTCTGCTCCGGGGTAGAGGGAGCCGCACTCGGTGTATTAACCGGAGCATTATTGGTCGTTGGTGGCGTTGTTACCCTGGGGGGTGCCGCCGGTGGCGGAGTAACGGGAGCAGGTTTGGGCGTTACGGTGGCAGAAGGTCTCACCTGGGGAGTGGGGGCATCGGGAACGGGGGAAGGTTTAACCTCTGGGGTAGAAACGGGGCCAGGGGATTGGTTGGTGGGGGACTGTGTTGGTCTGGGACGCTGGGGTGCTGGGGTAGGGGTAATGGTGGTGGTGGGTATTTGGCTAGGAGTGGGGGCTGGTTGCGCCGTGGGGGGCGGACTTGACGGAGTGATGGTGGGAATAGTGGGGACCATGGTCTCGCCGCCGGTTTGACCGCTGGGGGGCGCAAACTGCTCCATGCCTGCACAAATTTTGGGATCGTATTTAAAAGAAACCGTTACCTGGGTTGGTTCCCCATAGCTAGCGCTGGCGATCGCCTGTTGGGCTAACTGATTAAAAATGGGATAACGGGAACGGCCGACTAGGTCTTTTTGACCACTGGGGAAAACATTGTAAACCACCGTCGCTTCGGTACGGTTTCGGCAGGCAATGGGGGGATAGGCCCCTACTACACTGTCTTTGGCCTTGATAGCCTGGCCCTGTTGGGCAATGGAAACTAGGGTATTTTCCCGCAGTTTTTCCGGGGATGTGTCTTCGCCTTCACTGGTTAAACCAGTTTGTGGGACGGAATTGGTATTTTGGGGAGCCCTAGTGATAAAGCCTGTGCCTTGGGAGGGGGGTAGTGTTCCAAAGTTAGGGCGATTGGAGCCTGGGTTTATGGGATTTGCCCACTGTTGGGGGGGAGCCGGTAAAGGGCTGGAAGACCGAGGAAAGGAACGGGGAGATGATAACTGCGGTAAGGACGGAATGGGGGGGTTAGTAATGGGCAAACGGCTCAAATTGCCGTAACTAGTCAGGGGGGGCAGATTGGGATAGGCCGGCAGGTTTGGCATGGCCGGCGGCGTCGGAATACTTTGCCCTGGGGGCAAGGAATAGTTGTAATTACTGTCCGGAGCGGTCGGTAAGTTGGGAGCGGCGGGGACATCACTACCGGAGGGGAGGGAAGGGAAAAGGGAACTAGTAGAGAAAATATCCGTTTCCGGCAGGCGACTCTGTTCAGCCGGGGTTAATTCAATCACCCCAACGGTGGAACTATCCTCCAAATTTTCTCCGCTGGGTTCTTGCCATTGCCAGTGGGGTAGGGCTAACCCCAGAATGAAACCGTGGATGCCGAGGGAAGTCAAAATGGCCACATTGACCGGGGTAAAAACCTGGGTTAATGAGGGGGTATTGCTTAACCTGAGGGGTAAATCCATAGCCATAGTTCGATCGCCATCCAGAAAAATTTGCGACGGTTTGAGTGGGGAAAAATGCCGGTGCTGAAAGCCATTTCAACGGTTTTCCCAAAATAACATACGCCTTTGGCGATCGGCTTAGGTCTTTTAGAGGCTGTGGTTAATATCGGGGAATGGTAGAGTCCACCAAGCGGGAATAGGCATCAATGCCCCCGACAATGTTTTTAACTTTGCTAAAACCCAGATCCACCAGCCAGTGGGCCATGCTATCTGAGCGAATGCCGTGGTGACAAAGGACAATGGTTTCTTTTTCTTGGCTATAGCGTTCCTTGACAGTGGAAGACCACTGGGCAAAATCGCTTAGGGGCAAGAGATCAAACCCCGGCAAGGAAGCAATTTCTGCCTCATGGGGTTCCCGTACATCAATTAATTGGAGGTCGCCGGTGGAGTTGGCCAAAATCAAGGCCAAGTCCTGAACAGAAATTTCAAGGGGCATGGAGTCCATAGGTGAATACTAGCTGGTGAAGTGGGGAAGGGACTAATTGCTAATTGTTAGTTTTCTGGCCAAGAATCTGTTCATTTAACTGGCGGATTTGGGTACCGGGATAGTAAAACCCAAGAATTTGTTCCGCTGACCATCCCAGTTGGGACAGCTTATAGGAACCAAACTGGCTCATGCCTACCCCATGGCCAAAGCCGCCCCCCACGAAAAATATACTCTGGAGTCGTTGGTTTGCATCGTAGGTGGGTTCCAGGTAAAAAAGAGTACTGCGGGGAGGCCCAAAGGCACTGCGGGCTTCATTCTTAGCTA
Source organism: uncultured cyanobacterium (assembly GCA_963704945.1). GTDB lineage: Bacteria > Cyanobacteriota > Cyanobacteriia > Cyanobacteriales > Microcystaceae > Synechocystis. The sequence goes on along the minus strand of CAVPII010000014.1, from coordinate 48,737 downwards.
GTTCCACCACTCCCTTATCGGTGAGCACTTCCAGCATCAAAATTCGACCCGATGGCGATCGCCGGGTAACGTTCATATCGTAGATGGTGGTGAAGTTTGCCAGGGGATGGCGGCGGTTAGTCAAATATTTTTTCAGATCCTGATTTAATTCCGCCAGGGTAGCGGGGTAGCGCCAACGGAGGAATTTTCGTCCGGTTTCGTTGAAGCCATCCTTGAGATTGATAAATTTGCGGAAAGTGGCTTCATCGGCCAGACTTTGACTGGATAAATTCCAAATGGGTTGGGCGGAGTCAATTACCGCTTGTAGATAGGGTCTCTCTTCCCCATTCCAGACATCACTGAATTTAGCAGTCACTCCCCCCGCAGTGGAGGAATAAAGGGCATCCACTAATTGATTGTTGTAGGTTAAAACCTGTCCTGCCGTTTGCTGAATGGCTTCATCGGCCTTCGGACTAGTGCCACTTAAACCGTAATAAACCTGGCAATGGGTGGTGGCACATAACTCGTAGTCATCGGCGGCAAAGCGACGACGATTCTGGAGGGCATAGGTACGGGCAATGATGGTTTGGGCCTTGGCCGCGGTGGGGGGCGCATTGGGGCCAATTTCGTGGGGCACCACTCCCCGGAGATAGGTTTCCAGGGGAACATGGTTAACCAGGGTGTAATTGCCATAGGCATTGGGTTGGAGTTTCAACCACCCTCCGTAGGTGGATTTCTTTTCCCCTTCTGTTACTTGAACTTGGGACTTAGGGGCCGTGACGGTCAACTGTTCGGTGGGATAACTCTGGCCGTTGATGACCAAGATGGCCTGGGGTTGGTTGTTAATGATCGCACTCTCTAAGTAGGGCAACTCGTAACCCTGCTTTTTCAAATCTTCCAATAACCAACGCCTCACCAAGGGACTGGTATATACATCCCGTTTAGCCCAGACCTGCCAACGTCCCGGCTGGGTGACCTCCACGGCAATACCTTTTGCTTGCCAGGCGAGGGCATCGTCCTCCGCTGTTTCAAAGGTGGCATGGTCTCCTAGCACCAAAACTTCCGTCAATTCATTGGCAATGGGTTGACGATTAATGGCGATGGTGGCTTGCTTGCCTTGGAGAGTAACGGTTTGCCCTTGGGGACTAGTGGCGGCGAAGGTGAGATCATCGTTGGCGACTCCACTAATGGTTAGTTGATCTCGGTCTTCGTCCCCAAAGCGTTGCACTATACCCACCTGCAGCACTACGTCCTTCGCTAGGGCTGGTAAGGTTGCTCCGGCAATGACACCTAGGGCAATAACTGCGCCTCCTAAGCGTTGTACGGTGATTTTTAGCAGGCGATGGGTTGGGGAAATAAACATAAATGGCGATTGATCAAGCAAGCTCAGGAATTAGGGGCTAATTAACGGCAATCTACTTTACTTACCTGTAACTTATCAGAACATGGCGTCGGATTAAGGGCTGGGATGCCCTGAGTGCCTTAGCTTCCGCTTATATGGTAGCTCGATCCGGAATTCGATCTGGCAAGGTGATGTGTCTAAATCAATTCCTCCTATCTTGTCTTGGCCTCACCCCGATCGCCTTTTGATCCCGGCTCCCAGAAAAATCTACGAATGGAAATCTAGAAGCTCTTCTCGGAAAAAAAGCATGTTCAAATTTAAGAAGCCTTTTAAGAAGCCTTAATTTTTAGAGTTAAGGTATCTATATATCTAAGCAACTAAACTTAAAAAATCTAGAGCTTAAGATTCTATACTTTTTGGTTAATCAATGACTATAATGCAAACTATAAAGCACTTTTTGTAAATTTTATTCAAGATGGCAAAGTATGCAAGAGCCTAAAAATCCAAAGTCTAAGCTTATTGGCAAAAGTTCCAAAAATTTCAGCACCAAGCAGACCACTATTCGCCTAGAGGCCAAGTTGTTGGAGCGGGTGGCTAAGCTTTGTGCTAAGGAAGGTTTGAGTCGGGAAGTGCTATTTGAAGCGTTGTTTGAGCACTATGAAAACGACAAGGAAGCCTGGCCCTCTATTCTGGAGCAGGCCAAAGAAAAAGCTGAATTTCGTCTGGCGATCGCCAATCATAAGCGGGCCAAAACAATGATGGACAAGTTCGGCTAGAAAAAATTTAGATGAGATCGGCGAGGATATCAGTGATTTCTGCCTGGTGTTTGTGGCGATTATCGTCGTAGATCATCAGGGTATTTAAGTTGCTGTGGCGACTCAATTTCTGTACTTTGCGGGTATCGCCATTGGTGGCATCAAGGGCCGCTGTAATGGCACTGTGACGAATGCGGTGGGGACTCATTACCTTCTTAATCCCCGCTGAAACCGCTGTAGTGCGGACAATATTGTAGATTGCGTTACCACTAAGGCGGTGACCAAAGGTAGCTCGATCCACAGTGCAGAAAAGGGGTTTGTCCTTAGTTCGATGACCGATGGCCGTTAGCCAATCATCAATAAAGGTAATGGCTTTGGCACTAATGTTTACGGATTCCTTGCTTAATCTTCCCTTACCCCTAATTAATAATCGCCTTTCCCCCGGTTGATAATCCGCAATATTCAAACTACAAACTTCCGCCCGGCGGAGGGCATTGTCCCACAGCAATCGCAGAATGGCCATGTCCCGTTTACCTTTGAGGGAATTTTGATCCACTTGGTTGGCAATTTGTTTAAAGGAGTCAGGACTTACCCCCGTAGTATCCCGATAGGTTTCTGCTTTCAGTCCTTCCACATCTTCCAGGGTGTAATTGCATTTCCCTACCCTACGGGCATAGTTAACCAAACTTTTCACGGCGGACAGTCGCACATTAATGGTGGCGGGTTTTAACTCCCTTTCCACTAACCCCGCCCGATAGCGCAACACTATGGCGATCGCCTCAAAATGTCCCAAATTTAAAAACCAAGCAATGATTTCCGGTGATGCTTCTTCTCCGGTCATCGTCAGAAAAAAATCATTTAAACCCTTGGCATAGGTTCTTCTGGTGTTGGGGGATCTTTTATCCCGCAGAAGTTCTGCGAGGATATCTTGATCCAGGGGGGCAAGGTTTGGAGAAGCGGGGACGAGCATAGATTATTGGTGGAATTTAAAGCTAGGTTAGGAGCATTTACAAGAATGCGAAAAGGTTCATTATCACACCCTTAATTATATTCATTGAAGGTAAAAGTTCTCTTTTCCAGGCCGTCAGGGCATTTCTGCTCTAAGCTTCGGTCAAAGGATACAGCAAGGGTATGATGCTAGCTAAGTTCTAAGTGGGCAAAATCCTAGTGCCCGAACCACAAAGTTGAACAGGAATTGGTATGAGTTTTGATAACGTGCTCAAGTTTATGGTGGAGGCTGACCCCCAGGCGTTTGTGGATTGGTTACTGCCAGGGTCAGGTGATGATAGCTGGGAACTATTGAATACGGAATTGAAACTGGAACCGATCCGGGCGGATACGCTATTTTTCCTTCGAGGTCAGGGACGAATTCTGCATTTGGAGTTCCAAACAGTGGCAAAGTCGGAACCACCAATTCCCTTCCGAATGTTGGACTATTGGGTGCGGCTTTATCGTCAGTATAAGTGTGAGATTGAACAAGTAGTAATTTACCTAAAACGAACTAATTCGCCGTTGGTGTTTGAAGATTGTTTTCAAGATGGCAAAAGGTTCCATCCCTATCGGGTGACTCGCCTGTGGGAGGTGGAAGCGTCGTTATTGCTGAATCAGCCATTTTTGTTGCCGTTGGCGGTGTTGGCGAAAACGTCGGAACCAGAAGCATTACTGGCCAACGTGGCAAGGAGGGTGGATATAATCGAAAACAGAGCCGAGCGCAGTAATGTCGCGGCCTGTGTCCAGTTGCTAGCTGGGATTAATTTTGATCAAAGGCTAATTGGTGTTTATCTCAAGGAGGAACTCATGCAGGAATCGGTGGTTTATCAACGTATTGTGGCGGAGTCTAGACAAAAAGGCTTACAGGAAGGCCAGGAACTGGGTCTAAACAAGGGACTCCAGTTGGGACTTCAACAAGGACTCCAGCAAGGACTTCAACAGGGTGAACAACGAGGGGAGGCAACTCTGGTTTTGCGTCTTTTGACCCGCCGGTTTGGCACCTTACCTAATGCTATGGTTGGCCAGATTCGGCAGTTGGGAACGATCCAGTTGGAGGGTTTGGGGGAGGCATTGTTGGATTTTACTGCTTTGACTAATGTGGAGGAGTGGTTGGCAGAGAATAGTGGGCAGTGAATAGATAATGGTATTGATGAATTGCCGGAGCTAACAAATGAATGACATTCTCTATAATCAAGATTTCTTTAGTTGGACTCACCAGCAGGCGGAGCTTTTGTCTCAAAAACGTTTTGAGCAGCTAGATTTGGAACATTTGATAGAGGAGATTCGGGATTTGGGGAATCGTCACTATGACCAACTTGAATCACGCTTAATGGTTTTGATTGCCCATCTTTTGAAATGGCAGATTCTGCATTGGAAACGGAGTAATAGTTGGCGGGCAACCATCCGTGTTCAGAGGGCATCCCTTGCAAAATTGCTCAGGAGAAATCCGGGTTTAAAGTCCCGTTTGGAGGAAGCTATGGCGGAAAGTTGGCAGGAAGCGAGGGATCTGGCCATTGCAGAAACGGATTTACCTGATGAGCAGTTTCCGGAGTGTTGTCCATTTACGATTGGAGAGATTCTAGATTCAGATTTTTGGCCCAATAGCTAGACGCTTACCAATTTTTGGGCTGAAATTCGTCGCCGTTGAGAATAGCAACAGTTTCACCGGATTGAGTCAGAACAAATAACCCCTGGCGATAAGCATATTTATCAGCTCCATCTTCAATGTCCATGGCGGCAACGGCACCATAAACTTGTTTTTGCTGATATTCGGGGAAGAATCGCCTAAAGTCTGCCAGATCAACCAAAAAGTCTTTGACATCCTGAACACTTAGCTTACTCTTTACCTCCACGGCCAGGGCGTAGTCTTGGTTCAATACCAGAATATCCACTTCTAGGGTGTCACCGTCTAGGCGTTTTTTGACCCGTTGGCTGACTTGATGGACGGGAATACCGCGATCTAAAAATAAAGTTTCACAAGCAGGGGCAACCATATTTTCCACAAATCGGCCCCACGATTGCCCTAGATTACCGAGTTCCTGGCGTAACTGTTTGAAGCCTTTTTCGTTTTCAATAATGGATTGTTGGAAGCGACGCTCAGTTTCTTTCTGGGCTTCACGAACTTCTTGTCTGGGCTTGGGCGACTTGTTTGAACAGGTCGAGGACTTCGTCAATGGTGGTGGTCATGGTTCTCTCCTCTAATCTGTGGGGGGTATTCCCAGTTTAGTTGCTTGCACGAAGCCTTAATCATTAGGGAATGAAAAGATAAACGCTGAAGTGCCCATGAGGCAATAACCGAAGGCTGTGGTGAAAACTTTTTTTGAAGGGGGTGATAGGTAAATGATGTCTTGGGGGTAAGTTACATCTAGAAGGGTTCCGAACAGTTATTTAAACTCCCCCCTACATTAAGGAAGAAGACAATCATGGCTACTAGCTTTAACTACAAACTTATTTCTACTCTCTCCAAAAAACGTCAAGAAGAAGGTTTCACCTTAATCGAACTTTTGGTTGTTGTAATCATCATCGGTGTATTGGCTGCTGTTGCTCTACCTAACCTCTTGGGTCAAGTAGGTAAAGCCCGGGAAACAGAAGGTAAAAATGGTATTGGTACCATCAACCGTACTCAGCAATCCTACCACTTTGAAAAGGGCGCGTTTACGCCTGCACTTGCCAACGCCGACCTTCAAGCAAATAATGTCTTGGGCGTTATCGTTCCTGCCAGTAAGTACTATGTATTTAATGTCACAGCAGGCACTGCAACCGCCTCTACCTCTACGGCTTTAGGTATTCATACTGGTGGTACCACTGTAGACAATGGTACCGCTCAAGGTACAAGGAACTACAGCGGTGCAATTGGCTTCGATCCCGCTACAGGTCAATACGCTCAGATCCTTTGTCAAGCAGATACCAACGGTACAGCTGGTACTCCTGCGGCTAGTGCTGCCGCCTGCGGAGCTGGCCAAACGAAAGTTCAATAAGCAATTTGACCACTTCCGATGTCCTGTTTAGGGCAATCTGGAGTGGTCTCCTCATTGGGCTTGCAAGCTCAGGCTTAACTTCTTTGCTAATTCAGCCTATCCTCGCTAGGCCATTCTCTCCACCCCGGTGTATCCTTCCTAAAATGAGGCATTCATCGGGCTCTTTTTTTACTAAATACATCCGACAAAAAAATGCAATGTCATTCCCCAAAAAAACAAAGAGCAATTCGGGACACAATCTTGGAGTATTAAGACTTCAGAATGAGGAGGGCTTCACCCTATTGGAGCTTATGGTCGTCATGATCATAACATCGGTTCTTGCTGCAATAAGCCTTCCTGCATTTTATTCCCAAATCGGTAAGGCAAGGGAAGCTGAGGTGCAGATGAAGTTGGGTGCTATTGCACGTTCTCAGCAAGCTTACCACTATAGTTATGGAGACTTTGCCCCCACATTGACTTTATTGCAACAGGATAGTGGTATCGTAAGTTCTAATTATTATACTTTCCCAAATCCGGTGGCCGACTCGACAAGGGTTAAGCATCAGGCGATTGCAATTAATCCTAATCAAGATCAAGTAAGAGATTATGCCATCGGCGTTTACTTCAACAATAGTGCCTATAACAGGGCAACCTGCCAAGCCCCACAAATTGGTGCCGCTGTCAACGTAGGTGATTTAGCGAGCGATAACTGCACGAATGGTGGTTCTAAAGTACAATAAATTCTCTCGGAAGAAGCTAATATTATGAGGTTTACTTCAAGCTTATTTAGTATAACATTAGCAATTGCAAGCATTGTCGGCATAGTCATAATTCAAAACAAAACCATAAAAGAGAACGGCTTAGACCAGTCTGACTTTTATGTTCAAGAAGAGGAAAGGATTGCAACTGTCCTTCAGGCCCAGAAAAATCTTCCGTCCTTAGGATTTAATAATCTTATGGCTGACTGGGCGTATCTACAATTTGTACAGTATTTCGGCGATGCACCGGCAAGGGAAAAAACAGGTTATGGACTAACAGCTGATTACTTTCGAAATATTGTGAACAACAATCCTCGCTTTCTTCAGGCATTGTTAGTTTTGTCTGTGGCCAATACCATGTATGCCCTTAATCCTAAAACAACAGTGGAATTACTAAACAAGGCATTGGAAGATATTGATGCTGATTTGAGTCCACTATCACCCTATATCTGGAGTTATAAAGGGATAGACGAAATGCTTTTTCTTGGGGATAATAAAGCCGCACAAAGTTCCTATGAAATGGCCGCAAAGTGGGCAAGGGAAAGGGGCGATATGGAAGTAGCCAAGCGTAATTCGGAAACGGCTGCATTTTTAGCCAAAAATCCTGACAGTAAAAAAGCAAGGGTTACGGCATGGATGAGCATTATGCAAAATGCCTTAGATGATAGTGTGCGGGGTCAAGCAATCAGAGAAATTAAGGAACTAGGGGGAAAGGTAGAACTCGCCCCCGATGGCAATTTGCTAATTATTTTTCCTGAACAGGATTAGTTAATCTCTAGCAAAATAAAGGTAAAAAACTCTAACTTAGCGAACAATTCTTGTAATTCCGTTGCTCCCTGTGCTGTTGTTTTCGGTTCTAAGGTGGTTAGGGAAAGGGGCTGAAGCTGTAACCAACGTTGCAATAAGTTAGAAAACGATTGAGAACAATCCCAAAGAGGCAGGAGCACGGCTAACAATTCGCAATCAACAACGACCGGAATTGAAAGTATTCAGTTTAATATATTGGCTAAAATCAATGGATTCACGGCATTGACAAGCTTGAAGAATTTCTTGTTTGATAGTGTCTTTTTGTAAGACTGGATGGAGATGAACAGAACATTTTTCCCAAGTAAGATCGTCCCAAGATAGGGGAGAAGCAGGGAGGGGGCGATCTGATTGCTGAACACACCAAAAATCCAGTAGACGATGAACAGGATTGAGCAATTCATAAATATGTAGCTTGTCCATTTCTGAAGCAGATTCTAAGCCTAATTGCCAAAAAAGAGGTACGTTTTCTCTGATCTTGGAATAAATCCAACACATTCCAATGCCGCCAATTGACCATACTCAGAAAGTCTAAATTAGCATACTCGATAAATTCAGACATTTCAGGAATTGTATAACCTTTATCGCCCCGTAACAAATAATTAGTCATCAACCACTCATTTAACATTTTTCTTTGTGCTGAGGGTTCAGAAACTTTGAAGTATTATTAACATAATCCTGATAAAATATTTTCATTCTAATATCCTTATTAAGATGATCAAGCGTTTCTCTTCGTCAATTCTAATGCTGTTCAGATGGGATTCTTCATTAAATATCCTGTAAACTTAAATAACTCTTGATCCGGTAATATTCTTGCCGTTGATGATAGCTATGCAGGTTAGTCCGAATAATGCCATCAGGGGATAGATTTGCTTGAAATAACTGCATCGTCTCCCCCGGATTGGGCAAAAGATATAAGACTTCATCACAATTAATCAAGTCATAGTGATAGCCCAGAGTTTGAATGTCTTCGAGGGGAATAGCATAAAATTCAGCATTGGGGATTTTATGGTAGTCAAACCGTTGTCGAGCCAATTCAATGGATTTTGCCGAAAGATCAACACCGATAATTTTTGCCCCCGGATTAGCCGCCGCCAAGGCTAAGGCTTGCATTCCACTGCCGCACCCTGCATCTAAAATAATTTTGTCTGCGGTGTTAATTATTTTTTGATGACGTAGATAGTAGGGAGTCACCAGGGAATGAATATAAAGTTGCTCTAGGCTGGATGGGAAAAGATGAATTTCCGATTCAGGGTACGGTAAATAGTCATATTGTTCACGCATTCGGGCAAAAAGTTCTTTTTCATTGTCTGCTAAGGTCATGCTTTTTCTCCTAGATTATCCGATACATTATTAGTTTTATAATTAAAATTGTAATCCAATGCTGTGATTGTTCTGTCTTTATTTTTTTATAATAAGCTATTTTAAAGACAAAGATTATTCTCTAAATTAGTTTTAGATATGGAAACCAATAATCATTCTCCCAATAATATATTTTAATTAAAGCCTCCCTAAAGGACGGGATCTTAGACCCATTTTTTCGATTAAAAAATCCCCCAGTTTTCACAACAAGGGGATTACTTTTGATAAAAATTGTTTGGTTAATCCATGAACTAAATTGGTTAACTCAATCGAGGCTGATAATCAAACCTAGTCCCGGCCATTGAGGGCAATCAACAGGCGTAAAATGAAAATGAACAGGTTGATATAGGTCAAATACATCGATAGGGCTGCAGCCAGGTATTGATCATCCCGGTAGGTGCGGGGCAGAACGAAAAAGTCCACCACCGATACTCCCGCAAATAGCAAAACGCCAAAACCGGAAATGGCTACTTCCAGAAATGTGGGGGTAATTACGTTAAACAGGGAAAGAACCAGTTGGAGCACCATCACCACCACTAGGCCGATTAGGGCCAAGCTGACGGTTTTACTGAGGGCAATGCCATCTTCTTCGGAAAGGTTGGAGCCAATGTTGCGGGCCACCACAAAGGTAACTCCACAGGCCAGGGCCGCAACGCCAATGCCTTGTATACCCACCCCGGAGGTTTGTAGGGCAACGAAGATAATGCCACTGAGGGTATAACCCGATAGCAAACTGTAAAGGGCCAACAGGGGGAGGGCTGTGGCGTTATTGCCACTTTGGGCCACCCGCATAGCCACAAAAAAGAGGATGAAGTTCCCGATTAACGCCCCCCAGAACGTGGGCATAAATAAACCGGGATTACCTTGCATTACGCTGAGGCCGCCAAAGGTTCCCGCCGCCGTCAGCACTAAACCTCCGCCAAGATAGGGGAGAGCGTTTTTAATCACGTCTGGGCCGATCAGACTTTGGCCTTTTGCCTCCGCCATGATCTGACGAAAATTACTGCTGTTACTCATAAAAGATGGAGTTTTGTAGGATAAGCGTTAGGGGAGAAACATTCTCTTCCTTGTACCTAATATACTATTGGGGACTATGGCCTTGCGAGGCAAAGCTGAAAGGGGGAGCATATTTATTTGCCTATTGCCGAAAAAATCGGTTTTAAACCCCTGCTTTTGGGAAGCATCATCCCGTCAGCCGTTAACCCTATTGAGCAGTGGGCTGAAACAATTGCTGGGGCTGGTTTTTAGGGAAGGGAGAATATCAATTGGTGAAGATTGCTGAATGACGAAAGGGAATTTTGGACTGCTATGGTTGGGGGGCTTGGGTATGGGACTGGCTACGGCTCCCCTGGGCTGGACTTATATTGCTTGGATTGCCCAGGTTCCTCTTTGGTTTTGGGTTTTTCAGACCGATGGCAATGGAATTAAGCCAAGCAAATTTTTTAATTCTAGAATTTTAGCGGCTACGGCCTGGGGCGGAGGCTTTTACGGGGTAGCCCTATTTTGGATCACTGGAGTTCATCCCCTGACTTGGTTGGGGGTGCCCTGGTTAGGGAGTTTGGCGATCGCCATTTTTTGTTGGGGGGCCATCACTGTTTGGGGTATTGTTTTGGTTTTTGCCTGGTTACTGGCCATGGCTGGGTGGCAAATTACCACGGCTAAGTCTAAGGTTAATGTCCAAGTTAAAAATGGCTTATTAATTCTGTGGGGGGTGGCCAGTTGGTGCGCCCTGGAAGCTCTTTGGAGCCGATCCGTTCTCTGGTGGAGTCCCCTGGCCTATACCCAAAGTCCTAGCCAGTTAAATTTTTTGCAATGGGGAAGCATTGGTGGCCCGGCTTTGTTGAGTGGCTCAATCGTAATGGTTAATGGATTGTTGGCCCTGGCTTTCGCCTTAACTAGTCCGAAAAATTTAAGAAATTTCAAAGGTTCCAAAATTCGTTGGGGTTATTTCCTAACAGCGATAATCCTTTGGTTGGGTTTACAAGTCGGGGGTTGGTTGCTGTATCAACGCCCCTTAGCGGACTTAGAAAGTCAGAAAATTGAGGTTGGTATTATCCAGGGCAATATTCCCAACAAAATTAAATTTAATAGCGAAGGTTGGCGCCGGGCGATCGCCGGTTATACGGAGGGATATGAAAAGTTAGCAAACCAGGGGGTAGATATTGTGCTCACACCGGAGGGAGCTTTACCCTATCTGTGGGAAACGGTGGTGGAGCGCAGTGCTTTTTATCAGGCTATTTTACAAACTCAAGTTCCTGTCTGGTTAGGAGCCTATGGAGTTAAGGAGAAGGTTACACCAACAGTTTATTTACCGTTGATGGTCAGGGTAAGTTAATGGGTCGTTACGATAAAGTCAAACTTGTCCCCCTGGGGGAATATATCCCTTTGAGTACCATCTTTGGCAAGCTCATTCAAAGATTGTCTCCCCTCAAAGAACAATTATTACCCGGCGATCGCCCCCTGGTTTTGCCCACCCCCTTTGGCCCGGCGGCGGTGATAATGTGCTACGAGTCGGCTTTTCCTGAACTGTTGCGCTCCCAAATTTTACAGGGGGGGGAATTTATTCTTTCCAGCGCTAATAATGCCCATTACAGCGACACCATGGCCGCCCAACACCATGCTTTGGACGTAATGCGGGCCATTGAAGGCGATCGTTGGTTAGGGAGGGCCACCAATACGGGACTCTCCGCCATGATTAATCCCCGGGGCAAAACCCTCTGGTTATCGTCCATGAATGAATACCAAATCCATGCCGGGGCCATTTACCCCCGTCAGAACTTAACCCCCTACATCCTTTGGGGGGATTGGTTTGTGGTTTTATTATTGGTGCTGGCGACCATCGCTTGGGTCTGGCAAGTTAGGCACATTGGGAGTTATTAGTTGTCAAATCAATCATTGGAACACCATGCCATGGACTTAATTATGTACAGCAAGCCCGGTTGCCATCTCTGTGAAGGACTAGAAGAAAAACTAGGCCAGGTGACAGAGCCGCATATTAATCTGGAAATCCGGGACATTACCACCAATGACCAATGGTTTGCCGCTTATCAGTACGAAATTCCGGTGCTGGTGTGGCGATCGCCCAGGGCTCCCCTAAGTAATAAATCATCGGAGGAAATAGTCTTGCCCAGATTGTCCCCGAGGGCCCCCGTCAGTGAACTGGAAAAATTATTGCAACGATACATTAATCGTTGACATTCAAGGGGTAGGGAAAAGGGTAGCCTTAGATTATTGGCGATCGCCCCTTAAGCCCCAGGGCCCCTGCGGATGAATAAATGGTTTAGTCAAAAATTTTTAACGGCAGATATCCGGGCTCCCCATAACTTCACCGGGGTACACTTGTCCCAACGTCAATGGCTCAAGCTTACTTTTTTGGTGATAACGGATTTTCTCTCCCTCTTGGCCGCATGGATTGTGGCCCATCGCCTCAATAATTTCTATTCCCCTCCTCCACCGCAATTCAATTGGTGGGTGTGGTTTGGTTTGCCCAGTCTTTTTTGGTGCTACGTCGCTATTATTTTCATTGTTTTTACCTATGGTGGGCTATATCGTCCCCAAACCCGCAGTCAAAATTTTCTGGGGGTAATTAAATTAATCAGCTTTGTGTTTTTGCTCACCCTAGTGGTTAAATATTTCATCGATCCGGCGATCGACTTGCCCCGCTCCCTATTTTTTTCAGCTTGGGGGGCCAGCGTTATTTTGATAATCCTCGGCCGTTTCATCGTCAGCTTACTCCTTAGTCCCCTAGAACGCCGCAAAGCTATTCCTATTTTTTTGATTGCCGCCTCTCCCCGCATTCATCACCTCGCCGCCACCCTGGAGCAACGTTCCCAATATCGAGTGGTGGGGGCCGCCCTGGCTAACATGGCCCACAGTGACCACACCCTTAAACAAATTTTGGCATCGGGGGCCCAGGAAGTTTTAGCAGAATCTTTACCCCAAGCGGACTTGGCCTCAAGTTTATACTGGCATTTACGGGGGGAAAACATTGCCCTACGACTATTGCCCTCCAGTCGGGATATGCTCTATCGACGGGGCATGTCGGAAATTTTTGCTGGTTTGCCGACGGTGCGAGTGGAAACTCCCCTACTGGTGGGTCTGGATTATCGCCTCAAAAGATCCTTGGATTACACCGGTGCCCTGGGCGGCATTCTCCTCCTTGCCCCTATCTTTTTAGCCATTACCATTGCCATCAAACTTTCTTCCCCTGGCCCAGCTTTTTTTCGCCAAGAGCGGGTGGGACTCCAGGGAAAAACTTTTCAGATGTGGAAATTTCGCACCATGGTGGTGGATGCACCGTTACTACAAAAGCAGTTGGAGGAAGCAAACGAAAATGACGATGGCATTATGTTCAAACTCAAACGGGATCCCCGTATTATTCCCCTGGGGTATTTTCTCCGCCGCACTAGCCTAGATGAAATTCCCCAATTGTTTAACGTTGTGCTGGGGCAAATGAGTTTGGTGGGGCCCCGACCCCTGCCTTTACGGGACGTGGAAAGGTTTGATGCTTGGCACCATATTCGTCATCAAGTAATGCCGGGGGTGACAGGACTGTGGCAAATTTCCGGGCGATCGGATATTAACAGCTTTGACGATGTGGCTCGTTTGGATTTGTACTACATTGATAATTGGTCTCTTAATTTGGATTGGGATATCTTGGTGGAGACGGTGAGAATGTTGTTATTTGGTAAGGGGGCCTATTAAATCGAATAAATATAGCTCTTCTATTATTCCAGAATCTCTTTGATCAATTGACCTGAATCTTTTGGAATAGTCACTGGGTTGATCACTCCTAATTTAATTCAGGATTAAGTTCATCCACCGTTGTATCCAAAGGACGGATAATCGCTTTCCCATCCACTGATTCCGGTGAAAAAATAGCATCTAGAGCCTCTTTGAGGGTTTCTGCCATCGCAATTTGATTGCCGTACACCACCACCACCCGAGCTAAGGTCGGTAAGCTATTTTTCTCTGCCTCTAGGTAAATAGGTTCTACATACAACAACGATTCCTTGATGGGAATAACCAATAAATTACCTTGGATTGCCCTAGAACCCCGTCGATTCCATAAACTAATCCGTTCAGAAATAATGGGATCTTGGTTAACCAATGCTTCAATTTGCTCTGGCCCGTAAACAAGCCTTTCCTTCGGCAAAGTATAGAGCAATAATTTGCCATAGTTTTGTTCATCACAACGGGCAAAAAGCAAAGCAATCAGATTATTCCGGGCATTGGGGGTATAGACCTGGGAAAGAACAAATTCCTCTTCCGTCGCATTGATACCCGCCAATTTCATGATCAAATAATAGGGGTCGATGGGCTGTTGTTCATCGGCATAGGTTTCCCGAGGAATTTGCCATTGATCTTCCCGGTTATAGAACACGTCAATGTCTTCCATGTGGTAGGTCAAAAGCCTTTCTGATTGGGTGCTGAACATATCCACCGGGTAACGAATATGACTTTTGAGGGTGGCGGCCATGGCACTGAGGGGACGGAACAATTCTGGGAAAATTTGCTGCCAAGCCTGGATAAGGGGATCACTTTTATCCACTGTGAAAAAAGTGACATCGCCATTGTAGGCATCCACCACAATTTTGACGGAATTACGAATGTAGTTAAAATTTCTGACTGGTTGGTCAGCATCCCCTTCACCGGGATCGGAATAGGGATAGTAATTACTGGTGGTATAGGCATCAATAATCCAGTAGAGAGTGGAATTATCTGTGCCATTTACATTGGCGGTAACTAGATAGGGATCCCGATCAAACCGCAGGAAAGGGGCAATTTGACGGATGCGGCGGTTAATATTACGGCGAAAAAGGATTCTCGTATCGGGTTTAAAATTATCGGTGAAGAGCATTTGCCAGTCCCGCAGATAAACCGCAAACAGAAATTTGCGAATGGGGGAATTAAGGACAATCCCCCCCCGACCATCGTAGAAGTTATAAACATTAGTCTCTCCACTGGGAAAATCCAACTCTGGGATGGCCGTGTTGGTCATGATGTAGTTATCGGTTATTTCCCCAAAATAAATACGGGGTTTGCCAATGGGGATACTGGTGCGGATTAACTCGCTGGATGTGCGCAGGGCCCCGGCATTTTCATCGGTGCCAATATCCTTGACAAAATAATAGGGTAATCCCCCCTGATCCACGAGGTTAACCGGGGAGAGGGTAAAACCATAGCCATGGGTATAGACCAAATGTTTGTTTACCCAGGTTTGGGCCTTTTCTGGGACAGCGGTGTAGTCCAATTCCCGAGGGGCGATGAGTACCTGTTGCTTGGCAATGTTGATGGTATTTGTTGGTTCCTGCTGGACTCGGATGGTGTAGCGATCTAGATCCGCGTCGGGAAATTTATAGTAAAGCCGAATTTGTTGTAATTGCCGGTTGGTTTTGAGCAGGGGAATGGGATCCCAGAGGCGGATGTTATCTAGGGTGGCTCGGTTTTCGTCCAGATCCTCTTGACTGAGTTGGCCCCGACCGGTCAGGGTGGCGGGTTGAATTGTATTGAGGTTGAAAGCGTGTCTAGTGCCGGTAATGTTGCGGGCGAGGTAGGGTCTTTCCCTAGTCAGCTGATTAGGTTGCACCACTAGCATTTCGATCGCCAGTCCCCCCAGGTTTTGCAATAGGATGAGCAAGAAATACACCGCCACGGGCAACCAGAGGGTAATGAGGGGAAGCCGTAGCCGACGGGGAGAAGCGGGGGGACTAAATCGCCAACCTTTTATACCTAACCACGCTAACCAAAGGGCGATCGCCGCAGTAAAAATCATCAAACCAGTTTCCACCGGCAAACGCCAATGGACATCGGTGTAGTTAGCTCCGTAGACTACTCCATGGTTGGCAAATAAGTAACCATAGCGTCGTAACCAGTGTTCCACCGTCAATGTAGCGGCGACAGCACAGGCTAAACGACTGAGGTGCCGTAACTGGCCAGGGGAAAAGCCAGGGAATTTCCCTTCCGATAAACTATTGCCAGACTTAAGAAAAATCAGGGTTACCGCTAACAAACTAAACAGGAACAGCCCCCGAGCCCAACTTTCCAATAACTGCCAAAAGGGAAGTTGAAAAATATAAAAACTAATATCCCGCTGGAACTGGGGATCGATTTCGTTAAAGGATTGCTGATTTAAAGATAGTAGAAGCCGAAACCAATTGCCAGATAGGAGTAAACCCCACACTGCACTTAAAAAAAGGACTAATCCCGGCAATAGACGGGAGCCCCGCAAAAGACTAATCAGGGTCAACCCCCCCGCAGTAATCGTCACCCCCAATTGGGTAGGTAAATTTTCGACATTGGTAAATAACCAGTGAATATGGAAGGGTTGGGGCACCGCCGGGGTAATGTTGGGCAGGGTATAGTCCGGAGTCCAGACCTGGATGGTGATAAAAACGTAGTACATCACCAAAGCGATCAGAATGAACTGTAACCCGATGGTCAATGGCAAAAGTACAGGAAGCAACAAAGGGCGAGAATGGACTGGGCGATGTACTTTGGGTTTAGGTAAGGGGAGATATTGGGAACCAACAGCCACAGGAATGGGGATAGGGGGAACGTTGGTAACGGAGGGAGAATCTTGATAAGCCAAACCTTGGGCCATCCGCACTTGCCGGACGACGAAAGCCCAGGAGATGGCCCCGGCCATTAGGGCAATCCCCCCCTGCCACCAGACCCTTTTCCAAAATACAGATTGGACATTTAGTTCCCGAAACCAAAGGCTTTCCACATAAATATGGGCAATGATTTCCAAACTGAGGAGGAAAATCCCTGCGGCGATCGCCCCTTTGACCCAAGGTTTCATGGTTTTAACTCCTTAACTCCCTTGTTTGGCGGAAAACCACTGGGAAAATTTTTTAATCGCCCAACTACTGATGGCCCCCAAAATTAAAATGCTGATGGCGGGGTTAAACAAAGGCATCCAGAGTTTTTGCCAGATTTGATAACCCAAAGGAATACCCGTCGATTCCCCCACCACGGCGATGGCAAACCAAAAAAAGCCAAAGAATACCAAAAAGACATCGGCAATTAAAATGCGGTCTAGCCAGGTTAATAATAAGGTTTTCATAAAAAGTATCGCCAACAAATTTTTCCTGGGGTTGATTAACAAAAATCCCCCGCCATGTCGCCACAGGGTTAACCGATGACATTCCTTACCTATCTTAATCCCTTGGTGGAGGCTGACTCCGTTGACCGGATCTCCCCCCCCGTAGGCGATCGCCAATCTGTTTACATCGGAGTTGAAATTAAGGCGGGGGCTGGTTAAATTAAAAAAAGTTCACTAGGAAGATTGTTTCTAAGGAGAAAATATCTATGAATTTAATCAAGCAACTGAGCTATCTACTCGCCGGGGCGGTCATGCTGGAAATGGCCCTGACCGCGGCGATCGCCAAGGCCGACAATGATCGGGACGCTACCCCCCAGGAACGGGAAAGGATCATGCAAGCGCTCAATGCCATGGGCTGTACTTCTTTCAAATATGCAGACTTTGAAATCGACAAAGGACGCTTTGAAATTGATGACGTAATCTGTGAGGGAGGTCGGGTATATGAAGTTTATCTGGATCAAAACTATCGGGTAATTAAGAAAGAGTTAAACGACTAGGCAGGTTGACACTCCCTTCCCTAAAGGAAAGGGATTCTTCTTTCACGGACTAACCGTAACCCCGCAGGATTGCTCCAACGAAGCTAGAGGGTCAATCTCCAGAAGCTTACATTCCGTGTGCCCCACGGTAGTTAAAGCCCGTTGCAGGATGACTTTGGCGGCATTTACGTCCCGGTCTTCAACATATCCACAGTGGTGACAATTATGTGTCCTAACACTGAGAGATTTCTTAACCGTTTCCCCACATTGGGAACAATTTTGACTGGTGTAATGGGGTGGAACGGCAACAGTTACCTTGCCATATTTGACCCCGAAATGCTCCAGCCACTGACGGAATGTAGCCCATCCTGCATCACTAATCGACTTGGCTAGATGTCGATTCCGTACCATGTTCTTTACCTTTAAGTCTTCATAGGCGACCAAATCGTGAGATTGGATTACGCAGTATGCAATTCGTTTGCAAAACTCATTACGTTGCCTACTTACTCTTAAATGTTTCCGAGCATATCGGTTTCTAGCCTTGTGATAGTTACGGGATTGAGGTTTAGCACCTTTGCGGTACTTTTTGGACTTTTTGCGATTAGCTCGATTGAGTTGTCGTTCGGACTTCCGGTAGAACTTGGGAGACTCCACCAACTCACCATCACTGGTGGCAATGAAGTAATTTAAGCCCAAGTCCAACCCCACTGTTTTATGGGTGGGTTCCGTTTTGATTTCAACATCAACAGCTATGCAGAACTGACAATAGTAGCCGTCTGCCCTCTTGAGTAATCGCACTCTTTTGATTTGAGACGGGTCATAGAAGGCTAGATCCCAAGTCCCAACTAATTTGAGCTTGCCGATTTTTTTCTTATCAGTAAACTCAATGTGTTTGGGGTCAAGTAATGCCCAGCCAGAGGTTTTGTATTCCACTGACCGAGAATATTTTTTGAACTTTGGAAACCCCTTTTTGCCCTTTACTTGTTTTTTGCAATTGTCATAGAAACGAGCAATGGCAGACCAAGCCCTCTCAGCAGAAGACTGTCTGGCCATCGAATTAAGTTCATTGGCAAAGGGAAATTCCTTGGCTAACTGGGCACAATATTTGTTGAGGTCGTACTTGCTAACCCCTTTATTGTCCATCCAATAGCGCAAGGCTTTGTTCCGCACAAACTGTGCGGTTCGGATGGCATCGTCGATCTGGCGATACTGTTCCTTTTTTCCTTTGACCTTGAACTCTAAAATCCTCATCCTGTTATGCTAACATAATCAGCATAAGTCTGATTTAAGCTGGGAACCCACTAGGAGGGAAGTTAAGGCACTCGGCGCATCCCCGCCCTAAAGAGCAGGGTTTTCCCGTGCCATATTTGGATAAAGTTAGGGCAGTATTGGGTTTGGAAAATAGCTGAACAAATTTTGTCAGTTTAATACTGCCCTTCCTTAGCCGAGACCAGCATGGATCCCCTAATCGTTCTAATTTCCCTGCTTTTTGTTATCCCCTTTGGCTGTGCCATTGGTAGTTTTCTCAACGTGGTGGCCTATCGCATTCCCGCCGGCCTATCTTTAATTCATCCCCCCTCCCGTTGTCCTAGTTGTGAACATCCCCTGGGCAAAACCGAAAATGTGCCGGTGCTGGGTTGGCTCTGGCTGAGGGGAAAATGTCGTTGGTGTGGAGTGGCTATTTCCCCTCGTTATCCCGTGGTGGAAGCGGCTACGGGACTATTATTTGCCCTAACTTTTTGGTATTGCGGTTGGCAATGGCAAACCCTTGGGTATTGGATATTAATTAGCTTTTTAGTCGCCCTCACTTTGATTGATTGGGACACCATGACCCTACCCAATCGTTTGACTAAACCGGGTTTAGTGGTGGGGTTACTGTTTCATTTTTTCCTGGGTTGGCAAACCGGCAACCCGATTCCGGCCCTGGTGGAGGCGATCGCCGCGGCGGTATTGGGGCTGTGGTTATTTGATTTGATCCGCTTGGGGGGAAGTTTTCTCCTGGGCAAAGAGGGTATGGGGGACGGAGACCCTAAATTAGCGGCCATGCTGGGGGCCTGGTTAGGTTGGGAAATGCTCCTATTAACCACTTTCATTGCCTGTTTCCTGGGCAGTATCTACGGTGGTTTAGGGCTAATAGTGGGAAAATTACAAAGGCGACAGGGTTTCCCGTTTGGGCCCTTCTTGGCGATCGCCGCCATCATTAGCCTCTTTTGGGGAGAAAAATTGCTGACGGGTTACCTCAATTTCGTCACTCCCCAGTTTTGAGCAAACATCGACAAAAAAATCCCCCAGAGTGGGGGGGTGAGGAGTTGTTCTAAATAACTTCCTAGGATTCCTGGAGTTTGTTCTCTCCCTCGATGGTTACCAAGAGGGGAATCAAGTTTTGTTCCAACCGCCCCATCCGAATTAAATCCGAATAGGTTTGGGCTTCAATGTCCAGCACAGCTTCATCGAATTTTTTGTTGGCCACCTCCTGCAACAGGGGATACTCCTGCAATAACTGTTTAAGTTTGTCGGTGACGCTAGCTAGTTCACCATGGACTAATTCCTGTTTATAGCGGAATCGTTCTGGATTAATGTCGGGAAATTCATCGGCATTTTGCAGTTCTTGCAGAACCCGCCGCAGGGCAATTTGTCGGGAAACTAACTCCGCATATTCCTGGCGCTGGGGTTGATCGCCAATTAAATCTAAACCCTTGAGTACAAATTGGGTGGTTAGCCCCTGCACCAAAAGGGTGAACAGCACTACCCCAAAGACAATGTCGATGATGGTCTGTCTTTCGGCGATCGCCTGGGGTACACTCAGGGCCACAGCAATGGACACGGAACCCCGCAAACCGCCCCACCAAAGAACAGTCTGTTCTTTAAGGGTAATCTCGGCATTGCTGATTTTGTCACTGGTTATATTGTTGATAAAACTCAGGGAGAAGATGCTTACAAAACGGGTCACCACCACCGCAGCAATGGCAATCAAAATTAAATTGAGATGGTCAGACAAACTGCTCAGACCAATCTGATCGCCGATTAGTAAGAAAATGATTGAGTTAACAAAGAAGGCAACAAATTCCCAAAAAATTGTCACAATCACCCTGGTGCGGGGATTCATGCCAATGCGGGAACCGTAGTTGCCCAACACTAATCCCACCACCACTACCCCAATTACCCCTGATCCCCCCAGGTTTTCCGCCAGAATATAGGCGCCATAGGCAGAAACTAGGGTTAAGGATTGTTCCACAAAGGGTAGGTCAAATCTCTGGGTCAATAGGGAAAGGGCAAAGCCAATTAATAAACCACACCCTACCCCAATGCCAACAACGGTGCTAAATTTGGCGATCGTGCTGGAAAATTCCAGGGTGCTGGTGCCCAGGGGAACCCCCACCAAAAGCACAAAGGCCACCACCGCCACCCCATCGTTAAATAAGCTTTCCCCCTCCATTAGGGTATTGAGCTTTTTACTAGCTCCCAACTCCTTGAATAGGGCTATCACCGATACCGGGTCCGTGGCGGAAAGGGCCGCCCCCACCAACAGGGCGATCGCCAATTCCATGCCCCCCCAGTGGGATAGGGGGAATGCAATACCCACAATGGAAATAATCACCCCAAAAATGGCGAAGAGGACAATGGGGAACCAGTTATTCTTCAGATTGCGCCACTGTAAATTCCAAGCCGCTTCAAACAATAACGGCGGTAGGAAAATTTCTAAAATTAATTCCGGGGAAAGATTAATTAACTTCACATCCACAAATGCCAAAACCATTCCCACAATTACCAGTAACAAGGTATAGGGAATTTTGCGGAGGATCGGCACCGTCTTGGAAAGGGTCGCAATGCTAAGGGAAACCGAAAGTACAATTAAAAATTGCTCTAGGTTATGGGAAATGGAAATGGACTCGTTGACCGCTACATCCACGGTTTCTGGCTCCTTTCTGACTAAAATCCTCCCTATTATGGCCCCACTAAGGTGCTAGGGCAAAGACCGGGGACAAATTGGCCATTAGTAGCTGATTGAGGCGGTGAACTTGTCAAAACCATTGGTTCTATTCTATCATTATTTACAAAACGACAATCTCAAGTCTATAGAGAGTTCCGGTATTTCCAAAGAAGTAAATGTCATTAGGTTCTACCAACACCCACCCCATCTAGGTCATGCAAGCAACCCTACACCAACTGAAAGTTTTTGAAGCCACAGCGAGGCACGGCAGTTTCACCAGGGCGGCGGAGGAACTTTATATTACCCAACCGACGGTATCGAGCCAAATTAAGCAATTGTCCAAAACCGTCGGCTTACCCCTATTCGAGCAAATTGGCAAACGGCTCTATCTCACCGAGGCGGGACAGGAATTATTGGTTACCTGCCAGGATGTTTTCCAGCGGTTGGACAACTTTGCCATGAAGGTAGCAGACATTAAGGGCACCAAGCAGGGTCGTTTACGCCTAGCGGTCATCACCACCGCCAAATATTTTATTCCCCGACTCCTGGGAGAATTTACCCAAAAATATCCCGGCATCGAAGTGTCTCTGAAGGTGACTAACCACGAACAGATACGCCATCGTATGCTCAACAATGAAGATGATCTCTACATTGTTAGTGAGCCACCGGAAGAAATTGATTTAAATTATGAGCCTTTTTTAGATAATCCGTTGGTGGTTATTGCCCGTCAGGATCATCCCCTAGCTGGCCAGACTAATATTCCTATTACCGCCTTGAATGACGAGGCATTTATTATGCGGGAGCAGGGGTCCGGCACTCGTCTAGCGGTGCAAAATTTGTTTGATCGCCATTCTGTGGGCGTCCGGGTGCGGCTGGAGTTGGGTAGTAATGAGGCCATCAAACAGACGATCGCCGGGGGCATGGGGATTTCCGTATTATCCCAACATACATTGGTGTCGGAGGGAAACCGGAGCGAATTAACCATTTTGGACATTGATGAATTTCCCATCAAACGCCGTTGGTACGTGGCTAACTTAGCCGGTAAACAATTATCGGTGATTACCCAAACCTTTTTGGATTACCTTATTGCGGCGACCAAGGATATGCCTCCTCCGTTCGCAAAGAATTTCACTGCCTCAAAATCTCCGGTCGAGGTTTCGTAAAAGCCCATTTTAAAAGTTGGAAAATCTCGTCACCTCAGCATTGTCTCCAATGTTCAAGATGGGGTAGATGGTTTGCACGTACTGGGGATGCTGGTTTTAATTTCCACTTCTTTGTAGCCCGTTCCCTTCAGTAAGCTACCCACTGCCATTTCGGCCCGTTCATTGGCCTGGTCTAAAATACCTTGGTCACAGGCGGCGGCGGTAATTTTAGCTAGGGTTTGCCGTTGGGCTAGGTTTTGTAATTCCGGAGCAGTGTCCGGGCCAAGGTTAAGGAATCCCCGGTCATACTGATAAATACGGGAACGTTCCACATCAATTTTTTGATCTAATATCTGCGGCGGCGGCAGGGTAACGGTTAACTTGTCGCCATGGTAACGGATGCTATCTTCATCTAGTTGCCCCAGGTCTATGCCAGCCCGGACTTCCCCATAGCCGATGTAGAGTAAATCGGTGCGCCCCAGCACCACATTGCCCCATTGTCTTTCTTGACTGGTGGGCACCACGGTTTCCATGGCGAAGACAGTGGTGGTTAGTTCACTAACGCCCCGGATTTGTTGCACCACAAGGGTAGAAATTTCCACATTGGGTTCCTGGTTGGTGATGCGGGTCCAGGGGACTAGGTTTTGTACCCCCTGCCAGATAGCTACCGTGGCGATCGCCGTGGTTAGACCGACGACCCAGGTGCCTAAGGCCATGGTATTTTTCAGCGTTGGGATGGGGGATGATTTTTCTGCCATGGTGAGGTATTGAAGGGTGCCGATCCATTGTAGTTGTTGGCGATCGCCGCTGGGATGCTCCTGCTTGGTGGCCCCAGGGGGGCGAGCTGGGTATAAGTTAGGGTAGTTAAGCGTTATGCCAATTAGTCCACTACCATAGTCCATTGCCTGCCATGTTGGAAGAACTAAAACAATCCCCCCCTTGGTTGCGGCTCAGTTTGCTGTTTCCCCTATTTTTCCTCAACGGCTGGCTACTGTATAAAGTCCTGGGATTTCTCCAACCCCTCAGCAGTTTGTTTATAGCGGCGGTTCTGTTCGCCTTTTTACTGGATATTCCCGTCAGAATTTTGGTGGAAAAGGGGTTTAAACGGCCCTGGGCCATCACCAGCGTCCTCCTGATAGCCCTAGTTTTTATCAGCCTTTTTCTACTCATTGTCATTCCCCTGGCGATCGATCAACTGGGGCAATTATTAGAAAATCTGCCGACTTGGTTACGGTCTGGCAATGCCCAACTATTAATGCTTCAGGCCTGGGTAAACGAGCATTACGCCAACATCGAAGTTGATCTCCAACCCCTAATCAGCCAAGCCATTCAAAAATTTAGCCTGGTTCTCAACTCCCTGGGAAATCAGCTCCTAGGTCTAGTGGGGGTCACCATTAGTACCAGTATTAATGGCTTAATTTTATTGGTTTTGACTATTTTTCTGGTGCTGGGGGGAGAAAGAATTTGGGACGGCATTTTTAGTTGGTTTCCCCAAACTTGGCAACGGAATTTACAGGACTTAATTCGAGACACTTTCGAGGGGTATTTTGCCACCCAGGCAATTCTGGCGGGTATTTTGACCTTGGCTCAGATGGTGGTTTTTACCGTGCTCCAAGCCCCCTATGCCATCCTTTTTGCCATTACCATTGGCATCAGTACCCTAATTCCCTTTGCCAGTGGTTTAAGCATTTTAATTATTAGCCTTTTGCTGATGTTAGAAAATTTTTGGTTGGGGGTAAAAATTCTCCTGGTGGCAGTGATTATTGGGCAAATTAATGATAATGTAGTTTCCCCAAGATTGATGGGTAAACGCACTGGCTTAAATCCTGTGTGGATTATTGTCTCCCTATTTATAGGCGGCAAATTAGGGGGAATTTTAGGTTTATTAGTAGCGGTGCCCCTGGCCAGTCTGTCAAAGGTAACTACCGATCGCCTGCGGGGATTAGCCCCAAAAACCGAACCGCCCATGGTGGCAGAAGCTACCCCCCTTAACCCTTCCTAGATATTCGCCGACACTCGCCAAAATTCTTTCCATGAGCCTTGACCAAAACCTGAGCAGTTACGACTACAAATTACCTCCTGATTACATTGCCCAGAGTCCCGCTGTCCCCAGGGATCATTCTCGGTTATTGGTGATTAACGGCCCCGATACGGTGGAGCACCGTCATTTTTATGATTTGCCAAATTATCTCCAGGCGGGGGATTTATTAGTTCTCAATGACACAAAAGTTATGCCCGCCCGTTTACATGGCCACAAAGAAAATGGGGTGGCTATGGAGATTTTGTTACTAACAGAATGCAACGAAACTCAGTGGATTGCCCTAGTTAAGCCCGGTAAACGTTTGCCACCGGGGGTGAAAATTAAATTTGCTTCCCTGGATGGTAACAAGCCCGAATTATGGGCCACAATTTTAGACCGGGATGAAGAGACAGGGGGAAGATTATTACAGTTTGAATTACCAAAGGGGCAACGGCTATGGGAAGTCTTGCCGGACTATGGAGAAATTCCTTTTCCTCCCTATGTGAGCGATCGCCAAGCAACGGCGGATCAATACCAAACCATCTATGCAGAAAAATTGGGGGCGGTGGCGGCCCCACGGCGGGGCTCCATTTCACCGAGGAGTTGTTGGAAAAATTGGCAACCCAGGGCATTAAAACCGCTAAAGTTACCCTCCATGTGGGCATTGGCACATTTCGCCCAGTGGAAACAGAAAACATCCTTGACCACACCATGCATCAAGAATGGATTGACGTACCAATGGAAACTGTCCAGGCCATTGAAGAGACCAGGGCTCGGGGAGGGAGGATTTTTGCCGTAGGTACAACAGTAGTACGATGCTTGGAAGGCACTGCCCAGATCTGGGATTTTCCCCGGCAACCCCTGCAACCTTTTCGAGGATCTACGGATTTATTTATTTATCCAGGCTACCAGTGGCGAATAGTACAGGGATTGATTACTAATTTCCATTTGCCCAAATCGAGCCTGTTAATGTTAGTCAGTGCCCTCATTGGTCGGGAACGGTTAATTGACCTCTACCAAACGGCGATCGCCAAAGGATATCGCTTCTACTCCTTTGGGGATGCCATGGTAATTTTGCCGGAAGCCCACCGGGATGAACCCTAAAAATAATCCAACTGCTCAAGGTTAAACTTGGTTGTGACCTCAGCTAATCGCCCTAGGTTTTTACAATCGGAAGCTTCTAAATAGGGGACAGTGCCCAGCACCGGTAAATGGGTAAAGGATTCCAACATCGTCTTAGTCGCCCAATCCTCCACCTTTATCTCCGCCTCTGGGGTGCCGCAACTGAGCACCAATCCTTTGAGGTTTACCTTCTTCTCCCTTGCCAGGGCCACCTGGGCGATCGCCTGCCCATAGCCCCCAATTGCACCGGCACCACCAAGACAGTGGGCAAACGCCACATTCCCGCCAAGTCCGCCACCGTTAACTCCTCCGTCACCGGGGACCCCAAACTGCCCAAGGCTTCTACCAACACCCGGCTATGGTTTTGTTGTAAACCCTGCAAAGTTTGCCACACCACAGCCAAGTCAACGGTTTTACCTTCCCGTTCAGCGGCCAAGGGAGGGGCGATCGGGCTAGCAAATTTTAACGGAGTCACCACATCCCAACCAGCAAAACCACTGAAAATCTGTTGATAATGTTCGTCATCCCCCCAGCCGGTTTGTAGTAATTTCATTAATCCCAGGGAACCATCGGGAAAATATTTCCGCCAGTAGGCCGCCAGGCCGAAGTCACCACCGTTTTACCAACCCCCGTATCACAACCGGCAATTAGTAGGGTTTTTTGACCAACGGCTTGGAAAAAATTCGACATGGGGAGCAAAAACTTCGGGGACAAAAGTTGAAAATATAAACAGATTCGTGTCCTAACAATCCGCTATGATGAGGTGGGAACTCGGTCGGTCAGCAAAACCAACTGCGAAAAAGGTTCCTTATAATCTGCCATGACCTGGGGGTAAAGTGTCTGCCGTGAGCCGTATCGCTACTTTAACACGTCAATCGATGCTGTCTGCTCTGTCTGACAACAATCGTCTCCGTCTTTTTTCTGGATCATCTAACCCATTTTTATCCCAAGAAGTAGCCCGTTATCTGGGCATGGATATTGGCCCCATGTTGCGCAAGCGCTTTGCCGACGGGGAACTCTACATCCAAATCCAAGAATCCATCCGGGGTGGTGACGTTTATCTGATCCAACCCTGCTGCCATCCCGTCAACGATAACCTGATGGAATTGTTGATCATGATTGATGCTTGCCGCCGTGCCTCGGCCCGTCAAATCACCGCCGTGTTGCCCTACTACGGCTATGCCCGGGCAGACCGAAAAACCGCCGGTCGGGAATCCATTTCCGCTAAGTTGGTGGCTAATTTGATTACCGGAGCCGGAGCCCAACGGGTGCTAGCCATGGATCTACACTCCGCCCAAATCCAGGGGTACTTTGACATTCCCTGCGACCACATGTACGGCTCCCCGGTCATTATTGATTACCTAAAAAATAAGCAACTGAGCGACCTGGTGGTAGTTTCCCCCGATGTGGGGGGGGTAGCCGGCCCGGGCTTTTGCCAAAAAGTTGAACGATGCCCCCCTGGCCATCATCGATAAACGTCGCCAAAGCCATAACGTAGCGGAAGTACTGAACTTAATCGGGGATGTGAAAGGGAAAACCGCCGTCTTGGTGGATGACATGATCGACACCGCCGGAACTCTTTCCGAAGGTTCCCGCCTACTCCGGCCCAGGGTGCTCGCCAGGTTTACGCCTGTGCCACCCATGCGGTGTTTTCCGAGCCTGCCATTAATCGTCTTTCCAGTGGTTTGTTTGAAGAGGTGATTGTTACTAATACCATCCCCGTTCCCGACGACCACCAGTTTCCCCAACTGACAACTTTGTCGGTGGCTAATTTAATTGGGGAAGCGATTTGGCGTATCCATGAAGAAAGCTCCGTCAGTAGTATGTTTCGTTAGTTTTCGGTCAAAAATAAAAATCCTCCCTTGATTGGGAGGACTTAATTCGCAAAATCAAGCAATTTGTCTGTTTATCCCTCTTTTTTCAGACTGGGCTAGTTCTCTGGTTTCTTGCAGTCCAAAACACTGAGTTTTTGTTGGTTTATCGAGAATTATAGAAGGGGAATGCCTATATTTGTCCTAGCCGTCGTCCTACAGGAGATAGACCAGGATAAACAGGACAATCCAAACCACGTCCACAAAGTGCCAGTAAAGTTCCGCCGCTTCCACCCCAAAATGGGACTCACCGGAATAATGCCCCGGTTGGCGCGATCGCCAGAGAACGGAAAGAATTAACATCAGCCCAAAGGTAACGTGGAGGCCGTGGAAACCAGTGAGCACATAAAAACAACTGGCAAAGAGGTTGGTGGTTAGACCCATCTCTAGATGGAAATATTCATACATTTGGCCCGCTAAAAAGATGATGCCCATAACGGCGGTGAGACCAAACCATTTTTGCAAACCGGCATTGTCATTATTTTTAATAGCCGCCTGCCCTTTATGCATCACAAAACTACTAGAAATTAGAATAATACTATTCACCCCTGGCAGTAGTAATTCCAACTCCGGCGTCCCTTCCGGTGGCCAGGCGGGCATCACACTACGGTAAATTAAATAGGCGGTGAATAAGCCCAAAAAGATGGCACTTTCCGCCACCAAAAATAGGGCAACTCCAAACATCCGTAGGTCGGGATGGCCATGGTGATGATCAGTTTCCACAGGGGTATAAGCGGTGCCCACGCTGGAGCTAATGGCAGGACTTTGCATAGGACTTTTTGACCTTTAATTTCCAGTAATTTTGGTTTAGTTAACTATGACCTTGACGGTTTTACACAGCAGAATTTGACTAGGAAAAAATAAGGGACAGGACTTGGGCCATGTCCCTTTTGTCCGGGCTAACTCCCCGCCGCATCGGCAATTAGGGTTTGCACCGTTTCTTCTTCGTCTAACAATTCCGTATCAATACCGAAATCGTAGGGGCCACACCACAGCACCGGCTCCTCTTCAAAGTTTTCGATAATCGGAGGGGAAGCGGTTTGCCATTCTAGGGTTAGGGCTCGCCAGGGATTACGGGCGGCTTTTTCTCCTTTGAACAAACTCCAGAAGACATTGATGACAAAGGGAAAGGTGGAGACGGCTAGGGTATAGGCCCCAATGGTACACAGGATATTTAGGGGTTGAAACTCGATATCGTAGAGGGCAATGCGGCGATTCATGCCCATCAACCCCAACTCGTGCATGGGCATGAAGGTGAGGTTCATACCAATAAAGGTGAGGATAAAGTGGAGGCGACCTAGGGGTTCGTTAACCATACGTCCGGTCATTTTTGGAAACCAGTGGTAAACCCCAGAAAACAGGGCAAAAGCACTACCACCGAAGAGGACGTAATGGAAATGCCCCACCACGAAATAGGTGTCGTGGACATGGATATCAAAGGGAACGGAGGCTACCATCACCCCGGTTAGACCCCCAATCATAAAGCTAGACAGGAAGCCGAAGGCAAAGAGCATGGCAGAGTTGAGTTGAATTTTGCCTCCCCAGAGGGTGCCGCACCAACTAAAAATTTTGATCCCCGTGGGTACGGCAATGAGCATGGTGGTGGCCATGAAAAACATCCGCAACCAACCGGGGGTGCCACTGGTGAACATGTGGTGGGCCCAGACGATTAACCCCAGAAAACTAATGGCTAAACTGGAATAGGCGATCGCCCGGTAGCCAAAAATCGGTTTACGGGCATGGACAGGAATCACCTCGGAAATTACCCCAAAAAAGGGCAAAATCATAATGTAAACCGCTGGATGGGAGTAAAACCAGAATAAATGCTGGTAAACCACCGGATCTCCACCGCCTACGGGGTTGAAAAAGCTAGTACCGGCGATTAGGTCAAAGGAAAGAAGAATTAAAGCGGCGGCTAACACGGGGGTAGAAAGCAAAATCAAGGAAGAGGTAGCCAGCATCGCCCAACAAAATAAGGGCATACTGTGCAAATCCATATCCTTAATCCGCATTTTCAAGATGGTGGTGACAAAATTGATTGCCCCCAAAATTGAAGAAGTGCCCACCAGTAACAGGCTTAAAATCCATAGTTCTTCCCCCCATTTACCACTGAGCAAGCTCAAAGGTGGGTAAGAAGTCCAACCAGCTTGGGGAGCCCCCACAAAAAAGCTGGAAATGAGCAAAATGCCCCCCGGTGGAGTTAACCAAAAAGCCACCGCATTTAACCGAGGAAAGGCCATATCCTCCGTCCCCACCATTAGGGGGATCAGGTAATTGGCAAAGGCGGCCCCCGCTGGCACAATCCACAGGAAGATCATGATCGTGCCGTGGAGGGTCATCAATTGGTTATAAAGTTCCGGCGGCACCACATCGGGGTTGGGGGTAGCCAACTCTGTCCGCATCACTTCGGCGAAGGCACCACCAATGAAAAAGAACAGGAATGAGCTAACCAGATATTGAATGCCAATCACTTTGTGGTCAACGCAAAAAGTAAAGTAGTCTGTCCATTTGCGTCGGGGATGATTAGCCGTTAGGGTTTCAGCGGCAGTAGTCATAAAAAATTTTCTTCAATGGGCTTGGTAATCTTCAGGTCTTATGGAAATCAATCGGGTTTGGCGATCGCCGTAGTTAATGGCAGTTAATTAATGGGGAATTATGGGGTAACCATTAACCATGGATGTTAGAGCACATTGCCAGGGTTGGGGGCTTGCTCTTTCAACTGGGCTAGGACAGTACTCCCCACTCCCATTTCATTGGCATAGGGAGCCAGATATTCCTCCGGGGTCATGGTGCCAGTGGATTTTGGTAATGTCATAGCCATTGATTCTGTGGGGGCAGGAGCATTGGCGGCTACCCAACTGTCATATTCTTCAGCGGTATGGGCATAAAACACCGATTTCATCCCGCCATGGTAAGCACCACACAATTCCGCACAGATAACCGGGTATTTACCGGGTACATTGGCGTTAAACACCAGGGTACTGCCCCGCCCGGGGATTACGTCCTGTTTTAACCGTAACTGGGGAATCCAAAAAGCATGGATTACATCCCCCGCTTCCATGTTCAACTGCACCGGGCGATCAACGGGGGCGTGGAGTTCCCCGGAAATAATTCCCGTGTCGGGATAGGTGAAAATCCAAGCGTACTGAATGCCTTTCACATCCACCATTAAGGGTTTAACTCCCTGCTCTTCGCTATCTAGGCCTATGCCCAAAGCCACATCGCCATCGGAAGCCATCGCTACCATGTTGCCCATGCTTCCCATATGTCCCATGTGATTATGGGCCATTTGTTGCCCCGCATTATCCCTGGAAATGGTGGGGTCTAATCCCCCCAGACCGTTATAAACCTCAAAGCTATACACCGCCAAGGTAAACACAATTACCGTGGGAATAGCAGTCCAGAGAATTTCCAGGGGCACATTACCTTCCACCGGAGGGCCATCGGTTTGGTCTCCTTTGCGCCGTCGAAAACGGATGAGGCAGTAGACCAAAACCCCCTCCACCAACAAAAACAGTCCGGTGGCAATGGTCATCATATAATTAAAGATCCCATCCACTTTCTCAGCGTCACCGGAAGCTGCAACGGGCATTAAGCCATGGTTTTGTCCATACCACAGACTAATAATCGTGATCACAACACCGACGAGAAGGGTGATGACATTACCAGGAATTTTCACAGCGAACCTCTATCTCTCGGAAAACAAAAAAATTGCAATTCTCTAACAGGGTAAGGCAATTCGCCAAGCTGGGGGGAAGCTTCAGCCAAATTCTTCAGAGTTCTTTAACAATCCTCATATAGTAATCCGACAAGGAACTAATGATTGTTTCGTACTGTGTTGGGATATTGAGTTTAGCGAAGTAACTCTAATAAAAAGACCTAAATGAAAAACTAGACTAACGGCATCTTCTACCCTTGTGAAGGAAATAACTAATTCGGTTTTCAGAAGCCAGAAACTTTTGCAGACACGGTGAAAACTTCTTCGTCTTTTGGTATGACAGATGGTGGCAGAATGGTCTATTAACAAACTTAATTAACGAAATTAACGGAAATTAGCGGATCGTTGCAAAAATTATGGCAGAACCCATGGAAACGGAAAATTGGCTAGAAATTGGCACTATCGTTGCTCCCCAAGGTATTCAGGGAGAAGTACGGGTATTGTCCGCTTCGGATTTTCCACAAAGATTTTTAACACAAGGTCAGCGGTGGGTGAGGAAAAATGAAACGGATTTGCCTAGGCCGTTGGAGTTAAAAAAAGGGAAACAAATTCCTGGTAAAAACCTTTTTATTCTGCGCTTTGCTGAAATTACTGACCGCAATCAAGCTGAAGCTTTAATAGATCACAAATTATTGGTGCCCGCTTCCGATCGCCTACCCTTAGAACCGGGGGAATTCCATGTGATGGATTTACTCGGGTTAATTGTTTACGATCAGGGCACTGGCGATCGCCTAGGGGTGGTCACGGATTTTTACAGTGCGGGCAATGATTTACTGGGGGTGACGTTAGATGCAAGTCCAGAAAAAGAAGTATTAATCCCCTTTGTAGATGCAATTGTTCCTGTGGTGAAGGTAGCAGAAAAAAGATTGGAAATAATACCAATCGCCGGTCTTTTAGAGCTGTGAAAACAAAAAAAGCATTGATCCCCCCTAGTGGGGAGTTTTTTGACAACCCATACATTTCGGCGATCGCCAGTTACTAGGCAGTCCCCAGCAAAAAAATTTAGTAGGCAATCTCCAGGGTGACAGTGGCCCGTACCGTTTGGTCTCCCCCTATGATCGGGGTTGGAGCGGCTTCTGCCATGGGGGCGGAGGCTAGCCCAGATCGTAGCATCGGCATTGGTTGGGAATGGTCGGGATTGATCAAAATACGAACAACGCTCTGGGGCGTCAAATTTAGGCTGGATAGCACCACTTGAGCTTGGGCCTGGGCATCGGCGGTGGCGGCCACTGGGCCCTTTGTTCAGCGGCTTTAATGGTTTGGGGAGTAGCAATAAAACGAATACCATCAATGCGAGTGGCTCCAGCCTTAACTGCTTCGTCTAGGATTTTGCCCACTTGGTCGCTGGGATATTGAAAACTGACGGTATTACTGCCAATGTAGCCCTCTATGCGCCGTTCATTATTGCTGTAAACATAGTTGGGTTGCAGTTGTAGCCCTTGGGTTTGTAGCTTATCCACCTTTTGGCTCCGTAGATATTCCACCAAGCGATTACTCTGGGCGCTGATCTCCGCTTGCACTTGTCCTGCCGTATCAGCCCGTACCTCCACCGTCAATTGGGCTTCCGTTAGGGTGGTGGGGACAGATTCTGAACCTTCGCCGGTTACGATCAGAACTTTTTGCATTTCACTGGCCAACAGGGGAAACAGAGGTGCAGAGGTAAAGATGGTGCTAGAAAGCAGTAAAACAGAAGCGGTAAATCTGAAGATTCCCATGGTTGGTAATGGCTTGATCAATGACTTGGCAAAACTATATTTTTAGAAAAAAATCGGGGCGGACATCATTTTTGTACAATTCTGGAGCAACCGCTAAACCCCCAATTTTTGGGAACTGCTGGTTCAGTCTTGCCCATTATTTGGGGGCTAGGGAAGCCTTGCAAACACAATTTTATTGCCCAAACTGTACAAAAAAAAGAAAGATCACCCCGTTCAGATATTTTTTAAAACTAATTAGCCATATCTGTCAGATTGAACATAAAGGGCACTGCCGAACCTTTTCCTTGACCCATTACTAAAACCTTCGGCATAGGAGCACCCCCTTCTCGCCAAGCTTCAATGGCCTCTTTCTGGAGCACCAATTCCCCCCCTTGGGCTTTCAAAGTTTCTGCTAATAACCGTTGGGCTTCCGCTTTCCCCTTAGCACGGTTAATGTCGGACTGGGCCTGTTGTTCCGCTTCCTGGGCTACGTACACCGCCCGCTGGGCCCGCTGTTCAGCAATTTGTTTGTCCTCCACTGCCTTGGCAAATTCCGGGGAAAAGTTCAAATCCACCACGCTGGTGTCCAGGACAATAATGCCGTACTTTTCCAAACGGGAATTAAGGGCGTTATCAAAATCGTCCTTTAACTCACTGCGTTTAGTAATCGCTTCTTCCACAGTGCGTCGAGCCGCCGCAATTTTAAAGGATTCCTGGGTTTGGGGGGCAATGATCTTGGCAACAATGTTTTGCAGAGTTCCCTGGGTTCGCCGGATGTTCACCACTACGCTGGGATCGAGGCGAAAGTTAATGGCAAAACTGGCGGATAAGTCCTGTAAATCTTTGGTGGAACTCTGGGCCGGCACTTCAAATTTTTGCACTGTCACATCGTAAATATCCACCGATGAAACCAATGGTGGCTTGAAGTGAATACCTTCTAGTAAAGCTCCGTCCTGGGCTTTCCCCAACACACTCAGCACCCCTGCCTGTCCTGGGTTGATAACTACAAAGGCGTTGAAGCTCAGTAGCACCAACAGGGCGGCAATTAGCCCT
This sequence comes from uncultured cyanobacterium, assembly GCA_963704945.1. Taxonomy (GTDB): domain Bacteria; phylum Cyanobacteriota; class Cyanobacteriia; order Cyanobacteriales; family Microcystaceae; genus Synechocystis. The sequence continues at coordinate 14,656 of CAVPII010000014.1, read as the reverse complement.
CCTAGAATAGATTGCCAGCCGTCAAAGGATGGTTGTTTACTCATGATGTGACCGTCTCCATGTCTTAAACTTTTCTAACAATTCCTGCCCAAAGTATTACAGAAAATCTTGCCCTTCCCCAATGTCCTGGCCCAGATCCAGAAACAACGCTTTAGCAGAGATCGGCTATGGGGTACGCCAAGGGGGGGGAGACGAATCTGGGATAAAGTGGAGAGTTGAAGCGAATTATCCACATTTCTAGTCCCCCAGCGGCAAAAGGAATTCCCCCATGGCCTCCCAATTGCGTGTTTATGTGCCGGAACATCCCCTCATTAAACATTGGTTGGGGGTGGCTAGGGATGAAAATACACCGCCGGTATTGTTCAAAACAGCAATGACGGAATTGGGGCGATGGTTAACCTATGAGGCTAGCCGTTATTGGTTCCCCACCGTGGATACCCAGGTGCAAACTCCCCTGGCGATCGCCCCGGCAACCCTAATCGACATCGAAATTCCCTTTGTCATTGTGCCGATTTTGCGGGCGGGATTGGCGATCCTTGATGGAGCCCAAGCTCTCTTACCCCTAGCGAAAATTTATCACCTGGGTCTGGTGCGGAATGAAACGACCCTGGAACCAAGCCTGTATTTAAACAAATTGCCCGAAAAATTGGCCCCGGAAACCCGACTACTGTTGTTGGATCCCATGTTGGCTACGGGGGGAACCATCATGGCCGCCCTAGAATTATTGATAGACCGGGGCATCGATCCCCAATTTATTCGTCTGGTTTCCGTTGTGGCCGCCCCCACCGCTCTACAAAAATTAAGCAATAGCTACCCCAACTTAACCATTTACACCGCTATGATCGATGAACAGTTGAATGATCAAGGTTACATTGTGCCAGGATTGGGGGATGCGGGCGATCGCTCCTTTGGCACCTAATTTCGGGAAAAAACTTTTTTGAAAATCATGAAAAAATTTTTAATAATCGTCTAAAAAACAGGAGGAAAACCATGGCTCAAAAGGATAATTTTGCAGGGGGATTTTTGTTGGGCACCATTGTCGGCGGCGTAGTGGGGGGAATCCTTGGTACTGTTTTAACCAACCGGATTACCAGGGACAATTCCGGGGTAGACCTTAGGGACACAGAGGGAGTTGGCAATCTCGACAGCGAGGAAAATATTGAGTTAGCCCGCCGTCGCCTGGAGGATAAAATTGCTCAGCTTAATTTGGTTATTGACGATGTCAGGCACCAATTGGGCAATGTCAACGAACTTAATAACATTAAGGAAATGCAAGAAGAATCCCAATCATAGTTTTCTTTGTTAGTTTGGCCATTACTCCCATCGACATTAAGTAGTTGTTTTGATTTTTTTTAACACCTCAAAACCGATCGCCAAGGAGATCAATGCTGAACCCATCGCTAGCCCACTGTTTCGATCATCGGTGAAATATGTTTACGATTAAGTTTTGGGGGGTGCGGGGTAGTATTCCCTGCCCTGGGTTACAAACCCTGCAATATGGAGGCAATACCACCTGTGTGGAAATGCGTTTGGGGGAACAAAGACTGATTTTTGATGCAGGGACGGGGATGAAATTATTGGGGGATAGCCTCCAAGACCAAAAGGGGATTTCTGCCCATATTTTCTTTACCCATACCCATTGGGATCATATCCAGGGATTTCCTTTTTTTTCGCCTGCCTTTCGCCCCGGAAATTTTTTCCGAGTGTATGGCATGCCCACCCCCGATGGTATGACCATTGAACAAAGGCTCCATGAGCAAATGTTACACCCCAATTTCCCTGTGCCTCTCAAAACGATGCGGAGTATTGTGGGTTTTTACGATCTAGAAGCAGGGGAAGATATCCTCATTAACGACATAACGGTTAAAACTAGGCCCCTAAATCATCCTGGAGAGGCGATCGGTTATCGGGTAATTTGGCAGGGAATTAAGGTGGCCTTTGTGACCGATACGGAGCATTTTCCCGATCGCCTAGATAGCAATGTATTGGAATTGGCCCAGGATGCAGACGTGCTGATCATTGATGCCACCTACAGCGATGAGGAATATTACGATCCCCAAGTTAGCAAAGTGGGCTGGGGTCATTCCACCTGGCAAGAGGCGGTTAAGGTGGCAAAGGCGGCCCAGGTGAAGCAATTGATTTTGTTCCACCATGATCCCAGCCACCATGATGAAATGCTGGATAATCTAGCTCTGTTGGTTCAACAACATTTCCCCGCCACGGCGATCGCCAAAGAAGGCATGGAAATCCAAGTCCCCACTGCAAAATAATGGGCACTTGGACTATCGCACTTCACCAATCTCTTCCCCAATGCAGGTTCCTCCCCCAAATAACAAATACCGATGCATTGAATCAGAAGTAATGGCAGTGCCATTGGCTTTGGCCAGAAATGTTCTGCCTTCAACGTATTCATCAATGGTGGTTTCTTCGCCATAAACATCAAAAATTACGACCTTTTCTCCCCCCGAATAGCAACTTAATTTATCCGTTAAATCTGGCTGTTTTTTACTAAAAATTTCCCCTTGATCAATCACACACATCCCGCCACCAAAGTTAAGCCAATGTTTGCCTTGGTCATCTAAGATTTGTACCTCATGGGCAAATTTATACTCGTCGGCAAAGGGGCCCTCCAGCACATTTTTTCGTAAAATTTCTTGACCACCAGAAAAGCAAACTAAAACCGCCGGAGACTTATCCTGGGGGCTAGTCTTAGCCGCCGCCATTGTGGGTTCATTTCCCAGAAAGAAAATAGTTATGGGAAGAACAACAAAGCAAATAAATAGTTTAATCATTAATTATTTAAGAGCTGAAAGGCTAATATTACCAATGACAGTGGGATTTTAGATTCTGTCAGTTTAGCCCCATGGAGCAATCTACGTCACCTAAAGCAATCAAAATATGGCATGGTCAAACTTTATGGATAGTCCGCTACTGGTGGGGGAATTATGGCCAGGATTCCTCAAAATCATTGCATTTCTGGGGATTTGGTTGCTAATTTGGTATCCCGTTGCGGTGGTGGTGGGGAAAAAATTGGCGTGGCAACCCTGGCACCCTGTCAGCCCGGAACAAAAATTACCTTTAGTTCTTTCCCTATACCTCCTTTCTCCCCTGCCCATCTGGGCTGTGATGGCATTGGATGGCCAAACCCTAGAAGACTATGGTCTGCGCTTTATCCCCGGAGAATTTTGCCTGTTGGCGATCGCCGTTGTGATAGCCGTTTTAGGCCTGGCCATTATTTTTGGGGTGCAAGTTAAAACTGGTTTACTGCAATGGCACGGGGAAAAAGTCAAGGATTGGTTGCGCTTATCTCCCCTGTTCTTAATTTTGGCTTTGGCGATCGCCCTAGTGGAAGAATTAATTTTCCGGGGCATTTTTCAAAATCAGTTACAACTAGATTTAAATCCTTGGTTAACGGCAATAATCATCAGTGGAATTTTTGCCCTTCTGCATCTGCTCTGGGAACGTCGCCTCACCGCCTATCAACTACCAGGGCTTTGGCTACTGGGCATGGTGTTGGTGTTAGCCCGCTTTATAGATGGGGGGAATTTAGCCCTGGCCTGGGGACTCCATGGAGGTTGGGTTTTTGGTCTGGCTTCCCTCGATGCCACCGGTTTAATCACCTACCCCAATGATGAAGGCAATATCTGGGTGGGCAAAGGCAATCAACCCCTAGCGGGTCTGGCTGGTATCCTCTGTTTAGTCATCACCGGTCTGGCGATCGCCATTTATTGGATTCTTCCCCTCCCACCATTCTTGGACGGACTTTTCGCCATTAAAGCTTGAGGGGTTAGAGATAGTCCAGGAGATCACTAATGACGGGAACGGCAATATTTAGACTTTAAGCCAATTAAAAATATCAATGGCGGTGATTTGCCAATCCTTTATTTCTTCAAAGACCGTTAGTAATTCCTGAATTTCTGCCTCAGCTAAATAAACCTTGGGTAAGCCAGAAGTAAAAACAGTAATTGATTTAGAACCAGGATCAATTAGCCAGCCCAATTCAGTGCCATTTTTTAAACAAAAAATAATCTTTTCCATCAATAATGTAAACGACTGATCCGGTGACAAAATTTCAATAATCCAATCTGGGGACTGGTTAAAATTATTCGCTATTTCTCCATCCTCATCTATGGGCAAATTTTTCCAACGAATCACCGCAATGTCCGGCACAATGGAACGATCTGCAAAGCTACAACGCAGTTCAGTTAAAGCTAGGGCAATCTTTTTTTGGCTTCAGTAACCTGATCAATGGTTCTGGCTAAACGACTTTGGAGACGGCTGTGTTTTCCTTTAGGCATTGGTTTTTGGGTGATAACTCCCCGGTCATATTCCTGGGCTGGCTTAGTTTCCGGCAAAGCCAAAAAAGATTCCAGGGAGATAGTGGGAGGTTGGGCGGTTGCGACGACCATTGCGATTACTCCAGGTTGGGCGTTTTTTTACGGTAGCTTAACTTTTTCCGTGTTGATATGGGCATCGGAAATACTGGTACGAGGTAACTTGTTTTCAGTTAAGTCTTGGGCGTAGGCTAAAGCCTCTTTTGAATCACTAATTTTCCCTTCGATCTGGGCAATGTTAATTTCTGTCAACAATTGACCAATGAGGGGACTAGGTTTGATTTTCAACTGATCAATTAAATCTTTGCCAGTGATTAGGGGTTGAGGATGGGCCAGCTGATCGCCAGGGTTGAGGTAGTGGGCTAATAGTTCAAAAATAAAACTGTGGTAATCGTGGGGGCTGTGGGCCAGGGCATACAGAACAAAATGGGGCAAATATTTACCCAATTCGGCAAAGAAAAAGTACAGTTGCCGCACAGATGGATTATTTTTTAAATTATTTAACTGGGGATAGGCCTGCAAAATGCCTTGGACGGAGCGTAGTTCATGGCGGGAATATTTCAACCGTTGCAATTCTGCTTCGGCAATTTTTGCGTCAGCACAAACTAGACTGGCTAATTTGGCAATGGCAATGCCCTTTTTGCCCAGCGTTTGGAAAAACTGTTGACGTTCTGCGAGGGTTAACTGATTTTTGATAGCGGCGATCGCCAAATCGATGCAACCGATGGCATTGAGGGAACTTAAATTAGCGTGGGCAAACCAATGGGCCAGCATTCCATCCTGCCAAGCGGCCAGTAACCACTGACTACCCCGGGGACTACCCAGTAAATAGTTAAATTCCGCCTGTACCCGTTCGGCGGCCACCGTGCTAATTTTGGTGGCCAACTCCTGCAAAATTTCCCTGGTTCGGGGGTCAAGGGTAAACTGCAACTGGGCCGCTTGACGGTAAGCCCGCAGTAATCGCAGGGGATCATCGGCCAAGTTTGCCGCCGCCACCATCTTCAACTGGCCCCTTTCCAGATCCCCCATTCCGGCCATGGGGTCAATTAACTTATTTTGGTGGAAGTTATAGGCGATCGCATTGACCGTGAAATCCCGCCGCCCTAAATCCTGCTCCAGGGTAATACCTTCCTGCTGGGCAAAATCCACCGTGCCATGGGCAAACACCACCCGGGCAATGTGGCGCTCCTTATCCAAAACCACAAAACCGGCCCGATACTGACTGGCGATCGCCGATGCCGTTTCAATGGCCCCACTAGGCAGAACAAAATCCCAATCTACATATTCCCGTCGTCTTCCCAGCAAAGCATCCCGCACCGCACCGCCTACTAAACAGGCCTGGGGAGGAAGTAGAGCCAAATCAAACGGAACCTGTTGACGTAAATCAGCCAGGTGGCTCACAGGACAAAGCATGATCAACAACCGTTACCCCAAGACAGTTTGCAATTTAGGCACAATCCCTAAGTCTAAGCTAGAGTAGCGAAAAATAGGGAAAATACGAGGTTTACCATGTGTATTTGTGTGAACTGCCATTATGTGGACCGCTGTGTCACCTACCATGCGGTGGAGCATCAACACCAACAACCCCACTTGAGCGATCGCCCAGACTTCGATCCAGAAAATCCTTCCATCAACGTTAATATTCGCACCCCCGACAACACCATCGAAATGGAATGGGACGTGGTGGGTTGTGACAGTTTTTTGGAAGAAATGGGCAAATGGAGCCGTCTACGCCCCAATGAATTAGTGCCTACCTGACATTTTTTCGATGAAAACCAGCTTCCCCTGACAGCTAAACGCGGCAAAAATAACGCTCCGTGTAACAATGAACGCGGTATCAATAACACATAGGCAAATTCGTTAACCAAGGTTTCAAGATGGAATTACTCTATCAATTAGCTTGGCTAATTCCCGTCCTGCCCCTGTTTGGCGCAACGGTAGTTGGCATTGGCCTCATTTCTTTTAATCAAGCAACCAATAAACTACGGCAACTCAACGCCGTTTTCATCATCACCTGTTTAGGGGCTGCATTGGTGATGTCCGGGGCTTTGCTCTGGGATCAAATCCAAGGCCATGCCAGCTATTCCCAAATGATCGAATGGGCATCGGCGGGGAGTTTCCACTTGGAGATGGGTTATGTAATCGATCACCTCAGTGCCTTAATGCTGGTGATTGTTACCTCCGTGGCCCTGCTGGTGATGATCTACACCGATGGCTACATGGCCCACGATCCGGGTTATGTGAGGTTCTATGCCTATCTCAGCCTCTTCGCTTCCTCCATGTTGGGCTTGGTAATTAGTCCCAATTTGGTGCAGGTTTATATTTTTTGGGAGTTGGTGGGGATGTGTTCCTACCTGCTGATCGGCTTCTGGTACGACCGTAAGGTCCGCCGCCGATGCCTGCCAAAAAGCTTTTGTTACCAACCGGGTGGGGGATTTCGGGCTGTTATTAGGAATCCTTGGCCTCTATTGGGCCACCGGCAGTTTTGACTTTGGTGTCATCGGAGAACGACTAGAAGGTTTAGTTTCCTCCGGAGCCATCACCGGGGCGATCGCCGCTTTGTTGGGAATTTTGGTATTTCTGGGTCCCGTGGCCAAATCCGCCCAATTTCCCCTCCATGTCTGGCTACCGGATGCCATGGAAGGCCCTACCCCCATTTCCGCTTTAATTCACGCCGCCACCATGGTTGCCGCCGGGGTATTCCTAATTGCTCGAATGTATCCCGTCTTTGAACCAATTCCGGTGGTGATGAATACCATTGCCTTTACCGGTTGTTTCACTGCTTTTCTGGGGCTACCATCGCTTTAACCCAAAACGACATTAAAAAGGGTTTAGCCTACTCCACCATTTCCCAATTAGGTTACATGGTTATGGCCATGGGCATCGGGGCTTATTCCGCCGGATTATTCCACCTAATGACCCACGCTTATTTCAAAGCAATGCTATTCCTCTGTTCCGGTTCCGTCATCCACGGTATGGAAGGGGTTGTGGGTCATGATCCTGTACTAGCCCAAGATATGCGGGTGATGGGGGGTTTGCGGAAATATATGCCCATTACCTCCGCCTGTTTCTTGATTGGAACCTTAGCCATCTGCGGGATTCCTCCCTTTGCGGGCTTTTGGTCCAAGGATGAAATTCTCGGTTTAGCCTTTCAAGCTAATCCCCTGCTGTGGTTAGTGGGTTGGGTCACTGCGGGCATGACCGCTTTTTACATGTTCCGGATGTACTTCATGACCTTTGAAGGCGGTTTCCGGGGCAATGACCAGGAAGCTAAAGACGGAGTTTTGCGGTTTTACGGTTTACTACCCAACTTCGGCCCCGGTGCCATGAACGTTAAGGAATTGGAACATGAGGCCGGCCACGATGACCATGGGCACAGTTCCGAACCCCATGAGTCCCCCTTAACCATGACCTTTCCCCTCATGGCTTTGGCTGTTCCTTCCATATTAATTGGTCTCTTGGGACGACCCTGGGCTAACCAGTTTGAAGCCTTTATCCATGCCCCTGGGGAAGTGGTGGAGCACGCCGCCGAATTTGAATGGGGCGAGTTTTACATCATGGCGGGGAATTCCATTGGCATTGCCCTAATTGGCATTACGGTGGCTTCCCTAATGTACTGGCAACATAAGTTTGATCCTAAAGTGCTGTCGGATAAGTTTCCCACTCTTGTACCAACTTTCCTTGAACAAGTGGTACTTCGACGATATTTACGACAAACTTTTTGTCCAGGGTTCCCGCCGGGTAGCTCGCCAAATTATGGAAGTGGACTACAAAGTCATTGATGGAGCTGTCAACCTTACTGGTTTAGCAACTCTGGTCAGTGGGGAAGGCTTGAAATATCTGGAAAATGGTCGAGCCCAATTCTATGCCCTGATTGTCTTTGGGGCGGTGTTAGGTTTTGTGATTCTGTTCAGCATTACCTAAGCCTTTCACAAACAAATTTCAACAAAAATAACCATCTGGAAATATTCTCCAGGTGGTTTTTTATTGGATGCAATTTTTCAACTTCAAAGCCTAGGGGAACTTATTAGAACTGTCGCAGAAACCGCAGGTCACTGTTATAAAGCCGACGAATATCATCAATCTGATGCAAGACCATGGCAAAGCGTTCTACCCCAAAGCCAGCGGCAAAGCCGGTATAAACCTCTGGGTCGTAGCCCACTGCCTGCATTACGTTGGGATCCACCATGCCACAGCCCATCACTTCTAACCATTTGCCCTGCCATTGCACATCTACTTCAGCGGATGGTTCGGTAAAGGGAAAGTAGCTGGCCCGGAAACGGATGGGCAAGGATTCCCCAAATATTTGTTTAATAAAGGCTTGGATGGTGCCCTTTAAATCAGTGAAGGCTAAACCCTTGTCGATCGCCAGTAATTCCACTTGATGAAACACAGCGGAGTGGGTAGCATCCACCGTATCCCGCCGATAGACCCGACCGGGGGCCACAATGCGAATGGGGGGATCATTATTCTCCATATAACGGATTTGCACCGGGGAAGTATGGGTACGCAGGAGGTGGCCATTTTTCAAAAAGAAAGTGTCCTGCATATCCCGAGCCGGGTGGTCAGCGGGAATATTTAACGCTTCAAAGTTGTAATAATCAGTTTCCACCTGGGGGCCAGTGGCCACGGTGTAGCCTAGACCCACAAAAATATCTAAAACTTTGTCAATGGTGCTGTTGAGGGGATGGCGGCGACCCAGGGGGCGGTAACTGCCGGGCATGGTCACATCGAGGGTTTCGCCGCCAGTTGAGCTTCGATCGCCGCATTTTGTAAATTAGTTTTGCGGGATTCCAAATCCCGTTGCAGGGCTTCCTTGACTTCATTGGCGATCGCCCCAAACTTAGGTCTTTCCTCGGCGGAGAGTTTACCCATACCTTTGAGAATGAGGGACAACTCCCCCTTTTTACCCAGGTATTGCACCCGCAACTTATCCAACCCGTCCAGGTCATCACAACTGGCGATCGCCGTTTGGGCAGATTGTTGTAAGGATTTTAAATCAGCTTCCAAAGAAATAGTCATGGAAAAAGTTAATCTGGGCACTCCACCCTTGAAAAGGCTTTATTACTGTACGTCATCCCCGAAATTTCCTCACTAAACTAAAGTTCCGGAAACCTTGGGGGACTCGAAATTTGATTCCCCGCAGAATTGAGGGGCTAGGGAGGCTTTTCAAACGAACTCAAAACCATCGCCCTAGGGGAAAATTTCCCGCTACCGATTTTACCCCAGGAGAGAACGGAAATCCTTCTTCATTAAGACTCAATCCGGGGTATCAGGGGAATTTGCCGCAATTTAATGCCAGGGATGGTGAACTGTTGTTTAATCAAATTCGGGTCTAGGGGAGTCACCGTGTCAAAACTGGCTTGGCTGGTAGATAAAACCCCTAAAACACTAAGGGGCACCTGGAGAAATAAATTGGCCATAAAATAGGCGATCGCCCCTAGGCACAATCCCGCCAAACGAACCTGGGGAAAATCTGTCACCCAAGGATAGGCGATCGGAGCGTAGTAATAGACCAACCACAGCAGGCCAAGACTAATCATTCCCCCCAGCAAAGTTATCCACCGTTGTTGACCTCGTTTGAACAAACTGAGAATCCGTAGTTGAGATTCCCCTAAACTGTCGGGGCGTAGGGCAATGATGAGTAAGCTAAAAATTTCAAAGGGCTTGAACCACTGCATTACCATCACCGGTAACCAACCCACCGCAATTAAAAAAATGAGCTCCCCACCGTAGGCAGAAAAGGGAGTTCCCACCGCTAAGCCCAGCATCATAGTTAACAGGGACAATGGCACCACCACAATCCCTGCCAAATGGATCCAGAGAAAGGGTTCTGCCCGAAAAGATGTGCCCATGGTTGTAATGCCTAACTGGTGGTCTGATAGTCGTGTTGCACTGTGACCAATAATACCAAATTGACCCTGCTAAGAGCCTGTTTGCCAAGTTTTAGTTTGCTCCCTAAATCGACCAAACTTGGGGGACTTTGAAGATTTCCCCCCCAGAATTGGGGGGCCAGGGGGGCTTTTCAAACCCGCTCTAAATACCGGACAAAACCTTAATAGCCAACCGGAGTACATATCGGTTCTGTGGTTCTGTTATCCGTCGGGGGTGGAATACAGGAGAACCACTGTAGTGAAAACTTTTTGGCTAATATCCCGGCTCGTTGCCTGGTTTCCATTTGATGTTGCAACCAATGCTAGGTTTTTGCTCCGACGGTACAGTGTCACCGGCAATTACTAAATCAATGGCCCTTCTTAGATCTTCTCCTGTCACTGGCAACCCATTACTGGGACGACTGTCATCCAATTGGCCCCGGTAAACCAATTTTTTATCCCCATCAAACAAGAAGAAATCCGGAGTGCAGGCCGCTCGGTATGCTTTGGCGATCGCCTGGGTTTCATCGTGGAGAACGGGGAAATCTAGACTCCAATCATCAACCATTTTTTTGAGGCTAGGGGGAGCATCGTCGGGATATTTTTCTGCGTCGTTGGCACTGATGGCCACCATCCCCACCCCAGAGGTTTGATAATCCTGGCCCAGTTGACTTAGTTGAGGGTGGATATGTTTAACAAAGGGACAGTGATAGCAAATGAACATTACCAATAAACCTTTTTTTCCCATCGCTGAAGCTAAGGTTACGGGTTGCCCTGTTACCACATCGGGTAGGGCAAAATCCGGGGCGGGGGTACCGAGGGAGAGCATGGTGGAGGGGGTTAAAACCATAGTCCTAAGAATTCATTACGTTTTGTTAATCAGAGACCCAAGCTATCATGGGTGTTGAGGTTTTCCCCGTTTGTCGGAGATTTTTTTAATTGAAAGTGTCCATGAGTCATCGCCCCTGTTCCGATTCGCCATTTTTCCCCTAGCCATAGCCGTTTCTGGAGTCGCTTGGGGACGGGTTTACTCGTTGCCAGTACTTTAGCCCTGCCTCTAGCGGCCGTGAGCCCAGGAAAAGGAAGTGGTGGATTCTATCAAGCCTAGCCCCACTCAATCCACTGCCCCCAGCCCTGAAGGGGAAAAACCTAGCTCCATTTTTAGCACGGGGGCCAGAACTCCCGCACCGAAAATGAACTATGGGCAGTTGATTGATGCCATCAAAAAGAATGAGGTGGCCAAGGTCGAAGTGGACACCAACCGTCGTCAGGCGATCGTGACCCTTAGAAATGCCCCCCCCGGTGCTAAGCCAGAAACGGTGCAGTTGTTGGACAATAACCCGGAGTTACTGAACCTGTTGCGGAGCCGTTCTGAAACCATTGACTTGGACATTAACCGTACCCCCGATAACACGGCCCTATATGGTTTATTAACCAACCTGTTGATTGTGGCTATCCTCATTGGTTTGGTGGTGATGGTAGTGCGTAAATCCGCCAATGCCTCGGGCCAAGCTATGAGTTTTGGTAAATCCAAGGCCCGTTTCCAAATGGAAGCCAAAACCGGTGTGGGCTTTGACGATGTGGCCGGCATTGACGAAGCCAAAGAAGAATTACAGGAAGTAGTCACTTTCCTTAAGCAACCGGAAAAATTTACGGCCATTGGAGCCAAAATTCCCCGGGGGGTATTGCTAATTGGGCCCCCTGGTACCGGAAAAACTCTCCTAGCTAAGGCGATCGCCGGGGAAGCGGGGGTGCCTTTTTTCAGCATTTCCGGGTCGGAGTTTGTGGAAATGTTTGTGGGGGTAGGGGCTTCCCGGGTCAGGGATCTATTTAAAAAAGCCAAGGAAAATGCCCCCTGTTTAGTCTTTATTGACGAAATTGATGCGGTGGGTCGTCAGCGGGGTGTGGGCTACGGCGGTGGTAACGATGAACGGGAACAGACCTTAAACCAGTTACTAACGGAAATGGACGGCTTTGAGGGCAACAGCGGCATCATTGTCATTGCGGCCACTAACCGCCCCGATGTGTTGGATTTAGCATTGCTACGGCCGGGAAGGTTCGATCGCCAGGTAACAGTGGACTACCCCGATGTCCAAGGGCGGGAATTAATTCTGGGCATCCACGCCCAAAACAAAAAACTCCATGAAGATGTACAACTAGCGGCGATCGCCCGGAGGACTCCAGGATTTACCGGAGCAGATTTGGCCAATGTGTTGAATGAGGCGGCTATTTTCACCGCCCGACGGCGTAAAGATGCCATCACCATGGCGGAAGTAAACGATGCCATTGATCGGGTGGTGGCGGGTATGGAAGGCACTCCCCTGGTGGATAGCAAAAGTAAACGCCTCATTGCCTACCATGAAGTGGGCCATGCCTTGATTGGCACCCTGTGTCCTGGCCATGATCCAGTGGAAAAGGTAACTCTAATTCCCCGGGGCCAAGCCCAAGGTTTAACCTGGTTTACCCCCGACGAAGACCAAAGTCTAATGACCCGTAACCAGATGATCGCCCGCATTGCCGGATTATTGGGGGGAAGGGTAGCGGAGGAAGTTATTTTTGGTGAGGACGAAGTTACCACCGGAGCCGGTAATGACATTGAAAAAATCACCTACCTGGCCGGCAAATGGTCACCCGTTTGGGGATGTCTTCCCTGGGCTTAGTGGCACTAGAAGAAGAGGGCGATCGCCATTACAGCGGAGGAGATTGGGGCAAACGTTCTGAATATTCCGAAGACATTGCCGGCCGCATTGATCGGGAAATTCAGTCCATTGTGGCCGCCGCCCACCAACGGGCCACCGGCATTATTGAAGAAAACCGTAACCTGATGGATTTTCTGGTGGATACCCTCATTGACCAAGAAACCATCGAAGGGGAAAGCTTCCGGCAATTGGTGGAAAGTTTCCAACAGGCCCAGAAAAAACCAGCTTTGGTTAGGTAAATAAAAATTCAGCCCCCCATTTTTTATCCTGTAAAAAATCGAAAATGTTCAAAATCAAACCTAAACTTTCGCCGGAGCGATTGCCAGATGATCATTTAAACAACGCACCTCAGCCCATAACCTGGGGCAAATTTCTGGGGGGACTATTTTTGTTGAGTCTCCTTATTGTTAACCCAGTCCAGGGGTGCGAATATTCTCAGAGCGAGGCATCCCCCGAGGCTGTCCATCAGGATCAGCAAATAAGCGAGTCCCAGACCTCGAATCCCAGTTCTTTAATCTCCAAAGCCCCTATGGTTCCCCAGGCGATCGCCGACAAAGTTTTAGCTGACCTAGCCCAACGTACTGGCCAACCCATTGGCAACTTTAAAATCAAGTCTTCGGAAAGTGAAAACTGGCCCGACAGTTGTCTTGGTTTAGCCCAGGAAGGCCAAATGTGCGCCCAGGTCATTACCCCTGGCTGGAAAATAACAGTACAATCGGGACAAGAAACTTGGGTTTACCGCACCAACCAAAATGGTCGCACTGTTTTGTTAGAACCCTAGCCCTAGCAAAAATTCCCATGGAGCGAACGGTAAGTTGACAAGAGAGGAGATGAAAAGTATCACACCGACGGAATTGCGTAAGAATCTTTACCAGATGCAATTATTTACGATTTGGATAGATGAAAACACTTCTAATCACAGGGGCCAGTGGTTTTCTCGGTGAACCCCTATGTCACCTTGCCCAAAGTCGATGGCAGGTAAAGAGCCTTTATCATCAGCATCCGATCCACAAGGCAAATCCTAATTTCCAAGCCTTAGACCTCACCGACACCCAAGCCGTAGCCAACTGGTTTGAACAACATCGTCCCAACGGCGTTATCCACACAGCGGCCCTTTCTAAGCCCAATCGCTGTGAACAAGAACCGGAGCTGTCCTACCGCCTTAATGTCACCGCCAGCGAAACCCTTGCAACCCTCTGCCGGGATTATTGCATCCCCCTCGTCTTTACCTCCACTGACCAAGTATTTGATGGGGAAAATGCCCCCTACGATGAATCCAGCATTCCCCATCCCATTAATGTCTACGGACGCCATAAATTGACGGCGGAACAACGCCTTAGGGAAATCTATCCGGACGTCACCATTTGCCGCCTACCGTTGCTTTATGGCCCTCCCAGTACCCACAACACTTGCTTTGTCCAAGACTTTTTAGCCCGATTACAGGCGAGGACAATCCCTTTCCCTATTCGAGGATGAATATCGCACCCCGGCTTATGTGGGCGATGTGGCGAGGGGTTTACTTTTAGCCCTAGACCACCCGGGAACCCGGCTTCATCTCGGGGGGCCAGATCGCCTTAGTCGCTACGAGTTCGGACTAAGGATGGCGGAGGTGTTTGGCTTTGATATCCACCTTCTTCAACCCTGTCGCCAAGCAGACGTAAATATGGCGGCCCCACGCCCGGCGGATGTATCGATCAACAGCCAGCGGGCCATGGCATTGGGATATAACCCAAGAAAGATTACGGACGGA
>CAVPII010000013.1:0-336267 GCA_963704945.1 uncultured cyanobacterium | reverse complement strand
AGCAATTACGCCCTTGGTAAATATGATTAGATATTGACTATGTTGATCAACAGCAATCTCATTAACTGGTATGGCTCAGTGCCTCAACCTGAATTATTTGGCTCCCAATTTAGTTCCGATTCTGTCAAATGCAGAAACCATATCACTAAAAAGCGTAGAAGCCCTCAAACTAATTCGTCAAGGTCGATTCGTTCAAGTTTTTCTGAGCAGTTGACCATGATAAACCATCGAAAACCACCTTGTGTGATTAGCAATTCTTTCCCCAAATGGAAGGAACGAGCAATTGGCAAGGCGGAAGAATTATTTGCGGAGAGGCAAAACGGCTGGATGAGTTGGGACACCATGAATAAATTCCATCATTGTTGGCTTATTTCACCATCGACAATCAGCAATACTTGGTGCAGGAATATATCTGAAGGGAAAATTTGGAAGAACTGTTTGAAAAGATGGTGCTTGGGCAGAATCAGAAATTCATCATTCTATTCGTTGAAAATGCTAAAATTCTTAAATTTGTTCACGACAAAAAATTCATACATAGATCTAGCAGGAATTCTGATTAGAACATTGATTAAAGGGGATTACAATACGTGTAGTTGATTCGTGCACTTTGGTCTCAATTTTCACAAGCAATGATACGGACAGAACAATGATTCGTCATCCCAGATCTGTGCCACAAACAATTCAGCAAAGCAACTTTCCCTTAGTGATTGTTATCGTCTAGGTTTAAGCATGCTTGCGTTCTTAACTAATGTCATCCTTGCGTTCTTTTCTTGATAGTTCTGAAGGAAATCGGTCTGGAAAGATTGTTTGATTGAGAATATCGATGAGAATCTTGAAGAGGTTCTCAATAGAATGATTTATTAAAGCCAGCAAATATCGGTTGAAAATACAAAGAAAAATATTAACTATTTTAAATAAGAATAATAATTTTGAAAATAGATCTAGGTTCGCAATAAATAAAATCGAGAATGAAGACTCTGAAAATCAATCTATAGTAATACAAGAAATCGATGCCTTATTAGAATCTGGTCAATATGATAATATCTTATCTTTATGTGAAATTCATAAAGAAGACCCTTATAATGAATTAATTTTACATAAAAAGGACGTGCATTATTAGGCTTAAATAAGTATGATGAAGCCATTTTTGTATTTGAACGAGTATTATCTTTAAATGGAAATTCAATTCCTGATTTATATTTTTACTCTTATTCGCTTTACTGTTCTGAAAATTACGAGCTGACACTTGATGTCATCAAAAGAGGCGTTAGCCTTTCACCAGATGACACATTTTTTTATCATGCACTAGCGCAAATTTATTTTTCACAAACTAAATATCGTGATGCAATTGACACTTATTCAAAAATAATAGATATAACTCCCGAAGATGATAATGCTTGGTATGGAAAAGAAATTTCTTCTCTTTACCTAAGTCAAAATAATAATCAAATTGAAGCTTATGAAAAAGCCCCCCAAGAATACTTCCTCAAAACTTACAAAGGTTTCAAAAAAATGGTAAATGGGGATTCCAAGATTATTTAAATAGAATTCATATAAGTCCTAGATTTGATGATGCTTTGGATTTTTTCAATGGTCTTGCCCCAGTTAAAATCGGTAAACGTTGGGGGTTTATAAACTATGCAGGGCATGTGATAATTAACACAAAATCCAAAGAAGTAGGTGTCTTTTCCGAAGGTTTAGCTTTTATTAAATCAGGTGAAAAATTTGGATACATTAATAGACAATGGAAAAATTGTAATTCCGGTTAAGTTTTTATGGGTAGATACCTTTATTAACGGTTTAGCTGCAGTACAAACTGATGTGGGATTTCGTTACATTAATAAATATGGTGATTTTTGGGGAGATTTTTGCTTTGAAGATGCCAGATCCTTTTGGGAAGGGAGTATCAACTATATCTATAAATGAAAAATAAATATGGTTGTATGAATATGGATGGTGATTTTACTATTCAGCCAAGTTTTGAATGGCTTGGTTGCTTTTCGGAAGGATTAGCCCCATTTAAGATAAAACAAAAAATTGGATTCGTAGATATGAATGGAAATATCGCTATATCTCCCCAATTTGATGAGGTTTCTCATTTTAATCAGGGAGTATCAGAAGTAAAATTTTCTAACTTGTGGATTCAATCAGAAGGAACAATCAACAAGTATGGAGATTGGATTAAAAAAGAAAGTAAATTAAACTCAAATATACTGTCCTACATTTTTCTGCCATTTGTATTTTTAACTCCTAAGGTAGTAAATTTTTCTATTTTTATTTTAATGATGATATTGGCAGTTACTTTATGCTTTATATTAGGAAAGGTCAAAGATCTTAATATAAATTAATTTTCACCAAAATAGCAGTTAAGTAGTTAATTGAAATAATGATAAATCATACATGTTTATAAATCCCTACAATCAACTTGATGACCGAAAATTATTCCAGATATTGTAGTCGGCTAAAATTAGAATAATCACCTTGAAATTCATCAGTATTTATCGTGAAAATTTAGCCAAAATTTGTCGTTTAGCAAACTTTCTAGATCACTAGGAAAAGCAGAAAGATCGGGAAAAAAAGTATTGGGATAATCTTCCCGCATGGCCTCCAGGGCATCTTGATAGGATTCAGCAAGAATTTCGAGTAGAAATGGTTTTAGGCTGGGGGAAGTTTTTAACCGTTTTTTAATGTCCTTGCGAAAATTGCGAATTTCAATTTCCCACCCTCGAAAAGATTCTGGATAATCGACAAAGCAACGTTTTAATAAATGCTCTAGCAAACGGGACGATAAACTATCAACAGCGTGACGTTCGTTTCTGCCCAACGTCTCTATCTCCTCAATTACATTATTCCAATCAACTTGAGAAAAGTTTTGGGATTTTAGCAGTTTAGTTGTTTCTTCCGTCCACAATACAAGATCTTGTTCATAAAGAATTTTTTGCTGTAC
This sequence comes from uncultured cyanobacterium, assembly GCA_963704945.1. Lineage (GTDB taxonomy): Bacteria > Cyanobacteriota > Cyanobacteriia > Cyanobacteriales > Microcystaceae > Synechocystis. Next base: position 333,320 of record CAVPII010000013.1, on the reverse strand, counting down.
CAACGACATAAGCTTATGGCTCCTAACCCTCTCTATGCCAGTCCTAGTCTAGCAATCATTTTTTACCCTAAGGCGATCGCCGGCAAGGATGGAGAGATCCGGCAATGGTAAATTTTCCGCCCGTTGGATAATGTTCAACAATTGACCAATTTGTTCTGTTCCCCGCACACTCACATCACTATGGCAGAGCACTAATTTATCTGTCACCCTGGCCAATAAATCCCGCACAATGCGTTCAAATCGCTCCCGATCCCATTGTTGTTGATCCAGTTCTGTCCAGGGTTTTGCCCCCCGGTGTCGCAAAAATAAGGGTGCCGCAAATAGTTGGGATGCTCCCCCCATTTCCCAAAGGCGATCGCCTGCATCGAGCCAAAAATGCCACCGATGTTGGGAACGCAGGGAACGATACTGATAAATGGTGGCGAGGGTAATGGCCGGGGCGGGGGGAAGCCAATCGGGGGTTTCCGGTCGGGGGCGGGCAGTAATGGTGCCTTGGCTGAGTAGTTGCAAAAATAGTCCTAACTTTTCTTTAATTTGCCCAAGATTTTCCTTGGTATTTGAAGACGAATTTTGCCTTACCGTATTACCGTCTAATTTATTTTTAACTTGCCAAAAATGTTGCAGGGTTTCCATTAGCTCCCGTAAAGATTCCAGTTCCCCATAGGTGAGGTGATGTTCCGGGGGGAGTTGCTCTTGGATAGCAGTGGTTAACACTTCCACCGGGGACAAAGGGGATTGGGCTAAAGCCTGTTTTTGCTTTGCTACCCAACTTCGTAAGGCGCCATAGGCCTGGCTAGCTTGATAACCAAACCGATCCCAACGGGGATATTCCTCCACGGGCATCAGGGCTGGAGCCTGGGGATTAACGGCATAGCAGGTGTCGGCCAACAGTCCCGCCCGCACTGGATCGATCGCCAGGATGGTTGATCCCCCGGTGCGCTGTTCACTGAGCACCATCAACATTTCCGCCACCTGTTCCCGTCGGGCCCATTCCCCTAGGTCGTACACCAGGGCCAGCAGGGTTAACAAACTGCGGATTAAGGGGGAACTGCTTAGGGGGCGTTGTTCATTTAAGGCGATCGCCTCGATGCCAGCTTTACCAAGGATTTCCAAAAAGCTATAGCGGGCAATTTCGTCCAAACCAGGGGCAATGATGGCAATGTCCTGGGGAGCCACGGCGCCACTGTCCACGGCGGCAATGATCTGATCTGCCATTTGCCGTAGTAGCTGGGCCCGGGAAAAAGTTTGTAAACTTTGCACTCCTTGGGGCAATACTGCTGGCGATCGGGGATCTGCTAACAGGGCCAACACTTTATTCGGTAAATCCGGGGCAATACCCGTTGGCCTAGTTAAAATTTCCCCCTGGCCCCAACCGGCAATTACCCCCAAGGCGATCGGATCTGCATTGAGTCCCAACCGCACTTGGCCATCGGGGTTGAAGGTAAAAACCCCCAAGTCCCAATGGGGCCTCAACTGGCTAAATAAATCCAAGGCGATCGCCGGATAATCATCCACATCATCGGCAAAAACCGCTCCGTAACGTTCTTGCAGATAACTTTGGTATTGGTCATTAGTCAGTAAATATTGCCCATAGCAATAAAAAATTAGCCCATAGGTTAAAAATCCCCGTTCTAAGCACCATCCCCGCCAATGTTGCCAAAAGGCGATCGCCTCCTCTGGACTAATTTCCCCCGGAGTTATTCGCCCTTGGCCAGCGATCAATCGTTCTAGGGCTTGGGCATCGCTCCAGCCCCCCGCCCCTGCCAGTTGGCCCATATCCAGCAAATTCCGCACCAATCTGGATCGTTGACTGGGGTTTAAATTTCCATCCCTACCGGGATATTTTTCTTGCCACTGATTCACCGCCAACCATTGCTCCGTTTCCGGCCGCAGTTGGAGAGGGATAAGATGCCGAGAAATTCCCTGGGATAACAATAAAGGCCAGAACAGGAGCAAATCTTCCCTCATCAACCCCAAAGGCGTTTTAGCGATTATCGGGGCCACCCCAGCAATTTCCTTTTGCAATAGTCTTCCCAGCCGCCGTCTACTTTGGCCATTAGCCCCTAAAACCAAAGCTAATTTTTGCTGTAGCCCTTCACCGGGGTCTTGTTGCCGCCACCATTGACCATAAAATTCTGTCAACCGATGGGTCTTGCCACTGAGCGATCGCCCCTCTAGCCAAATTGTTTGCCCCAACTGGTTGCCTCCTGATAGTTCCCGGTGAATCTGCTAAGATTCCCTGTATTGCTCAAGCCCCATATCCTACGGTCAAACCTCTGCGCCACCGTAGTTCGGGCAAAAGTTTGGCCATAATCAAGCAATATTTTAGCCGTTTTTTTCATCCAATAATTTGCCAATGGACTTTACAAATTGGTGGCAAGGGGCAACCCAATGGTTTGGGGGATCTTCTCAAAAATCCCTGGAGCGGGCCTTTCGTTGTGCCCTAAAAATCAAGGAAATTGAAGATAAATATTTTCAGGGCAAAAAAATAGGGGCGGAAAATTGTGACTATGGGGCCGGCACAGTAACCTACTTTGCCAACCAAATCCAACAGAACCTACGCAAAATAGAACAGGAAATTTATCATCTGAATAATGATCAAGAATTTGTCAAAATTCTTGCCCTTGACCCAAGCGTTAAACAGGATACGGGAACGGAATATATCCTAGACCAGCTACAATTCATCGATGGTGTATTACAACGCTACGATGGCGAATTACCCCAGGTTAACTCTCCCAAGGAACTTTCCATTGGTGGTCTTGGGGAAACCCTCGGCATTAATCAAAATAGTCAACGTCAGGCTTCAAAAAAACAAAAAAATAATTTTCAATATATTCGCAAAGAAGATACCCAACAAAAAGTTGATACCGCCACCCAAAAATCAGGGGTTTTACCCCGATCTTTTTTACGTACCATAGACCGTCTCAAGCGGGAAATGGATCCCCAATCCAGCGACACAGAACAAAAAGTCCTCAAGCAATATCGTAATTCCCGTTACAAAACTGCCCTATCAATTAAGTTTATTCTAACCTTAATTATCGTTCCTTTACTAGCCCATCAGCTAACTAAAACTTTCTTTTTATTACCCTCTGTAGAATCCTATTTTGAGCGTAACAATGAAATTGTTTTTATTAACCAAAATATGGAGGGGGAAGCCTATCAAGAATTGAGTCATTTTGAAGAATCTCTCCGTTTCCGAGAACTGCTAGGGTTTGGGGAAAAACTGTCCCCCGAAGCAAAGGAGGAAAAGTTAGTAGAAAAAGCCAAGGAAATTTCCGAAAATTATCGCCGGGCCAGCACCAACGCCATTGCCAATATTTTTGCTGATATCTTTTCCCTAGTAGCTTTTTCGGTGGTTTTGGTTAACAGTCAGCGGGAAATCGAAGTTTTAAAGGAATTTATAGACGAAATTGTCTATGGTTTGAGTGATTCCGCCAAAGCTTTTCTAATTATTCTCTTTACGGATATGTTTGTGGGTTTCCACTCCCCCCACGGCTGGGAAGTTATTTTGGCCAGTATTGCCCGTCATTTTGGACTACCGGAAAACCAAGATTTTAATTTTCTCTTTATTGCTACCTTCCCCGTAATTTTAGACACAGTTTTCAAATACTGGATCTTCCGCTATTTGAATGGTATTTCTCCTTCCGCTGTGGCTACCTATCGCAATATGAATGAGTAACTCCAAAACCCCAAAAAGTAGATTTATTCTTGAATGGGGATTAAACGCAATTAAAAGATGAAAAAAGAATGAAACTATAATGACAAAAAAGTGAATTAAGTTAATGTTTTAAATTGCCAAAGTTTGCTTGTAAATATCATAAAAACATGGTAGATTCTGGGTTCTTTAAGAGACTGGATTGGATTTAGTGATTTCAGATATATGTTAACGGCATTCACAGCAGGCCTATTATTAATCACTGTTTCTGAATTGGGGGATAAAAGTTTCTTTATCTGCTTAGTTCTGGCCATGCGTTATCCCCGACGTTGGGTTTTAGCCGGGGTGGTAACGGCTTTGGCAATTATGACCATAATCTCGGTTTTAATGGCCCAGGTATTTACCTTTCTGCCCCCGTTCTATGTGCAAGTGGGAAGTATAATTTTATTTCTAATTTTTGGCACCAAACTATTATTTGATGCCTGGCGCATGGGAGATAATGCCAATGTTGAAGTTTTAGAAGAAGCGGAAGAAGCTATCGAACAGGGAGAAAAAAATCTGCCCAAAAAACCAAAAAATTGGGGTGTTTTCCTGGAAAGCTTTACCCTTACCTTCGTGGCAGAATGGGGCGATCGCACCCAAATTGCCACCCTTGCCCTCGCCGCCACCCATAATGTTATCGGTGTTACTGCCGGAGCTATCCTTGGTCACACCATCTGCGCCCTGATTGCGGTGCTTGGGGGGAAATTTATTGCTGGACGCATTTCTGAACGTACCCTAACGGCGATCGGGGGTTTACTATTTTATGTATTTGCAGGGGTGGCTTTCTGGGAGAGATAGCCAAACTTTTTTTGCCGGTGAAATTCAACCTTCTCCCTTCCCGGTGGGGATTATGGCAAAATCAAAGAACCGATCGTTAACAAATATTAAGTAGAATCCCAGCAATCCATGGCAGACCAACTAATCCGTGCCACCGCCGCCGACGGAGGCATCCGAGCAGTGGGGGTAATCACCACTAACCTGACCGAAGAAGCTCGCCAACGTCATCAACTATCCTACGTGGCCACCGCCGCCCTTGGTCGTACCATGGCCGCCGGTTTACTCCTGTCTTCCAGCATGAAGCGAGAAGGTTCCCGGGTGAATATTCGCATCCGGGGCAATGGCCCCCTAGGAGGCCTTTTGGTGGATGCGGGCTTAGATGGCACCGTGCGGGGCTATGTACAAAATCCCAAAGTAGAACTACCCCCCAACGCCCAGGGGAAATTAGACGTGGGGGGAGCCGTCGGCAGGGAAGGATTTGTGTATGTGGTACGGGACATTGGTTATGGCTATCCCTACTCCAGCACTGTGGAGTTAGTTTCTGGGGAAATCGGGGAAGACATCACCCACTACCTTGTTAGTTCGGAACAAACCCCTTCCGCTCTGCTTTTGGGGGTTTTTGTTGGCAAGGATGGGGTCACCGCCGCCGGGGGACTGTTGTTACAAGTAATGCCCAAAGTGGCCCGGGATGAATCATTGGTCACGGCATTGGAATCCCGCCTTGGGCAACTAACCGGTTTTACTCCCCTGCTCCGGTCAGGTAAATCCCTGAAGGATATTTTCCAAGAATTACTGGGGGATTTTGGTCTATCAATTTTGCCGGAGGTACAACTACTCCGTTTTGATTGCCGTTGTTCCTTTCCCCGAGTACTAGGAGCCTTGAAAATCCTTGGGGAAGATGAACTTCTCGATATGATCGAAAAAGATAATGGAGCGGAAGCCACCTGTGATTTTTGCGGGGAGGTCTACCAAGCCGATCGCCATCATTTAGCCCAGCTAATTGGGGAAATTCAAGCAGAAAGAGCAGAGGTATAGATTAAAAGTCAGAAAAAGTTTCTCCCTTTAATAATCCTGCATTGATTTTATTGGTGACCAGTTCCCGATACAGGGACAATTCCTGGGAAAGTAACTCATAACTGGGTTTGGGGTTTAGGGCTATGGCTTTAATGTTAGCTTCCTCCTCTTTAGTCACCACCCCGTCCGATACGGCCTGCTCAATCACCGCCCGTAAACGGTTTAATTCTTGGATCTCTTGGGGATTCAGTTGCTTGCTGTTGGGGCGATCGACTTCCATAGCAATTTTCCTAATTGATGTAATTAACTAAAGCTTAGCTCAAGTTCCAAGAACCACCAAATTACCAAGCAAAAAGCACCCCCTAGTATTTAGAGAGTGCCTTTTGCTAACTATTCAGTTGAAGAGTTACATCAAGGAATTAACCATTGATAGCAGGAGCAGTCAAAGCCACAGGAGCTTGCTCACCAGACGCTAAGTCTAGGGGGAAGTTGTGGGCATTGCGTTCGTGCATTACTTCAAAACCGATGTTGGCGCGGTTCAATACATCAGCCCAGGTACCGATTACGCGGCCTTGGCTATCCAAGATGGATTGGTTGAAGTTGAAACCGTTGAGGTTGAACGCCATGGTGCTTACGCCCATCGCAGTGAACCAAATGCCGATTACAGGCCAAGCACCCAAGAAGAAGTGCAAGGAACGGCTGTTGTTGAAGGAAGCATATTGGAAGATCAACCGACCGAAGTAGCCGTGGGCTGCAACGATGTTGTAGGTTTCTTCTTCTTGACCGAATTTGTAACCGTAGTTTTGGGATTCAACTTCAGTGGTTTCACGAACCAAAGAGGAAGTTACCAAGGAACCGTGCATGGCGGAGAACAAAGAACCACCGAATACACCAGCCACACCTAACATGTGGAAGGGGTGCATCAAGATGTTGTGCTCAGCTTGGAACACGATCATGAAGTTGAAAGTACCGGAAATACCCAAAGGCATACCATCAGAGAAGGAGCCTTGACCAATGGGGTAAATCAAGAATACAGCGGTGGCGGCGGATACGGGTGCAGAGTAAGCAACACAAATCCAAGGACGCATACCGAGACGGTAGGAAAGTTCCCACTGACGACCCATGTAGCAGAAGATGCCAATGAGGAAGTGGAATACTACCAACTGGTAAGGACCACCGTTGTACAACCACTCATCTAAGGAAGCAGCTTCCCAGATGGGGTAGAAGTGAAGACCAATGGCGTTGGAAGAAGGTACAACAGCACCAGAGATGATGTTGTTACCGTAGAGTAAAGAACCGGCAACGGGCTCACGGATACCGTCGATGTCAACGGGGGGAGCCGCGATGAAGGCGATGATGAAACAGGTGGTGGCAGTTAAGAGGGTGGGGATCATCAAGGTACCGAACCAACCGACATAAATCCGGTTGTTGGTAGATGTTACCCACTGACAAAACTGTTCCCACAGGGAAGCGCTTTCGCGCTGCTGGAGAGTCGTAGTCATTGGTTATAATTCCTTTATGTATTTGTCAAGGTTCAGTTAGAACTGACTGTTATCACTTTACGGAATCATTGGGGCTTTTGTAAAGCTTTGTAACGAGAAATTAATATACAGAATACTTATTGATGATATCAGCTTTACTTTTGAATCAATTTTTACGCAAATTTCTTCACTCCTTGGCCCATTGCAAGCTTAAAACTTAGATAGATTATATTTAAGCTTTAAGTGAGTTTTTGCTCCCCGCTACTAAGCACTATAACTGTGTAATTGCCCTGGTTACTTTTTCCGCCGAGCCATATTCCCTAAAATTATTATTGGGAGAATTTTTTATATTACTACCCAAGCTTAGTATCCAGATTGTGAAATCTAGAAAATGGGCCTTATATTTCGTAGCATTCAACACCAATCAATTATTTTTTCTCCCTAAAATGGATCCACATACGGCGGATTTTGCTTGAGTAGCTACTTTGGGGGATCCTAAAACGCTTATACATCAAGGTTTCATCTTACCTTCCCAGACTAAAACCCTCTATAAATAACATTTTTAATGGGGGCTATCTAAGCAATAGCCATTAAGTCGGGAAATCAAGTTCCAACAATCAGCAATAATTACCGTCGCCTAACCTGGGAGATTACATTAGTTAAAATGAAAAAAAAATCTAAAAAAATTAAGCAAGATAAACAAAATTTAGATATCGATCAGGTTCCTCGCTTGTCGGAAGGAGAAGGTAGCTCCAAACTGCCAAAAAAGAAGTATGAAAACGAACTGGCTCGCCTACAGCTAGAATTAGTGAAAATGCAGTACTGGGTAAAACACACTGGTACCCGCATTGTTATTTTGTTTGAAGGGCGAGATGCCGCCGGCAAAGGGCGGTACAATTAAGCGCATTACGGAACCATTAAATCCCCGGGGTTGTCGAGTGGTTGCCCTCGGAACACCAAGTGATCGGGAAAAAACTGAATGGTATTTTCAACGTTACGTTCCCCATTTGCCCGCCGGGGGAGAAATTGTTTGCTTTGATCGCAGTTGGTATAACCGTGCGGGGGTGGAACGGGTGATGGGATTTTGCACCGATGAGCAATATCAGGAGTTTATGAATACCTGTCCGGAATTCGAACGAATGCTGGTTCGCTCTGGCATTATTTTACTGAAATATTGGTTTTCCGTTAGCGATGATGAGCAAGAGCGACGTTTTCAGTCCCGTACAACAGATCCTGCCCGTCGTTGGAAACTCAGTCCCATGGATTTGGAGTCGAGGGATCGCTGGGTAGAATATTCCCAAGCTAAAGATAATATGTTTGCCCACACCAATATCCCGGAAGCGCCTTGGTTTACGGTGGAAGCCGACGATAAAAAACGGGCTCGTCTTAACTGTATCAACCATGTTTTAAGTAAAATTCCCTATGTTGATATGACCCCAGAGCCCCTGGAGTTACCCCCCCGGACGATCGCCCCCCATAGCTATGTGCGTCCTCCCTTAAATGAACAATTTTTTGTGCCGCAAAAATATTGATGGGTTATTCGGTTCCCCTAGTGGGGTTATGAATGCAAAATCCTATGGAAAACGGGGTTTTGTCGATGGCGATCGCCGTTTATCGGGCCAGAAGACGGGGGGTGGCGGTCAGGACAACTTCCACTTCCACTAAACCAACGCGTTTTTCACAGGCGGCCTTAATCCCCAGGCGCAGTTTATCCACCAACTCTCCCCGGATGGGGTTACGGCAATTCAGGTAAATAATGACCACATGAAATCGGCCTAACTTTGATGCGGCTACATCCATCAAGGTGTAGTCCATGGTGTCGGGCATGGCTTCCGATACGGCTTCACGGATGTTCTCAATAACCCTAGGGGAGGAGGATTGCCCAGAAATTTCCGCTAATGCCTTTAAAAATGATTGGATGGGTTGATTAATAATTAAGGCGACTAACACCAGCAGGATAATTGAGTCGATAATGGGCAGGAGAAATTGCAAGGGAGTGTTTTGTAACAATGGAGCGAGGCCAAAGGCAAGGCCCACCCCCGCACTGATGACTCCATCAATGAGGGCCGTTTGCTGTTCAGTTTTGAGAATATCGCTGGTTTTGCCCATTTTTAGCCAGTAGTATCGATGGACGAAATACAAGCCTAAGCAAATGACCACCATTAACCCGGAATAAATCACAATCAGACCAAAGACCAGTTCTGAAATTTCATGACCGGAGAAATAGGCAACAATTTTTGTGACCGCAGAAAAGACGGCAAAGGCAAGGATGCCCAACAAAATTACCGAGCGAAACGTAATATAAATGGCTTCATCGGCGTAGTAACCAAAGGGGCGAGTTTTATCCCAGGGTCGCATCACCGATTCCCCCACCCTCGCGGCCACCAGGGAGGCTAAAAAGTTAACGCCGGAATATAAACCATCAACCAATAAGGCATCGGCATTGGCCAACCAGGCGGTTAAAATGCCGGCGATCGCCATAACGACATTGCCCCAACGGGCGATTTTTAGGGAGCGTTTTTCAAAAATACCCAGGGACGAGGAGGCTTGAACCATGGCAACTACGTAGACAAAAAATGATTAATGAATGGGTCAGGATTTTGGGAAATTTAGTTGGCGATCGCCGTTTAAGCAAAACAAAAACACTAGATTACGGCCAAACCGTTTACCCGTAACTTATCCAGTTCCCCTGCATAAAATAGAATATTCAACAATATTCAACGTCCATCACAGTTGTAGCAGGAGTTAGGATTCCCCATGTTAGAAGCGTATCGCCAACACGTCGCAGACCGAGCTAAGTTAGGGATTCCCCCCCTTCCCCTCACCGCCGAGCAAACCACCGAACTCTGTGAACTGCTCAAAAATCCCCCCGAAGCGGAAAAAGAAGAATTGTTAATGTTACTGCGGGATCGGGTTCCCCCCGGTGTGGACGAAGCGGCCTATGTAAAAGCGGGTTTCCTAACGGCGATCGCCAAAGGGGAAGTGACCTGTCCGCTGATTAGTGGCCAAGGGGCAGTGGACTTATTGGGAACCATGGTAGGGGGCTACAACGTTCAATCCCTAATTGAATTGCTCAAAGCCAAAGACAGTAACATCGCCAGTGCCGCCGCCACTGCCCTGAGCAAAACCCTGTTAGTCTTTGATGCCTTTAACGATGTCTTGCACCTAAGCGACACCAATCCCTACGCCAAACAGGTGATTGATGCCTGGGCTGAAGGGGCTTGGTTCATCAATAAGCCCGAAGTGGCCGAAAGTATTACCGTTACCGTCTTTAAAGTTCCCGGTGAGACAAATACGGACGATCTTTCCCCTGCCCCCCACGCCACCACCCGCCCCGACATTCCCCTCCATGCCCTGGCCATGCTGGAATCGAAAATGCCAGAGGGTTTAGAAACCATTGCCGAACTTAAAACAAAAAGGCCATCCCGTTGCCTACGTGGGCGATGTAGTGGGAACCGGATCTTCCCGTAAATCCGCCATTAACTCTGTGTTATGGCACCTCGGTGATGACATTCCCTTTGTGCCCAACAAACGGGCCGGCGGCTATATTTTAGGCGGCAAAATTGCCCCCATTTTCTTCAATACCGCCGAAGATTCCGGGGCTTTACCGATTGAATGTGACGTTAACCAACTCAATACCGGCGATGTGATTACCATTTATCCCCACGAAGGCAAAATCACCAACGAGGCACGGGGAAACCATTACCACCTTTAGCGTTAAGCCCGAAACTATTCTCGATGAAGTGCGGGCCGGCGGTCGCATTCCCCTCTTAATTGGCCGGGCTTAACCGATAAAACCCGTGAAGCGTTAGGACTCTCTCCCTCTACCCTATTTGTGCGTCCCATTCCCCCCGTTGATACCGGCAAAGGCTTCACCCTGGCACAAAAAATGGTGGGCAAAGCCTGTGGCGTTGCGGGCATTCGTCCCGGCACGTCCTGTGAGCCGATTATGACCACGGTGGGTTCCCAGGATACCACTGGCCCCATGACCCGTGATGAGTTGAAAGAATTGGCCTGTTTAGGTTTCAACGCCGATTTAACCCTGCAAACCTTCTGTCATACCGCCGCCTATCCCAAACCCGTCGATATTAAAACCCACAAAGATCTGCCCGACTTTTTCTCTACCCGTGGCGGTGTGGCGCTCCAACCGGGGGATGGCATTATTCACTCTTGGCTGAATCGGATGTTATTGCCCGACACGGTGGGTACGGGCGGGGATTCCCATACCCGTTTTCCTTTGGGTATTTCCTTCCCCGCTGGCTCTGGTCTGGTGGCCTTTGCGGCGGCGTTGGGGGTGATGCCGTTGGATATGCCGGAATCCGTATTGGTGAAATTTACGGGGGAACTGCAACCAGGGGTTACCCTGCGGGATATTGTCAACGCCATTCCTTGGGTGGCCATGCAACAGGGCAAACTGACTGCGGGGAAAGGGGACAAAATTAATGTCTTCAACGGCCGCATCATGGAAATGGAAGGGCTACCCGACCTCAAAGTTGAGCAGGCGTTTGAGTTGACCGATGCCACCGCTGAGCGTTCCTGTTCCGGCTCCACCATTAAACTGAGCGAAGAAACCGTGGCGGAATATCTGCGCTCCAATGTGACGTTGATGAAAAACATGATTGCCCGGGGTTATCAGGATGCCCGGACTCTGTTGCGGCGCATTGCCAAAATGGAGGAGTGGTTGGCTAATCCCAGCTTGATGGGCGGGGATGCCGATGCGGAATATGCCGATGTCATTGAAGTTAACCTCAATGAAATTAAGGAGCCAATCGTGGCGGCTCCCAATGATCCCGATAACGTCAAGCTGATGTCGGAATGTGCCGGGGATGTGATCCATGAAGTGTTCATTGGTTCCTGCATGACCAATATTGGCCATTACCGGGCGGCGGCGAAAATCCTGGAAGGGGCCGGAACGGTCAAAGGTCGTCTCTGGATTTGTCCCCCCACCCGCATGGATGAGCAACAGTTACGGGATGAAGGTATGTACGGCATCTTTGCGGCGGCAGGGGCCCGGACAGAAATGCCCGGTTGTTCCCTCTGCATGGGTAACCAAGCCCGGGTGGAAGATGGGGTAACGGTCTTTTCCACTTCAACCCGTAATTTCAATAACCGCATGGGTAAAGGCGCTCAGGTCTATCTCGGTTCCGCTGAGTTGGCCGCCGTTTGTGCCCTCCTGGGTAAAATTCCCACCGTTGAAGAATATCTGGCGATCGTGGCGGAAAAGGTTGCACCGTTTGAGAGTGAACTTTATCGTTATCTCAACTTCAATGAAATTGACAATTTTGAGGACTTTGGCCGGGTCATTCCCCTGGAGCAAATGCCCAAGATTGAGGACATTTTAGGGATGCCGGTGGGAGCTAAGTAGTCCATGAGCTAAAGGGTGGGTCTTTAATGGCTCACCTTGAGCTGTTTTAAATCCATAAAGTATGCTGAAAATATATTCTTCAATTTTTGAATGCCTACGCTACTAATCGTTGGCCCCTATCGCTTTTTCTGTTTTGCTGGCGATCGCCATGAACCACCCCATGTTCATGTTGAGCGTGATCGAGAACTAGCTAAATTCTGGCTAGATCCGGTTCGTCTCCAGAGCAATCGAGGATTTAGCCGTGTCGAAATTGGCCGTATTCAAAATCTTGTAGAAGCAAACCAAACGCAACTGCTGGAAGGTTGGAATGAATTCTTCGACGATTGAAATTTTAGATACCTTACTCATTCAAAAAGTCACTATCACTGACGAGGCGCTCAGTGTCGATTTGTCGGATGGACGTTCTATTTCCGTCCCTTTAGTCTGGTATCCACGGCTGTTGCATGGCTCCCAGGAAGAGCGTCACGATTATCGCTTGATTGCTGGAGGGATGGGCATACACTGGACTCAACTTGAAGAAGATATTAGCGTTAAAAATTTAGTTCTGGGTCAACCGTCTGGGGAAAGTCAACGATCATTAAAACGTTGGTTAGGCGATCGCCTCTTTGCAAGCTCGAATTGTTGAACATCAAGAAAAAATCCGCTTAGAATTGGAAAGAGAATCCCCTAATCAGACTTTAATTCTTCATTGGAAAAAGGAAATTAAGGCTTTTGAGAAGGGTATTCAGCAAGCGTTAAAAAGATTGAGAAAAAACTAATGCCAATTATCAATCAAGAAATTCAGTCCCACACCTCAACCCTAGATAGGCTGATGATTGAGTTACGAGATGATTGTCAAAACGTTGTTGCTTTGGTTAATCAGTTACTATCTTCTGGGTTACCTGAACACAAAAAGGGAGATGTGTTAGCGGAAATATTGGTCTCCGCAATCCATTTGCAGTCCCATTGCGATGAGGATTTACAAAATCTTATTTCTGAAAAACTTGAAAATTTACAAGAAAACGATTAATTTAAATGGTTATGAATTTCAACTCTGATTCAAAAATTTCAAATTACAAATCTCAATTGAACAGTTCATTATCACTGGAAGATTTAGAGGATTTACAAGATTTGAGACGGGCAAAACAGAAGCAGGAAGATGAGCCGATCTATTCCTTGCAGGAAGTGAGAGCCGTGCTTGATGGGTCAGCACCCTATAACCCATCCTCCTATGGGATAGGTGATCCAAATCTTCTCAGGCGGCCAAAACATTGACCCGCTTAAGATACTCTCGACTCTCCTCATCAATACTACTGAAATGACTTTGATAGTAAGAATTAATCTGCATTGGAGCATTAGCATTTGGCTCCAGCACTTTGAGGGCAGCCATGGCTTGCTTCCAATCATTTGTTTGCCAAGCATAGTTAAGAACGACAGAACCAGGATCAAGACGATGTTTATGACTTAATTTTCTAGCTTCAGCCAACAAGCTATTTCGGCTCAGCTTGCGATCCCACTGTAAAGTAAAATTACCGAACAGAAGTTGTTTTGCGAACTGATTGGCTTTTTCTTCTTCTTGGTCAATAAAACCACCTAAAAAAGTAGAATCTACCAAAATACCATCTTGAAGGTCTCCATTGGCAATATGCCCTAATTCGTGGGCCAATATAAACAGCAACCAAGCCGATTGTTTTCGTGAAGAACCAATAATAACAACAGGTCTATCCTCAGTCATAACGACCAAACCATCAGACTTAGGCGGTGTATTTTTGCCTTTTCCAAAAACATCAAGGAAATCAAACTGAACAACTGGAACACCACAACTCCAACAAAAATCTAGCAAGCTATTCAAACTTATACGAAAATTTTTTTTAAGTATTGACTCTCGAATAACTAATGGATTAGCGGAAATGGGTATGTAAGGCCTTTCAACCGACTCAACAATTACATTTGCGATACTCGTTGATAAATAGCTAAAAAGTTCGGGATTTTTTTGTTTTTTCTGTAATTTAAACTTTTTTGCAGGTATTGGTATAAAATTTAGCGAAAGCTGTGAAGAACCTTGAAAAAAATTAATTTCTAGGCGAAGGCGTTTAGCCAAAGACATTAAAAGCCGAGAAATTTGTAATCCATTATCTTCAAACTTACTTTTCCACCAAGATGGTAAAGCCACGTTTTCGATGAAAGACTTAGATAGTCCTAATGATTTTAGTTGTTTATAAATCTCAGTAAAATTAGTGCTTGAAATAGATTCAACTGGGCAATTTACACAAATTTCCTCGAAATTATCAATCCACTCTCCTTCAACATCATCGAAATATTGATGAACACGACCAACTCCATGATTTTGCCAATCCTGCTGATATTGACGCACAGCACTTAACGCCGCCCTAGCTTTTTCCACAGGGTCAGCGCCTTCGCCAAAACGAAAAACGTTGGTTTCGTTAGCCATGACTGATGCTGGACAATTAACTTAAAGATTCGCTACAACATTGTAACCGCTAGCTGTTGCCCGGTCACCGTGGTTTAAGATAACTTTAACAATCCGAGGCATGAGTGAGTCTTGCGTGGGATTGTAGCTGATCAACAACCCCCTATCGATCTGCCAATCTCTTAGCGTATTCTCCCATCCTTGTCGCTTGTCAGTAAGATACGTTCCTGAAATTGTCGTTAACTGAACACACAGGGATTCGTTGCACTGTGTAGAAGCTAGCAAATCTGTTGCCATGGATAAATCGAGCAGATGTCTCCACGAGCAACTCCCTCCACGCCCTGTAAGCTCTTGGGAAAGGTTTCTCAAAATTTGCTCATCCTCTCGCTTGAAGTTTCCATTCATTACTTCCCGCTTCCAACTAGGAAACTTTGGATCTTGATTGTTGATCCAGCGTGGAAATAAAACTTCAAGCCAGTAACGCTCGGTGACTGAGAAATTTTCACTGGCATAAAATTGTTGTTTCTCCTGATGACTCAAAGACTTTAGGATTAACCAAAGTTGAACATCCAAGATGACCTCAGTAAGCAGATCTAGGACATAAGGCTTACTCATTAGCAGTCCATCTTTTTTGTCTTTGATCCATTTTGCCAATGAAATGAGCTTCTGAGCTAATTGAGGTTCTGCTTGTTCGGTCAGTTGTTTAAGCCTTGTTCTAGCTTCCTGCGGGGAGAGACGTTGTGATGCCACCGTTTAAAGTCATTTTTACAAATTTTGTTATTTTAGCTTAGATGTCGCCATATCAAGGGACATTATTACGAAAGTCATTTAACCATCAACCCCACAGGAATTGTACCAATGGTGCAGTGTTGGACTTATCCGCCACAGCAATATAGCCTGTGCGATAGTCCGATCGCCGATCCCGTAGTAACGTAGCCCATCCTCAAAATGACCCTTCCCGAATCTCAACAATCAATAGGAGGATAAAATGGCGATCGCCAGTTGCATTAGCCAAAGCAAGCGGCAACTTTCATAATTAGACAATGGCAATCTTCAGCGCAAGGACATTATGGGCTTACTCGTCAACGGTATTTGGCAGGATCAGTGGTACAACACCGAAAGTACCGGGGAACGATTTGTGCGGCAAGATGCCTAATTTCGACTATAAATGTGGGTTCGCCGAGACCCAAACAGCCTATGAAGAAGAGATCGCCGCTTTTACTGAATCCAGAAAGACAATGATACTATATTGCTCGATTATTTTTGATGACGATCCTATTGCCCCGATCTCCTTGTCAAAATCCCAATCACTTATTCCACTACTTTCCCAAACCATACTTTAATGAACTTTTCCACCGAAGCACCAGGCTAGATCAAGACCGTTCTCTCTGACCTTGCTTAACGGGACAAGCACCCGACGAAGTGATTGAAAATATTGAGGATGTTGAAAATTCTTTGGCTAAAGTACTCGATGCAATTTATCAAGGGAAAACATTTTAGGGCGATCGCCAATTTCACCGCCATCAATATCCCCAACCCAGCCAACTATTTGCGTATGAAATAATCGGTAATATAAAGGATAATTTCGGAAAAATGCGGGCCAAAAGAATTTAACATTGGCACACCCCATTCTTGTCGTGGTCTTCTAAATTTGCTTAAATTTCCCCCAGATAAATGCCTAGGGACTTAGCTGTTTTGACCATAAAGCCGTCGGGGTCAACAGGAAAAGGACAGCGTTCTTCTCGGTGACATTGCTTGATAATGCTAATAATCGGTTTTAAATCAGCGTGTTCCACCTGTCCATTGCGCCAAATTACCACCTGGTCATAAATTCCCTCCTCGATTAGCTCTACCGCTTTGATACCAAATACCGTTGCCAATAGGCGATCGAATGACAAGGGAGTGCCACTGCGTTGCAAATGACCCAGGGTTGTGGCCCGAATATCCAGACTTGTTAAATTGCAAAAAGCAGGGTCTTTAATGTCGCATAAATGTTGACTAATTTCACTAATTTTTTCTGCCAAATAATCGGCAATATATTTATTTTTTTGGCCATTTTGATCATGAACACCTTCTGAAATAACAATCAATGCAAAATGACGACCGGATTTTCGCAAATTCATTAGCTGGTAACAGCAACCCCGAATAATTTGGGGAGTTAAACAGGAAGTAATTTCAGGGATTAAAATGATGTCAGCTCCGCCGGCAATACCCGCATGGAGAGTTAAATGTCCCGCATCTCTCCCCATTACTTGCACTATAATAATTCGCTCGTGGCTGGCGGCGGTGAAAGTGAGGTCATATAAAGCTTGGGTAACAATATCTACTGCAGTACTAAATCCCACTGCTAAATCGGTAAAAGGTACATCGTTGTCAATGGTTTTAGGAATAGCAATAATATTCCAATTTCCCCTCTGGGCCAGATCATAAATAATATCTAAACTGCCATCTCCCCCAATTACAATTAGGGAGTCTAGCTGAAGCATTTCATAACCTTTAAGAATAGCTTCCGCAATGTCTGGCTGTTCCGGATGACCTTTACTAAGGGAACCCAACACACTGCCACTGAGAAACTGCAGTACGTCTAGTCCCTTGAGCATTCCGGGGAGGGCATAGCCATGTTTGGTTAATAGTAATTCCTCTATCTCATATTTACCGTGGGCTACTTCCACAAAGCCATCTGTTCCATAGGGAATGCCATAGACTTCCCACCCCTTAAGGTTTGAGGCCTTAACCACCGCCCGGATAATAGCATTTAACCCAGGACAGTCTCCTCCACTAGTAAGGATTCCGATACGTTTTTTAGCCATGTAATACCTCAATAATCATGCTAACGAACAATCAAAGATTGGAGCAGAGGGGGGTAAATAATCAGTGGCTAACCAACCGTTTCAAAGTGATCAATAGCTTTCCAAATTGGAGCATAGGTTTGCAGAGCTTTGACGTACTGCACCCGTTCAAAGGCAGTGGGGTCGGGACAATTAAGTTGGCTCATACTTCCCTGCATTTGCTGGATAGATTCATATTCATGCTCTTCCATCCAGTTAATTAATTGGGATTCAAGGGTGCTAATATAGCCAATGCCATGGCGTAGTAGAACACTAACCAACTGGGTGATTTTAGCCCCGGCCATTATTACTTTGATTAAATCTACGGTGTGGAGAACTCCACTGGTGGCGGCCAAATCGCAATCAATGCGACCGTATAAAATTGCTAACCAATGCAATGGTAGCCGCATACTTTGGGGAGTGCTGAGCAATATGTGGGGATAGACTTCTAAGGTTTCTAAATCAAAGTCTGGCTGGTAGAAACGGTTAAAAAGCACCAGTCCATCGGCACCATGCTCGGCAAATTGTTTGGCCATGTAGGCCATGTTGCTAAAGTAGGGGGCAATCTTGACGGCAACGGGGATTTTAACTTCTGCTTTGACCGCTTTAACAATATCAATATAATTTTTTTCCACCTCTGCCCCCGGCACATCCAAGTCCGTTGGCACGTAATAAATATTTAGTTCCAGGGCATCAGCTCCGGCTTGTTCAATTTGTTGGGAATAGTCTAACCAGCCCCCTAGGGTTGAACCATTTAAACTGCCGATAATGGGAATATCTAAGCTTTCTTTGGCAGAGCGAATATGGCTTAAATATTCATCGGATCCCACATGGAATATCTGTGACTCTGGAAAATAAGTTAAAGCTTCAGCAAAACTATTCGTCCCGTGGGTCAAATGGTGGTACATCTCCAGGCGTTCTTGCCGTAATTGTTCTTCAAAAAAGGAATGTAAAACAATGGCTGACGCACCACTATCCTCCATTTTTTTTAGGTTATCCAAATCCTCCGTCAATGGAGCGCAGGAGCCGACCACTAGGGGAGATTTCAGGTTTAAGCCGAGGTATTGGGTAGTGAGATCCATGGTGTTAATACAATTTATTCAGGTAAGTAGTCAAAATCTAAAATTCGCTCTTTGGTGAAAGTCAAGGTTTCAGGAAATTTATTAATGTTCATTTTGGTTCCCTTTCATGAATTCAAACTTGTTTTACCTTGCTCCGTAAGGCACTTTTTTCCAATGTCCCATTGCCCAACATTAAGCAATCAATAATTAAACCGATTCGGTATCCCGTTTCGCCAGATATTCATACATGGCCCAGCGGGTGGTGACATCCCCTTGGGCTAACTTCATTAATCGTTTAGCTTCCTCCGGTTGACTACGGGTGAGCATGGCAAAGCGGTTTTCTGAGTACACTGTTTTATCAATGGGAACTTTTGGCGATCGCATATCCAATTGCAGAGGATTTTTGCCTTGATCCGTTAACAAGGGGTTGTAGCGATAGAGTAACCAACGACCGCTGTCCACCAGTTCTTTTTGATGATTCATGGCGGTGGTCATGTTGATGCCGTGGGCAATGCAATGGGAATAGGCAATGATTAGGGAAACGCCGGGATAGGCTTCTGCCTCCATGAAGGCTTTGATGGATTGTTCATTTTTTGCTCCCATGGCAATGCTGGCCACATAAACGTTGCCGTAGGTCATGGCCATTAAGCCCAAATCTTTTTTGGGAGAGGGTTTACCCCCGGCGGCGAATTTGGCTACGGCGGCCCGGGGTGTGGCTTTGGAGGCTTGGCCCCCGGTGTTGGAGTAAACTTCCGTGTCCATTACTAGAATGTTGACGTTGCGGCCACTGGCTAGGACATGGTCTAAACCGCCGTAACCGATGTCATAGGCCCAGCCATCCCCACCAATAATCCAAACGCTTTTCTTAACCAGATAATCCACCACGGAAAGAAACATTTTTGCTTGGGGAGTTTCTAGGTTTTGTAAGCGGTTCTTAACCTGTTCCACCCATTGCCGTTGCTCGTAAATGTCGGCTTCGGTGGTTTGCTGATTTTCTAAAATTTCCGTTACTAGGGTTTCCCCCAATTCCCCGGCAAAGGTTTTGAGTAATTCCCCGGCAAATTCCGACTGCTTATCAATGGCAACCCGGAAACCCAGACCAAATTCAGCGTTATCTTCAAACAAAGAATTAGACCAAGCAGGGCCTCGACCATCGGCATTTTGGCTCCAGGGGGTACTGGGCAAGTTACCGCCATAGATGGAAGAACAGCCGGTGGCATTGGCTACTAACATTCGATCGCCAAATAATTGACTAACGAGTTTGAGATAGGGGGTTTCTCCACAACCGGCACAGGCCCCGGAAAATTCAAAGAGGGGTTCCTGCATCTGTTGATGGCTAATTTTGTTGAGATTTAATTCCAGGCGATCGGGGTTGGGCAGGTCTAGGAAGAAGTCCCAATTAGTCCGTTCCTGTTCCCGCAGAGGTAACTGGGGTTCCATATTAATGGCCCGCAGACGGGGTTGGGATTTATTTTTAGCGGGGCAGACATCCACGCAAATGCCACAACCGGTGCAATCTTCCGCCGCCACCTGGATCGTAAATTTCAAATCTTTCCAGTCATGATCCTTGGCATTGGTACTTTTAAAAGTAGCTGGAGCATTGGCCAATTCTCCTTCGTTGTAAACCTTGGCCCGAATCACCGCATGGGGGCAAACAATGACGCATTTGCCGCACTGGACACAAACATCGGGATCCCAAACGGGAATTTCGTGGCCGACGTTGCGTTTCTCCCATTGGGTGGTGCCGGTGGGATAGGTGCCATCACAGGGCAGGGCGCTGACGGGTAAATCATCCCCTTGGCGGGCCATTATTTTGGCCAAAACATTTTTAACGAATGCTGGGGCGGCATCGGGGACTACGGCTTTCATTTCCACCGCATTGGCATCCACCTGGGCCGGAATGGCCACTTCATAAAGATGGGCCAGGGTAGAATCCACTGCCTTGATATTCATCTCGACAATTTCTTGACCCTTTTTACCGTAGGTTTTTTGGATAGATTGCTTAATTTTGGCGATCGCCTCTTCCCGGGGTAGAACCCCTGCGAGGGCAAAGAAACAAGTCTGCATAACGGTGTTAGTCCGGCGACCCATGCCCGCTTCCCTGGCCACTTCGTTGCCGTTAATGGTATAGACCTTGAGGTTCTTGTCGATGATTGACTCTTGGACTTTACGGGGGAATTGGGACCAAATTTCCTCCGGGCCGTAGGGACTATTCACTAGGAAAACACTGCCCGGCACTGCGGGTTCCAAAACTTCAAATTGTTCTAAAAATTCCCACTGGTGACAGGCAACAAAATTAGCTTTGGTGATTAGGTAGGTAGAAAGGATGGGATGGGGCCCAAAGCGCAGGTGGGAAACGGTGACGGAACCGGATTTTTTCGAGTCGTAAACAAAGTAACCCTGGGCGTAGTTATCCGTATCTTCCCCAATGATTTTGATCGAGTTTTTATTGGCCCCCACCGTGCCATCGGAACCTAAGCCGTAGAAAATGGCCCGCACCACGGAATCGGCTTCCGTAGAAAAATTGGTGTCGTAGTCAATGCTGGTGTGGCTGAGGTCGTCGTTAATGCCCACGGTGAAGTGGTTTTTCGGCTCAGCTTGCCGCAGATGATCCAATACCCCTTTGACCATGGCCGGAGTAAATTCCTTGGAAGATAAACCGTAACGCCCCCCGACAATTTTTGGCATCATGCCCGCTTCAAAAAACGCCGTTAGGACATCTTGATAAAGAGGTTCCCCAATACTTCCCGGTTCTTTACACCGATCCAATACAGCAATTTTCTGGACGGTTTTGGGTAAAGCGGCCACCAGGCGATCGCCAGCAAAGGGACGATAAAGTCGTACTTTCAGCAGACCAACCTTTTCCCCCTGGGCCACCAAATAATCCACCGTTTCCTGAACCGTTTCACAACCTGACCCCATCAGAATTACAACCCGTTCCGCTTCCGGATCGCCAACGTAATCGTAGGGAGAATAATGCCGGCCCGTTAGTCGGCCAAATTCATCCATGACCCTTTCCAACACCGGCACATAGTGATCGTAAAAAGGGTTAACTGTTTCCCTGGCTTGGAAATAAACATCGGCATTTTGGGCCGTACCCCGCAATTTGGGGCGATCGGGGGTTAAAGCCCTTTCCCGGTGGCCCAGGACATATTCATCCTTCACCAGACTGCGGAGCACCTCATCGGGCAATAGTTCCACCTTTTGTTCTTCGTGGGAAGTGCGGAAACCGTCAAAAAAGTGCAGTCCCGGTATCCTCGTTTCCAAACTGGTGGCGGTGGCAATTAAAGCCATATCCTGAGCTTCCTGCACAGAATTGGAGCTTAACAACGCAAACCCCGTATTCCGGGCCGCCATCACATCGCTATGGTCTCCAAAAATGGATAAACCCTGGGCCGCTAAGGAACGGGCTGCCACATGCAACACCATGGCCGTTAATTCCCCGGCAATTTTGTGCATATTAGGCAACATCAACATCAAGCCCTGGGAAGCTGTGAAAGTGGTAGTCAAAGCCCCCGACTGTAAAGCGCCATGGACAGCCCCGGCCGCTCCCCCTTCACTCTGCATCTCCACCACCAAAGGCACCGTCCCCCAAAGATTTGGTCGATGTTCAGAGGCCCAGGCATCGGCCCACTCCCCCATGGGAGAGGAGGGGGTGATGGGATAAATTGCTATCACTTCGCTCAATTGATAGGCAACACGGGCTACGGCTTCATTACCGTCAAGGGTGGCATAGGTGGGCAAGTTCATAAAAATAATCTTCCTCAAAGGGCTCTACGGTGGCGAAAATACTCAAAACAGCTTGGAAAAGGCTAATTTTGCTTAGTTATTAGTCACACTGCGGGACGTTCTAAAAATGGGGCTAACCAAGGATCAATAAGTCTGGAAACACTAACAAAAGCTAAGAAAAATTAAGCAACATTGAGATTGTTTTTGCTAAAGTTTCTGGAATTTATCAAAGAAAAAGTTTATTTAGTAATCAAATCGGGAATTAGGTAGTGGCGGATTGTTGTTGGCCATAGTTTTATCTCTAGGACTTCACTTCATCTTGAACCTAAAAACCAAAAATGGAACAATTTCTTATCTTTTTTTAACGAGGTTGATTAGTGTTAAGTTTTGTAATTTGTCTAAATATTTTTTGCTATCTAGTTAAACGGATGGTTTTTGACGGGAACCATAGCTCAGTAGCAATAGAAAAAAGCCCGACCCCAGTAAGTATTTCAGTCCATCGGGAATCCAGGGTGCTGGGGAAATAAAACCCTCTATCACCCCCGCAATAATCAACAGGGGAATAATGCCAAATACCAATTGGGCGGCGGCGATCGCCTGAAGTTTCAGGGCCTGCCCCCGACGGTAGGGCGCTGGCCACACAATGGCTTTCGCAATGAGCAACCCCGCCGCTCCAGCTAGAAAAATAGCCGGTAACTCCAGGGCTCCGTGGGGAAACACAAAACCCCAAAAGGGTAAAGCCAAATTATGTTGGGACACCAAAGCCCCCACTGCTCCAATAAGTAAGCCGTTATAGAAAAGGGCATAAATAGTCCATAGCCCCAACACTCCCCCTCCGGCCACCATGCCAAAAGCCACGGAAAGATTGTTGACCATAATGCCACTGGCGGCCAACGGCTTCATGGTCAAAATTGACCCCATCCAAAGTTTGCCCTCATCTCGAACAATGACAATCAATTCTTCCGGTACTACCAACGCCATAAAGGTAGGATCCTGCCAGCCATACCACCAAGCAATCAGGCCTGCCACCAGAAAAATACCAAAGGCGGTCAGGGTATAACCCCAGGTTTGTTGCATTACCAACGGTAACTGCCACCGATAAAATTCCAGCACCTTATTCCATTCCTGCCGGCGATCGCCTTGGTAAATTTGGCCGTAAGCCCTGGTAATAAGACTCTGTAGGTTTTGGCGGAGTCGGGGATTTAAATTATGGGTTTGGGCCCGGGCGAGATCGGCAGAAACAGCTCGATACAACCCAGCTAAACTTTGAATTTCTTCGGCGGAAAGAGATTTAATGCCCTTTTTTTCCGTACGGGTCAAAATTTGGTCTAAGGTCTGCCAATCCGGGTCACGACGGGCTACCCAACGACGAAGATCCATGGCTCAAAGCCTTTTATTATTGGCTTAAATTACTGAGTTTGTCCCAAAGAATAACACAGCTAGGCATTGGCCTATGGAGTTAACGGTGAATGATTCAAGCCCATTGCAAGGCAGTCGTGCCTTAGTTTAAGGAATCTCTATCCATATCACGTAGCAATTGGGTGGAGAGGATGTCAAAGTTTAATGCCCAATACCTGGGTATGGGCTCCCCGGGCCTGGGTAACTCCAATGGTGCGTTCCGCCGCTTCAATCATGGGACGACGGAGACTGACCACAATAAATTGGGCCTGATGAGCTTGTTTTCGCACCATTTTTGACAGCTTTTCCACATTGGCCCCGTCAAGGAACATATCTACTTCATCAAAACCATAAAAAGGGGAAGGGCGATACCGTTGCAGGGCAAAAATAAAGCTTAAAGCTGTTAAGGATTTTTCCCCCCCGGACATGGAACTGAGGCGACGCACCGGCTTGCCTTTGGGGTGGGCCACTAGGTTTAAACCTCCGTTAAAGGCATTTTCTTCGTCATCCAACTGTAAATAACCATCCCCATCGGATAGTTCAGCAAAAATGGTTTGAAAGTTTTTATTGACCGCATCAAAGGCATCCTGAAAAGAGCGGCGGCGCAGGGTCGTAAAGTTTTCAATTCTCAGCAACAGTTCTGTGCGTTCCGCTTCAATGGTTTGTAATTTTTCCGAAAGTTCCCCTAAACGGGCTTCGGTTTTTTCATACTCTTCTAAGGCAAGCATATTGACTGGCTCCATGGCTTCTAATCGTTTTTGACCATTGCGAATAGAACGTTGGAGTTCTTCTAAAATATTGGCAAAATCTAAATTTTCCTCGTCTCGATCCTGTAGTAGGGGAATTTCCGGTAGGGGATCGGGTAAATTCTGCTCCAATTGCCCCAATTGATCTTGCAATTGAGTTAAACTTTCCTGGCGTTCCCGTTGATTAGTTTGCAATTTTTCCCATTGCCATTGCTGTTCTTGCTGTTGGCTACGGAGCTGATTGACCTGGGTTTCTAGGTAATCCCTTTCCTGTTTAGTGCTACCAAGCTTTTCTGACAGTTCGGCCAACTCGGGATTCGGTTGTTTGAATAGCCGCACTAATTTCTGCTAAAGCTATCTTTAGTTGTTCCTGTTCTTTGACTAAGGTTTGATTGTGATTTTGGTGTTGGGTAATGTTTTGTTGAGCAAGACTCACTTTTTCTTCTAATCTTTGGGTAGTATTTTCTAAATCTTTTAAATGATCTTCTCCCTGACGCAAAGCCTGAGACTGGTTTCTATATTCTGTTTCCACAGTGCGGATTTGGGCTTGGATAGTTTGCCATTCTTGGTGGCTTTGGGAAGTTTCCAGGGCGGTTAACTTTTGTTGTTCAATTTGTAATTGTTTTTCTAGTTCCGGCAATGATTGTTTTAAACCTGTCAAACTTTGTTGCAATTCCATTAAACGCTGTTGCTGAGAATTTTGCTGACTGGCCATATCTACTTTCTGTTGGGTTAAGCGGATAATATCCCGTTCCGCTTGTTGTAAATGAAGTTGTACTTCCCTTTCCTGTTGGCGAGCTTCGGTTAATTGTTGCCCTAAATGCTTGCTGTTAAATGTTCTTTCCATCAATAATTCTTCGTTGCGATCCAGCACTTGCTGAATATCCACTAGTCTTTTTCTTAGTTGTTTAACTTCTGTAGAATCTTCGCTAACCATGGTGCCAAAATGGATTCCTGATCGTTGATTGCGACTGCCCCCACTCATGGCTCCACTGGCTTCCAACAAGTCCCCATCCAGGGTGACAATGCGATGTTTTCCTAGGTGATTTCTCGCATTGGCCAAAGTGTCAAAAACAATGGTGTTACCAAAAACAAAGGCAAAGATTTCGGCATAACGGCGATCGCCATCCACTAAATTCACTGCCAGATCAATGTAACCCTTGGCATAGCTGAGGTTGGGATTTTGATTACGGGGGGAACGAATTTTGTTGAGGGGTAAAAAAGTAGCCCGCCCAGCTCTGGCCTGTTTAAGAATTTCGATGCCCGCCGCCGCTACGCCATCGTCTTCCACTACCACAAACCCCAAACGACCCCCCGCCGCAATTTCCAGGGCGATCTGATATTGGGGTTCTACCTGTCCTAACTGGGCCACTAAACCACAGACCCCCGGCAGATCTGATTGCAAAATTAACTTGGTGGCGTAGGTCCCCTGGAGTTCCTGGTGGGCTTGGCTAGTCGCTTCTAATTTGTCCAATTGCCGTTGTTTTTCCTGTTGTTCTTTTAACAGGCGATTTTGGGTTTCTTGCAATAAACTTCGTTCCTGTTCCAACTGCGCTAAATTATCCGCTAAGGTCTGGATTTGTTGGGTTAAATGTTGGCATTCGGTGCTGAAGTTAGCGGCACTGCTTTCTTTTTGTTGTAATTCGACGGAAACGGTTTCAGACAAAGGCATTAAACTAGCCAAACTACTTTCCAACTGCTGTTGACGTTCTTCTAACTGGGCTAACTGACTACGCTGGGGAGCAAGTTTTTCCTGTAATTGGTTAACGCTCCGGCTCAGTTGGGTTTGTTCCTGCACCCATGCTTCCGAGGCGGAGGCGATCGCCTGGGACTGATGGCGGAGTTGTTCCAGTTGGGCTTGACTCGCTTCAACAATGGCTTCTAGTTGGGGCAAAGTTTGGCTGGTATGGAAGGATTTTTCCTGTTGAATTTGCAAAAACTGCCGTTGACTCTCGCTAATTTCTGCTTGAATTTTCCCCACCTCTTGTTGATGGTCAGTAATTTGGCGATCGCCTCCGCTATAGCGTTGTTGCAATTGCTCCCGTTGGGCTTTTTGGGTGGCCAACTGGGCCGCCACAGCTAACTGATCCTCTTCCCCCAGGGCCTTTACCTGGGCATTGAGTTTTTCTAGCTCTAGCTGTTGGGTTTGAATTGCCGTTGTCCGTTGCTCCAATTCCTGGCGTATTTGGCTGGATTTTTGTTCATCTTGGGCAAATTTAGCCAGCAATTTTTGTCTTTGCTGTTCCACCGCTTTGCACTGAATAACTTTTTCCCAACTTTGTTTTTCTTGGATTTGTTGCCGCAAGGCTTTATATTTCTCCGCTTTTTGGCGATCGGCCGCTAATCGTTCTAGGGTTCGTTGCAATTCCGTTTGGATAATTTCACACCGCTCTTCCCGATCCTGAACATCAGCTAGGGTTTCCTTGGTTTTGACAATTTTGCGGTCAAATTCCGCCACCCCGGCCAGTTCATCAATGATTTCCCGCCGCTCCTTGGAGTTCATCGTAATAATGCGGGTCACATCCCCCTGGAGCACGATGTTGTAACCTTCAGGATAAATGCGTAGTTCATTTAACTGTTCATGG
This sequence comes from uncultured cyanobacterium, assembly GCA_963704945.1. Taxonomy (GTDB): domain Bacteria; phylum Cyanobacteriota; class Cyanobacteriia; order Cyanobacteriales; family Microcystaceae; genus Synechocystis. The sequence goes on along the minus strand of CAVPII010000013.1, from coordinate 306,229 downwards.
AGTTCCGCCACCGTGGCCTGTTCCCCATTGATGTAGTAATTGGAGGAATAATTCCCTCCTTTAGTAACTTTTAGCCGCCGGGTAACAGTCCATTCCTTGGATATTTTTGGGGAATTATGATTATTGTTGTGATTATTTTCTGGGGTTTCCTCTGTATCTTGTTCCCCATCATTTAATTCAAAAGTAACGGAAACCGAAGCTTCAGAACTACCTCGATTGCCCTTAAAAGTATTGTTGACCAAATCCGGTAGCCGTTCTGCCCGCATTCCCTTGGAGGTGGCCAACCCTAGGCAAAACAACAATGCATCCAAAATATTCGATTTACCAGAACCGTTGGGGCCAGAAACTACGGTAAAACCCGGCAAAAAGGGAATGGCGGTGGTTCCCCCAAAGGACTTGAAATGGGATAGTTCAATGCGCTTGACATAAACCATGGGCGCTTTGGGTGTGGTGATCTTACCCCCGTTGATCTTCCGGTAAAAACCAGAACGACGACAGCAGGCTCAGTATATGATAGTTGGCGATCGCCAATAAAGGTCATTAGCTAAAATCAGATATAACCATGGGGTCTAAACTTTTGTCCCCCTTGCCCACTACTATACCGATAACATACTAGTGGGCAAACATAATTCTTTGACTAATGAAGATTTTTTCTATGGTTAAGTAACTCCCTTTCCATAGAGCAGCGATTTGAATCGAAGATTGAATAAAAGTTATTCTGACTTAAAAATTCCATGAATATCAAAGTAATTGTTTGGCAAGAAGATGGGGTTTGGTGTGCAAGTGTTCCTGCTTTACCTGGTTGTCATACCTGGGGGGAAACCTATGAAGAATTAATGGAAATGGTCAAAGAAGCCGTTGATGCTTGGCTAGAAGTAGCAAGCGAGACCAAAATGCCTGCGGATAATCAGCGACTAGTAGAGATTTCTTTATGAAGTCAATTTCAGGCAAAAAGTTATGTAAGGTTATGGAAAAGTATGGCTGGACATTGACAAGGATTAAAGGGAGTCACCATATTTACACCAAGGAAAATCCGTCAATACCTTCACTAATTATTGTTATTCCCGTACATGGCAATCGAGATTTGCCTATTGGTACCTTAAAAAATATTTTGAGAGATGCTGGATTGACCGAAAACGATATTAAAAATACCTAGGGTACTGATTTTTTTGGGGATATAAATCCACGATCTAAGCTCCTGATTTGGAGAACTGCCCCAGTCTTGACAACTACTGATCCCTAAAATAATTGCCAGTCCGAGGAGCCTAACTGCTGGAGCGTTTCTAATTTCCGCTTGAAGTAACTGCCATGGAGTCGGCTGTAATCAGATAATTTTAAAGTTTGCACCTGAATAGCCCAAGACCAAATAAAAGCTGTTTGGGTTAAGGCTTGCAAACATTTTTCTTCCAGGGTGCTCAAGGGGGCAATGGCACTGTAACCACTCAAAAACGCCTCCCGAATGTTACGACCCAAGCCCGATTGCATGGAAACTTGCAAAAATTTAGCAATGTCAAAGGCCCGCCAGCCCATACCACACTGGTCAAAGTCAAATAACATCATCTGATCCTCTTCAGTGAAATGGACATTACCGCTGTGGGGATCTCCCCAACAAATAGTCCAATAGGGGGCTCGGGTGGGTATGGCCTTGAGTTGGGTTTTGATGGCCATGGAAATATCAATTAAGCATTGCCATTCTTCTAGCTGATGATGCAAAAAGGGCGCAATGATGTGGAGAGAGTCATCCAATAAATAACTGAGGGTAAGGGGAGGCCGGTGAACCGAGGGTTTAAAGCGATGGGCCGTTTGATGTAACTGGGCTAACATTTCCCCCAACAAAAATCCCTGGGTTTTATTCAAATCACCGATCGCCACTCCACCGGGGGCATAGGGAAATAAACTGGCGTAGCGTTTCCCTTCTGGGGCATCAATTTCCAAGGCATAACCTCCCCCACGATGACGGAGGGGAGCGGCCACTGGTAAATTCCGCTCTGCTAAAAAGTTGAGGAACTCTAATTCAAACCGTATTTCACCCTCTGTGCGCCAATGCTGATGGGAAATCCGCAAAATATAATCATCCGCCAGGGTTTCCACCAAATAAACGTCACTTAAACCCCGATGCCAAAAACGACAGCCCTTGGGCACTTCAATCTCGTAGTGTTTGAATAATAAATTAGTCAGGGCATGGGGAGCCAGGGTGGAATAAACGCTAGGAAAGGCGTTGGTCTCCACCGTCGATGGGGAGCTAGGGGTAGGAACAGGGAAATCCACTACCGGGTTGATGTCTGGCAGGGCAGAAAGGGAACGGAGCAGTTGTAGGGGTGGCATGGGGAGGCAGGGGTGAGGGCAGAAAGATGCTCACCTCTAGCTTAGGAAGGGAGGGCAGAGGACTCCGTATTCTAAGCTACACTTCAGTTAGAGTTTGATTATTTGGTTGTTGCCTGGGGGAAATTTCATGGCTGAAAGCACTCAAGCCCGTTACACCGATGTCCAAATTGCCTCCTGGCTGAGGGGATTACTCACCATCGCCTGGAGTGATGGAGATTTTAGTGACACTGAACAGCAAATGATTGCCGGTTTAACCAAGGAAATGGGCTTTGGTGACAAACAGGATGAGGTGTTGTTTAAAGTCATTACCCCGGAAGAGTTATTGGAAGGTTTGGGCAACGACCCGGAAACGGCGGAAAATTTCCTCCGGACAGCGGTGTTGGTGGCGATCGCCGACGGTCTTTATTCCCCGGTGGAAGGGGAACTATTGCGAAAATTTAGTCAAGCCCTAGGGATAAAAATTGACGCTTTAGAGTCATTGGAACATACCATCTGTGATCCCAATGGCGATCGAACTGAAATGGAGGAACATCCCCACCCCGATTTGCTTAACCCCGTTAAAGATTGGTTGGACGGTATGGCCATCCATGATCCCCGCTTGGCCCACTTTATTTGCCACCTAGTTCCCCCCCAATGTCCCTTTGAGCGGGATGTTAAACTTTTCGGACGCAAAATTGTCCATATCCCTCCCCTCTGTAAACTCAACCCTCTTTACGAACAATTAATCGGTTTAAGATTTCGGGCTTTGTCTTACCTGGCCGATGACTGCCAAGAGGATATCACCCCTTACATTTAGAGCCCAATTAATTTAAATTAAGTCGAATTACTGGAAGTTTCCTTGATTTTTTTTCGATTCCAGACCGATAGGTTCTGCCTATTTCCCTATTTTTCGTCCAGCTTAAAAATTTAAATTCTCCTCGACCTATGGAAGTGCAATTTCGGGAAGTGAATCCCTTCGATTTTTGGATTTGGTTAGAATTTGAAACCAATCCTTCCCCAGCGGAACAACAGTATGTGGAAGAACTGTTTGCTTCCTGGTTTTACCTCGGCAAGTTGGGAGGCTTTAACGCGGAAAATTTACAAGTACAGGATACGGGCATCGATCTCAGCTATCTTGATTACGACAGTGCTAACCTTTCCGTTTCCCTGATGGCCCCCATGCACAATATGGCGGATTTTCAGTACCAAGACCATTGGGGTCGCTGCTGGTTTGATTTGGGCACTAGCGATTTAATTGCCCTGGATGTGTTGATCAATGCACTGTACCAACTTTCCCTGGATTATGTGCCCATTTGTCGTTTAATTGTGGGGGGAATAAACGAAGATTGGCCCGTTAGCGATCGCTCCGATGACCGCTTTGATCAGTTCGATGATTCTGAGCAAAATTAGGTTTTTTTTCTCCCATTACCGCCTTTATGTTCCCATCGCTTTATCATGGCTCCCCAAAAGTTTATTCCTGGGCAAGATTCTGTTCCTTATTGCCCTGGGTAATTGTGTTTATGGCTATGGCTCCCCCAACTGCTCCATCAGTTTCGGCCCAGGGAACTCCCTACATTCCCCCCCCCGTTGAGCCAGCTCCCCTCAGTGCCAGCGAACATCCTTTGGATACCAGCCTTTTCCCCGCTGATCCACTGGTTCCCTCTGGGCAAAATTTGACTCCCCTCCAACGACGGAGACTCACGGAAGCATTGGATGCCTTAGAAGCGGAAGCCCTGGTGTTAGACCAAACTGGCCAAGGAGATGAGGCGTTTAGGGTGCGCTACCGCAGTTTACGGGGCCGACAGCGGTTGGGGGATTTAGCCGAAATTGAAGCCCTGGGTCGCATCGGGGCGATCGCCTGGGATCAAGGTCGCAACGACGATGTGTTAATCATCAGCAGACGGTTAGGGGATCTGCAAACGTCTTTGACCAACAAAAGGGCCATGACCCCGGAACTGTTAACGGCCTTTGCCCAAGCCTATCGTCAGTTACACAGTCTTGATGCGGCGATCGCCGTTTATGAGCAAATTCGGGTAGATGCCCAACAGGGGGGAGATTACCGCCGGGAAAACGAAGCCCTATCCATGCTGGGGGATTTATACCTGGCAAAATTTAATTATCCCGCCGCCGCCGAAGTTTATGAAATACTTTTGGAACGGGCCATCAACGCCCGCAACAACTATTACCAGGGTATTTATCTGCAAAGGCTAGGGGACATTTATAAACAGGCTTCCCAGCCGGATAATGCCATTCGCATCAAAGAAAAATTAATAGAAAGACATTTACAGGATGGCAAACCAGAGTTAGTACCGGAAATACAAATTGCCATCGGTGACCATTACCTAGAACTGGAGCAGGGGGAAAATGCTAGCCAAGCTTACCAAAGAGCTTATACCCTCGCCTGGTCGATCCGGCAATTGAGCACAGCGGCGATCGCCTTAGAAAAATTAGGGGATCTTTATCTGCTCAGTGAACAGCCCAACTATGCCCTAGAAATTTACAAACAGCTTTTGCAGACCCAGCAACAGTCCTATAACTACTACGGTATGATGACAACCTATGAAAAAATCGCCCAGATCTACATCAATGCCCAACAACCCAGTGCGGCTTTAACGGCTTACCAACAGGCCCTATCCCTGGCCCGATCGTTGAAATACACCACTAAAGAAAATAATCTTCTCAACCAAATCCAAACCGTTTCCGGTGGTACTGGCTCCTAGCCCTTGCTAATTAAACACTTCGATTTCTACAAAGCAGTAAAAATTCTCTCCAGATGAAGGGAAAAATTTGGCAATAAAGGGGAAGTTAAATAGTCTGCTTTATAGAGGGTTTCTATTAAATATAACTGGGCATTTTCCCGCCGATAAACTTCAATATTTTGTAACTGCCAATCCCCTACCCAATACTCCTGCACACCATAAATTGAATATAACTTTCTCTTTAATAGACGATCTCGATCGCCACTGTTTTTGCCGGGGGAAGCAATTTCAATAACCAATTCTGGGGCAACGGTTAAATGACCTCCTTCATCCAAACCATGGGCTAACCTCTCATTACTAATCCAAATTAAATCAGGTATCACCGCATCGGTTTCAGCGAAAATAACGCCTGGAGTTTGTACACATTTCCCTAAACCGACCTCTTTGGACCAAGCCATCAGAGCAAATTGAATCTCCGAGGCTAGATCTTGGTGACGAAAGTGGGGCGATCGGGTCACGATTAACTCTCCGTCAATAATTTCATAACGTTTTTCCCTACCATTATTGGGAAAGGCTTCAAGGTCGTGGATGGTCCAGCGGACTTGGTTAGAAACCATGGGACTTCCTTTAAACTGCTTTTTCCTAGTGTAGCGATTAGCTAGGGTGACCATGTAAATTTTTTCCCTTACAAAGGTAAGCCAGTCTGGGAGAATGGAGGATATTGCTTTTTCCTTTACTGTTTTTCTCCAAGCCCCATGTCTGAAAATTTTGCCACCGTTGAAAATCCCGTAAAGGTGGGTATTATTGGCACCGGTTATGCCGCCCAACGTCGGGCTGAAGCATTCCAAGGCGATCGCCGTAGTCGGTTGGTCACCTTTTGGGGAAATAGTACAGCTAATACGGAAAAATTTGCCCACACCTTTGGCATTTCTCCCCAGGATTCTTGGCAGGGGGTGGTTAACTCCCCCGATGTGGATTTAGTACTCATCGCCACCATTAACCAACTCCATGGGGCGATCGCCACAGAAGCATTAAAAGCGGGAAAACATGTGGTGCTGGAATATCCCTTAGCTTTGGATTATGGCATTGGCAAAAAACTGCAAGCATTGGCCCAGGAACAGCAAAAATTACTCCATGTGGAACATATTGAATTACTAGGGGGAGTACACCAAGCTATACGGGAAAATCTAGGGAAAATTGGGGAAGTTTTCTACGCCCGTTACATCACCGTCATGGCCCAAAATCCGGCTCCCCAGAGGTGGACTTACCACCATCAACAATTTGGCTTCCCCCTGATTGCGGCCCTGTCCCGCATTAGTCGTTTTACGGATTTATTTGGTCGGGTGCAAACGGTTAATGCCCAATGTCGTTTTTGGCCCCAGACTAACCCCGATTATTTTCGGGCCTGTTTGAGCAATGCCTATTTAAGTTTTGATTGCGGCGTAATGGCGGAAGTTATCTATGGCAAAGGGGAAGTTTTTTCCCAGAGTGAGCGCACTTTTACCCTCCACGGCGATCGGGGCACTTTAATTTTTGAAGGGGAAAACGGTACATTAATTCAAGGACAAGAACAAACAGCTATTGCAGTGGGTAGTCGTCGGGGTCTATTCCAACAGGATACGAAAGCGGTATTAGATTATTTGGAAACCGGCAAGCCCCTCTATGTGAACTTAGGAGCTAGTTTATATGCCTTGGAAGTGGCGGATCTCTGTGCCCAAGCTAGTCAGAGATAATGAAATTTTAAAAACCCTTCTTTCTTAGAACGTGTTTGAAAAGCCCCCCTGGCCCCCCAATTCTGGGGGGAAAGTCTTCAAAGTCCCCCAAGTTTGCCGGAGCTTTAGTGAGGAGATTTAGGGGGCAGATTATAACTTTTAAAACAGGCTCTTAAGACCTTTAAGTTAATCTTGGGGAGAATTACGGATTCTGGGATGTGTGGGATATGACGGTCAATAAATTTTCCAATTGCCCCCGCACGGAAACCAAAGTATAGGGATCCTCAGGGTGGGACTGTTTACCGGGAATATCAAAATGGGGACGCTCGTCGTAAATTTGTCCCCAACGAAAATCCGACTGTCGGACAGTTTCTGTTAATAGAGCAGGATTATCAATTATTTCCCAAATTATTTTGGTTAATGCTACCAAAGGACAATCTTGATGTTGGCTAATAAGGGCATCCGCTTCATCAATGTGATTTTGCAACACCAACAACAAGGCTCCTTCTGAATCCTCTAAATTATCGTTTAAAAACAGCTTTAATTCTGTTTTACGCTGTACTAACCTGGGGACGGGGGACTCCCCTTTGAGAAAATCTCCCCCTGCCTGGCCAATAATGTCCGCCAAAGTTCTTTCCCTACCGGCGATCGCCTCTAGAAACATTTGTCGGTTTTGGTCAGGGTTGGATTCGGGGGGAGTGGGGGGCGTAGTCATCGGTAAAAGTGGACGATAATATTGACTCGGCTATCTTTTAGGTTGTAACCGCCAGACTTACAATCCTTAAAGAATTGTTCCATGCCCCAACGAGAGCGGGGGAGTGAGCCGATTCCAACTTAACCCCAATCCCACCTATCGAGAACAACTATAAGCAATATCCTGGTTTTCCTGGAATATTAAAAATATATGCGATGGACTTGCTGTCCCAGTGTTTATTGGGTTTATTGAACAGATTTAACAGTTTGTCACTGATCGAAAAAATTGCTTTATGTTGGAGAACCTGTAACAAATTGTTAAGCTGTTGATCCGTGCTGTTTCCCATTGTCTATGACCCCGATCGCCGTTCCTGCCATTTCTCCCCTTAAGCGTTTCCTGCGGGAAAAAGTGCTCCTGGGCAATGTTCCCAGTTGGGAGTTGCTAGCTATCCTCAGTATTTACTTTGTCCAAGGAATTTTGGGGCTATCCCGTTTAGCCATTAGCTTTTTCCTCAAGGATGAACTAGGACTCAGTCCGGCGGCCATGGGGGCGTTGATTGGTTTGGGGGCGGCCCCCTGGATTATTAAGCCGGTGCTGGGCTTATTGTCGGATACGGTGCCAATTTTGGGCTATCGACGGCGCTCTTACCTCTGGTTATCGGGGTTGATGGGCAGTGCGGGCTGGTTACTCTTTGCCGGTTGGGTACATAGCCCTTCCCAAGCTGGCTTAGTGTTACTGTTCACCTCCCTTTCCGTGGCGATCGGGGATGTAATTGTGGACTCCCTGGTGGTGGAGCGGGCCCAAAAAGAATCCCTGGCCCAAGTTGGTTCCCTGCAATCCCTGACCTGGGGAGCGGCGGCGGTGGGGGGCATCATTACTGCCTATGCCAGCGGTGCTTTGCTGGAGTGGTTCAATACCCGGACAGTATTCGGTATTACGGCCATTTTTCCCCTGCTGACCATCGGGGCCGCTTTTTTGATTAGTGAAAGATCAACCTCCGAGGGGGAAAATAAACCCCAACCCCGTTCCCAAATTAAGTTAGTCTGGCAGGCGGTCAGACAAAAAACCATTCTTTTGCCCACCCTATTTATTTTCTTTTGGCAGGCTACCCCCAGTGCGGAGTCGGCATTTTTCTATTTCACCACCAATGAATTGGGTTTTGAGCCAGAATTTCTGGGGAGGGTGCGCCTAGTGACCAGTGTGGCGGGATTAATGGGGGTGGGGTTATACCAACGCTTCCTAAAAACATTGCCCTTCAGGGTGATCATGGGTTGGAGTACGGTGATTTCCAGTTTGTTGGGGTTGACTACCCTAATTTTGATTACCCACGCTAACCGGGCCATGGGCATTGACGACCATTGGTTTAGCCTGGGGGACAGCATCATTTTGACGGTGATTGGTCAAATTGCCTTTATGCCCATATTGGTTTTAGCGGCCCGGCTTTGTCCTCCAGGCATTGAAGCAACCCTATTTGCCCTGTTGATGTCGGTGATGAACCTGGCGGGGGTGCTTTCCTTTGAATTGGGATCTTTGCTGACCCATTGGCTAGGGGTGACTGACCAACAGTTTGATAACCTTGCGCTTTTAGTGATTATTACCAACCTTTCCACCCTATTGCCCCTACCATTTTTGGGACTACTGCCCACGGGGGATCCCCAGTTGATAGATTCAGAAAATGATCTACCCGACCATGGGGAAGTGATAGAACGGCAGACATTGCCCCCGGTGGAAGTATTTGAACACCACACGGCGGGGAGTTTGACGGATCAAAACTTTTTGCCACAATTTGTCGACAAAAATAGTTGATTGGTAACAAAAAAAGGAATGGTTTACGGGGGGGCAAAGCGTAGATAGGCTTCAATGAATTCCCCCAGTTCTCCGTCCATTACCCCACCAATGTCAGTGGTTTCAAGGTTAGTCCGTAAATCCTTGACTAATTGATAGGGGTGGAAAACATAGTTCCGGATTTGGTTTCCCCAGGCGGCTTCCACCATATCCCCCCGAATTTCAGCAACTGCCTGGGCCCTTTGTTCCTCCAGGACAATTAATAATTTAGCCTTGAGAATGGCCAGGGCTTTTTCTTTATTTTGTAACTGGGAACGTTCCTGGGTACAGCGCACTGCCAACCCCGTCGGTAAGTGGACAATGCGAACAGCAGTTTCTACTTTGTTAACATTTTGTCCCCCTTTTCCCCCAGCTCGGGAAGTGGAAATGTTCAAATCCTTATCGGGTATGTCCAGGTTAATGGCTTCTTCCCCTAAAAGGGGCATGACTTCCACCCCGGCAAAACTGGTTTGGCGTTTACCGTTGGCATTAAATGGGGAAATACGCACTAGGCGATGGGTGCCTTTTTCCGATTTCAAGTAACCATAGGCGTAGCGACCTTCGATTTCCAGGGTGGCGGATTTTAAACCTGCTTCTTCCCCTTCGGAAATTTCGGCTAGATGTACTTTGTAACCCTGTTTTTCGCTCCAACGGGTGTACATTCGCAAAAGCATTTCTGCCCAGTCCTGGGCATCGGTGCCCCCGGCCCCGGCATTAATGGTGAGGGTGGCCCCTTTGGCATCATAGGTTCCGGATAAAAGTTGCTGTAGCTCCCAGAGGTCTAGTTCTTTTTTCAGTTGGTGAAGGGTAGTTTCCGCTTCTATTAACAAACTGTCATCGGCTTCCATTTCCAACAGTTCCAGGATGGCCTGGCTATCTTCCCACTGCTGTTTCCAGGTTGCCCATTGGCTCAACTGGGATTTGGTGTCATTCAAGCTTTGCAAAACCTTTTGGGCTTCGTCTGGATCATCCCAAAAGTCCGGTTGGGCGGCGCATTGCTCTAAATCCCGGACTTTGGCATTAAGACTCGGTATGTCAAAGGTAGTCCTGGGTTTGCCCCAGGCGGGAGGAAATTTGTTCGAGGTTCCGTTTTAAGTCTGTTAATTCAATGGTCATAGGAAACGAATAAAAAAAGGTGGCGATCGCCTGCGGAACACCACCATTCTACGTCGAAAGACTGTCTAAAACCGATCCTTGACAGGATTTTTACTAAATGGCATCCCACCCCGATACGCCGGAGGACATGACATAGCTAGTTACCGTTGCTTCAAAGAAATTGGCTTTGGTGTGGGCCTCTTTTTTGGTGTCAGAAAAACGCTCTAAATGGGTGTAGGGACTTTTGGCATATTTGGCATCGGTATAGATGGGATCAAGACCGATCGCCCGTAGACGACTGTTAGCTAAATATTTGGTGTATTGTTCCGTACTAGCCTCCGTAATGCCCAGGATATTATTACCTACGATGTGGTTTGTCCAACGACATTCAAATTCCACCGCCTTATCAAACATTTCATAAATTTGATCAGTGGAGTGGGTAAACACTTCCATGGCTTCGGGAATTATTTTTTGGTATAAACGGACGTGGCTCAACTCATCCCGATTAATCATCTTAAAAATATCGGCGGAACCAGGCATCAACATCCGTGAAGCAAGGTTATAAAAATAGATAAAGCCATTGTAGAAATATAATCCTTCTAGTAAATAATCCGCCATCAAAGCGATAAAGTAGTTTTCCTGGGTGGGATTATCAACATATTTTTGGTAGAGCATCGCAATATATTCACATCGCTCTTTTAAAATTCGGTCAGTGCGCCAAAAATCATAAACCGCATCCCGTTTTTCCGTGGGAATAATGGTTTCGATCATGTACTGATAGCTTTGGTTATGCATCCCTTCCTGGGAAATTTGCTCCGCCATGCAAAGGCTAATTTCGGGAGCTGTAACGCTACTTTTCAAATGGGGAATATTACAGGTTTGAACGGAATCAAGGAAGGTAAGGTAGGATAAAATTCCATCAAAAGCATACCTTTCTTCGTTGGTTAAATTCCAATAATCAGTAACATCTTGGGTAATGTCTAGCCGCTGGGGCACCCAAAAATTTTCCCTCATTTGCTGATATAAGCCAACGGCCCAGTTATAACGCACATCATTAAGTTGCATTAGGTTAGTTGTATTACCAAACCAGATGGTGCGACTCTCGACGGAATCATTACCTGTGGGATTAAATATCGGGGTCACAGGCATGGGAGCGGAGGGATTAATAGTGCTAATGACCATGGAACTGGGGTTAAGTGACGAATTGTTAAAAAGCTCCCTTATCGTAACCTAGTTGATTGGTGCAAAGCCAGGAATGTGAGGTCTTTGGTACTACCTGTCTCGACAAACGATACACAACTCTATACAATCGGTCTTTAGCCCGGCGCTGTTCCGCAATTTTTTAGAATTTTTTATGGCTCTTTCGCTACCGACAAGGGTTAACTGGTCCCCCGTTCAGCGCTACCTGGAACTTCTGCATATATTGGTTGAGCGTAACTTGAAGGGACGTTACCGGGGTTCCTTCTTGGGGGTTTACTGGTCGTTGTTGAACCCGCTGATTATGACGGCCATCTATGCCGCCATTTTTGGGGCGGCCTTCGCTTCGTTTTACGGCTCCGTCTTTAACTATATCCTGGCGGCTTTCACCGGACTACTGGTGATTAACTTTTTTTCCGCTTCCACTAACCAGGCTTTGGCCAGTGTGGTGGCCAGTGGGGGCTTGATGAACAAAATCAAGTTGCCCATTAGCGTTTTTCCGGTATCGATGATCATTGCCAATGTTTTCCAATTTCTGGTGGGGCCCCTGCCATTATTGGCGATCGTGACTATTTACAAATCCTGGGAATCTGGCTGGTGGCTGGTTAACTCCCTTTGCCTGATTTTTCCCCTCCTAGCCCTAAGCCTAGTTTGTATGGGGGTGGGCTTTTTTGTCAGTGCCTTGTACGTCTTTTTTCGGGATTTGCCCTATTTTTATGAGCTGGTAACTTTTGTGCTGTGGATTGGCTCCCCCATTTTTTATCCTTCGGAAATTGTGCCGGAACAAGTACGACGCTTTTTGGTCATTAACCCTCTGTTGCCGATTATTGACAGTATTCGCCAAATTTCCCTCTCTGGCAATTTACCTGACTTTGGTTTGATCGGCCATGCCCTCTTAAATGGTTTAATTTTATTGGCCCTGGGTTGGTTTTGCTTTCGCTCCTGGCAAAAGAATTTCATGGATTTGTTGTAAAGCTAATTTTAGATGTCTGAAGTTATTCGTCTCGATAAAGTTTCTTTGTACCGTCGAACCCAGGAGGAATTTTCCTACGATCTTAAGCGGACTGTATTGTCTGTGCTTGAAGGTAAATACCGTAAGCCATCCCGCAAATTAATTCTGGATAACGTGGATTTCTCGGTGGTGACCGGGGATAAGGTAGGCATTATCGGCTCCAATGGTTCAGGAAAATCCACCCTCTTAAAAGTGATTTGCGGTATTTTAGAGCCTTCCATGGGGACGATCCGAGTACGGGGAGAAATTGCACCGCTGATTGAGTTGGGGGCGGGCTTTGACCCGGATTTATGCGTTCGGGATAATATTATTCTTTATGGGGTAATGTTAGGATTTTCTCGCCAGGAAATGTTGGAACGGGTGCATTCAATCCTGGACTTTGCCGAGCTAGAAACCTTGGGGGATATGCCGGTAAAATCCCTTTCTTCCGGGATGTCGGCCCGGTTAGGCTTTGCGATCGCCACGGATATTGAACCGGATATTTTAATTTTGGATGAAGTGCTATCGGTGGGGGATGAAAGTTTTAAACATAAGTCCCAGGCCCGCATGAATAAACTCTGGGGCCATAACACCACAATTTTGGTGGTTTCCCATAGCCTCAGTTTTATTCAAGAAGCTTGTCCCACCACCATTTGGTTAGACCGGGGCGTGGTGCGCTACATGGGCAAAACCTCCGAGGCGATCGGGCAATATCTGGAAGAAGTTAAACGCCACGATGCCCTGACCATTCCCCAATAGTTCAAGCAAGTTACCCTTTTTTGCTTTACTAAAAACGGATATTTTTTGTTGACTGATTACCTACCAATGTGAGGAGTGATTTTTGACTATGAAAATTTTAATTACCGGGGGCGGCGGCTATATCGGTTCCATCTTGACCCCTACCCTTTTGGCCGCAGGCTACGAAGTAACAGTGCTCGACAACTTTATGTTTCAGCAAAATAGCTTGGCGGAATGCTGTCAATACGAAGGATTTAACGTTATCCGGGGAGATTGCCGAAAAGAAGATTTGATCAAAGAACAACTGAAAACCGCCGATGTAATTATTCCCTTGGCGGCCTTGGTGGGAGCTCCCCTCTGTAGTCGGGATCAAATAGGTACCAAAACCACCAACCAAACAGCGGTGGAAATGATTTGCCAGTTGGCCAGCCCCCAACAGCGGATTTTGATGCCCGTTACTAACAGTGGCTATGGCATTGGAGAAAAGGGGAAATTCTGCACTGAAGATAGCCCCCTAAATCCCATTTCCCTCTACGGTGTAACTAAGGTAGAAGCGGAAAAGGCCGTGCTAGCTCGGGAAAATAGCATGACTTTTCGTCTAGCGACGGTATTTGGCATGGCCCCCCGCATGAGGGTGGATTTATTGGTTAATGATTTTGTTTACCGTGCCTTTTACGACCGGGCAGTGGTGATTTTTGAAGGGCATTTCAAGCGTAACTATATCCACATTCGGGACGTAGCTAAGGTTTTTCTCCATGGTTTAGATAATTTTGACTCCATGAAAGGTAAAGCCTATAACGTGGGTTTAGAGGATGCTAACCTGTCTAAACTGGAGCTTTGCGAAGAAATTCGTAAATATTTACCTAACTTCGTTTATCTGGAAGCTCCCATTGGGGAAGACCCCGATAAACGGGATTATATTGTTTCCAACCAAAGGATTCTCAGCACTGGCTTTACCCCCGATTGGTCTTTAGGACGGGGTATTCAGGAGTTGATTAAGGGCTACACCATCTTGCGCAATAGCGTTTACTCCAACGTTTAAGAACGTGTTTTAATAGCCCCCCTGACCCCCCAAATTGGGGGGGGATCCGATTCACCGTCTCACCGTTCTAGATTTTCCCAAAAGGAAATCACCTCAGGGAGTAGGGTTTTTCCAGGCCGTGGTTTTCCATTAATGTTTGGTTCCCCATAATCTCCCTGGGATTCCCGTCGGCGATAATTTTACCTTCGTCAATGAGTATGACCCGATCGCCTACTTCCAGAACGAATTCTAAGTCGTGGGAGGAAATGAGTAGGGTTTGTTGGGACTTTCGTAAAAAGTTGAATCAGACGGCGGCGGGCCCGGATGTCCAAACTAGCGGTGGGTTCATCACAGAGCAAGATTTTGGGACTCCATTGCTAAAAGTCCGGCGATCGCCACCATTTGTTTTTCGCCCCCGGATAGATGATGGGGAATGCGGTTGAGGAGGGCAGTAATCCCCGTCATCTCTGCGGCTTGGGTAACTCGATTATCCACTTCTGCGGATGGTAAACCCATATTTTGGGGCCAAAAGCAATGTCTTCCCAGACGGACGCTGAAAATAATTGATCATTGGGATCTTGAAAAAGCAAACCTACTTCCGGTCGAAACTGCCTCGGTTGCATAGGTTCACCAAACAGATAAATAGAGCCATTAGTGGGCTTTAACACTCCACTGAGGAGCAAAAAGAGGGTGGTTTTGCCGCAACCATTGTGGCCAATAATGCCCACTCTCTCCCCGGCTTTTACCGTTAGGGAAAAATCTTGGAGTGTAGGGGGCTGACCAGGATAAGCAAAAGACAAACTTTCCACAGCAATTTCAGGAATATCCTCGGTGCAGGACAGCACTGATGCCGGGGAAATAAGTTCCGCCCCTGGTAGGTTGTTAGTTGCAATGGAATCTAGCGAATTGATAACAATACCTCCGCCATAATCAGGCCCACAGCCATGGAAAGCACCCCCACCGTTAATGCTAAACCAGTTCCCTGGGGTGCTGAAGCTGAATCCGATGTCGTTATTCCTAAAGGCATTGCCTGGCCATAGCCCCGTAAAGCCATAGCTTTGTAAACCCTTTCCGATTGGTCATAACTGCGGAGCAAAAGATTTCCCACCAGTAAAGCCCATTGTTGAATGGATCGCCTTCTCCGTGACCCGGCGGGCCATTGCCCCATGCCCCGGAGTTGCATGGCCTGGGCCATGGTGGCTACCATATCCCTGATTTCATACAGATAGCGATAGGCCAGTAAGGTCATATCCGCCATTAAAGGGGGCAAGCCCAGGCCTCCCATAGCTTTAACCATAACTAAAAACGGGGTAGTGCCGAACAAAATAAAGCCAATGGTGATAATAGTTAAAAAGCGGCCAGCAATCAGCACCATGGCTTCGAGACCTTCCTGATGTAGGGCAATGCCTCTCCACTGGATTAATATCGTTTCCCCCGCAGTGAAGGGCAATAACGCCACCACGGCTAAGATAAACAACCCCGGATAGTTCAATCGTTGCAATAAAAAGCCCAGGGGTAATCGGGATAAACCGTAGAGCCAGACCGTTATTATCAGCGCAGGTATTAACAATAAATGATGCTGTATTGTTGCCAGGGCAAACATCAATGCCACCAGACTGATCAATTTTTGCCTAGGTGGCCAAAGATGGATCGGCGATGTCTTCGGCCCAGCTAAAGTTGACCGCCCTGGCCCACAGGTTTGGGAAGAAATTATCCCCATGGTCTAACCCTCCAACAACTCTGGTTTGACCCGCTGGAGAAATAACACCAACATGGCAGTGAAAATTCCTTCTAGGCAGATTAGGGGGAGATGACCCAGGGCTAACATCAGCAAAGCTCGATGTTCGGCGGCACCATCCAATCCCGTGGGGAGATTGGTAATGGTAAGGGTGATAAAAATCAACACCGTTAACGCTAATCCCAAACTTCCCCCAAAAAAAGCGCAAAGCCCGGTGGCAAAGCGTTCTGGCAAAATTTTTTCCAGACCATGGCGCAGTTGAAACAGTTGGTAACTCAACAAAGCTGGAATCCCCATCATGGCGGCATTAACGCCCAAGGTGGTCAGCCCTCCGTGGCCAATCACTAAGGCTTGAAAAAATAAACCGATGAGAATGGCTGGGAAAGCAAAATAACCGAGCATTACCCCCAATAAACCATTAAGAATCAGATGAACACTCACTGGAGGGACAGGGATGTAGAGAGAGGAAGCAACAAAAAAGGCCGCTGTCAGCAAAGAAGCTTTGGGAATATTCTCCCTGGGATCCGGTTGACGGTTAATTTGCCGTAGGGAATACCAAGTAGCAAATCCGGTGATGGCATAACCCCCTGCCAAAATTTGAGCTGGCAATAGACCATCGGGAATGTGCATCTAAGCCTTACCCTTGGTTTTGCTGAAGAAGAGAGCAGTGCCAACAAAGCCCCAAATGACGGCCGCCATACTAATCCATTGTTGGGTTTGGGATAATCCGTCCCTTTGGATAGAAGCCATGGCTACAGGTTTTTGACTTCCCATAACATCAGCATTTTGCTCAGCGTCCAATCCGTCCTTGACTATGGTTTTAACCTCGTTTTTTGCCTCCACCGGGACTGTCACCATCGAGCCGTGCCCAGCCTGTCGTACCACCACTTCCCAATTGCCTGGGCGATCGCCATCGGGGGTAAACATAAATTTGCCCTTGTCATCGGTGTTTCCTGTTAACCAAGGTTGGCTGGGATTATCGGGGGAGTAAACCAACACTTGAGCCTCTGCCATCGGTTCCCCGGACTCATAATTTGCCTGTAGGGCGATGGACTCCACTTTTTGGGATTCGATTTTGACCCCATGGGCTAGGGCTGGGGTACTGCCACCGACCATGGCAATAACTAGGAAAAATCGGCATAAACTAGATTTGATCATGTTAAATTTACCTCCCGGCAATGGCCTTCCCCCACATGGCCAAGATTAGACAAAACTTTCAAAAAGATTTGATAATCAGCACTGGAAAGTTTTTCTTTTAAATCTTTACTACTAACATTAACTGCATTGTTTTTGGCCAGGGCCGCCAGGGGGTTCAAAACCCAGAGACCCAGTATTAATGTCGTCATCGGCGGGAGCTTTACTTTCCCCGAAAAGATGGTCAAGGTGGAAAGTTGCTTCCAAATCCGCCACACTTCCCGCGGTCAAAATGCCTTTACGCCCGTCCCCAATAAAATCTCCACAAACAAAAGCTAATTCTTCTTGGATTCCCAGGGTAAAAGGTAGGGTTTTGCCATTCTTAGTGGCGTTGCCCTCCATCAAGATTGAATAGCCCTGGGCTGGCCCTTCCGTCGCCGCTGGCATCTGCCAAGACAAAGCATTAAATTGACCCGCCGGAGCCAGAATTTCCCCCACTAAAACCGTTTCTCCATCCTTTGCTGCTGCCGCAATGTCCACCACCGTTGGCCCCGGTATGGCGATCTCGCAGAGATCTGCTACGCAGTGCGTCACCATTGCTTCCGGCATACCATTGCTGACCGTAGGATCGAAGAGGGTATTGGTCTGGTAGGCGTTGATATCAGCCAAGGAAACGTATACATGGTTGAAATCTAGACTCCAACCATCTTTGGTAGTAAATCCATCCCGGGCCCGTTCCTCCCCATTGGCCCGCACCACCAAAGTACCTTCTCCCGCTTCTGTCACTCCGTCGGCGGTAGCTGGGGAATTTTCATTAGCCCTTAGGGAAAAAGTTGGTTCGCCGCCACAGGCTGACAATATCATGCCCAGCACCAGTCCCAACCCAGGGACATTTTTCCAACGGGATCCCATAGTTTCTTTCTTAGGTAAACAATAATTTTGCTGAATTTCTCCACCAAGAAACATAGGGAAGATTCTCAAAAAAATACTGGAATTACAGTCACAGTATTTACTTAACCTTGCCTTCCGAAAAACTTCAATACCCTGGGGGGGGAAGACCCAGCCAAATTGGTTAATTTTTCCTCATCAAATCCAGATAAAACTACAGAGTTCCCCCTAAAAATTCCTCAATTTCCCGATCGCCTAAACGACATAAAACCGGTTCCCGGTCAGTTTCCGAGCAGGAACGATAATCCCCTTCCCAGTCCTGTTCTGACTGCTGTTTTTGTAAGGTTTTGACCTGTTGCTCCAGCAGTTCAATCCGTTCCAACAAAAGCCGGATCACCTTACCTTCCGAGTCTGGTAGCTTGCCGTGTTCGAGGGGATTGACCTTTTCCCCGGAGGGATGAACCATGCGCCCCGGCACCCCCACCACGGTAAAATCCGTTGGCACATCCCTTAACACCACTGAACCTGCCCCAATGCGGGCATTATCGCCAATCAAAATATTGCCCAACACCTTGGCCCCGGCCCCACCACCACATTTTCTCCCAGGGTGGGGTGACGTTTGCCAGTTTCCTTCCCCGTTCCCCCCAGGGTGACCCCTTGGTAGATCAAAGCATAATCCCCAATGATGGCTGTTTCCCCAATCACCACCCCCATGCCATGGTCAATGAACACCCCTTGGCCAATCTGGCCCCAGGGTGGATCTCAATGCCAGTGACAAAACGAGCAAATTGGGACATCAACCGGGGGAAAAACGGTAACCCCAAAGTATAAAGACGGTGGGAAAAACGGTGAACAACGAGGGCCTGTAAACCGGGGTAACAAAAAAGCACCTCCAACCAATTGCGAGCGGCGGGATCTCGCTCAAAAATAATTCGGAAGTCAGCAATCAGTGAATTTAGCACCCAGTCAGTTCCTACCTAAAGCATTTAGCGTTTTTATAAATTTTCCCAGTATTGATGTCTAATTAATTATGCCCAGCTCCTTAACTAGATTAACGGGAACCCCGATAAATCCGCTCCGCCTGTTCCATTGGTAAATGGCTAAACCCAGGTAAGGCAGAAAGTTTTCCTTGGGATGGTTGCGGGGAGGCTTGGCCCCCTGGGGCTGACTACCGGGAACCTTAAAGGAATCGTAGGAAGTTAACGGACAATTGGGATGTAAGTTGAATTCCGGCTCTAGATAGGAAAGACGGCTCTGGGGGGCAACAAAATCATGGAGTACCCCATCGTAGGCCGAACACCTGCCCACTTTCAATGCGGTAAATCCAGCCATGGAGGGATAAATTACCCTTGTGCAAAAGGGAATGGACGGCGGGGTACGTTTGGAGATTTTTTAACTGGGTAAGAATATTTTCCGCCACCATAATTTCGATCAGTTCCTCCCCTTCCAGATGTTCATAGTTATCCAACACCAGGCGACGGGTGGCTTCCGTATGCTTGAGCCAGTCGTACACCAGGGGCATTTTTTCCTGGAGGGCATTAAGTTTGAGCAGACCCTTCATTGCTCCGCAGTGGGAATGGCCACAAACGATGATTTGACTGATGCCCAAAGCTACCAGGGCGTATTCCATGGCGGCCCCTTCCCCACCGTTGGCCGCTCCGTAGGGGGGAATAATGTTGCCGGCATTACGGATGACGAATAAATCCCCCACTGCCGATTGGGTAATTAGGTTGGGATCTACCCGGGAATCGGAACAACAAATGAAAAGGATGCGGGGATGTTGGCCGTGGGAAAGTTGCTCAAAGAGGTCACGGTGGGAACTAAAATAACCCTCCTGAAATTTTTGCAGTCCCTCGATGAGTCTTTTCATGCGATCGCCGTTGATGGAATTCCAGCCTCCCATTGTATCATTGAATATTTGCGGTGGGGTCACCGATTTTGATGGGGAAAACCAAGGGAATTCTCGTGTTTTGGGCGGGAATTGTGGGCAAATTTTCCAATGATTCCAGTAATTCCAACAGTTTTTAGTACAACCAAGAAAAAATGGTAAAAGTTTTTCGGACAGTGGCGGGGTTGCAAACGTATTTATTGCAAGAAGGAAGGGGAAAAACAGTAGGTTTAGTGCCGACCATGGGGGCCTTCCACCGGGGCCACGGCAGTTTAATGGAACGGGCAGTGGCGGAAACGGATTTGGTTGTCCTCTCCATTTTTGTTAATCCTCTCCAGTTTGGCCCCCAGGAGGATTTAGACCAGTATCCCCGTAATTTTGATGGCGATCGCCAATGGGCGGAATCCTTGGGGGTAGGGGTGATTTTTGCCCCCCAACCAGGGGATTTGGGTATCGGCACCATTAACGGGCAAACTACCGTCCTACCGCCCCCGGCCATGGTGGAAGTTTTATGCGGAGCTTACCGCCCAGGGCATTTCCAGGGGGTGGCCACCATCGTCACCAAACTATTCACCATTGTTTGTCCTGATGTGGCCTATTTTGGCGAAAAGGATGCCCAGCAATTGGCCATTATTCGTCGCCTGGTAAGGGATTTAAATTTGACCGTTACCATTCGAGGCTGTCCCACAGTGCGGGAGGAATCTGGTTTGGCCCTCAGTTCCCGCAATCAATATTTAACCGTGGAACAACAGGAGCAGGCCGGGGTGCTCTACCGTAGTTTGCAGGCGGCCCAGGAAAAATACCGCCTAGGCGATCGCCAAAAATTGTCCTTAATAGCCACGGCCCGGGCAATGTTAGCCACGGAACCAGCGGTAAAACTGCAATATTTAGAATTGGTGGAGGCAAATACTTTGCAACCCATTGCGGAGGAAATCCCGCCCCAAACTACCTTATTAATGGCGATCGCCGCCCATGTGGGACAAACCCGTTTAATTGATAACCTGATGCTCAATGCCCGTTTGCCAATTATTGCCATTGACGGCCCCGCCGGTGCGGGCAAATCCACCGTTACTAGGCAGGTGGCCGACGGCCTTGGTTTAACCTATCTCGACACGGGGGCCATGTATCGAGCCATTGCCTGGTTGATTTTAGATCAGCAAGTTAACCCCACCGATGAAGCCGCCGTTGCCGAACTGACTAGCTCCGCAAACATTGAACTGATTCCCCGCCCGGCCCCGGCATTAACAGGGGTCAAAGTTAACGGTCAAGATGTGAGCAACGATATTCGCACCCCGGCCGTAACCCAATTGGTGTCGGCGATCGCCGCCCAGGCCGCCGTTCGGCAGAAATTGTTAACACTGCAACAAAGCTACGGAGTCCAGGGGGGAGTGGTGGCGGAAGGTAGGGATATTGGCACTAAGGTTTTTCCCGACGCAGAGCTAAAAATCTTTCTGACCGCTTCAGTGCAGGAACGGGCCCGCCGCCGTTTCAAGGATTTCCAAGCCCAGGGCAACAATGGGGTTAATCTGGCCCAACTAGAAGCA
Organism: uncultured cyanobacterium; assembly: GCA_963704945.1. GTDB lineage: Bacteria > Cyanobacteriota > Cyanobacteriia > Cyanobacteriales > Microcystaceae > Synechocystis. The sequence goes on along the minus strand of CAVPII010000013.1, from coordinate 284,762 downwards.
GACATTGCCCAACGGGATCACCTCGACAGTACCCGGGCGATCGCTCCTTTGCAAAAGGCAGTAGATGCCATTGAAATAATTACCGATGACTTAGCCATTGCTGAAGTAGTGGCTAAAATCATTAGTCTGTACAAAAAAATCCCATAAAGTCTTCACATTGATGACGTAAACCTTGATGATTCAATAGTTATGTGTTGGCAAAAATAATCAGACAGACTTATCATTCCCTTAAGTTAACGAATATTGTCTTATGATTGAAAATGCTCTATAGTAGATTCCATGCAATAAGCTTTAGTCTATCTATTTAGATTTTTGTATTGTCTTTTGGCTATGTCTTGGGCATTGACTGTACTCATTGCCCCAGGAGACTTTTACATAATTTACGGAAAATAATCAATGTTAGAGAGCCTGAGTCATTCCATCTGGCTGGTGCCCTGCTATGCCCTATTGGGGGCAGTGTTAGCTATCCCCTGGTCCCCCGGCATCATTCGTCAAACGGGGCCCCGACCGGCTGGGTATATCAGTATTTTGATGACAACCCTAGCTTTTGTCCACAGCTTACTGGTTTTACGCTTTATTTGGGCTGGCCCCACCTTTGACCTATCTTTTCAATGGCTTCAGGCGGCGGACTTGGTGATTAATTTTGATATCAAGGTTTCCACAGTTAATGTGGCGGCATTGGTTTTGATTACCGGGTTGAATTTAGCGGCCCAAGTTTATGCCGTGGGTTACCTAGAGAGAGATTGGGGTTGGGCGAGATTTTTTTCCTTAATGGCCTTATTTCAAGCTGGACTTTGCACCCTGGTACTGTGTAATTCCCTCTTTTTTAGCTACGTAGTGCTGGAAATTCTTACCCTAGGAACCTATCTGTTAATTGGTTATTGGTTTAATCAGTCTTTGGTGGTGACGGGGGCCCGGGATGCGTTTTTAACAAAACGGGTGGGGGATTTGATTTTGTTAATGGGGGTAGTGGCCCTATTACCCCTAGCGGGAAGTTGGAATTATGATGATTTAGCCCAATGGGCCGCCACTGCGGATTTAGATCCCACCCTAATCACATTACTTTGTTTGGCTTTAATTGCTGGGCCCTTGGCGAAATGCGCTCAATTTCCCCTGCATCTTTGGTTAGATGAGGCAATGGAAGGCCCCCTCCCGGCCACAATTTTACGGAATACCCTAGTGGTTTCCACCGGAGCTTGGATTTTGGTGAAAATTCAGCCCATTCTTGTCCTTTCCCCCGTGGCATTAACCGTCATGGTCACCATTGGTTCCGTTACGGCGATCGGAGCTTCCTTAATTGCGATCGCCCAGATTGATATTAAGCGTTCCCTCTCCTACGTAGCCAGTGCCTATATGGGGTTAGTGTTTATTGCGGTGGGGACTGGGCAAACGTCAACGGCTTTGCAATTGATTTTGAGCTACACCCTGGCCATGGCAATTTTGGTGATGTGTGTCGGGGGCATCATCTTAAATAACATCAGCCAAGATTTAACCCAGTACGGGGGATTGTGGGCCCGTTGCCCCATTTCCGGGTTGAGCTATCTGGTGGGCATTGCTTCCTTGGTGGCTCTGCCCCCTTTCGGCACCTTTTGGGCCTGGCTCAAGCTCGTCGAAAATCTAATTATCGAACAACCTTTATTGGTGGGGGTTTTGCTAACAGTCAATGCTTTAACCGCATTTAATGTAACTAGGGAATTTAGCCTGATCTTTGGCGGCCAGCCTAAACCGATGACGGTGAGATCGCCGGAGGGATTATGGCTGGTGGTTTTACCGATGACCATTACTGTGGGCTTTGCCCTACACCTACCATTGATTTTGTATCAAGCAGGGTTATTGCCCCCATTGAGCACTATCAACCTGACCGTATTTGCCCTATTGCTGGGGTCTAGTTTGTTGGGAATAGGTAGTTCAGCCTTCCTTTATCTTAATCCCGCCATTCAAAAGCCCATTAAACTGCCATTGCAATCCGTCCAGAACTTTTTTGCTTACGATCTCTATACCGCACAACTGTATAAAAACACCATTGTTGCTGTTGTTGGCGCAATTTCCCAACTTATTAACTGGTTCGATACGGTGGTGGTAGATGGAGCTATTAACCTAGTGGGTATTTTGACGATTTTCACTGGACAAAGCTTGAAATATAACGTTTCTGGCCAAACCCAATTCTATGTTTTATCCATTGTGTTAGGGCTGACGTTAATCGGAGCTTGGCTAAGTTATTCACTCCTAGGATAAATATGCAAATTTCCAGATTACTATCGGGCTGTTCGTGTGTATGAAAACAATTGTTGATTATTATCATTTGTTATTTAGCCCTTATTGAATAAGCTTGAAATAAACCTATGCTCAGTCTCCTTTTAGCTATACCTACTTTGGGCGCTTTGTTGGTGGGCTTTTTCCCCGCCAATTTAGAAGCCAAACGTTTACGGCAGATCACGGAAATTTTTGCTGTTCTGACTCTGTTTTGGTCTCTTTTCCTATTAACAAAATTCAATTTAGCAGATCCCCAATTTCAGTTTGAGGAATACCTACCCTGGATTCCCCAGTTGGGTTTGAACTATTCCCTAGGTATTGATGGATTATCCCTACCCTTAATTATTCTCAATGGTCTATTAACGGGGATTGCTATCTATAGCATTGGCCCTAACCTAGATCGTTCCCGGCTTTATTACGCTTTAATTTTGTTGATTAATGCCGGCATATCAGGGGCATTAATGGCGGAGAACTTGTTACTATTCATTATTTTCTATGAATTAGAACTAATTCCCTTTTATTTGATGATTGCCATTTGGGGTGGAGAAAAACGGGGCTATGCCTCCATGAAATTTTTACTCTACACCGCCTTTTCTGGACTTTTAGTTTTGGCATCCTTTTTGGGGATGGGTCTGTTGGGGGGCAATGGTTCTTTTGATTACAATACTTTGATGGCGGCGGGCTTTTCTGACCCGACTAAACTGATTTTATTAACCTTAGTTGTAGTGGGATTTGGCATCAAAATTCCCCTGGTGCCCCTCCATACCTGGTTACCCGATGCCTACACTGAAGCGTCTCCAGCCACAGCTATTTTGCTCGGGGGAATTCTGGCTAAATTAGGCACCTATGGGGTGATTCGTTTTGGTTTACAGCTCTTTCCGGATACATGGGTAACCATTGCTCCCATCCTTGCCATTGTCGGCACCGTAACGGTTCTTTATGGGGCATTGTCGGCGATCGCCCAGAAGGACATTAAGCGGATGGTGGCCTATAGTTCCATTGGCCACATGGGTTATATCCTAGTGGCGACGGCGGCGGGAACCCCCCTAAGCGTGCTGGGGGCAGTGGCCCAGATGGTTAGCCATGGTCTAATTTTGGCTCTGTTATTTCACCTAGTGGGCATCGTCGAACGCAAAGCGGGAACCCGGGATTTGGATGTGTTAAATGGATTAATGAACCCCATCCGTGGTTTGCCCTTAACCAGCGCCCTGTTGATTACCGCCGGAATGGCCAGTGCTGGTATCCCTGGTCTGGTGGGCTTTGCCGCTGAATTTATTGTTTTCCAGGGTAGTTTTGCCACTTTCCCCATTCCCACCCTACTTTGCATCTTGGCATCGGGTTTAACGGCGGTTTATTTCGTTATTTTGTTGAACCGCACCTGCTTTGGCAAACTGGATAATCAATTAGCCTACTATCCCAAGGTATTACCCTCAGAAAATATTCCCGCTTTAGTGTTGACCGCCATTATTTTCTTTTTAGGTATTCAACCCAACTTTTTGGTCAAATGGATTCAGCCTACCACCGACCAAATAATTGCCCAATTACCGGCGATCGTCGAAGTGCAACAAATTGCCCAGAAGTAGATTGTTCAAAAATATTGTCAGAGTTGCCTTAGCTTGTCCAAAACTTGTTTCCTAAAACCATGAATAGTACGTTAATTGAAGCTAAACTGCCTCCCTCCACCCATCCCTACGCAGACATTATCCATCGCCTCGAAGCGGGGGGCTCCATGTTGCCAGATACCCCAGAAAATTTAATGCAAATTATCGGTATCTACAAAGCCTATGCCGTACCGATGGACTTTTATTGGCGGGACTTACTGTATATTGCCGAACGGGTTTTTCTAGAACCCCTACCATTTTTCAAATATTTTCTCCCCCAAGAATACCTAGATTTACCTAACCATTACGCCGGAGAAACCGCAGATTTACGCATTTGGCGGGGGGAGGCCTCAGCCCATCCCGAACTAATTGAATTTATGGCCCGGGGAAAAACAAAAGCAATGCCTAAACTGTTCCATCATCTCTGGCATGATCGCATCAACATGGAATTTGCCGAAGCCTGTATGGATGCCATGTATTGGCATGGACGGGATATGGGAATGGGTCAATTTGATGCTTATTTAGACAGTGATGAGTATAAGGCCAATGCGGATCGGGCTATTAAAGCCTATTTTCAAAAAAATCCCCCTATGTTAGCTCTCTATAAACTCTTTCCTGAGATGTTTTTAGAGCAAGTTCGACAATTATCTTATTACTCCAACCTAGGACTTTTTTGGGAAGTAATGGCCCCCGTATTTTTTGAAATGTCAGATATTTACGATGAAGGGGGATTTAAAGGGGTTCCCGATGCCATGAATTTTTTGGTAAATGGTATTTTTGCCATCGCTGGTCGTCCCATTTATCACCATGTTTATATTGGCGACCAATGCTTTGAAATTATTCCTAAATCCAAAGGCTTTACTTGGCTTTATGAAGCCGCCTTACCCTATGTTGAAGCGGTGTTTTATCGCACGGCTCCTTTTCGGGGCACAAAGTCCTACAATGCCCAGGCTAAGCAAGTCCCCACTGATCAAAAAGATTTCCACTACGGTATCCTCTATGCCGATGTCTTTCCCGTCGGCACTGCGGGTATTCCCCCCACGCTTTTAATGGACGATATGTATCATTTCTTACCTCCTTATTTGCAGGAATACTACAAAAATCATTGCCGGGGAGAAGAGGATGTTTTGGTACAACTAGGCATTACCTTCCAGCGTTCCATGTATAACGTGACCTCCGCTGTCATTCAAGCTTTACGCACCGCCCTACTTTATCCTTTAGATGACCCCAACCCCCGCCATCTGCAAAAGAATCGTCAATTTTTTGAAGCTCAAATTGATCGTTTTCTTCGTCCTGAAGCCCGTTTGCAATCTATTCAAGATTCCCATTATCGCTAATCTGAATTGATTATTTAATAAGCTAAATTTCACAAAGACATAGTGTTTTTGCTAGACACCATAGCCATCAATTTTCTTCATCACAACCAAAATTCCATGCCTGACATTGTTGATATTGCTGTTAGTAACGAAGGCTTTTCCACCTTGGTGGCCGCTGTCCAAGCCGCAGATTTGGTGGATACCTTAAAGAGTCCTGGTCCCTTCACTGTTTTTGCTCCCAATGATGCGGCCTTTGCCAAATTACCCCCTGGCACCATTACAACCCTTTTACAAAATATTCCCCAACTTACCCGGATTCTTTGTTATCACGTTGTTCCAGGTAAATTAACCCAGGCGGATTTATGCAAATTGCCTTCAGTTACTTCCGTTGAAGGTTCCCCCATCACTCTAGATTTTACGGAATGTTTTGAAGTTAAAAATTCAACGGTAATAGCTGCCGATATTGAAGCCGATAATGGCATTATCCATGTCATTGATAACGTAATTTTAATGGGATAGATTTTTCCTAAATCATAAATTCCATAGTCAAATATATTATTTTCAATGAACAGACTCTGCCCATCATGCTACGTGGGGAGTACCTGCCTAGTCACTGAATGTGCCACCTATGGCTTTATTTCCCTCTAGCAATTTGAGGATAATTTTTACTTTTTTCTACAACCATCTGTCCCGCTTAGCTTTCCTATCTACTTTCCTAAACGATCAGAATACCGATGGTTTAGCGACACGTAAGACTAAGTCTCAGAGATGACACAAAGTATTTCGTTGAGGGCGAACGATGGGATTCGAACCCACGCATGGAGGTACCACAAACCTCTGCCTTAACCCCTTGGCTACGCTCGCCGTTTTGCTTTAAGCATTAACGATGATAACACAGGGATTGGATCTTTGGGCTCTATTTTTCCTGGGTGTAAATTTGAGGGGCTAACTTTTCCGGTTCCACATCCCGCAACCATTGGGGTAAATGATCTGGGGTAATGGCTTGTAATTCCGCTAACAGAGCCGCACTAGTTTGCAACAGGTTTTCCGTCTCTATTCCCTGGTGGGCGGGACGAAAAGCCTTTAAGCGGCGGATACCTTCCCCCAAGAGAATTACAGATCCCTGCCAGTTATGGTTAGCAAGATGGTAGTGGGCTACAGCAATTTGCAAAATACCTTGGTAAAAGTTTTTTTCCGTGGGGCAAGCTTCCAGCCACACTGCTTCAAGGGTGTCATGGCAGGCATAGAAGTTTTGTTGGTTGAATTGTTCGATGCCCAGGGCCAAGCCAGTTTTGCTGTCCATAATTTTCTGTTGACGGTTAACGAGGTTAACCCTGGTCTCTCCGGGATATAGGCAATTTTCCGCTAGACTGGGAAGGCGTTCCCTGGGAATTTTTTCCGAAAATTAATTGTCTCAATGGCAATCTCGCAGAGATCCGCTACGTGGTGCGCCGCCCCTTCTACTTATCTTGTTTACCATGACCAAGCGTAATAACTTAGACTCTAACCACATTATTTATCGTTCCGAAGAACTACTCAAGGCGGCATCAAATCGTTATAACATCACCGTGCGGGTGGCTAAACGGGCTAAGGAAAATCGCTCGGAAGATTTTGAGGGCATCGATGATCCCAATATGAAGCCGGCCATCCGCGCCATTATTGAAATGTCCGATGAGTTAACTCGCCCGGAAATTATTAGCGATAACTAATTTTGCTGACTTCCGTTGAGATCCAACCTCATATCAGCTGCGTAACTGACTGCTAGCTTGCTAAGCTTTCTATTTCTCCTATGTCTAAGTCCTTTACCCTCCTATCCCTACTCCTGAGTTGTCTGAGTTTTTTGCTCACCCTGTTACTGCATAGTCCGGGGCAGTGGGGAGCGGTGACCCAGGCCCAAGGTTTACCCGCGGGGGGCTATACATTGGTGGTGGAAGTGATCGCCCAACAAGTTTACGATAAGTTTCCAGACCTACCCAAGGGTAATGATTACCTCCGCCAGAGTGATGGAACCCCAGATCCGGAAAATACCCTGATCAGCCGGATGATCCGCTATCACCGGGACATTAAAAAACGCCCTACCCGTTACCGTTTGGATTGGAAATTAACCCTGGCGGATTATCTCGAAGTTAATGAGCAAATTTTACCGGAACGTTATCCTGGTTTTTCCACTCTTCAGGAAAGCCCCCTCGAAGGCGATCGCCAACTGATCGCTAGCTTAAATCGGCAACAACGGCAGGAATTAGTGGATTTTCTTGCCCAGATCTACCGTCCCCAAATTTTGCCTAATGGTACGGAAAATGATCAAAATGGCTCAGAAACAGTAAACGAAAATCCTCCCCCGACAGTAACAAAGCCGAATCAACCCGGACTTTCCCAACCAGGGGATGCCCAGTTATTGATGCCTTAGAATTTATATGAATGAATTAAATAACCCCACCAAAGTAGAACTTAGGTAGGGAAATAGGGAGTATTGTAATAAAGTATTTCGAACTGGAATTAAATCGAATTATCAAATTAATTAAACCAACTACTGAACGAGATTACAGGTTAAAGGACAAGACGCAAACATGGGTTTGTGAATCAAATTAGTTTCTCCATGGAGCCAACTTAACCAACGCACTTCCTGGGGATGAATCCCTTTCATGGTCAGGGTTGCCGCTCCGGACAGTACCAATAAAATTGTGCCTCCCATTAAGCTACTCGCCACCAGAAGCACGGCACTCATGGGAAAAACCGACTGTAATACAACCGTAGCCAAAACCCCCGCCGTGGCCACTACAAAAACAATGGGGAAACCAACCACTAACAAACAGACCAAAAGGGTGAAAGTCCAGACAGAAAAACTCTTCATGAGGACGAGCGTATAGCCGATTCCAGTCCCTTCCCTTGACGAAAGCTCCATAATTATTAACTCCAACAACAACAATTTGGTGACCAGACCCCCGACAAGTAGTTTGCAAAGTTACAACTCTTCCCGGGGGCTAGTAGGTCTAGTATAAGCAATGGCTTAGATTAAAATAAGATTTCTTAATGATTATTTACATTTAATTATTGACATTTGCTTTTCTTTTTTGCAGTCAATCATCCCCTTGGGCGTAATAGATCTTTGTCTTTACTGCATTCTTTAGGGTTTATAGTCAAATATTCCAACTTATCTATCGTTTAAGTTTGATCCCTCTATTTTGGGAGTTCGACAATTTCTATGGATTGTGATGAGTCATGTTTGGTTAGCTCAGTTAAATTTACATTTGTTCACATTCTTTCCCGTTACTCTCATCAAAATAGGTAGCATTCAACCTTCAAAGCTATGGCGGGACTTCGGCGTCAATTGCGTCGATTTGTTAAAGGGTTAAGGCAAAACAGAAAAAACTCTTTAATCTAGAGGAATGTAATCAATGGTTGGTTTGAGCCGTTACCACACTTTAAAATTCCATTAGTTGGCAAGGTTTAGCTCCATAAAATTTGGTGAAAAATTTCCCATGACACAATCCCCTCGTCCGCAAGTTCCCCCTCTGCCCCCTTTACCCAATGGTGGGCGACCGGTTCCTTCGGTTCAGCAGGAGAGTATGGCTCCAGAAACACAATTTATGCCGGCGCCTCCTGGTACCATGGCTCCGCCGCGCTCTAGTCCTCCTCTGCCCACCACCCCTTCTATGCCAAGCCATGCCGCCGTTGGGCGATCGCCAGGGCAACCCAGTTTGGAGTCCTTAATTCGTGATGCCTTTGACCAGGGGTTTTCCGATGTCCACGTGGGGGTGGGGGAAGTACCCCGGATGCGAGATCGGGGTGTGATGGTACCCCTGAGATACGATCCAACGGATCAACCGACCTTTATGAGTTGGTTGCGGGAAATTCTTAGCGAAGATGAGATCCAACGTTTTAAGCGGGAATTGGAATTTGATGGGGCAACACAGTACGATTTTGCGCGCATCAGGATCAATGTTTTTGAAAGCCTATTGGGATCGTCCATGGTACTGCGGCTAATTCCCCTGAAAATTCTGACCATGGAGCAGTTACGTTTACCAGAAGTTCTCCGTACTATGTCCGATTCCCATAAGGGTTTGATTCTGGTAACAGGGCCCACCGGTTCCGGTAAATCCACCACCATGGCCGCTATGGTGGACTACATTAACAGAGAGCACGCCAAACACATTATTTCCATCGAAGATCCCATTGAGTTTGTGCACCAAAGTCGCCGTTCTTTGGTTAAGCAACGGGAAGTTGGGATGCACACACTGGAGTTTGATAATGCCCTGAAAGCATCCCTCCGGGAGGATCCAGATATCATCCTAATTGGGGAAATGCGGGACAAAAGTACGGTCAACACCGCCCTCAAGGCGGCCCAAACCGGTCACTTAGTCATGGGAACTTTGCACACCAACAGCGCCATCAAAACCCTGGAACGTATCTTGACCCTCTATACCGCGGAGGAGCAACCGGCCATGCGGACGGCGATCGCCGAATCCTTGGTGGGTATTGTCGCCCAGGGTCTATGCCGTACCACCGATGGTAAAAGGGCGGCCTTCCACGATATTTTAATTAACACGGAAACCATCAAGGATTATATTCACCAAGGTAAGTACGATGAAATTGCTGAATTAATGGAAAATGGTGAGTACGATGGTATGGTTACCGCCAACCAATCCCTGTTTAACCTGTACCAAGAAGGACGGATTACCGAGGAAATTGCCCTGGAATTGGCCCCTGTGCAGAATGAAATGGCCATGCGGCTGCGGGGAAAAACCTAAGGCATGAAGTACGCCCTAGTCCATGAGTGGCTTACCCCCAAAGCGACGGGGGGCTCGGAATTAGTGGTGGAGGAGATTTTACGCTATGTGACGGCGGATCTCTATGCCCTCATCGATTTTGAGTCCATAAACCCCCATAGCTATCTCTATGGCCGCACCATCGGCACCACTTTCTTGCAACATTTTCCCCGGGCAGAACAGGGAGTCCAAAAATATTTGCCCCTCCTGCCCCTGGCGATCGAGCAGTTGGACTTGGGGCAATATGATGTCATTCTTTCTTCTTCCCATGCCGTGGCTAAAGGGGTTCTAGTGGCCCCCCACCAAGTCCATATTTGTTATTGCCACACCCCCATGCGCTATGCCTGGGATTTGACCTTTGACTATCTAAATAACAGCAAAATGGGACGGGGTATACCGGGGATTTTAACCCGTTACCTACTCCATCAACTCCGGCAATGGGACGTCATTTCTGCTAACCGCGTAGATTATTTTTTGGCCAATTCCCACCACACAGCCCGGCGTATTTGGCGTTGCTACCGTCGCCAGGCGGAGGTCGTTTATCCCCCGGTGAATTTGGATCGATTTACCTACCAGGAAAAGAAAGACGATTTCTTCCTCACCGTTTGCCGTTTAGTGAGTTACAAACAGGTAAAACTGATTGTCCAGGCCTTTAATCAGTTGCAATTGCCGTTGGTAGTGATCGGGGACGGGCCAGATTTTGCAGAATTACAGGAATTAGCCCAGGGAAATATTCAGATTCTCGGTTCCCAGCCCAATGAAGTGGTGGAAGATTATATGGCTAGGGCTAAAGCCTTCGTTTACGGGGCCTGTGAGGATTTTGGCATTGCCCTGGTGGAAGCTCAAGCCTGCGGTACTCCGGTCATTGCCTTTGGTCGAGGGGGGGCTTTGGAAACGGTAATTGATTATCAAAAAAATCCTGAAACTGCTACGGGGCTATGGTTTGACCAACAAACGGTGTCCTCCTTGGTGGAGGCGGTGGAAACTTTTTGCAAACTTGACCATCAAATAAGTCCAGAGAACTGTCGCCGGCAAGCGAACCGTTTTTCATCTAGAATGTTTCAATCGTCTTACTTGACGTTCCTCGAAAAACACTGTCATCGGGTTCCTCATCGAACTTAGTGGCGGGCACGTTCCTAAGTTTTTCGGCCAAGAATCGTAACATTTGTCGATTCAGGCTTTATGATTAGGACGATATGGTGTGATGTGTGATGGAGTACGATGACTGCCAATAGCTCACCGATCTCTGTAAAAGCCCTCCGTGCTTTGATGAGACGCGGATTTTATCCTACGGTCTCTCCGAGAAGGTATCAAGGTTCCCGCTCTGGTTCCCTCACCGGAACAGTGGCAAAAAGACTATTTGATATCTGTTTCTCCCTGTCTGTGTTACTGATTTGTTCCCCCCTCTATCTGGCGATCGCCTTAATGATTGCGGTTAGTTCGCCGGGGCCGATATTTTATGTGCAGGAACGGGTGGGGCGAAAATTTGAACGTTTCAAGTGTATTAAGTTTCGCACCATGGTCACCAATGCCGATGAAGTATTGGAAAAATTGATGGCCGGCTGTCCCCAGACCCGGGAAGAATTTGAAAAGAATTTCAAGCTACGCAATGATCCCCGCATTACCTGGATAGGCAAATTTTTGCGGTTAACCAGTCTTGATGAGTTTCCCCAATTTTGGAATGTCCTGAGGGGGGATATGAGTTTGGTGGGCCCGGCCTTTGGTGCCCGAAGAGTTACATAAATATGGTCGGCAGATTAATCAAGTTCTGAGCATTAAGCCGGGATTAACGGGGCTATGGCAGGTTTCCGGCCGTAATGATATCCCCTACCCTGAGCGGGTGCAGATTGACGTGTATTACGTTCATTACCGCACCATGACTTTGGATTTGTTGATTATTGCTAAGACCCTCGGGGTGATGCTTTTCCCCAACAATAATGGTGCTTATTAGGGGTATGGTCTGAAATTAAGGCTTAATTTACCTAGAATTATAGAATTAAATGGTAAAACGCCCAGTTAATTCTCTGCACTGTCCCCATGGCTTTCCCTCTAGCCTTACCGAACGAGTCCCATTTTTGGCTCAGGAATGCCCATATTCCCCATTATCTGCTCGGGGATAACTGTGGTGTAAACCCTTTATTGGAAGGTTTAGGGCTTTATCATCTAGAGATTAAAAACGGTAAATTCCAGCAAATTATTGCCGCCGGGGATTCCCTAGAGATTGATTCCCATTGCCCTAGCCTTGATCTGACCCGAAGGATTATTTTTCCTTGTTTTGTTGATATTCATACCCACCTAGATAAGGGTCATATCTGGAGGCGATCGCCTAATGTTGATGGCACTTTTGCTAGGGCCATTGAAAGTACGGAACGGGATGCGGAGGTTTACCAGCGGGAGGAAGATATTTGCCGACGGATGGAATTTGCCCTGAAATGTAGCTATGCCCACGGTACAGCGGCAGTGCGCACCCACATTGAAATGGCAGGGGCCAGGGGCAATCTGGCATTTGAAATTTTTACCCAACTACGGCAAGCCTGGGCCGATCGCCTCATATTACAGGGGGTGGCCATGGTCACCACAGACTATTACCTCACCAGTGCGGGGGAAAAGTTAGCGGATCAAATGGCGGAACAGGGAGGCATTTTAGGCGGGGTGGCCTACCAAAATCCCGACTTAACCGCCCAGTTAACCAGACTAATGACCCTAGCCCAAAATCGGGGACTAGATTTAGATCTCCACGTTGATGAAAATGGCGATCGCCGCTCCCGAGTATTACATCAAGTAGCCGCCATCGCCTTAAAAATTGGTTTTACTGGTCAGATTCTTTGCGGCCATTGTTGTAGCCTGGGGGTGCAGTCCTCGAAACAAGTTCTAGAAACCCTAACCCTGGTCAAAAAAGCTGGCATAGCGATTGTTAGTCTGCCCCTTTGCAATCTTTATCTCCAGGGTCGGGAAAACCCCACAAAACCCGCTTGGCGAGGCATTCCCCCAATCCACACCATTGAAGACCAGGGCATTCCCTTAGCCTTAGCCAGCGACAACTGCCGCGATCCCTTTTTTCCATTCGGAGACCACGATGGTTTAGAAGTGTTAAACCAATCAATTCGCATCGGGCAATTAGATCCCCCCTATGGAAGATGGTGCGCCGCGGTCAACAAAACCCCTGCCCAAGTAATGGGACTCCGGGGTTATGGTCAATTGCAGGTTGGGTTTCCAGCGGATTTTGTGATTTTTTCAGCTCGCTACTTCAACGAGCTATTTGCTCGACCCCAAGGCGATCGTCTAGTAATACGCCAAGGTCAAGCAATAAAGGCGGTGCTACCGGACTATCGGGAGTTAGATGACCTAATGGGGATCTAGCAAGCAAACAACCGTATTTTCAGGGGTCTGATTGGACTTATCAGCTTAACTTAAAAACATGGGGGAAGGCACTTTTGACCATCAACCTGTCCTGCTTAGACAAAGTGCCAATACAGTCCAAAATATATTTATGTTCCAAGGTGAATAGCTTCATTCGCACCACGGAGGGAGTGAACAAACCGGCTGAACGGGTATCTTCAATGGGGGTGTCTAGGGGCCAAGGATCATTCTTGGCAGAGGTTATCATCGCCATTACACTGTGGCCAATGCGGTTATTGAAAGCCGAGGCATCGGACAAAATTAAAGCAGGGCGACGAATGTCAGATTGTCGATCAGTGAAAGGAACCGGGACGATGACAACGTCAAATTGTTCGTAAATTGTATTCATAGGTGACGGTATGCAGAATTATCAGCTTCAGAGTTCCATTCGGTCATAGTATTGGCGGTGGCTGTCATGTAGTCTGCGGAGGACTCCTTAACTTTGCCAGAGGTAGATCCCTTCGCTTTTTCTGCTTGGGGAAGAACCATTCCTTGGGGAGCAACCAATACGATAACTTCTACGGAAGTACCAGCCGGACACGGCAAATCTTGGAGGAGGAGCGTGCCATCTTCTGTCAATGTCGTAGCTAGTTTGTAAGCATTGATAGACATTATTTAGCAGTGTTAAATGTGGAACCTTGACAACCAAAAAAACCTTACTTCTCAATATTATCCTGAACAACGATGAATCAATGCAGTATAAATACTGGGAGGAAAATAAACTTTGGTTGAATAAAGCCATGTTAGCAGAAAAGTAAACAAGTAGGAAGAAAGAAGATCCGCCTAAGTAATTTCACCTTTGACAACAATTTAATTAGACCCTGTATTGTCAATTTAGTTAAGCTCTGTATTGTCGATTTCCAGCAAAACTCCATGAAATGAGCCATTTGTCGGAAATCAGGGGTTTGATATGTACTAAGAATCTCCGTTGCTTCAAGACGACAATTAGGCTCTTAAGCTTAATTTTTTTTCGTCTTGTTTCATACATTGAACCAGATTTTGTCTTTAAATAAAGAACACCCTAATACTTTTTTCCCACTTATGTCTGGTGGATTGGGCCTTTGGATAAACGAGATACCGAAAAGTATTAACTTAAATACTGGTGGATAGTTTCAGCGGTGGCTTCGGCCTGTTCTAAATGGGGAACATGACCACAGCAATCTAGCCAAACTAACTGGCTATTGGGTAAAAGGCCCTGAAACTTATTGGCCGCTTTAGTACCCAAAATTTTGTCCTGTTTACCCCAAATAATTAGGCTGGGGAGAATAATTTGTTTCAACTGCTCAGCAAAGGAACCGTAGCCGCCACTTTTTGTAAAGCTAATCAGGGCTTCACTCCAACCCGGGCAAGTTAGATGGGAACTGGCACATAGCCGGGCATCTTCACTGGCAAAATCCTTGTTGTAGTAAGCCGTTTGGCTAATTTTTTGCCTTACTTTGGGATTAGCTAAAAAGCCGGTTAACCAGCGGTCTAAAGGGGGAAACATCAAACGATTGGCAAAGGGCTGATTGGCCAAACCGGCACTGTCGATCAAAATTAATCTTTGGACTCTTTCGGGGAAACTGAGGCAATAGTCCAGGGCCACCGCTCCCCCCATGGATACCCCAACGATAATCATTGGCTCTTGGATCATCTGGCGCCAAAACTGATCTATATGAGTTTTGATATTTTCTGGGGTGGGGGGGAAGATCCGAGACCGTTCGGTAAAGCCAAATCCCAAAAGATCAATGGCGATCGCCCGAAAATGGGGACTGAGGAGGGGAAGCAAACGCCTAAATTCCAGCAGGGAACTATCAAAACCGTGGAGAAATAAAATTGGTGTTCCCTGGCCCTGGTCAACATAATTGGTGTTAATGGAGACGGGGAATGGGGAGTATTCTGCGGCTATCTCCAATGAACACCGACGCATTTGCCGCCAACAATCAAGGGAAGTTTGTTCCGTTAAAGCCGGGAGAGGGGAGGTTTCCAAGAAATTCATCAGGGTTTGAACAGAGGATACAGGCATGGAAAACCTTAATTATACTGGTCTACTATTGTCGCTAATCGCTAACCATTGATTGATGATTAATTGTTTTCAAAATAGAAGTTAATTTAGCGTTAGAATTGGTAACTCTAAGCAATTAGTTGATTCTGCGTTATTTACTAATGCAATAGTGATGATTTTTTGATCCAGCAAAGAACTAAACGCCGGCTTCTGGCCAGTGCCCGGATTGACCGGATAGGCAGGGAAACTCGCTCCACTCAAACTAATCCGTAGGCGATCGCCTGGGGGTAAAGTAATACAGGTGGCTTGGAGGGGAATTTCTAGGACATTTTTGGACTTTAAACTGGTGCAGTAGCCATGGCTGAAGGGGAGAACCTGATCCGTTTTGGTGATTTGAGAAAGACTGACAGCTACGTCAAAACTAGGGCAATCGGCCTCCACCGTCAGCAAAATTTTGGGTACACCACAAATGGTCACAGCTTCCTGCAATGGTGAAGAGGTATAGGTAACAACATCGGCCCGGTCATCTAATTTTCCCCGCTCCCAAATTCCTTGGGGACTGCCACTGTGCCCCCCTAAGCTAGGTACCGGACGCCAGGGATCATGGACAAAAACATCGACGGAATCACTGTCTGAAATGGGTTTTTCCTTGGTCAATTGACTACCTTCGGTCGTTCCCAAGCCAGAACATTGGAGAAACCATTGCTGTTTTTGGACAGGAAATTCCGCTAATTGTCGCCATTCCTTATTCCCCAAATCAAATAGTTCTAAAGTTGCGGGGCTAAAACGGGGTTCTTCTCCCTTGAGGAAATGATCAAACCAGGCAAGTTGCAATTGATCAACGGGGCTAACCGCCAACTCTCCATAGTCCTGGCCGTCGGCCCTGCGCCCCCAGGGAAAATGTCCCCAGGGCCCAATAACCAATTTTTGCTGAATATTTGCTTTTTTTAAGGCTTCATATAACCGTAAATTGCCCCGTAGATGGGGATCGTGCCATCCTCCAATTTGTAGCACCGGAATATCAATATTTTGCTTAATCTGCCAGAGTTTATTAGGCGATCGCCTTTGCCAATAATCATCCTCTGGTTCTGCCTCGATCCATTGATGGTAAAAAGATTCTGGTGCCAGGGTTTTTAGGCGATCGGGAATGGCCGGAACTGTATCAGTGAAATCGTAACTGCGGGCAGTCCGGGCTAACTGGGCAAAGGCCGCTCCGTCCCCTTTTAATTTGGCTGAATCCGCCGCCAACTGCAAAGCCCAACCCAAATTATTTTGTAAGCAAAAAGCACCATTTTCATAACCCCAATCTTGGTATAAATCCCAGGCCACCATGGCGGGACAAATGGTTTTCAAACAAGGATGGTGACTAGCGGCGGCGTAAAGTTGGGTCATGCCCTGGTAAGAAAAACCATACATTCCCACCCGGCCATTGCACTCGGGTAATTGGGCAAGCCAGTCCAAACAATCCTGGCCATCTTCAATTTCCCGGACAAACAGATCAAAATTCCCCTCTGAACTGCCCCGTCCCCGCACATCCTGGATAACCACCAAATAACCCTGGGATGCGTACCAATGGGGATGGCCGTACACCAGGGTCGAAGCCAATCGCCGCCCATAGGGTTGCCGCATCAGAAGAGTTGGCCAGGCCCCCGGGAAGTAGGGTAGTACACATCTGCGTCTAACCGCACCCCATCCCGGGTAATCATGGACTTGCAGACTGGTTGGATTTGACTCAAAGGTGAGAATGTTTTTGGTTATTTATAGTAGGGATTCAAACTGCCGGCGCAAAATCTGGGTATTCGCAACCCGGGCCACCAATAGACTGGCTTCGTTGAAACTGGCCATTTCCCGTCGCCATGTTTGGATGTGGGATTCGTGCTGTAGCCAAAAGTTGACCATGGTTTTGACCACCATATCCCAATCCCAATCAGGTTTTTCGGGAATTAATTCAGTGGCCTGGATCAGTCCATCTAGGGTACATTCAGGACTACCTAAATAGGCCATACTGCGGTGGGGGTCACCTTCCACCTGTTGTTGGTAGTTAAAGAAGGTAAAAATTGGTGTTACACCCAAAATATCAAAGGTATAGTTCATAGCAAAAATTTCGCCTGACGGCAACAACAACGGATTTTAATCACCGAAAAACTATCGGGATTAGCAAAAAGAAGCACTAGAACCCAAGGGAGTTTGGGAAAGTCAATGGGTCAAGTCCCGCTTTTATGGAACCAATGCTATCGCAAAAATCTCAATTGGTTGAAAGATGGTTTGTCTATCGATCATCAACTTTGTTTCACCTCGATACATTTTGAGGCCCTTTGTGTATAATCTTGATACAGAATGGGGTTTCGCACTTCCCTAGATGCCCCCATTACATTGAGTGTGAATGGACCAGTCCTTAACCCAAGATCGTCCCCTGGCCGCTGTCTTTCGACGTTTAGGCAGTGAGTTGATGCCCCCGGTGGTGGAAAATTTTGACCGCAGTAAAACTATCTTTTTTCCAGGGGATCCAGCGGAAAGAGTCTATTTTTTACTCAAAGGGGCGGTGAAGTTGTCCCGGGTCTATGAAGCAGGGGAAGAAATTACCGTAGCCCTACTGCGGGAGAATAGTGTTTTTGGGGTTTTGTCCTTGGTGACGGGGCAACGTTCTGATCGTTTTTACCATGCGGTGGCTTTTACCCCGGTGGAATTGTTGTCTGCCCCCATCGATCAAGTGGAGCAAGCCCTGAAGGAACACCCTGATTTGTCATTATTAATGTTGCAGGGTTTGTCTTCCCGTATTTTGCAAACGGAAATGATGATCGAAACCTTGGCCCACCGGGATATGGGTTCCCGTTTGGTGAGCTTTTTGCTCATTCTTTGCCGGGATTTTGGGGTGCCGACCCCGGAAGGTATTCGCATTGATCTGAAGTTGTCCCACCAGGCGATCGCCGAGGCCATTGGTTCTACCAGGGTAACGGTCACCCGGTTGTTGGGGGATTTGCGAGAAGGTAATATGATCTCCATTACCAAAAAGAAAATCACCGTTCATAATCCCGTTGCCCTTAGCCAACAGTTTACGTAGGCAATCCCTATGACCAGTGCTTATATTCTGGTTCTTTCTGTCCTGATTTTGGGCGGAATCATCGCCGCGCTAGGGGATCATTTGGGCAGTAAGGTGGGCAAGGCCCGACTCCGCTTGTTTAAGCTCCGGCCCCGACAAACGGCGATTTTGCTTACGGTAATTACGGGGACTTTAATCTCCGCCTCTACGTTGGGCATTTTATTTACCTTCAGTAAATCCTTACGGGAAGGGGTATTCCGGCTGGACGAAATTCTGACCCAACTGCGGGTGGCCAAATCGGAATTAGAGGAAGCCAGTCAAGCAAAAGAGGCGATCGAATCAGAATTAAGTGCGGTTCGTCAAGAGCAAAAGTTGGTGGAGGAGCGCAGTAAGGAACTAGACCGTAACTACACCAAGGCTCTGCAATTACTGCGCCAGGTGTCTCGCCAGTCCCAAAACCTCCGCCAGGAAGTAGCTAGTCTTTCCAAGGAAAGACAACAATTGAATCAACAAAAAGAATCTTTAGTGGCGGAAGCGGTTCAGTTGCAAAACCAAGTCAAACTTCGGGATGAGGAATTGTCTAAGCGGCAACAGCGCATTGCCCAGCAGGAACAGATCCTTTCTCGCCAGCAGGAACAGGTGCAATCCTTAGAGCAAAAGTTTCAGTCCCTGGAAGCCCAAAGACAAAAACTCCAGGCAGAAATTAACCAAAGGGATACAAAAATCGATCAACTCGACCAGGCGATCGCCACCAAAGATAGCGATATCCAACAAAGAGAAGGGCAACTCAAAGGGTTAGAAACTGAATTAACTTTTCTGCAAAGGGAGGTGGAGGAACTAGAACGCTATTACCAAGATTATCAGGAGTTGCGGGGGCAACAAATTGCCATCCTTCGGGGTCAGCTGTTAGCTTTTGGCGCCTTAAAGGTGGTCAGTGCTGAAGCCATAACTGGAGCAGTGGATCAACTACTGCGCCAAGCTAATCGTACGGCGCTCCAACTGATAAAAACCCCTAATATGCCGGTGCCAGACGAGCCTATTGTCAGAGTTACCACCGCTCAAATAGAGAATATTAAAGCCCAACTACAACCCGACCAAGAATATGTAATCCGCATTCTTTCAGCGGGGAACTATGTACAGGAAGAAAGGGAAATCCGAGTTTTCTTTGACGTGGTACCCAATCGCCAGGTATTCCGTCGCTCCGAAATCATCGCTACTATTTCCCTAGAATCCTCTGATTTTAGCGAGGTCGATGTGCAAAAACGTATCGATTACCTCCTGGCCGCCGCCCAATTCAGGGCCCGCCGGGAAGGTATTTTGGGGCCCATTCAAGTGGAAGATGGCCGCATCAAAACCCTGATTGATTTCATGGAACAACTTCGTCAATCCGATAATCCCCCCACGGAAGTCAGGGCGATCGCCGCTGAGAATACATCTGTGGTAGGGCCACTAAAAATTAGAATTATCGCCCTTAGAGGCACAGAAACAGTCTTTGAAAATTGAGGCGGATCATCGACAGTGGGCATTGTCTCAGATCTAAATTAGGCCATAAGGTAACAAGAAAAATGACAGAATCTCAAGTTGAACAACGGCGGTGGTGGGTGGATCGGTGGCTGGAATTATTAGATTCCTACCGCTTTAAAAAACGCCTGGAGCGGGCCAGAAACTATGCTCGGGAAGGCAATGTACTTAGTTTACAGTTTACAGAAACCAAACTAACGGCCCTGGTGCAGGGTACGGACGTGGATCCTTATCGGGTTACGTTGGGTTTACAGCCCTTTACCGATGAGGATTGGCATTATGTGGTGGCCTCCCTGGTGGAAAAGGCTATTTATGCCGCCCAACTGTTGAGCAGTGCCATGCCCCCCAGCATCGAGCAGGTATTTGTCCAAAATGGACTCAATCTTTTTCCTTTTACCTTGGAGGAAGTCCAGTCCCAATGTAGCTGTCCTGACCAGGCTAATCCCTGTAAACATATCGGCGCAGTGTATTACCAACTAGCGGATCAATTCCAGGAAGATCCCTTTGTGATTTTTCGTTTACGGGGCCGCAGTCGGGGTCAACTACTGGAGCAGTTAAGCCATTACCGTCGCCTTACCCCAGCCCAGTTACAAACCTATGACCCTGATGGTTTTTCCCCCTCTGCGGCGCACCGCTTACCAGATCTAGGGGAGAGTTCCGTTACCCCAGAAACCGATGCCATCGTCGAGAAGCCCCAAAAACAGACTAAAGCGGAACAGCAGGCCGCCATACAAAACTTCTGGCAATATAAAGGGGATTTACCTACGGATTTGGTGGTTATTACCCCGCCCGAGCACAGTGCAAAAATTCTTGATCGCCTGGGGGACATTCCCCTGAATTACGAGGTGTCCAAGGAAATTAAACAGGCCTTGACCCAGGTCTATGGCACCGTCGGCACCACAGCCTTTGCCCAGGTAATGGGGCTAGAGGAGTGAAGCCTCAGTTTCTGATCATCAGATCTAACAATGGGGGTGGAGAGACTCGAACTCTCACGAGCTTATAAGGCTCAACGGATTTTAAATCCGCAGCGTCTACCATTCCGCCACACCCCCAGCATTTGGGGAACCATCGATTTCTCGACGACTACGCATCATACCACAGAAAACGCTCAATCCTTTTGGTGACGAAAGACTGCAGGGCTACAAAAAAAGTTAGCCATAGCTTAAAAAAACTGTAACAAGGTAATAATAATTCACGGAAATCGCCGTAAACCCCCTTCATTGGAACCACAGAAGACAAACAACAAACCGTTGATTATCACTTGGAATCTTTAAAATATCCCGTATCGGCAATCATTTTTTTACGATAAATACCAGTAACTCTTGGAGTTTTAAAAATAAATCATTAATAATTTTTGATCATCAATTCTTTCCCTTTAGCCGCTTTTGCTTGCTTATAGTTATTCATGCCGTATTGTAAATCCCATTCAATAATATTGGCAAAATCAAATAATCTTCTGATTTCAGAGGAATCGTCGTAGGTTATCAACCATTTATGACAAGATTTTTGCATAGCATCAGCAAACCTTTCATGGTCAAATGCTGTATGTAAATCTCCTTTTTTGCCGTACAACTTAGATTTGGTGGCACTGAGATAGGGGGGGTCTAAAAAAATAAATACATCGTCTCCTGATTGATCAATTACCGATTGATAGTCGAGGTTAGTAATAGTCACAAATTCTAAGGCTTTTCCTAAATTCTGGAGTCGCTCAATGGAAGAATCGGTGAAGCGTTTTTCAAAGGCCTGTTGGGAATAACCACCGGATTCTACTGTACCGGAAAAAGTAATTCGATTAAGGATAAAAAAGCGCATTGCCCGCTCAAAATCATCAAGTTTTAAATCCGCCTGGGTTAATTCCTTAAATAAGTTGCGACCATCTAGCTTTTCTTGTTTAGTTCTGCATATAGTCTTCCGTTAAGCTATCAATATCTTTTTGGGCGTAAAGCCAGAAACAGTAAAGATCAAAGTTTAAGTCATTGATCCAATATTTATTAATATTATTGCCGAAGAGTTCCCGTATAGCTAAAAAGACAGAACCACCACCAATAAAAGGTTCTCGATATTCTTTGATATTTTCAGGAATATGGGGCAGAATTTGCTTAATTGCTTTCGATTTACCTCCGGGATAACGGAGGGGACTTTTAACTTTTACCATGGTGATCAAGTTGGGATATTTTCTCTAACCCCAATAAAAGGGCGGCTAAACTGCCCGCTACCCTAATGTTGTCGGAAAAAATTTGTTCCCTCACCACGGCGATCGGCATTAGCACCACTTCAATTTCCTCCGTTACATCCCATTTTTTTTCTCCTGTGGGGGTTACAGCGGGGCCAAAAATAAGTGTACGCGGGATTGATCCTTCACCGGATTATCATAAATTTGCCCAAGACTAATTAACTCAGCAATTTGATAGCCGGTTTCTTCTTCCAATTCCCTGCCAATGGCAGAAGCAGGACTTTCTTGAGTTGGGAAAAAAGTCCCAGCGGGTAACTCCAAGAGAATTTCCTGGACACCGTGGCGATATTGTCGCACAAAAATAATTTCCTGCTGGGGAGTCATGGCCAGAACCATAACAATTTCCGGCCGTAAATTAACGAAGTAGTCATTAATAAAGGTGCCGTTGGGAAGTTCTACTTCATCCCGTCGCACCCGACACCAAGGATTTTCCAACACCATGTGACTGCGGAGAATTTGCCATTTTTTGAGATTACTGGGGGGGATTTGCCACATTGTTAAAAGTCAGACGGGAAGAAGTTTGCGGTTTGGCTCTGTCCACCTTTGTAATGGTGATTCCGGCTTGGGGGTAAATGGGAGCGGAGGCCTTTTGGGAGAAAGAAGCTTACAATGTTCAGAGTTTCGCTGTTATCACCTCGGTGTTATGGGGTGGGGTGTTGTTTGAAATTTTTCTCCGGTGGCATGAAAAAATTATTTTCTTTTCCTACTTTCTCTCCCAAAGTTACCATCGATCGCCTGGGGGGCTCCCGTAAATGGGCGTTAATGCTTATTCCCTTAGCTTCCATTGGTAGCATTCCCCTACTTTTAGCTTGGGGGGGCTACGGAGATGATCCTAGTCAGGTTGCCAACTCCAACAATGGATCGGAGTTGATCACTGATATGTCCGGGGAAGAATTAATTAAAACTTTGCCCCCCCTTAGCCAAATTTCTGCCCCATCAGCCCAAGCTAATTCTGGGTTGAAAAGTCCTAGACCTATCACTGCCAAAGATTTACAAGCAGAGCCCCCCCAGGAAGAAGGAAAAGTAGCCCCTGATAATTCCCAGAACCAAAATCAACCAATTAAAAACCAACAGGCCACAAATAATCCTGTTGCCCAGAACCAGTCCCTGGCCTCAGCTTCCATTCAGTCACCCCCTGTTTCCCCCGTTTATACCGCCGCGCCGGTAGATTACACCCCGCCACCCCTGGAAATTCGGGTAGGTATTCAGCGGGATGTGCCCAGTGTGGCGATCGCCGTTTCCAGCCAGGGATATTTGCAGGATCGTAATGGGAAGGGATTGATGACCCTCGGTGCGGGGCAAGGTTTGACGGTGACGGCCCAGGGGGAAAACCTCCTGATCAACGGCCGCTCCTTTCCCGGTGTGGCTTGGTTTACCTCTGCCCCCAATGGTTACTTAGCCGTTGGCGATCGCTGGTATCGGGGGCGGGTGCTGTTGGTGCCCCGGGGGGATAAGGTTTTAGCGGTCAACTATGTAGATTTGGAAAATTATTTAACCAGTGTGGTGGGTAGTGAAATGCATTCCACCGCCCCCACTGAAGCCCTCAAAGCCCAGGCGATCGCCGCCCGTTCCTATGCCCTAGTCCACATGGTACGCCCCGCCAGTGAATGGTTTGATTTGGGAGATAACCAACGGTGGCAGGTTTACAAAGGCATTGCCAGTGAACAGAGTACTTCCCACAATGCCGTTAATTCCACCCTTGGCCAGGTGCTGAGCCATAACGGCGGGGTGGTGGAATCCCTCTATGCCTCCACCGATGAAATTGTGGCCCGGGTACATAAGGGTAAAGGTATGAGCCAATACGGAGCCTACGATTTGGCTAATCAGGGTTATAACTACCAACAAATTCTCAACCGTTACTATCCTGGGGTGGCGGTGTCCCGGGTAATTCTGAAAAATTAATCAATTTTGCCCACGTTGCCATGGGCCAACAGAGGGAGCAGGGCCTTGGTATAATTGCCCAGCGAATTGAACGCAAACTTTTCATTAAAAATAATTTACTGAGTTACAGCGCATGAAGACCGCATGGGTATTTCCAGGGCAGGGTTCCCAAGCCGTGGGAATGGGGTTTGATCTGGCCGAAACGGCGATCGCCAAAGAAAAATATCAACAGGCAGAAACCATCCTCGGTTGGTCCGTGTTGGACAAGTGCCAGGGGGATGAAGAAAGCCTAGCCCTAACCCAAAATACCCAGCCCTGTTTATACGTCATTGAAGCTATTTTGGCGGATTTACTCAAAGATAAAGGTTTTAGTCCCGATTATGTTGCGGGCCACAGCTTAGGGGAATATTCCGCCCTCTACGCCGCCGGGGTATTTGATTTTGTCACTGGCTTAAAATTGGTTAAACAACGATCGGAAGTCATGGCCGGGGCCTCGGGGGGGATGATGGCCGCCCTCATGAAATTTGACCAAAACCAATTGCAATCAGCCTTAACTGATAACCCAGAAGTAGTTTTAGCCAACGATAACAGCCCTGAACAGGTGGTGATTTCCGGTACGGTGGCCGGCGTTGAAGCAATTTTAGCGACAGTTAAGGCCCGCCGTGCTGTGCCCCTAAAAGTTTCCGGAGCCTTCCATTCCAGCTTTATGAAGGATGCCTCCCAATCCTTTAGCGAAATTCTGCAAGCTTGCCCCTTCAATGATGCCGCCGTCCCTGTCCTCTCCAACGTTGACCCCACCCCTACCCAAAACGGCGATCGGCTCAAAGAAAAATTGATGAAACAAATGACCGGCTCCGTACGCTGGCGAGAAACCATGGTCAACCTCCCTGAAATTGGGGCAACAGCATATTGGGAAGTGGGCCCAGGTAAGGTGCTGACAGGACTATGTAAACGAACTTCCCCCACTCTAATCATGAAGAATATTGGTCAACTAACTGACCTAAATGCTCTCTAATGCCGTACATCGAGCATCCAGAGTTGCTAACATTCAGCCCCTAGGAGTTTGTTCCTACTCCAAATTCCTTTAATATGTACAGAGCAAGCAAGAATTTTGAAGGGTTTGCAGAATCCAAAAAGTCTACCCTCGCTACGTTTCCCCCAATTTTCTCGAAGGAGAGTCTACCGTGTCTGCCCACAAGATTCTGGTCATCGATGACAGCAAAGTTATCCGTATGCGAGTACGGGATATGCTTCCCCAGGGAAATTTTGAAGTAATAGAAGCAAAGGACGGCCTAGAAGGGTTTAACCTAATCGAAAATGAACGACCCAACCTAATCATGTTGGACTTTCTTTTGCCAAAAATGAGCGGTTGGGAAGTATTTCAGTCGGTGCAGAAAAACCCAGAACTCAAAGCCATTCCCTTGGTCTTAATGTCGGGCAGGAAGGAAGAAGTACTAGAAAAGCTTCCTGAGCCCTTTGAATATTTCGCCTTTGTGGAGAAACCCTTTGAACAAAGGGAATTGGTGGCCGCCATTAAGGAAGCCATGGTTAAGGCCAAAAAACATGCCCCCGTGGCCGCTACTACCACCGTCAGTGGTGACCTCGCCGCCGAAGTAAAACACCTCAAGCAACAGGTAGCCCAAATGCACGGTGAAATTGAGCAGTTGAAAAAACAATTGGGACAAATGGTTAACTTCATCAAGCAACGTCTATCCTAGGCTGTTCCTCGGGCCTGTTCACAGTTAAACTAGGCTAGAACCTGAAATTGAGACCATGACTATGCCATCCCCAGAGTTGACAAATCAGACCATGGACGATGCTACCCTGGTTAGCCACCACGATGTAGTGGAAACCGTAATCTCCGGCATGGCCCAGGATGGAAGTGCCCTTGTGCAACACAGTGAGCAAGGAACCATCTGGAAATTCACCTACGGTAGTGTTAATGTTTTAGTCCAGCTCACTGGGGAAGGAGACAATGACCTGTTCCGAGTTTGGGCCGACGTTCTATCTTTGCCCGTTAACGACGAAAAAGCTTTACTCCAGGAAGTGATGCAGCTCAATTGGTCAGAAACTTTTGAAGCTTGTTTTGCTCTAAAGGAAAACACCCTAGTTACTCTCCATCAGCGTACTGTAGCGGATTTATCCCCCGGTGAAATTTCCCGGGCCATCACACTGGTGGCCACCATTGCCGATAACCACGACGATCGCCTTAGGGAAAAATACGGTTCCTAGCTAGTTTTGTTGAAGCTTGTTCGAAAGAAACCTACAAATTATATCAATTCAGTACAGTGATTATCGTGCCATTTATTCTGCCTGGGTGATGCTGTAATACTTTTTGATCAGGTTTTTGGCCTGGCCCATGGGATTAAACTGCAACGCAATAATGAGGTAAAACAAAGGCCCGACAAAGAGATGCCCTTGCCAAGCTGGTTAGGGCATTTTTGCAGTTTGGGATGTGGAATAAATTATTCCTCCGCCGGAGGAGTTTTTCCTTTAGCCTTAGTGGTTTTAGTTGTCGATGCTGATTTGTTTTTAGTCGCTTTAGTTGCTTTTGCCTTAGTGGCTTTAGTGGTTTTTTTCGTTTCCGATAACGGTTCCGGGGTTTCCATTTCTACTTTGGTTTCCGGGACTGTTTCAACAGAAACTATTTCCCCCTGTTCGGCGTTAACAACATCTTCTACCACTTTTTCCACTACCGGGGTCTCTGGCTCAATAGTCACAATAATCTCACTTTCAATAGTTTCAACTGCAACAACGGCTTCAGCCTCAGTCTGAATCTCCTGTTCGGGGTTTTCTTTCTCCTGCTTGGCTTTAAGCTTCCTGTCCCCATGATCAAATTTTTTCTCGGAGCCATCTAAATTCATCGGAGGTTTTTTCACCCGTTTAGGGGTCTGCTCCACCGGCTCGGCAATCTGCTCCACAAACCCAAAACAACTCCTTTGGGGAATCAGTCGAGCCATAATTTGGTAAAACTTAGGACGCTCCTCCGAATCTTTGCGGAAACGATAGGGAGGTTGATCACTCCAAATTAGAGGTAAATGCTGGTTATTGGGGCGATTTTCGTAGCTCTTGAGCTCGTTGCGATAAACACTAAAAACGGGACGACGACATTGGGGAATAAATTGCCATACCCCCCGCAAAACGAAAATACCGGGGTCACTTTTTTCATGTTGTTCGATCCCCATCCACACTACCTTGAAACTCAATCCCTCTCCTTTAGACTGGGGATAGCATTTCATCCAGGCCAACTTTCCTTCCAATGCCGCCGCTACCGCAATAACCCGACGGGGTAGATACAAAGTAAAATTAGTGTCCCGAATCCGAACACAATATCTTTCTTCCTCCTTCACCACCACCCCCCGCAACCACCCGATCGCCTGGTAATAATTTTTCGGTGTAGTGTCTAGGGTTGTATTTACCGGAGCATCAGGAACAAGAGCCTCTTCTAACTCAGGGGAAATTTCTAGCTTTTCAGGATCTGGGGTTACCTGGGGGGGCTTAGGGGGGGTGGGTTGCATAATATAAAAATCTTGGACGCTAGGATGACATGGAGTAATGTCTGAATTAGTATGAGTGAGAATTACCCCCAAGGCAAGGGCCTGGATAATACTTAAGCCCATAAAACTAAAGGGCTCCGGCCATACGGCAGGAACCCCTCAGGTTAGATTTAGTTTTTTAGTTTTTGAAACTTAACTAATCTTTCGATAATGGAACAACAAAAGTTGATAAATTATCCAGCTCAGTGAAACCTAGTAGCGGTTACCACCGTAGCTCTTACGGCCACCGCCACCAAAGGAACCAGAACCACCACGGTCTTCCCGGGGCTTGGCTTTGTTAACTTTCAAGTCACGACCCATCCACTCAGCACCATCAAGGGCTTCAATGGCGGCCGTTTCTTCAGCATCCGCCGCTAACTCAACAAAACCGAAGCCACGCATGCGGCCAGTTTCCCGGTCAGTGGGAAGTTGGACTCGTTTAACAGAACCGTACTCGGCAAAAACCGCAGTTAAATCGGCTTCTGAAACGTCATAGGACAGGTTGCCTACATAAATTGACATGGATTTTCTCCAAAAATTGAGGGATATGTAGAGGATGATTTCGGAGAAATGCCTGTCAATGGAAAAACGCGAAAAACCGTTAATACTAGAAACAAATGCTACCAACCGATAATTACTCTATCGGATATATCGTAGCACGTTATCCCCGGAGCGGCGCTAGGGTTATCTTGAATTCCTGACTCCGGCTTAAACCCCCTACCCGCCCTGGAGTAGCTAGAAAAGAGTGGTACCATTTTCTACATGGCTCGTGCCTTATACCCCCAAAACCCATTCGAAATCCTATCCGAGTCTACATTCACCAATGACCAACGCTACCCTAGACGATAAAACTATTGTTCGTGACTATTTTAACTCCACCGGCTTTGACCGCTGGCGGAGGATCTATGGCGATGGCCAGGTTAATTTTGTCCAAAATGATATTCGGGTAGGTCATCAGCGCACCGTTGACACCGTGGTGGATTGGTTGATGGCCGACGGTAATTTGGCGGGTTTATTATTATGTGACGCTGGTTGTGGGGTGGGGAGTTTGAGTATCCCCCTGGCCCAAGCTGGAGCCTTGGTGTACGGTAGTGACATTTCAGAAAAAATGGTGGGAGAGGCCCAACAAAGGGCCCAGGCAGTTCTAGCCTATGGCAATCAACCCACTTTTATGACCCAGGATTTGGCCAAACTGGCGGGGAAATATCATACGGTTATCTGCTTAGACGTACTAATTCACTACCCTGCGGACGAAGCCGCCGCTATGATTGACCACCTGGCTTCCTTGGCCGATCGCCGCTTAATCCTTAGCTTTGCCCCGAAAACCCTTGGGTTAACTCTGCTGAAAAAAATCGGCGGACTTTTCCCTGGCCCCAGTAAAACCACCAGGGCTTACCAACATAAGGAAGAGGAAATTCGGCAAATTTTGGCTAAGAATGGTTTTTCCATTGCCCGTACCGGCATGACCAGTACCCGTTTCTATTATTCCCGCATTTTAGAAGCGGTTCGTCCCTAGTTCCCATGGCCATTACCTGCGCCCAATTGTTGGATTGGAAACGTCAACAACGGCCCATTGTGGCCCTCACCGCCTGGGATACGGCGATCGCCTCGGTGTTAGATGGAGCCGGGGTGGAGATTATCCTAGTGGGGGATTCCCTGGGAATGGTGGCCCTGGGCTACGACACCACTTTATCGGTAAGCCTGGAAACCATGATCCACCACACTGCAGCGGTGAAGCGGGGGGTGAAGCGGGCCCTAGTAGTGTGTGATTTACCCTTTTTGACCTATCAAGAAAGTGAGAGTCAAGCCATCCATTCCGCTGGACGCATTCTGCAGGAAACCGGGGCCCACGCCGTCAAACTTGAAGGGGGTTATCCCCGCCTGGTGGCAACGGTGGCCCGTCTTACGGAGATGGGCATTCCCGTCATGGGTCACATTGGTTTAACCCCCCAATCGGTACATCAACTGGGTTACCGTCAACAGGGGCAGGATCCCGTGGCGGCGGACAAAATCCACCAACAGGCGATCGCCTTGGAAAAAGCCGGGGTATTTGCCTTAGTGCTTGAACATATTCCTTCAGCATTGGCAACCACCATCACCCAGGATTTGACCATTCCCACCATCGGCATTGGAGCTGGGCCCAACTGTGACGGCCAAGTATTGGTAACGGCGGATTTATTGGGATTAACCATTAAGCAGCCGCCCTTTGCCCCAGCCTATGCGGATTTACGACGCACCATTACGGAAACAGTGGAGAAATTCAGTGGGGATGTGCGCCAGGGACAATTCCCCCGCCCTAGTTAGGTTTAACCACTAGTCAAAAACTTCCGCTTCTTGCAAACAAATACCTTGTTGATCCTTACCTGACAAAATTGGTGTTTCCTTTAACTGCCAATCGATATTCACCGTGGCATCATTCCAGAGCAATGTCCGCTCGTAGTCGGGGGCATAGTAGTCGCTGGCTTTGTAAAGAACTTCCGCTTCTTTAGAGAGAACAGAAAAACCATGGGCAAATCCTGGGGGAATCCAGAATTGCCGCTTATTTTCAGCGCTTAAAACACAGCTAACCCATTGACCAAAGCTGGGGGAGCTACGGCGCAGATCCACCGCCACATCGAGAATTTCTCCCCTGGCCACCCGCACCAATTTACCCTGGGGAAATTTAAGTTGGTAATGTAAGCCCCGCAAAACCCCCTGGCGGGAAAAGGAGTGGTTATCCTGGACAAAGTTGGGGGCAAAACCGACTTTCTCCCCAAAGGCCTTGGCGTTATAACTTTCAAAGAAAAAACCCCGGTCGTCCCCAAATACCTTGGGTTCCACAATGAGAACAGCGGCGATCGCCGTGGGGATAACATTCATGGATTAAATTCCTGTTTAATGGCCCTGGCGGTTCAAAACTCAATGCCTGGTTGGGCCTTAACATTTTGTTCCCGGAAAGGGTGCTTAACTAAGGTCATTTCCGTGACTAGGTCTGCTCGATCAATTAATACTTGAGGCGCGCCCCTACCGGTCAATATGACATGGTTCAATTCTGGTTTTTCTTCTAAACCCGCCAATACCGTTTCCACTGCCAAATAACCAAGCTTTATCGCCACGTTCACTTCGTCTAACAGCACCAGCCTATATTCAGGATTGCGGATATATTCCAAGGCTTTCTGCCATGCTTCATTGGCGATCGCCTGGTCCCGTTGTCGATCCTGGGTCTCCCAGGTAAAACCTTCCCCCAGGGCCAAAAAGGTTAACTGATCCTGCCAGGGAGCAAAAGCCGCTTTTTCCGCCGGTTCCCAGGCCCCCTTGATGAACTGTAAAATCGCCACCTTATGACCATGGCCCAGGGATCGCAACACCATACCCAGGGCCGCCGTGGTTTTCCCCTTGCCATTACCGGTATTGACAATAATCAAACCCTTCTCCGCCTTGGCCGCCGCAATGCGCTCATCCTGCAAAGCTTTGCGCTTTTGCATTTTGATTTTGTACTGCTCATCGGACAGGGAATTGACCATAGTAACTATCAGGAATCTTCCTGAAAATTGTAACGCTATGGGGGGACAAATGTTAAGAGTTTGTTGTAAAAACCCGAATGATCCCCGTTTTTATTTAGGATGAAATTAGATTAAATATTTAATCTTTTAGAAAAAATCTTAGTAATAGAGGGGTCGTGAAAATGGATATTAACCAATATTTTGCTAATTGCAGTGATGATTACCTCGATTCTGAGGAAAACCGTTCTGAAGAATTATTGTTGGCAGACATCACTGGAACAGAGGAAGCGGACATTTTTTTTGATGGCTTAATTGACCGGGATACGGGGCTTGGCCATGTGGTTCGCACCATGAGAATGCCCCATCTGGATAACGGTAATCTTAGTGGGGGTGATCCCGATGACGACTGGTATCAGGCGGAAGTAGTGGGGGAAGAAGCGGTGGGGGGACAAAATCCTACCCCCGATCAAAATGTGACGGAGGGACTGTTGCAATCCATGGGCATTGCCAGTGTGGATGGTAAACCCGTGGCTACGGTAAGAAACTTTGGGGCTAGGGATAAACGTCGTTGGGAATTGGATCCTGATTCCGCTGAAGATCATCAAACCCCTTACCAGGGAGAAGACCCTTAAAATTAATTGGGTAGAAAATTTTGATGGATAGCGATTAGAATCAGTCCTTAAGTGTTTACTACCCTACTGTCCCTGAATTTTTGCGTCTGCCTTCTGCATGACTGAACTACCCCAAAACCCTAACTCCCCCCTTGTTTCCCGCCGCACTGCACTAAAACTTTTGGGGGTAGGTACCGTGGGGGGAGCCATTGGTTATTCCCGTTTAGCAAAGCCTCAACCAGCCCGTTATGACAGCGATCGCCTGGATTTACCCCAGCGGTTGTCCGAAACTAAATCGGTGGTGGTGGTGGGGGCTGCGCCTAGCCGGGTTAGCCTCGGCCTACGAGCTGAGCAAAAGGGGCTTTAAAGTTACCTTGTTGGAAAAATCCCCCAATTTAGGGGGGAAGGTGGCGGGCTGGAAGATTAACGTGGGGGATGAAACTTTCCAGATGGAACACGGCTTCCATGGCTTTTTCCCCCAGTATTACAACCTCAAAAGCATTGTTAATGAGTTGGCGATCGCCGACAATTTCCGTTCCTTGGACTTTTATTCCCTGGTTTTTAAAGAGGGCTATGAGCCGGAAGTATTTCGCCCCAGCCATTCCGCTTTTCCTTGGAACATTGTTGATCTGACCATTTCCTCCCCCAACCGATTACGCTGGGGCATTAATTTAACCAAGCCTTCCCATTGGCAAGTATTCCGGGCCATTACGGGATTCCAAATTCCCAAAAGCTATGACCAACTAGATGGCATTACGGTGACTGATTGGGTAGCCCAGGGTTTTCCCAAAGGTTTGTATGATCTTTACTTTTTACCCTTTGCCAAATCGAGTTTAAATGCCCCCGATGCTTTGAGCGCAGGGGAATTAATGCAGTTTTTCCATTTTTACTTTTTTGGGAATCCAGAGGGCTTGGCTTTTAATGGCACCAAAGATGACATGGTCACTAGTTTAGTGATGCCCATGGTGGAGTCGATCCGGGCCCATGGGGGAGAAATTATTACTGAGGCCACCGTTAGCAGTATTAATTGCGATCAAGGGTCAATTCAATCCCTCCAATATGTCCAGGGGGACGATCCCGTCAGCGATGTGCCCTTCACCGTACCCCGCAATGATTTACTGTCCCAAAATGGGGATGTTTATTACGGCGCTGGCGATCGGGTCTATTGGAAGAATCCCAAGGTTGAGGAAGCGATATCCCTCACCTGCAGTCACCAGGGTTGCACCGTGGCCAAACAGGAAGATGGTAAATTTATTTGTCCTTGCCATGGGGCAGTGTACGATGCCGATGGCCAAGTTATTAAGGGCCCAGCTAAGCGAAATTTAGCCAAGTTTGCAGTCAAACCGGGGGAAAAGTCCGGGGAAGTGCAATTGGTTTCCCGCAGTCAGACTAAACCCTTGGAAAAAACTATTAATGCAGATTATTTCGTCCTGGCGGCGGATGTGGTGGGCATGAAAAACCTAGCCGATCGCCTCAATGGGGATGTTAGCCCCCAATTGATCAGCCAGGTAAAACAGTTAGCCGTGGCGGATCCCTTTGCGGTGGCCCGATTTTGGTTCGATCAAGACTTTGATTGGCCCCATAGCAACTTTGCTTCCCTATCCGGCTATCGCTTAACGGACAGCATTACCCTTTATCACCGCATCCAAAATCAATTTATCGAATGGTCAGAGCGCACCGGAGGCAGTGTGGTGGAGTTGCATGCCTATTGTTACAAGGAAAAGGAATTTCCCACCCAAACCGATTTGTTGGATACCTTTCAGCAGGAACTATACGAAATTGTTCCTAGCCTAGCCCAGGCCCAGTTATTACATCAGGAATTGGTTAATCAGAAAAACTTCTCCGGTTTCCCCCCCAACAGCTATGGCGATCGCCCGGAGACCAGCTCCTCCATTGAAAATCTTCTCTTTGCTGGGGACTGGGTAAAAATGCCTTTTCCCTGCGGCTTAATGGAGAGGGCCATCAGCAGTGGTCTCCTCTCTGCCAACGCCATTTGCCATCAAGAAGGACTGCAAAAGCGGGAACTGCTAACGGTAATGCCGGAAGGAATTTTACAAATTTAGGTATTAGCTATTAGTAACGGCTAACGGCCCCTCCCCTACTACGGGAACGGGGAACTGGGGCCGGCCCTGCGGAAGAACGACGACGGCGCAGAGGCGCAGACTTACTGGTGGATGATTCGGTGGCGTAAATTTCTAGAAATACCAACTGTTGAACCTGTTTTGCCGCAATGGTTAACAGAGTACGAACAGTCTGCAAGCTACGCCCCCCCCGACCAAGGATTCGTTCCTTGTCTTCGTCCCCTAGGGCGAGGCGGATCCAAACACGGCTATTTTGTCGGAAAACTTCGCAGTCCACTTTTAGATCATCGGGTTTTTCCAAAAAGGGGCGGACAAGAAACTTGACCAGTTCAACGTAGTTCAGGGTAGTCACAGGGGGGAACCGGAGATAAACACCACGGGAAAAACTTAAGCTTTGAGTTGTTCAAAAACCTGGGCTTTGGTCAAAATTGACCGGACTGTTTCGGTGGGTTGGGCCCCCTCTTTAAGTCTTTTGACGATCGCCGGTACATCGAGGCGGGTTTCATCGGTGCGGGGATTGTAAAACCCTAATTCTTCTAAGGGGCGGCCATCCCGACGGCTGGTGCTCTGCATGGCGACGATACGGTAGCTAACTTCACGTTTTTTGCCAAAGCGTTTTAGACGGAGTTTAATCATACTGGCTGTGGGTAACTTGGGAAAAATTTGGCGTTTACTATTCTAACCTATTTTTTAGACACAAAAATTTCCCTTCCGCCCCAATATTCCCGGCCCTGGGAACTGGCCCCCCGCAAGGAACCCAAAGCTTTTAGGGGGAATTTCCAGGGGGAACTGCCCCCATACCAAAGACAGTCGGGATGTTTTCTTCTATGATTGATGGTTATCATTATCCATTCCTCACCAACGTCATCCCTGACCAACTGGTCCCTATCCCTAAAAACTGAATGTTTTCCTCTTCTGTTGAGCTGGAACTTTTTTTCATCTTCTTTTTGGTGGTGTTAAATGGAGTTTTTTCCGGCTCGGAAATAGCCATTGTTTCAGCCCGTAAGGTTCGTTTAGAGCAATTGGCAAAGCGGGGTAATCGCAAAGCAAAGCTGGCCTTGAAACTGGCCAATTCCCCTAATAATTTTTTGTCGGCGGTGCAAATAGGTATTACCCTCATCGGTATTTTGAGTGGGGCGGTGGGGGGCGCAACGGTGGCCCGCCGTCTGACCGGATTCTTGGAAATTAATGTACCAAGCCTGGCCCTTTATGCCAATACTATTAGCATTTCCCTTTTGGTGGGTTTTATTACCTATATTTCCTTGGTGGTGGGGGAATTAGTGCCTAAACGTATTGCCCTTAGCCATCCTGAATATATTGCCTGTGGAGTAGCTCCGGCCATGCACTGGGTTACTCGCTTAACGGCCCCCATTGGTTATTTATTGGGGATTTCCACCGACGGTGTTCTACGACTGTTTGGCATTACCAGTAGGGAAGCCAGTCCCATTACGGAGGAAGAAATCCGGGTGATGATCGAGCAGGGGGCCCAGGCCGGCATGATTGATGAAGCGGAACAGGAGATGGTGGAACGGGTTTTTCGCTTGGGAGACCGCCCCGTTAAAACATTGATGACCCCCCGTACGGCGATCGCCTGGTTGGATGTGGAGTCGGACTGGGAGGAAAATCAACAGGAAATTTTAGACACCCCCTATTCTCGTTTTCCCGTAGGGCGGGACAGTTTGGATGAATGCCTGGGATTTGTCAGGGTTAAGGATATTCTGAATAGCCAGTGGTCTGGGCAGACCATCAACCTGGAAGCCATTGTCCAACCCCCCTTATTTGTAGCGGAAAATACCCGCTCTTTGAATGTGTTGGAAATGTTTCGGGCTTCCGGTATCCATTTAGCCCTAATTACCGATGAGTATGGGGGCATTGAAGGTTTGGTCACACTAAACGACCTCATCGAGGCGATCGTTGGTAATATCCCCAACGACGATGAAATTGAAGAGCCCCAAATTATTCAACGGGAAGATGGTTCCTACCTTTTGGACGGTCTAATTTCCATTGACGAGTTTAAAGAAATTTTTGACATTGCCATACTTTCCAATGAAGAAGAAGGTAACTACCATACCCTGGGGGGATTTGTCATTGAAAGCCTAGGCAAAATCCCCCAATCGGGCGAATACTTTTGCTCGGATGCCCTGCGGGTAGAAGTGGTGGATATGGATGGCATCCGCATTGATAAGGTTTTGGTGAGTCAGTTGCCAGACGATCCTGATACTGGGAACGAAAATAATTCCATGGACGATTGATGATCCCCCTAGGCCCCAACAGCTACAGATAGAGATTCCGGTTTCTCCACCCCATAGATGAATTACCCCATTGCACCCCCGCAATGGTTAGGGTGTAGGAAGAAACCCGGTATTTCCTTTTTTAAGTTTTATTTATCAAGCCATTACAAACCATGATTCCCTTTGCCTCTCAAACCTCTTCCCTGGTCAGCCACCCCGAACTTTCTACCCTGGAATTAGCCCAAGCCCTCGCAGAACGATTGGCGATCGCCCCCCAGGATTGGCATCGCTTAAAAGGAAATCGCCGGGCCCAAGCCGGACAAGAATTAGCGGCGGCGTTGGTTTATCTGCTTAAAGATAATGCGCCGGAAGCGTTGGTTCATATTCAACAAGCAGAAGGGTGGTTAGATCGTAGTTTGAGTGCCCCCCCCTGTCCTACCCACGGAACTAAGGGCAAGAAAGCTTAGGGGGTGTTTAAAAAGCCCCCCTGACCCCCCAAGTTTGGGGAGAAACTAAATACAAGTCCCCCAGTATTGCCGGAGCTTTAGTGGGTCGATTTGGGGGAAAAGCTAAAACTATTTTTGTAAGTCCATTGCCTGGTCTTCCTCAACTGAAATTGGTGAAGCCAGGGTCATGCCGTCTCCCAGGGGAATAACGCTGATTTTTACCCGTTTATCCTGGGCTAAACTCCGATTAAAGTCTTGCAAAACCTGGGTGCGTTTGTCCTGGGGCTTAACTTCCGCTACGGCCCCATGCCAGAGGACGTTATCGATAATGATTAGACCCCTAGGCCGGAGTAGTTTTAAACTGTGCTCATAGTAATGGGGATAATTGCGTTTATCAGCGTCAATAAAAACTATGTCAAAAAGGGGAGGGGGATTCTGCTGGGGCAACATCTCTAAAGTTGACAAGGCGGTTCCTAGCCGTAAATCAATTTTTTCCCCCACCCCGGCCCTCTGCCAATATTTTTTGGCGATCGCCGTTGCCTGGGGATCTTGGTCACAGGCGATGATACGACCATCAGGGGGTAAAGCTAGGGCCATGGCCAGGGTGCTGTAACCCCGAAAAACACCAATTTCCAAAATATGACGGGCTTGGAGCAGGGAAACCATTAAGCTCAAAAATTGACCCTGTTCTGGGGTAATTTGCATCTGGGCGCCGGGGAGATGGGCGGTTTCTTCCCGCAATAGGCGCAATATTTCCGGCTCTGGACTAGCGATGGTTTGCAGATAGCTGTAGAGATGGGGATCAAATCCGGTAATGCCTTTTGTCATGCCCCAATACCAATTCCAGAAGAGAAAGCTACAAACAAAATCCCGAAACCCTTGTTTAATGGGCTTTGGGTCAATTTCCCCTAGAAGGTGTCCCCAGAAATTTCCGGGGCTCCCATTGCCAACCAAGGTCGGAACCAAAGCTTCTAGCTAGTGGATAACAAATAAATGTTAAGTTATATCACATTGAACGAATATTCTTAGGAATTACTCCGTATGGTAGCAACGCCCGTTAAACAGAAATACGATATTAAAGATATTAGCCTCGCTTCCCAAGGCCGTCAGCGCATTGAATGGGCGGCTCGGGAAATGCCCGTATTGAAACAAATCCGTGAACGTTTTGCCAAGGAAAAACCCTTTGCCGGTATCCGCCTAGTGGCCTGCTGTCACGTTACCACCGAAACCGCTAACTTGGCGATCGCCCTCCATGCCGGGGGAGCCGATTCTTTATTAATTGCCAGTAATCCCCTCTCCACCCAGGATGACGTAGCCGCCTGTTTAGTCGCTGACTACGGCATTCCCGTTTACGCCATCAAAGGGGAAGACAACGACACCTATCACCGCCATGTGCAAATTGCCCTAGACCACCGTCCCAACATCATCATCGATGACGGTAGTGATGTGGTAGCCACCCTAATTCAGGAACGGCAACACCAAATGGGTGACATCATTGGCACCACCGAAGAAACCACCACCGGTATTGTCCGTCTGCGGGCCATGTTCAACGATGGGGTCTTAACCTTCCCCGCCATGAACGTTAATGATGCCGACACCAAGCACTTCTACGACAACCGCTACGGCACCGGCCAATCCACCCTAGACGGCATTATCCGGGCCACCAATATTCTCCTAGCCGGTAAAACCATTGTGGTAGCGGGCTATGGCTGGTGTGGTAAAGGGGTCGCCATGCGGGCTAAGGGCATGGGCGCCGACGTAATTGTTACCGAAATTAACCCCGTTCCGGCGATCGAAGCCACCATGGACGGTTTCCGGGTTATGCCCATGGCCGAAGCCGCTAAGCAAGGGGATATTTTCATTACCGTTACCGGTAACAAACACGTTATCCGTCCTGAGCATTTCGCTGTCATGAAAGACGGGGCGATCGTGTCCAACTCTGGTCACTTCGATATTGAAATTGACCTCAAATCCCTCAAAAACCAAGCTACGGAAGTAAAGGAAGTTCGGAATTTCACCGAGCAATATGTTCTTCCCAGTGGTAAATCCATCATTGTTATTGGGGAAGGTCGCTTGGTTAACCTGGCCGCCGCCGAAGGTCACCCCAGTGCGGTAATGGATATGAGCTTTGCCAACCAAGCCTTAGCCTGTGAGCATTTGGTGAAAAACAAAGGTCAACTTGAACCCGGTATGCATTCCATTCCCGTGGAAGTAGATCAAGAAATTGCCCGTTTGAAACTCCAAGCCATGGGCATTGCCATTGATAGCCTCACCTCGGATCAGACTTGAGTACATCAACTCCTGGGCTTCGGGAACTTAATTGTTTCTAGCCTAATACCTAGTTATTTATATGGGGTGGGAAATAGAAATCCTGCCCTTTTTGTGTAGCTGGGTTTAGGGAATGTCCGAAAAGTATGAATTTTTGCCCTAAATTTCCCTACCAAGGCTTCGGCAACGTTGGGGACTTTGAGCCCATCCATAATTGGAAGGCCTAGGGGGCTTATCAAAAGTCGTCTTGGGTGGGCCCGTAGCTATTTTTGTTCGTTAGTTGATAGTCTTTAGAATCGTAAAAACTATTTTGTTATTTTTAAACCATTTGTAATAATTTATGTCTGAATGGCTTCTGAAATGGATACCGGAAATGATGGATCAGTTAGGCTATTTTGGCATTGCCCTACTGATGTTTTTGGAAAATTTATTTCCCCCCATTCCTTCAGAATTGATCATGCCCTTGGCCGGATTTACGGTTTCTCAGGGAGACATGGATTTTTTCCTAGTAGTAGTGGCTGGAGTTGTGGGAACGGTCTTGGGGGCTTATTTTTGGTACTACATCGGTAAGTTTTTAAATGAAGAAAAGCTGGAGCACCTAGCGGACAAATATGGTAAGTGGATCAGCGTCAGTGCCAAAGATATCCATAAAGCCAATAATTGGTTTAATCGTCATGGTAGCAAAGCGGTCTTTTTATGTCGCTTAGTACCTGGAGTAAGAACTTTAATTTCCCTACCGGCAGGGATCAATGGTATGCCTTTGCTCCCATTTACCCTCTACAGCACTGCTGGGACAACTCTCTGGGTGTTTATTTTGACGGCGGCAGGGTACAAGTTAGGGGATCATTATGACCTGGTGAATCAGTATTTAGAACCGATTTCCAAAACTGTCCTCATCAGTTTAATTATTTTCTTTTTACTGTGGGTGTTGCAAAAACGATTACGCCAGGCTTCCTAGACTTGTACGGAGGCTTAGGGAGCCTAGGACTTTTAGATAACGATCAAAGGGGACAGAGAGAGCACCATCGGAGTAGGTATGATTAAAATTAGACCGTAGCCTGAACCTTGCCTCCCTAGTTAGGGTTAACGGCTTACTCCTCATCTGCATTTAAGAATAATTGAGTTCATCCTCCCCCAAGCAACCAATTGCTTTGTACTGGGCACTAATTATGCCCTTTGTGCTTCAGATTGTGATCGCCCTAGGAATCCTGGCGACAGTCATTGCCAAGCCTTATTTGTTTGATCAGCTGGTCAGTAATCCCCCATTGATTATCGCCCTCGCTATCATTGTCTTCCTGATACCAACCTTGGGTAGTATCTTCGCCATCCACTGGATTGTTAATCCCCTAAAAAAATTGATTAAAGCTAGCCAAGACGTGGTCATAGGTCATTGGCAGGATCCCGTGGCGGAAAATATTGCCATTGCAGAAGTTCAACAATTGTCTGGGGCTTTTGGGAAAATAGCATTGCAAGTTCGGCAGGGACAAGAATCCTTTGTCCAGGTAGAGAAGGAACTTCAGGAATCTCTGGGACTATATCAAAAGGTGGTGGAGAGCCAAAAGGATTTTATTTTGATATCCGAACCGGACACCACCATCACCTTTGCCAATGAATCCCTTTGCCAAGCCCTTGGTATTTCTCTAGGGGAAGTGGTGGGTCTTAAATGGCTAGATTTTATTGACCCAGAGGATTTAAATATTGTGCTGGGAAAAATCTCTGCCTTGACCCCAGAAGAACCGAGTTTTATCAATGAAAATCAAGACCAGCGAGCCGGGGGAATCATTGGTTATACCCAGTGGATTAACCATGGTATTTTCGACGACCAGGGCAATTTGGTTGAAATTCAGTCCGTCGGTAGGGATATATCTATCCTTAAGAGAGTAGAAGCAGAATTAAGACAAAGTCAAAAGTTTATTGAAAGTATTGCGGAAGCTACCCCCAGCATGCTTTACATTTACGATCATATTAAGGGGGCTAATGCCTACGCAAATCGTTCCGTTGCAGAGATATTAGGTTACTCGAAGGAAGAAATTCAGGCCATGGGTTCGGAGATTTTCTTAAACATTTGTCATCCCGATGATCTTAAAAAGGTTTTAGATGCCGTTCAAAAATGCCAGACTTTGCAGGATGGGGAAACTATTGAAACTGAATATCGGGTGAAAGATAAGCAAGGTCAATGGCATTGGTTATTAGACCGATCCATAGTTTTTACCCGCACAAAAACTGGAGAGCTATGGCAAACTTTGGGAACAGCCCAGGATATTACAGCCCGTAAAAATGCAGAAATTGAAATCTGGGAAATAAGAAATTTTTTGGCTTCAGTAATTAATAATATCCCTGATATGGTTTTTGTTAAAGACGCAAAAACTTTAACTTTTGTGGAACTTAATAAAGCTGGCCAGTTATTAATAGGTTATACCAGGGAAGAAATATTAGGTAAGAGTGATCATGATCTCTTTCCCCCAGAACAAGCGGAATGGTTTACCAATCAAGATGCCCAGGTCTTAATTGAAGGCAAAGTAAAGGATATTCCTATGGAAACTATCCAAACCCCTGATCAAGGAGACCGTATTTTACATACAAAAAAAATTCCTATCTTCGATGAAGAAGGTAGGGCAAAGTATTTACTGGGAATTTCCGAAGATATCACTGATTTGATGGCATTGGAAAAACGGTTAACCCAATTAGCCCTTCACATTCCTGGCATGCTTTATCAGTTTAGAATGCGCCCCGATGGTACTTTTCATTTTCCCTATACCAGCGAAGGAATCCGGGGAATTTATGGAGTTAGCCCCGAGGAAGTAAGGGATGATTCCATGGTGATTTTAAATGTACTCCACCCCGATGATGTGGAGGGAATTTTCCAATCTATATATGAATCTGCGGAAGATTTAACCCCTTGGTACCATGAATACCGAGTTTGTTTTACCGATCGCCGGGTTATCTGGGTATCGGGGTATGCTACACCCCAAAGAGAAACTGATGGGAGCACTATCTGGCACGGCTACATTAAAGATATTACTGATCGCAAAGAAAAAGAATATTTGTTAATAAAAGCTAAGGAAAGAGCAGAAAAAGCAGAGCAGACCCTAAAAAAAGCCCAGATTCGGCTAGAGAAGTCTAATAAAAAATTAATTCAGTTGGTGGATATTGATGGTTTAACTAGGATAGCTAATCGTCGTTGTTTTAATATTCGTATTAAACAAGAATGGCGAAGATTGTCTAGAGATAAAGGACTTTTATCTTTAATCCTGTTCGATATAGATTTTTTCAAAAATTATAACGATTACTACGGCCACCCAGAGGGGGACATCTGCCTAATTAATGTAGCCCAGAAAGTCAAGAAAGTAGTAAGTCGTCCGGCGGATTTGGTAGCCCGCTTTGGAGGGGAAGAATTTGCGGTAATTCTGCCGGATACCAATACCGATGGAGCTATTCTCATCGCCCAGAAGATTAGTGAGGCCATTGATCAATTGGCGATCGCCCATGGAGGTTCCCCCATCGGTGGCCAAAAAGTCACCATCAGCTTGGGCATTAGCTCCCAAGTTCCTTCTTCCCACACTTCCCCCAGGGCTCTCATCGAACAGGCAGATCAGGCTCTTTATGAAGCAAAGCGTCGGGGAAGAAATCAATACGTGGTGTGGACAGATTCCTTGGTAGAAAATTCTGATTAGAGGTGAACAGTTTTATTTATCGGCCCATCTTCCTTGGTACCAGTATCTTCATTGGCGGGCAGGGCAACGGCGATCGCCGCAAAGACCTTTCCCACGGGGATGAGTTTGATGCCGGAGGATTCACCGCCGGTTTGACCCTTGGGCACAATGGCTTTTTTGAAACCAAGCTTGGCCGCCTCTTTTAAACGGATTTCTAACTGGGAAATGGGACGAATTTGTCCCCCCAAACCGATTTCCCCTAGAATGATCATCTCTGGATCCACCACCCGGTCTCGGAAACTGGCCACCAAGGCGATCGCCATGGCCAAATCCACTGCTGGTTCTTCCACATCTAACCCCCCCGCCACCGACAGGTAAGCATCCAGTTTAGAGAGGGGTACCCCTAAGCGTTTTTCCAACACCGCCAAAATTTGTAACAGACGATTGTAATCCACCCCTGTGGTCGATCGCCGGGGAGAAGAATAACTGGTGGGACTGACCAATGCTTGTAGCTCCACCACCAGGGGGCGGGTTCCTTCACAGGCCACCGTGATGGCGGTGCCGGGCATAAATTCTTCCCTACTGCCCAGAAACAATTGGGAAGGATTGAGAACTTCCTGCAATCCCGATTCCACCATTTCAAAAATACCGATTTCCTGGGTGGCCCCAAAGCGATTTTTCACCGACCGGAGTAAACGGTGGGACGCAAACCGATCGCCCTGGAAGTACAACACCGTATCCACCAAATGTTCCAACACCTTCGGCGGCGATCGCCCCTTCTTTGGTTACGTGGCCCACAATAAATAAACTAATGTGATCCCGCTTGGCAATTTGCATCAATAGCCCCGTACATTCCCGCACTTGGGAAACAGAACCGGGGGCGGAAGATAGGGCAGGAAAATATAGGTTTTGAATACTGTCAATGATGGCTACCTGGGGCTGGAGAGTTTCCAATTCCCGCAAAATATCTTCCAAATTAGTTTCCGGCAAAACAAATAAATTGCCATCATGGGGAAGATTATCCACTGCATCTTGATCATCGTTGGTATTGACGGTTTGGGTAACGCCTAAACGGGTGGCCCGGAGCTTAATTTGTTGCCCGGATTCCTCCGCAGAAACGTATAAAATCCTGGGTAAACGGGTGGCCAACTGAAAAGCAACCTGTAACAGTAAAGTCGATTTGCCAATGCCCGGATCTCCCCCAATCAAAATCAAGGCCCCCGGCACAATGCCCCCCCCCAACACCCGATCCAATTCCCCATAACCGGAGGGGAAACGGCCTTGGTTTTCCTGGTGAATTTGGGAAAAAGTTAACGCCGCCTGGGGTTGGGCATTTTTTTTCCTAGAAGAACTAGATTTAGGGGAACCCAAACTACGGCGGTTCGTGGCCAGGGCGTTGGAGGAACTAGCGTTAACAATTTCTTCCTGTAAAGTTCCGTATTCCTGGCATTTAGGACAACGACCAAACCACTGGGAATGGTCGGCTCCACAGGCACTACAAACGAATTTTGTCCGGGCTTTAGCCATAATTCAAATTTTTTGATCAACTTTTTGGAAAGCAAGACAGGCCCCCAGGAAATTTTCCATTGGTTGGGAATGGGCTCCCCAGTGGAGATGGAGGTAAGAAGCATGGAGATTGTGCAAGGACCATCCTTCTTCATGGGCTTGGCCTGGGGCAATGAGACCTCGATGGCGATAGAGGGGTTGGGGGGAAGTATGGGTTAGTTGGGAGCGGTGAAATTCATGGCCCTTGAGGGGATCTTTTTGGTGTAACCAGCTTTGGGGACTTAGAACTTGGGATTGACGGTAACCGAGGGTAAGTTTTGCTCCCATTTTGACGGTGGTGGGGAGGATGCCCAACATGGGGAAGGTTTGGGCATTAAAATCGGTGAGGTTTTGGGTTAAGTACATC
Organism: uncultured cyanobacterium; assembly: GCA_963704945.1. Taxonomy (GTDB): domain Bacteria; phylum Cyanobacteriota; class Cyanobacteriia; order Cyanobacteriales; family Microcystaceae; genus Synechocystis. The sequence continues at coordinate 240,548 of CAVPII010000013.1, read as the reverse complement.
AAGCCACCACATTCGCCGTAGGTCGGTAATCCCTTTTTAATTAGGGTGGTAAGTTGATGTTTTAGGGGTTGATTCTGGCTTAACTGTTCAGCAAAAAGTTCGGGAAAGCCACCACCAAGGTACAGACCATCGATCCCCCTGGAAATATTTTTGTCATGGAGGGGACTGAAGGGAATAAGCTCAAAACCAATATGGTTCAGCAAATCTAAATTGTCGCCGTAGTAAAAGTTAAAGGACTGATCCTGGGCGATCGCCAATCGAGCTTGGGGATTTTGGGCAGGAATGTTAAATAAGCTGGCGGGGGCAGGTAAATTTGTGGGGGTTTCCAGCAGGGGAAATAGGCTTGGCCAATCTAGTTGCTGGGCGGCCAAATTTGCTAGCTGATCAAAATATTGATTAATTTCCGGTAACTCACCACAGGGCACTAAACCTAAATGGCGATCGGGTAGGGTCAGGTTTTGTTGACGGAAGAAAACCCCCAGGATAGGAATAGATAATGGCTCCAGGGCGGCTTTGAGTAATTGTAAATGGCGATCGCTCCCCACTTGATTGAGAATTACCCCGACTAAATTTACCTCGGGCTGGAAATGGCGGTAACCCTGGATGATGGCGGCGACGGAACCGGATAGGCGACGGCAATCCACCACAAAAATCACCGGCAATTTAAGTAAACGGGCAATGTGGGCGGTGGACGCATAGTCATTAATGCCCTGCCAAGGTACGCCGTCAAAAAGTCCCATCACCCCTTCGATCAAACTGTAGGGAGTGCTACTGGCGTGATAGGCAAAGCAATCTTTGACGTAGTTTTCAGAAGTTAGAAAAGGATCAAGATTGCGGCAGGGTCGCCCGGTGATCTGGCTGTGGAACATGGGGTCAATGTAGTCTGGCCCCACCTTGAAAGACTGCACCTTTTCCTTTCTTTGGGCCAAATAAGCCAGCATTGCCAGGGTGATGGTGGTTTTACCTGCGCCGCTCCGTTCTCCGGCAATGATTACTGTCATTTTTGTTAATTTTGATTACCCTGTCCCAGTTCCTGGGCAATTAAATTCTCAATTAATTCTAATAATTTATCCTGGCCCCAGCCTCTATAAAGATGGGCGGCGATCGCCATGGCCCCGGCCCCTACCCCTTCTTTGACAAAACCCTGTTCATACACCTGCAGTTGGGGATAAACAGATTCGGCAAAACTTAGCTGGCTGGCTAAAAGAATTACCGGGTCAAGTAACTGGGCCAAACCCACCGTATCAGCACTGGCATCTTCACAGACCCATTTGGTTGTCCCCACCACTATCCGGTCAAAATTTACGGCCAAATCCAACTTTTTTACCAAGGCCTGCATCAGGGCATACACCGCTAACATTTGGGTTCCCCCGGCCAACATTACCCCCATTTTTTGACTAGCGGCGATCGCCATCCCGGCCACCACTATCTGCATGGGGTCACCAACGGCGGCAATGGTTTGAAAAGGATCGCCATAGTCTTGAAAAGACTGTAAACCCTGGTGGACTAAGGCCAATTTCTGTTGATGGTTGCACAGGGGATGACTGCTGTTCACTTTGCCGTCGGCGGGAATGCCCAAACCGGTTAAAACCCCCAGGGCCGTGGTGGTACCCCCCACCACACATTCACTAAGAACTAAATAATTTTCGGGGTGATCTTGGACAAATTTTTTCCCCCACGCTAAACCCTGGTCAAATAAATACTTCACCGTTGCTAAAGGTAAAGCTTGCCCCGTGGAAAGACAGCGAGCAGGTTTTCCCCCCAAATCAATGGCGGCCACCGCTGGGGGAATGGGTAAACCGGCATTAAATAGATAAACGGGAATTCCTAAAGCTTCCACAATGGCCCTAGTAATAAAAACCGGGGACACTCCAGAAATTAAGGGCGGTAAAGGATATTTTGCTCCCCCAGTGCGCCCTCTAACTAAAAATTCCGCATCGGCGATCGCCGTAAACTTCCGATCTTCCGGGGTCTTACCCGCCGCAGAAATACCCTGGAATTAAGCCTGTGTCAGTGAATCCCAGCACACAACTAAATACGGGGGGACAATTCCGATGGCGATCTATCCAGGCCAAACCCGGGTCAGACTGGGTATAAACTATCAACATATTGTTGGAAAAATGCGCCAAATTTCCAAAATCATCGTCAAATACACTGAATTTCTAACTTTTAGTAATAACAATAAGAGTTCATAAACTACTATGGCCGCCCTGGTTAATTATCACTCCATTCAGTCCCTCCCTGAAGTTTGGGCCATCACCGCGGAAAAGTTTCCCGACATCGTTGCCCTTAACGATCCCCACAGCCATCACCCTTCAACCCTAACCTATGGCCAGTTGTACGAAAAACTCCAAGCCTTTGCCGTTGGTTTGCAGGCCCTGGGGGTAAAAAATGGGCAACATCTAGCAATTTTTGCTGATAACAGCCCCCGCTGGTTCATCGCTGACCAGGGCAGTATGTTAGCCGGAGCCGTCAATGCCGTTCGTTCCGCCCTAGCCGATCGCCATGAATTGCTCTATATCCTTGGGGACAGTGACAGCCGAGCCTTAATAGTTGAGAATCAACAAACCCTACAAAAATTGGCGATCGCCCCAGGGGAATTTGATCTAGGTCTAATTGTTTTACTGTCCGACGAAGACGCAGACAGCGAAAGCCCCATTCCCCAATACAATTTTGACCAGGTTATCGCTTTGGGAGAAGGTAAAGTTCTCCCTCCAGTCAGCCACAAGGAAGATGATTTAGCCACCCTGATCTACACCTCCGGTACCACCGGGCAACCCAAGGGAGTAATGCTCAGCCACGGCAACCTTCTGCACCAGATTAGGGAACTAGGGGCGGTGATCATCCCCAAGCCCGGCGATCAAGTGCTAAGCATTTTACCCTGTTGGCATTCCCTCGAAAGAAGTGCGGAATACTTCCTTCTATCCAGGGGATGTACCATGACCTACACCAACATTCGCCACTTCAAAAATGATATTAAAAAAATTAAACCCCACCACATAGTCGCAGTACCTCGCCTTTGGGAATCCCTCTATGAAGGGGTGCAAAAAAACTTCCGAGAACAATCCCCCACCCAACAAAAATTAATTAATTTCTTTTTTGGCATTTCCCAGAAATATATTCTTGCTAAACGGATTGCTGATAACCTCAGTTTGAACCATCTCCATGCCTCGGGTACAGAGAGATTTTTTGCCCAGTTGCAAGCCCTATTGCTCAGCCCATTGCATCAGCTTGGGGATAAATTGGTCTACCACAAAGTAAGGGCCGCCGCCGGGGGACGATTGGAAACCCTAATTTCTGGAGGGGGAGCTTTGGCCCGGCACCTGGATGATTTTTATGAAATTACCAGTATTCCCGTCCTAGTGGGCTATGGCTTAACGGAAACCTCCCCCGTCACCAATGCCAGGGTTCATAGACATAATCTGCGTTATTCCTCGGGCCGACCCATCCCCCTGACGGAAATTCGCATTGTCGATCCGGAAACCAAAATAGATCTACCTCCGGAAAGCAAGGGCTTAGTGCTGATCCGTGGCCCCCAAGTCATGCAGGGTTATTACAAAAAAAACGAAGCTACTGCCAAGGTTTTAGACCTAGATGGCTGGTTTGACAGTGGGGATTTGGGCTGGGTCACCCCCCAGAATGACTTAATTTTGACCGGACGGGCTAAAGATACGATTGTTTTGAGCAACGGAGAAAATATTGAACCCCAACCCATTGAGGATGCCTGTCTCCGTAGTCCTTACATTGACCAAATCATGTTAGTGGGCCAGGATCAAAAATCCCTGGGGGCTTTGATTGTGCCCAATTTTGATGCATTAAAACAATGGGCCACGGAGAAAAATTTAATCATTGATTTGCCGGAAGATATTGCCGATCCAGCCCAACTGAAGGAAACCCCCCTGTACCGTCCAGAGGTGATCACCTTAATGCGGAGAGAATTACAGAGGGAAGTCAAAAACCGCCCTGGCTACCGGGCCGATGACCAAATTAAGGATTTCCGCTTTTTGCCAGCACCCTTTTCTTTGGAAAATGGCATGATGACCCAGACCTTGAAAGTAAAACGCCCGGTGGTGACGGAGGAATACCAAAGTCTGATTGGGGAAATGTTTCAGTAGTAACTGACCACTTTATTGCTGGAAGGATCGCCATTAAATCCCTAGTAATTGTTGTCGAAGTGCTCTAACCATCAGGGCGAATCAAATCGTAATGGGGACTTTTGGCATTGCCTCTAAATTTGTTATCCTTGACTCAGCCTGTGCAAATTTCTCGCCGTGTCATTTCTTCGTTGCAATTCAATACCCGTTTCCTTATTGGTTTACTTCCAAGCAATTGACACAACTCAGTCCTACGGAACTAACCCTGGAACCAGATTGTTGGCAGGGTCCCTGATTTCTGGAGCATGGTCGGCAGGAATCTTGGTTTTGCTATGGCACCTCCTATCGGGACACTTGGTATCCCACCATGGGCTTTCTTATGCTGGACTATCGGGTAAGGGTTTACCGCCGTTTATCCCCAGAAGACGATGCACCAATTTGTGATCTACCGTAGACGTGGCAATAGCTATGACTTGGTTTTCAGATAGTTGTTACAGGTACGGAGACTTTCATCGTTGTCAATTAATTACATGGGCTTATCCACAAGTTTCATCCAAATTTCAGGCTATTCCCTTGTGGTATTGACTCAACTCGGGCCGACATTAACTTGAGGGAGTACGGCGGTCTTGGAGAAATTGAGAATTATCGAGTTAGGCAGATCTTGGTGCATTCACTTCTGGACTTTTTGGTGGTTCCTTGGGGCTCAGGGTGGTTAGTTGGAGTTATTTGTTTCCTAATGTCAAATTTTAGAGGAACCCGAGACTACTGAAGGGGTAAACTATGGCAACTTTAACGATACGCGAAAAAATGCCGGATTGATAAGCACTCCAGACTTAAACAGCTTGCGGAGTCCTAGGGGACATTAGCGTTAATCTAAGTTGGTTGAGGAACTTTCGACCATTGCTCTGACTGAATTTGATGCCTACAATCGTTTTCGATTAATGGCGGCCCAGGGTAACGTCACCGAGGGTTTAAGGCTTTTGGACAAGTTAAATGGATTAACTTAAATTTTATCATCTCCCACAAAACAAGGATCAACAGGGACTATGCTGGCGATCGCCTAAAGATCGGTTAACCGGTGCGTCAATGACAGCTTTTTTATGGTGTAAGGTAAAGCGGAACCATCAGAGTTTAATTAATATGCAGAGATTGCTCTTAACTCTATTTGTCTTGTCCTTGCCCAAAATGGCGATCGCCGCTTTGCCCCCCCAATATCAAAACATCAAAGACTTGGATGTGATGGTCAATTATGTTAAAGAGAATCCTGATGTAGCGGGAACATTGAAATCAATTGACTTGGAAAATAAAACGGTGAACTATGGTGAAAATTGTCAGGTGACTTTTGAGCGTAAACCCACAACCAAGCCTATGGGATGGGTTGGGCCTAATGAGCCATTGCAATTTAAAGCCATCAATTGTCCAGAGGAGTGACTTATTTCCGATGGCGATCGCCAGTAAAATTTGAATGTGTTTGATAATCTGTGCAAATTTCTCGCCGAATCCTTTTCTGAAGACTATGCCGCCTGGTTGTTGGGACGACCAATCAAATTAACCAAGCTCAGTCCAACGGAACTTTCCCTAGAGCCAATTCGGGCAGATTCCCTGATTTTGGAGCAGTCGGAAGACTTGGTTTTGCATTTGGAATTCCAAACGGAACCTGACCCCACCATGGGCTTTCGGATGCTGGACTATCGGGTGAGGGTTTACCGCCGTTTTCCCCAGAAGACGATGCACCAATTTGTCATCTACCTAAAACGTAGTAATAATGATTTGGTTTATCAGGACAGTTTTCAGGTTGGGGAGACTTTGCATCGTTATCAAGTGATTCGGCTCTGGGAACAATCCTCGGAAGCATTTCTCCAAAGTCCAGGGCTATTACCCCTAGCGGTATTGACCCAAACTTCTGACCCTACATTAAAATTGAGGGAGGTCGCGGCGGTCTTGGATACGATTGAGGATAATCGAGTTAGGGCAAATCTGATGGCAGCAACTTCAGTTTTTGGAGGAATTCTGCTATCCCCTGAGATTATCAAGACAATTTTAAGGAGTGAAATTATGAAAGAATCAGCCGTCTATCAAGAAATTCTGAAGGAGGGGGAACAGCGAGGACTACTCAAGGGCAAACTGGGGGAAATTGGAAACCATTCCTCTGCTGAAAAAATTAGGTTTGACGATCGCCGAAATTGCCAAGGAACTAGATATTGATGTCGCTTTAGTCAATCAGTTTGTCGCTAATCAAAATAGTTAGGGCTGAAATGTCCATTGGTCGGAATATAGCCTGGCCTATCCTTTGGCGATCGCCATCTATAGATAACCCCAAGGCGGAACACAAGTGGCAGTTCCCCGCAAGCAAGGTTTAGGGTTGTTCCTTTGGTGTTGAGAAATGAGCTTTGCCCGCCGCTATACTGGCAAACTTTGTGGAATGGGGGAATATCAACCTTCAGACTTATTGAGCTACCAACTGGCGATCACCTAGAGATCCGTTACTTGATCGCCGACTAAACCCCTAGTAATTTTTGATTATCTTTATTGCCTAATTCATATCTCCAAGCATTTTTATCGAAGTCGAGCTGGTGGGGTCTGGATTGCCGATTACAGAGTAAATTTTTATGTTTAATGTTCTAAAGTTATGTCCCAATTAGTGGGGGGTGCGGCAAGAAAAACAAAAATATTAGACAATTAAATAAACAGAGCCTTTTAGTTTGCTCGCCCCTTGGGTAGAGAAATGTAACTCTTCAGAGATTAAAGTCTCAAAAAAATGATATGAATAAATAGAAGAAAAGCTTGAATAACCAGGATAAGTTTTATGAGAGGGGAAGTTCAGTTTAGGTCTGATAAACTAGCAGTTCTCATTGATGCTGACAATACTAGTGCTAATGTAATCGAGCCTTTGCTAAGAGAAATTACAAAATTTGGAACTGCCTATATTAAAAGAGTATATGGTGACTGGACAAGCTCTCAAATGAACACATGGAAGAAAACACTCAATGACTTTGCAATTGTTCCAGTTCAACAATTTGGTTATACCACAGGGAAAAACTCAACTGATAGTGCATTAATTATTGATGCAATGGATTTACTTTATACACAGAAATTAGATGGATTTTGCATTATTTCAAGTGATAGTGATTTCACAAGACTTGCTCATAGAATTAGACAGGATGGTATTTTAGTATATGGTTTTGGCAAACGGCAAACTCCTAAAGCTTTTACGGCTGCGTGTGATCGGTTTGTTTACACAGAGTTATTAGACCTAAGTGTAGATCAGCTATCTGAAAACGAAACAAAAATAGTTAATTTACCCTCAAAATCAGAGGATAAAAATCAGCTACATGAGTTATTGAAGGAGGCTTATGAAGGTATTGCGCGAGATGATGGAATTGCCAATATAGGAACTCTAGGACAACAATTAGTGAAGCTTAACTCTTCATTTGATACTAGAACTTATGGGCATAAAAAGCTAGGGGAATTAATTAAAGCAACAGAACTATTTGATGTAAAAGATAATGAAATCAAGCTAAGATGAAGCTATTTAATTTTTCTATTATTATCAAAACACTTACCTTGGATTAACGATAAAAAAGGCGAAACTGTTACACTCAAAATAGAAAATTCACATCAGTTTATGAATTGCTATCTACGCCGGTTTTTCTGATTTGCAATAAAAGATGTTTTTGTATCAAGATAAGTGAAATATAATATCGGAATTGTTATCAAAATTTGCTGAAATTGAAGGATAGGATCTAACCTCCATCCTTGAAACAAAAGAATTAGCCCAGATAAAAGAAAAATAATCGGTAAAAATAAAAGCTGAAATATGCGTAACAAAAACTCATCTTGATTAAATCGTTTAGAGGTATTTGCTAGCTTGCACAGCAGATAACCCAAGAGAAAAAAGCCCCCACATAATTTCAAATATGCCAATGATTGATGCAGTAGTAAGTCCAAAGTTGATCATATTTTAGTAGAGTTAATTGTCTGTCATTAGGGTATCAACTTAAGGCGGAATAGCTAAAAATCGTCGTCATAATCCAAGGTTGGACATTGATTTATTGTCCAACCTGATTCATAGCCTTTGGTTAGGATTTCCCCAACAGAATTGTCGGTAAAATGATCAATCCATTCCATACCTTCATCAAAATTGCAATAATTATCGATATCATATTCCCCTAATGCCTCAGCAAGGGCAAATAAATACCCCTCCATATATTCACTACGGGGCTGGGTGCTGGGGTTAAATTTTCCCGAATGAAAATCATTAATTCCGCTTAATCTAGACATATTAATCCGTGAAGGGTTGATTTTAGCAAAGAGACATGGGGAAAGAGTAATTTTCCTCGTTTTACTTTTTCCGTTTCCGAAAGTCCCAAGGGCGTTCTGCATTGCCATTAGACCAGACCCTCGCTTTGTTGGCGATCGCCGTTAAACCCCGAGTAAAACTATCTGGCAGTATAATCATTATCATTGGTCTGGCATAGGTTCGAAGCGGAATGATCTATCCATTTCTACATAAAGCACACGGTTGATCATGTCTCTCCCCGCATTTATTTCTTGAGATAAGGCGATTGCCGCCAAAGTAACCACTTCAATTTGTTCACTGCGGATTAACTCTCCATCACAGATAAAAACAATACCTGGGTGAACTTCTGTTGCCCTAGCGATCTGTTCAAAGTCTTTGATATTGGCAGTTACGACAATATAATCATTCTTGTAAGCATATTCAAAAACGGCTTGATCTTCAGCATTAATTAAGCCCCTGTCCCTAACGGCAACGGCTTCAATGCCAAATTTTTGGCTAATTACTTGGGCAATGTATGGCGAAAGGTCTTCATCGATCAGCAACTTAAAGGGGTTGGTAAGCTCGCTCACAGGTCTGATGCTGAGAATAGATTGGGGCGAACTTAAGATCGATGGGTTTTAAATAGGGATAATCTTCAAGGATGACCGAAGGTTGTTCTCCTCGTTGTACCAGTGATGCAACCCGACGCACCGTTAATCGGCTATCTGGAAAGACAGTTTCACCGCCCATGATGGCTGGATCTTGCACCAAACCCTCTGCCCACTGTTGGAATTGAGCATTTTCCTGTGGACTAAGCTCAACATTCGACGGGGACTTGTCTCGGTTTCGGTGAGAGTGGCGACCTAACATGTTCACCTCTATTAGATATTTCCAGCGGTCTCAGTATAGCAAAATACAGATAGGATTAACCAAAGATTTTTGCCCATATTGTTACCTATAAAATCCGGCAATTATAAACGTCCTAGCCCCAATTGATTAAAAAAATATAACAGGAAAAAAGCCCATATTTTTGTAGTCAAATGAGCCTTGACAAAAAGAGAGGGACATATAAAATAGCCCCACTTCATGACGCTTATTGTAATTATGAAATACAGAATAGTTTCCAGTCTAGCTTTGGCTGTGGTGGGTATAACGGCTTTTATCCGTGAATAAAAATAAAACAGATTATCTGCTTAAAGAGTTAATAATAATTGCCCACTTTGCGGTGGTGAACGGCGGTTAATCCTTCGGCCTTTGCCACCCGACCATTGGTGACTTTGCTGTACACAATCCAGTGATCACTGCACTCCATACGGCTAGCGACTTCGCATTCCAAATAAGCTAGGGCATCGGTCAAAATCGGTGAACCGTTGCTGGCGGTTTGGGTTTTGACTCCGGCAAAGCGATCGGCACCGGGGGAAAACCGTTTCAGAAAATGCTTCATTAAGGGTTGGTAATTACCTTCTTCCAAAATATTCAACACGAAACGATCGCCAACTTGCATAAGGGACTCAATGGCCCGGTCTTTGGCTACGGCCACGGTAAAACCGGGGGGATCAAAACTGGCTTGGGAAACCCAGGATGCGAGCATGGCCCCTTTCACTTCACTCTTTTGGGCGGTGATGATGTAGAGGCCCCCACTGATGCGACCGATCGCCTTTTCGAGATCACTATCAAGGGATTTTAACTGTTTAATTTTGGCGGCTTTGGCGAGGTTTTGCCCCAGGTCAGTGCCGGACTCATCGCAGAGTTGGTAGATGTTTTCCGTGGGAGTGTCTTTGACTTTAATAGCGGTGAAAGCTTCCCGTAGCCCCAGGTCTAAAAACTTAGTGCGGAGGGGATCAATGGGTTCATCATCGCCGCCGTAGGATTCGTATAAACCAAAAACCTGTTTCGGTTGCACTGCGGCCAGGACTGCCCCGAAATTAGTGCTCAACTCACCATTGCCCTGCAGGGGCGGCATGCCCAAAACAATGCCACTGCCATGGCTGACCAATTCCTGCAATTCCTGGGGATCGGCGGAACTTAGATCCACCATTTCTACCCCTACCCCGGTCTTTGTAATGCCCTTGGCAATGGCCTGGGAAAGGCGATCGCCGTAGCCATAATCTGCCACATAGAACACCACCACATTTTTTTCCGCCTTAGTCTGGGATTCACTCCAATGGCGATAGCGGTGCAGTAACTCTTGGACATTATGCCGCAGTAAGGGGCGATGGCCGTTGGCAATGGTGGTGATGGTCGCTAGGTTATCCATGCGTTTCATGGCGGCTAGAACCGAACGGGCATTGGGCCCCATCAAGCAATCGTAGTAAAACTGATAATCCGGCTCAATTTTGCCCAAATCCTCATCAAAAAGAGTATCGGAGCAGTAGTGCATCCCAAATACGTCACAGGTAAAAAGGATTTCCGTGGCGGGATCGTAGGTGAGCATGGTGTCCGGCCAATGGAGATTGGGGGCACTGACGAATTCCAAATTATGGCCCTGGCCTAAATCGAGGCGATCGCCGCTTTTAACTTGGATGCGCTCAAAGGGAAGATGGACAAAATTGTCTAAAAATTGCAGGGCAACCTTGGTGGCAACAACGACAATGGCGGGGTTAAGTTGCAAAATATCCTTCACCAAGCCACTGTGGTCTGGCTCCGTGTGGCTGACAATTAAATAATCAATATTTTGGGGATCAATCAAACCCTGCAACAGGTCTAGATACAACTGCCGAAACTTTTCGTGGGAGCTGTCCACCAGGGCCACCTTATCCGCCTGGATTAGATAGGAATTGTAGGTAGTGCCATTTTGCAAGCCAAATTCAATGTCAAATCGATCCCGATCCCAGTCTAAAGACCGAATGGCGGTGGTATCTTTGGCGATCGCCTCGGTCTGGGTGGAAAGACGTTTTTGGGTGGCTAAGGGGGTGGTGACCATGGCGGACTCTTGAGATTGTGGGGAAATACTCTGCTTGTTTAGTCTATCCCAGGGCTCACCCCCAGGAAAGGTCAACAAATATTGACATTGGCGGTGCAATTATTCAAATTTTCTTAGACTCGGTACATAATGCTTTCCCCATGGCTATCGGTGCCACAGGTGCGAAAGAGGTTGTACAAATCCCCCAGACAACAAACTTCTTCCATTTGCGGCACGGAACTATGCCAGGGTTTGGGATTGCCATAGGCGTAAAAAGCTTCTACCCCATCAATGCCGTAGCGAGCCGCCGCTGGAATTAAATATTTAGCCGGTTGACGGTAACGGGCCGGATGGGCCAACACCACCAATCCCCCTGCCTCGTGGAGAGCTTTAATTACCCTCGGAGCACTGGCATAGTAGTCTTCCGGGCGATCGCCGGTGAGATAGGGCTCTAGGGCGGGATGGGTCGGGTCAAAATCGTAGCCCAGGATATGGACTTCCGTACCATCTAGGTTGGCAGTAACTTCGACTCCTATCCACAGTTGGGGTAAAGGAACCAGAGAGTGAGGATGTTGGGCCAACCAACTTTGGGCCCGGTGGTAACCCGCTACGCAATGGTGATCGGTAATGGCTAAACCCCAGAGTTCATGGTGTACCGCTTGCTCAATCAAACTCTCCGGCGTCATCTGCCCATCGGAGCACTGGGTATGGAGGTGAAAATTATAAAATTTTGGACAACTGGCGGGGGTCAAGGACTCCCAAATGGTTGTAAGTTGGCGCTCCATCTGTTTAAACTGCGGAGGAACAAGGTCATTAACCATAGATAAATGCCATCCTGACAACGGTGCGGTGCTAGACATAAACATGTCCCACCTCTTTTCCACAATAACAAAACTTTACATAATTGGCTTTTTACCCTCGTCCTGGTATCCAAGGAAAAAGTTCCTCATCACTTGCCGGGGAGCAAATTTTTCGTGGCAGAGCAAAGGATAAAAAAGTCAGAGAGGACGGCCTAGGTTACATTGAGGAAGACTGGAATTTATTTTCTGCCAAAGCTTGCGAAGGGATGGTTTGAGAATAACATCGGTAGAGTGATCCCCATCCATTTTTTTGTCTGCTCAAAACCTGAATTTTAAGGTTGGGTTTCTATGGAGTTGACCACCATGTCCTTTCCTATCAGTAAGACTTACTTTTTGGCAGGGTTACACTGTCCTAAGCGGTTGTGGCTATCCATTTGTCGTCCAGAAGACGCTTCCCCCATGTCCTTCGCCACCGAGCAGAGAATTAAGCAGGGCAGGGCGATCGGGGTGGCGGCCCGGGAATCATTCAAAAACGGTATTTTAATCGACGGTAGTTTGAAACACTGCCTTGAGGAAAGTTGGGAGATAACGGTGGTGGGGGCTGGAGTGGAGGCGGAGTGCTTATTCGAGCCGGCTTTTCTCTACGATGATATTTTGGTGCGCTGTGATGTTTTGCGTCGTTTAGCCTCTGGCAATTGGGAAATAGTTGAGGTGAAATCCGCCACCAAACTTAAGGATGAACACATTGCGGATCTGGCTTTGCAACAATATGTTTTGGAAGGTTTGGGTTTAGTCATCGAGAAAACCAGCCTGATGGTGGTTAATCCCACGGTAAGGAACTGGAATGTGGTGGAGGAGCGATTTCAGTACCGAGATGTGACCAATGCGGTGACCCAGTGGGGCAAGCAATTGTCAAAGAAGCTAGATGAATTCCGAAAATTATTAACTCTGCCCACCGCTCCGACCGTTCCCATCGGTAACCACTGTAGCCGTCCCTACGTCTGTCCTTTCAAAGATAATTGTTGGCAGAATGTACCACCAATTTCGGTGATGGATATCCCTCTGTTGGGGCAAGATAAGTTGCAAAAACTAATGGAGGCAAATATCTGGAAATTGGAAGATATTCCGGCGGATTTCCCCCTCACCCACAGGCAAAAGACTTTCGTTGACCGGATGACGGAAAATCAAGCCCACTTAGACCAGGGGCTACTCCTCGATCTCTTTTCCCATCTGCAATATCCTCTGTATTTTTTTGATGTGGAAACCTATAGCAGTGCCATTCCTCGCTTTGCGGGTTTACATCCCTATGAGCGTTGTGTGTTTCAGTACAGTTGCCACCGATTGAACTCCGATGGTTCCCTGGAATATTTTCAATACTTACATACGGAAGAATCCGATCCCCGTTTACCTTTGCTGATGTCCCTGCTTGGGCACATTGGCGATCGGGGTTCCGTGGTGGTATATAACCATTCCTTTGAAAGAGGAGTATTGCAACAGTTGGCCGCCTCCTATCCCAATTACGGCACCAGAATTAATAATATTATTGATCGCCTTTGGGATCTGCAGGTGGTGTTTAAAAAGGCCTATTTCCATCCTGGGTTCCATGGTTCCCACTCCCTGAAAAAAGTTTTGCCGGTGCTGGTGCCATCCCTATCCCATCAAAATTTAGCCATCAAATCCGGTAGCGAAGCGCCCTTAGTCTGGGAAGGATTGTTGGAATGCGAGGAACCGGAAAAGCGAATGGAAATGATTAAGCAACTGCGGGAGTATTGCTGTTTGGATACCCTGGGCATGGTGGAAATTTATCGGGTGCTCCAACGGGAATTAACCAGTGGTGATGGATAATTTACGGGTTAACGTTTTCTAACTTCCATGGCTGTCGATCCCTTTTTCTCCCTGTCCCAAAGTTTCCCAAATATACCAAGCACTACCCTGGAAGATTTACCGGAAAATAAACAAACGGCGATCGCCAATGCCTTGGCAGATCCAGAAAAATTGCCCAGCCATTGCTTGAAGCCGACGGGGGTGGAGGAGTTGCAGGAAATCATTGGCCATTGCCAGGAAAATAATTTCAGCATTCTCCCCTGTGGTAATCAGAGCAAATTAACCTGGGGAGGATTGGGCAAGGCAGTGGATTTGGTGGTGAGCAGTGGGGGGTTGGATCGCATTGTGGACCATGCGGTGGCGGATTTGACCATTACGGTGGAAGCAGGGGTCAAACTCAGGGATTTACAAGGGATATTGCAACCCCATCGACAATTTTTGCCCCTTGATCCCCTCTACCATGACCAAGCCACGGTGGGGGGAATTATGGCGACGGGGTGCGCCGGGCCTTGGCAACAACGTTATGGAGGAGTGCGGGATTTAATTTTAGGATTTTCCTTTGTGCGTTGGGATGGAGCCATGGCTAAGGCCGGAGGCAGAGTGGTAAAAAATGTGGCTGGTTACGACCTGATGAAGCTCTTTATTGGTTCCTACGGTACTTTGGGTTTTATTTCCCAAGTTACCTTTCGCCTTTATCCCCTGCCGTCCCATAGCCAAACTTTATTTTTAACTGGTGCTACCCACAATTTAGCTGAGGTAACCCAAATTCTCCGGCGATCGGGTTTAGCCCCCACAGCGGCTTTATTGCTATCTGCCCCATTAAGTCAAAAATTAGCCCTGGGGAATGAACTAGGTTTACTATTGCGTTTCCAGAATTTAGCCCCCGCAGTGCAAGCCCAGATAGACCAGGTGGAAAAATTAACCCAAGCCCAATCATTGCAAACCCGACAATTTTTAGGGGAAGAAGAAATTGAACTTTGGAAAAACTTGTCCAATTGCTTGGAAAACCCAGGGGACACAAATAGCCTTCTCTGTAAATTCGGTTTATTGCCCGCCAAAGCAGTGGCCATTCCTGGAACAATTACCAGGGCTCGGCTTTATCCAGATGGGGACAGGTTTAGGTCATGGGCGATTCAGCCATCTTGACTGGGAGCAACTTACTGCCCAAAGAACCTTCTGTGAAAGCCATGGCGGTTATTTAACCCTGTTGGAAGCCGCTCCCGATTACAAAAAAGCTGGCGACGTCTGGGGCCATGGTGGCCAAGGTTTGGGGATGATGACCCGTCTGAAAAACCAATTTGATCCCCACAATCTTTTTAGTCCCGGTCGTTTTGTTGGGGGCCTGTAACCGTTCAGAAAGCCTAACTGGCACAACGAAAACCGACGAAAATTTGCCTAGTCCAGGGATGATACCAGTTGCGGAAACTGCTTCTCAATCCCCAGATTCGAGTGGCCCAACTGCCGCCCCGCATGACCCGATGTTCCCCATCAAAATAGGTTTGGGAATAACCGGCATAGGGATAGGGCTGAAAATTTTCGTAGGGGGCAAAGGTTGAAGCAGTCCATTCCCAGACATTGCCCACCATATCCTGGCATCCCTGGGTTATATCTTTTCCCTGGGCATAGTAGTTCACCGGGGTGGGTTGACCGAAATGATTGTTGAAAGTTGGCCGTTTCTGGGGATAGTTCAGGGGATTGTTGAAAAGGATGGGAAACTTCTGAATTATCTGCCCTTGACCAACGGGCCGCCTTTTCCCATTCTGCTTCGGTGGGTAAACGTTTACCGACAAAGTTGGCGTAGGCCTCTGCTTCGTAGGCACTCACTCCATAAACAGGATAGTTATTCTTTCCTAGCTGACGGGGCCAGTGGAGAGGCTCGACAATATTTTCTTGAAGCCGCCATTGCCAGCCCGCTTTGGTCCAATATTTCTCTTGCCCGTATCCCCCAGCGGTAATGAATTGTTGATATTGGCCCTGGGTGACGGGATATTTATCTAACCAAAATCTTTCTAATTCCACCCAGTGGGCCGGGCGTTCATTGTCCTGGGCCAGAATATGCTCACTACCCTGCCAAAATCCTCCGGCGGGAATTTCTACCATTTCAGCGTCCAGGGACTGTTCACAGGGAAAATCTAAAAGATCATTGGCCCCCAGTTCGATGCCGGCAAGATGACTTAAAAAACTGATAGTTTCGCTATGTTGAACTTCATGCTGTAGCAACCACCACCAGAGTCTTGCCTGGGCTGGCTCCCAGGATTTTTCCAATCTTTGCCAAACAGCTTCCCGCACTTGATGCAGATAATTCTGGATAATTTCCACAGTGGGTAACTGGCAACGTTGGGCTTTGGGTAGCCCATCCGCCCGGAACAATTGTTGATAGGTAGGGGAATTATGTTTAGCCCGTTCTGGCTCCGGTAGTAGCCACAGGGCTTCGGTGAAGGCGATATGGCCAAAGTGCCAACCAATGGGGCTAAAGTCAGGGTGCCATTGGCGGGCCGTATAGCGACTGTCTGGGCGATCGCCTACTTCTTCGGGAATGCGGGCCAATATACGGAGGGTTTCCCCCCGGCATTGCTCCATTGCCTGTTTAATGGCTTGAATTTCCTCAACCATAGTTATTTTTCGCGATTTTTAGGGCTGGTTGATAATTTCCACCCTGGAGGTGGTGAAACGGTTCATCCAACTTTCTAAATAGGCCCGGTTGACTTCCCGTTCCTCGGCATTAGAAGTATCTAAGGGATGGGGAGCTAGACCTCTGATGGCCGCTGTGGTGACACAAAACATGGATTTTTGAAAACTTTCGCAAATTTGCACTAACAAGTCATCTTCCTGGCGTAGGGAATGTTGGTAAACTTCGTGGAGATAATCCGGTAAAAAATGCCGCATATCCTGCATTAACAGGGTCGGGGGAATGCCTGCCCCTCCAATGGGCAATGGATCAGCATAAAGGGCACCGTAGGTAAATAAACTCTGATCAGGGGGAATCTGGCCGGCTTGGGCGTTGTAGGAAACGGTGCCGGGGAAAGGAGTCCCCCGAAAGAATACTGCTTCAACGTAGGGAACGGCGGTTTCCATTAAAAAGGCTAGGTTGGCAGTGGGGGGCAAAATATCGTAGGTAGTGCCCTGGACTTCTACTTGGTAAATGACTGGTCGGCTGGCATCGGCCACTAGGCCATCCTGGATATGTTGAACCACTTCGGGGACGGTTTTGATTTCCCCCCGGTCGTAACGGTCAGACAGGCTCAAAAACATATCTGCCATTACCCGCCAGAATTGTCCCAATGCGGAATAGTAGGCCATCATCCGCATTTGTTCTGGTAAAAACTCAGGAAAAATTGTGTTAAGCAGTTGTAGAAAGGGATTACCTTTAATTTTTGCCTTGATCAATTTCTGCACGTTTTGCCTAAATTCTGCCCCGTCTAGGTATTTATCCAATTCTCCTCCGCCGTGCCACATCATAGCTTTCATGCAGTATTCGGCGTATTCATAATTAATGCGATCATGCCACCAGTGTTTTAGAAGGCGATCGCCGCTGATGTGGCCATTGAAATATTTAAAAAAGGGAAAGAGCTTGAGATATTGGGTCTGGGCAATATGTTGTAGGTTGATCGAGTAGGCGTCCAAAATCACCCCATAGCTCTTCAGAATCCCCACCACTTCCAGAACATTGCTGGGGGAATCGGCCAAAAGAGCCTGACCACTTTCCAATCTTTGGATATATTCCCGGAGGGGATGACGGGAAGGGGCAAGGGGAGTTTGGGTCATGGTTAAGGAGATAAGCTATTGAGCAAATTCTTATCCATTATCCCAGGAGTGCTCATCCTAGTCAGCAACAAGGAAAAATTGCTCCATTTTGACCATTCATTGAGAATTTGGGCTACGCCCCAAACAACAGGGACTGAATTTCTTCCAAGCGGGGTTTAATCACATCTAACTGATCCTGGAGGGGTTGTAATGCCGCTCTCAATAAACTGCCTTTGGCTTCCAGCACCGCAATTTCCCGTTGTAAATTTTCCACTTCCTGGCGATCGCCCTCGAAACCAGTCTGCTTTGCTTGGTACTCTTGGTCTAGGTGAACAATCATAGACTCAATTTCCCCCAGACCTTGCTTAGTAGTTTGCAAATTATGTTCTAATTGGCTCCTTTCCGCCTGCAGTTTATGTTTGCGTTCCTCCAGTTGTTGAATTACGGGATCTAAATCAATATTTGGAATACTGTCATCGATTTCTATAACGCCCTGGCGACGGCGCAGAATTTTTAAATGTTGTAGTAAAACTTCCTGGCGTTCCTTGAGGTTACGACGTTGCCCAATGAGGGTTTCGTCCAACATTCGTTTCCTTTCCTGTTCTTCGCTTAACTCTTCCTCAATGGTCAAACGGCTATATTCATCGGCACTATCCCATCGAGCTTGGATAGCATTTACTTCCTCACACTGGAGATTTAATTCTTCCTCTTGATCGTTCACAAAGCGGGCCAATTTTTCCATATCCGCCTGTAGTTCCTTGACTATTTCCTCCAAGTCCCCCAGGGGTAACTGTTCTAGGTGTTGAACATCGATTTGATGGTCTTTGTTACCTCCCATAGCTCCGGTGGCTAGGCGGTAGAGGTTAGTCTGGAGAGCTTCCGCCGCGCCAATTTCGGCCTTGAGCTGGGTCAGCAATTTTTGATTGTTGCTGAACACCTGTTGTTCTACCTCCAATTGAACCTTGGCTTTGGATAACTCTTCGCTTAGGTTTTCCAGTTCCTGGCGATGGATTACTAAAAGTTCTCGTTTTTGTTGAAGTAAACCCCGGTGACTACCAAGCTCCTGTTCGGCGGTGGTGACAATGTGCCAGTGCTGATTAAAAATGGTTTGCTCTTGTTCCGCACCTTGGCGAACATCCCCAATGATCTGGACTAGGGAGGGTATGGCATTGGGATAGGCCCCCAACCGCTGGAGCAATCCCTGTAAAACTTCGCGATTTTCCGGTGTATTGTCCAGTAAGACCCCAAACTGCTGTTGGAGGCCGCTGAGCTGTTCCCGCTCTTCCTCTAGCTGAGCTAAAGCCTGGTTGACTTCATATTTTTCCTGTTCCACCTGGGCGAGTTGACGGGAGCGGTCTTCAAGTTCAGACTCCTTGGACTCAATGTCCATTTCCCGCTGGCTCAATTCCTGGAACTGGAAGGTGAGGGATTCACGCCAACGTTCAATTTCCCCCTGTTGCTCCTTCATTTTCTCGGAGAGACGGGAAAGTTTTTGTAATTGGCGTACCAATTCCGGGGCTGCAACTTCGGGAGACCCCTGTAAGGAACGGTTATTGCTGAGGTTGAGAATCCAGAGAGTCCCATCCCGGGCTTCCCCCATTTCCTCCGTTTGAAAGTTCTCCTCGTTAGGCAGGGCACTCCAGGTCTGATCGCTGTGCTGGCAGGCCAGAAGTTTCAACTCGGTTTTGTAACCGCCTAAAAAGTTTTTGGTTTGTTTTTTGGTTTCAGCCAGATAGAGCACAAGTCGTTGTCCTGGGGAATGGAGACGATGTAGTCGGAAGGGTTATCGATTTATTCTAATCCTAAGCTTGTCTGGGGAGTGGAGTGTAAGACTTTTTTAATCAATTTTGGTCAATTTTGAACAATTTGATCAAACATTGTCATTGTCCCCTCCATGGCTAGGGGATTAGGCGGTCAAGTAAGATATACACAATTTAAGTTTTCAAAATTGTTATGCAGGGAACCCTGAACGAAATTGATCTCCGGAGTATCCTGCGGCTCATTGAATTGGGGCAACGGACGGGAGAACTATTCATTGAGGTCTATCCTCATCAGGGTCAGACCTATCCTTTAGCGGGAAAGGGTCAAAATAATTCCGGGGAAATGGGCTACTGGTTTTTATTTTTCGTGGATGGGAGGCTTGTTTATGCGGTGGATCGAGATTGTGGCAAGTTAGATCGAATCCAGGATTATCTGCGGCACGACAATGTGGACATTGCCCTAGCGGACATTGAGCTGGAAAGTTACGCGTTGAACAATATTCCTGAATATGCCTGGTTGTGGCAGTTACTCTCCAAAAATATCATTACCCCCACCCAATCCCATCGCATTATTCGGGCCATGGTGGAGGAGGTTCTCTTCGATTTACTAAGCCTGCGCCGGGGGAATTTTGTGTTCGAGTTGGGATCAGCTTTGGAACCGGCGTTGACGTCCTTTGCCATCACTCCCCTACTAGGGCAAGTCGGACAGCAACTACAGGCCTGGAAGCAGTTACATCTACGCATCCAATCCCCGGAGCAACGGGTGGCGATCGCCAAAGATCCGAAATTAGCCAGCAAAATACCCGAAAAATTCACCCAACATTTTCGCAGTTGGACAAACCATGATATTTCCCTGCGCCAAATCTCCCGTTATCTCCAAAAAAATCTCCCGGCGATCGCCCATGGCCTCTACCCCTACATCGAAGCGGGGGCGATCGAACTCTCCCCCGGGCATCCCCAGAAAAACAGTCAAGATCAACAATCCAACTATTGTTGGGAAACCCTGACGGATTACCACGTTCCCCACATTGTTTGCCTAGACGATGACTACAGCATTGGCAAACAAGTTGAACTATTTCTGACAAACCATAACTACGAAGTCACCGTTTTAAAAGATTCCCTGGAAGCCATGACCAGTCTGCTCACCCTCAAACCAGATTTGATCCTCTGTGACATCACCATGCCCCACCTCAATGGCTACGAAATCTGTCGGATGCTCCGTCAATCCCTGCAACTGCGCCTTGTCCCCATAATCATGTTGACGGCTAAAAATGCCTACCTAGACCGACTACTGGCCCGAATGATGGGGGCTAGCGACTATCTCACCAAACCTTTCAACGAACAAGAATTAGTTTCTTTAGTTGAGCTTTACTGCAAAAAATCATAATTTCCTGACTATTTATTTTCCCCATAGTTGGGATAACCACATGGTTATGGCAGTGGAACCTTGGGTCGATGCTCCCCGACTTCACAAAATAATACTGACTTAATTGTTAAGGGAGCGACTATGATAGAGAATAAACCAGGTCGGGATTCGCCAATTTGCTTCGGATCCAGGTTTATTGTGCCAAGCAGAAAGGACTTTTATGAACGCAGTTTTGCTGGTTGAAGACAGCTCTAGTCAGCGCGAGATGATATCTGGCATCCTCAAAGACCATGGCTGGCAGGTTACCGTTGCCTGTGATGGTTTAGAGGCCTTGGAAAAATTGCAAAATTTTAGTCCTGACCTAGTGGTCTTAGACATCGTCATGCCCCGGATGAACGGCTATGAAGTCTGTCGGCGGATTAAGTCCGACCCCAAGACCAAAAATGTGCCGGTGATCATGTGCTCCTCCAAAGGCGAAGAGTTTGACCGTTTTTGGGGAATGCGTCAGGGGGCCGATGCTTACATTGCCAAACCCTTTCAGCCCATGGAATTAGTGGGCACTATCAAACAATTATTGCGAAATTAAAAGGGAGGCAAAAGCATTGGCAAAACTTTTCCAATTGTTCAGGGTGATAGGTAAAGGAATCCATGGTCAGTTCTAACCCCGCCGATATTTTTGTTGATTCTAACCAGGACCTTGATCCCGCATTTCAGGATTTACAAGTCCTGGAGGGGGATCTTCACCTGAGGTTTTATCTCCCCTCTCGGGAAGAGTTCGCTTTGCCCGCCGTATCCATCCGGGAAGTGATGCAACAGGAACCCGACCGCATCACCGCCATTCCCAATGCTTCCCCCCTATTGTTAGGAACCATTAACCTGCGGGGGCAGGTGATTTGGGTGGCGGACCTGGGGCGTTTTCTGGGAAATAATACCAATCTCAACACCGACCGGGCAGAAATTCCTGTGATTGCGGTGGAAGATCAGGAAACAATTTTAGGGTTGGCCATCGACTCTCTCGGTAATATGGAATGGTTGGACACGGATAATCTCCAGCCCGCCGATGACGTACCGGACCAGATTGCTCCCTACGTTCAGGGGGAATGGCTCATCCCCTCCCCGGACAATCAATCTTCTCCTCCCCAAATTTTGCGCCTTTTAGACCATGTGGCGCTACTCCGCTCCGCCCGCTGGGCAACTTGATAATCCGGCTAAGGCAATCAGTCTTGGCCCACCTAACTCTGACTGAGGAAACTGGCAAAATGGCAACAGAAACCAATTTTTCGCAGCTGTACGGCTTGGCCTACGCTGCCTATGGACAGGGAAATTATCAAGACGCATTTTCCCACATCGAACAATTGGCCTCTGAGTTTCCCAATGAACCCAATGTCCTATTGTTGCAGGGTCACATTTATGTGGGTCTGGAGCAGTATGCCCTGGCAAACGAAGTTTATCAATCGGTGATTCAACTTTCCGATCGCCAGGATTTAATTGATTGTGCCAACCAAGCCCTGTCACAGATTGGGGAGGGGGGCACCAAGGGAAGCAATGGTAATGGCACAGATGCTCCCGTTAACGAAGATTGGCAAAGTAGTATTGATCGTGTTGACAATGCCATGGCCTGGCAAACCGGTATATTTACTGAAGAGGATTTTGGAGAACCGACTTTAGGCGTTGATCCCACCAGCAGTCACCCCGGCATAGGTAATCCCTTTGGGGAAAATTCTTCATCTAACAGTGGGGCCAGTAGTTACGAAATTGTAGACCTAGACTGGAATCCCGATGCCTTTGACGGTGGTGACGGGGATTCCGATGATGAACAGACAATGATGCCCCAAACCGGGGAATCGACATTTGTGGTGCCACCAACCATTGGGGGCCAAGCTCCAGATTTTGCTGATTTAGCGGCGGATGTTTCCCCTGCGGCCATGGGCGCGGCGGCGGGCTCAGAATACCCAGATTATCAAAGTTGGGATGGAGGAGACTGGAGTGAAGGTTTGGATCTCGAAGAACCAGATTCTACGCCCACAATGCAAACCCCCACAGGGGGGAGCTACGGTATTGGCGATGATTTACCCAATTTTGACGCCTTTGATGATGGCGGGGACGAAGAATTATCGGACTTTAATTTGACCGATATTGCCCCAGAGTTACCAGATTCTTCCCTGTTTACCCAGACCGGTGGTATGGATTTAAATGCCATCGGTCGCCCTGAAGATACTCAAGACAGCGAGAGTCAGGGTAATGCCCCGCCGCCGGGCATGGCCACTTGGTTAAAACCGGATGGGGGAGCCACCACGGGAGATTTTTCCAGTGCCACCAGTCCCTTTAATGACCGCCCTACCAGTGAAGTGGATCCGGGTTTATTCGGTTGGTTCACCAATGCAAACCTCTTTAAAAAGCAAATTTATATGGCGATCGCCTCTGGATTATTTTCCGGGGTGGCGGTGTTTATTTTGGGGAGTGCCATTGGCATGGGGGGGCAAAAACCTGATGCGCCTATTCCCCCTGGAGGAACAACGGAAGCCCCAGCAAACAATCAAGCTGAACAACCTAGCGGCAATGCCTCTGCCCCCGGTGCAGAAACCGGAGGGCCATCTTTGCTCCAACTGTCTTTACTAACTACTTTGGTCACGGCGATCGGTGTCTTTTTGGTCAACAGTTTATTAATGCGTCAAATCAAGAGCATTATCGACGATCTCCAAAGTCAGTTTGAATCCATTTACGAAGGGAACTTTAACGTCCGGGCCAAAGTGAGGTCGGAAGATGAACTGGGGGCCTTAACCCAGCGCTTTAATTACATTTCCCAGGTTATTTTAACTGCCACCAGCGAAGCCCAGGAACGGGCCGCCACCACGGAAAAAGTAAGGGAAAAACTACAACGGCAGGTAATTAGGCTCTTAGACGATGTGGAGGGGGCTTCCCGGGGAGATTTAACCGTACAGGCGGAAGTAACCGCGGATGAATTAGGGGCAGTGGCCGACGCCTTCAACCTCACCATTCAAAACCTACGGGAAATTGTACTCCAGGTAAAAAATGCCGCCAAACAAGTAAACAATAACTGTAAGGATAGTGAATCCTTCGCCCGCAATAACTCCAGCGATGCGTTGCGGATGGCGGAAGAATTAGCCGTTACCCTCAATTCTGTGCAATTGATGACGGAATCCATCGAACGGGTGGCGGAAAACGCCCGGGAAGCGGAGGAAGTGGCCCATACCTCCTCATTAACCGCCCTCAAAGGTGGGGAAGCAGTGGAAAGAACCGTGGGGGGTATTTTACAAATCCGGGAAACGGTATCGGAAACAGCCCGTAAGGTAAAACGTTTAGCGGAAGCTTCCCAGGAAATTTCTAAAATTGTTGCCGTTATTTCCCAAATTGCCTCCCGGACAAACCTGTTAGCTTTGAACGCTTCTATTCAAGCGGCTCGGGCGGGGGAAGCGGGGCGGGGGTTTGCCATTGTTGCGGACGAAGTAAGGCAGTTGGCGGATCGTTCGGCTAAATCTTTGAAGGAAATTGAACAAATCGTTCTACAAATTCAAAGTGAAACTGGCTCCGTTATGACCGCCATGGAAGAGGGCATCCAACAGGTAATCGATGTAACGGATAAATCAGAACAGTCGAAACGGGCCCTGGAGGACATCATTGAGGTATCCAACCGCATCAACAGCCTGGTACGCTCCATCACTGCGGACACGGTTAAACAACAGGAAAATTCCGGGGCGGTGTCCAACGTTATGCAATCCATTGAGTTGACTGCCCAGGAAACTTCCCAGGAATCCCAACGGGTGGCGGGTTCTTTGCAGACCTTGGTTTCCATCTCTCGGGATTTGTTAACCTCCGTAGAAAGGTTCCGGGTTGAGGGTAAATAATGGCAAAATTTGTCCGAGTAGTTAGATCTGTCACAATTCCATAACCTAATTCCATAATTTATGTCGGATCAACGCTCCCGCCACACCTTCAGTCTTTGGTTCCAGCGTTTGGTTGCGGCCATCTTTTTGACGGGGCAAGTTTTTTTGCATATTCTCCAGGGACGAATTAACCGTCGCAATACCCTGGAACAAATGAATATGGTAGGGCCAGAATCCATGGCGATCGCCTTGGTGACGGCGGGCTTTGTGGGAATGGTATTTACGATCCAAGTGGCCCGGGAATTCATCTATTACGGGGCCACCACCACCATTGGGGGAGTCCTGTCCCTATCATTAACCAGGGAATTGGCCCCGGTTTTAACTGCGGTGGTAATTGCGGGGCGGGTGGGTTCGGCCTTTGCGGCGGAAATAGGGACTATGCGGGTAACAGAACAATTGGATGCGCTGTATATGCTGAGAACCGACCCCATTGACTATTTGGTAGTGCCAAGGGTCATTGCCTGTGCTTTGATGTTACCGATTCTTACTGGATTATCTTTATTTGTGGGTATGGCCGGGGGACTGATCATTTCCTATAGTTTTTACGGCATCAATCCAACCATTTTTTTAAACTCGGTGCAAAATTTCACAGAACTATGGGACGTGTTTACCTGCCTGTTTAAATCCGTAGTTTTCGGCATTGTTATTGCCATCATTGGCTGTAGCTGGGGATTAACCACCACGGGCGGGGCCAAAGGAGTGGGGGAGTCCACCACCACCGCTGTAGTTACTTCCCTGTTAGCTATTTTCATCAGCAATTTCTTTTTATCTTGGTTGATGTTCCAAGGCACCGGGGACACGGGCCTTAGTTGAACCTAGAAGATTTCGATTCACTTGATCAGCAAAAAAAGACTCAGCAAAGGCTAGCCCTAGCCCAATCACTACCACATGGTATTTTTTGGATCTACTTGGCGGATGGTATTTTTTGGATCTACTTGCCGGTCATCCATTCTTTGGGTTCTAAAGGGGGGCGGCGGCGGTGGTGGCACGGTAGCATTAGCCCTGGCAAGGGAGTTGTCCATCTGGGCCGAGGTCAACCTCAGAAAAGCCTGTCGCAACAAAGGCATACAATTGTCCCAAGTCACTTCTTTGTTAATCGGCTCAAGTAGATGATGGCGTCTCAGCAACTCCTGGATTTGCCCCAGGATAGTTTCTGCCTCTCGGTAGTTCAATTCTATTTCCGACACGATGGGGTCAGAACTACGCAAAGGATCCCTTTCCACCGCGGCGATCGCCCGACGTACAGCGGAAGTTAACTCACTGCGATATTGTCTAGCGGCCACTCGACGTTGCTCTTCCATGCCCTTGACGCTGGATGCATAAAGGGCGGGCAAACGATTGAGCGCATAGGTGGCCACTTCCGTCAGGTTGAGATAATTTCTGAGGTTTTTGGGATAAAAGCGGAGTTGTTTCTCAATTTCATCATGAACCAATGTTTCCATAACATTGACATGAACGCCCGCGTTACTTGGTGCGGCAGACTCTGGGATAAGAAAATCCATGGCAAAAACTTCAGAAAAAGAAGGAGAAATGGTATCTATCACAACGGAAAAATACACAAAGAAATGTGTCTAGCAAATTTAAGCTGATTTCTAGGATTCAGGCGGTATAACGATTTTAACCGAATTCCGGAATTCCTTCCGGGGAAACTCAGTCCTATATGGGATAATGTAACATTCTGTCATTAAATTAGGCCAACTATGCGACTGTCCCAGATGCTCTTTGTCACGCTGCGGGATAACCCGGCGGATGCGGAAATTCCTAGCCATAAACTATTGGTGCGGGCGGGCTTTATCCGTCGCCTGGGCAGTGGTCTCTATGCCTATTTACCGTTGATGTGGCGGGTATTGCAAAAAGTTAGCCAGATTGTTCGAGAAGAAATGAATCTGACCGGGGCCCAGGAATGTTTATTGCCCCAACTGCAACCTTCGGAACTGTGGAAAGCTTCCGGACGTTGGGATACCTATACAAAATCCGAGGGGATCATGTTCGCCCTCCAGGATCGGATGGAACGGGAACTGGGTTTAGGCCCCACCCATGAAGAAATTATTACAACGATCGCCGCGGAGATGATCCGTTCCTATCGACAATTGCCCGTTAATTTATACCAAATTCAAACTAAATTCCGGGATGAAATTCGCCCTCGGTTCGGATTGATGCGGGGTCGGGAATTCATTATGAAAGATGCCTATTCTTTCCATCTCGATGAAGACAGCTTAAAAGTTACCTATGGGGCCATGGATCAGGCCTATCGTAATATTTTTAGCCGTTGTGGTTTGGATTTCCGTCCCGTAGATGCGGATTCCGGGGCCATCGGTGGTTCCGGCTCCCAGGAATTTATGGTGCTGGCCGATGCCGGAGAAGATGCCATTCTCTACACCGAAGATGGTTCCTATTCCGCCAATGTGGAAAAGGCTGTTTCTTTACCTAATGAAGCAAAAGTTTCCCCTTTTAAAAAATACGAAAAAAAGGCCACCCCCAACAGTGCCACCATCGCCAAAATTTGCGAACTTTTGGGCTGTGATGCCAGCAATGTGGTCAAAAATGTTCTTTATCAAGCGGTTTACGACTCTGGCAAAACCGTTTTGGTGCTGGTAAGTATCCGGGGCGATCAGGAAGTTAATGAAACAAAATTAACCAATGAGCTAACTAAATTAGCCCCCAACTATGAAAGCAGTAATATTCTCACCTTGACTGTTCCCGACAGCGATGCCCAACAAAAATGGGCGACGAAATCTTTACCATTGGGTTACATTGCCCCGGATTTAAGTGACGATTTCATTGCCAAAAATAATCAGGTAGCCAGTGAGTTTTTACGATTAGTGGATCAAACAGCGGTGGAGTTGAAAAACTTTGTCACCGGGGCTAATGAAACTGATCACCACGTTGTCGGGGCCAATTGGGGTTCTGAATTTACCCTACCCAAATTAGTGGTGGATGTGCGGACGGCCCTTGTCGGCGATCGCCCGGTGCATGATCCCCAGGGAGAACTAAAAACCGCCCGGGGCATTGAAGTAGGGCATATTTTCCAGTTGGGGACTAAATACTCCCAAGCCATGGGGGCAACTTTTACCAATGAACAGGGGGAAGAAAAACCTTTAGTGATGGGTTGCTACGGCATTGGGGTTTCCCGCTTAGCCCAGGCCGCTGTGGAACAAAGTTACGATAAAGACGGTATTATCTGGCCCACGGCGATCGCCCCCTACGAAGTAATTATCGTCATTCCCAATGTGGGGGATGGAGAACAGGTCAAAGTAGCAGAGCAAATTTACACCGAATTCCAAGCCGCCGGAGTGGATGTGCTATTGGATGACCGCGACGAACGGGCCGGGGTGAAATTTAAAGATTCCGAACTCATTGGTATTCCCTACCGGGTAGTTACGGGCAAGTCCCTCAAACAGGGGCAATTGGAAGTGGTTAAACGGGCTGATAAATCCGTCCATAATCTGGCGATCGCCGAAGTTGTGGCTACCCTCAAGGAATGGATCAACCAAGATAAAAATATTAGTTAAAATCACCTAATATTGCCCCCAGTCCAGTTGGGAAAATAGCACTGGTTCACCCCAGACTTTTGGGGAGAAATGCTATGGTCATTATGTCTTAAATGTCTTGAATCACCTTTTTTAAAGGGGGTAAGTTGTGATGAATGTTTGCCTGCGTGGGGTTTCTCTGTCGGTGTCATTGTTGATGGTAGCGGGTAGCTATGGTTTAACCGCCCAGGCCCAGGTCGCCCCGGGGGATTCAGTGCCCTCTGTCCAAGAAGCTCTTTCTGAGTCAGATGTGGACGATATTACCGATCAGCCCGACCAATTAGTTACCTGGGTCTGTAAAAACGGCAATAAAACCGTAGCGGTGGAAGTAAAAGAAATGGAGGATTGGCAAGACTCCGTCAATAAAGACCAAACCTGGGAATGTGAACAAAATCTTCCCGCCATTGAACCCGGTGATGCCACTTTTTCCTGTGAAACCAACGAAACCATGGGTCTGATTACCGTTTTCTGGCTAGAAGGCAAAGGAGGCAAAGCAGAAATGACAAGCTGGATGAACAATTTAGCCAATGACCATAATATGGTTTGCACCCACGGCCAGAGCAATCCCTTTTGGGAATAGCAAAAAATAACCGCTTTTCCGAGACCATAATCTAGAACAAACCACCCGGCCAGCTTGAGCCAGGACGACAAAGATGGGAGAATAGCCCTGGCTTTCCCACCGTCCTGGTTTTTATTTTTTCTGGTTGACCCCTATGCAGTGCCGTGTTTGTGATTCTACCCATCTGGATTTGGCGATCGATTTGGGGGAACAGCCCTGGTGTAACCATTTTTTGACCCCGGCGGAGGTGGGAAAAGAACCCTATTACCCCCTGCGGGTTTTATACTGCCAGAATTGCGGCACCGTGCAGTTGGACTATACGGTCAAAAAGGAAGTTATGTTTGGTGACCACACCTATCTTTCCGGTGTGACCAAATCCCTGAGCAATCATTTTGCCAAAGTAGCCCAGGAAGTGGACGAAAGATTTTTTGCCAATACCCCGGAAAAATCTGTGTTGGATATCGGCTCCAACGATGGCACCCAGTTAAAACATTTTCAAGCTCTAGGTTATGACGTGCTGGGGGTGGAATCTTCCAAAACCACCGCTAAGATTGCCAATGATGCCGGGGTTCCTACCCTTAACGACTTTTTCAATCTAGATGTAGTTAAGAAATTAGATCGTAAATTTTCAGCAATTAATGCGGCGGGGGTCTTTTTTCACCTGGAAGAACTCCATTCCGTTACGGAAGGCATTCGGGAAGCCTTGGCAGAAGACGGGGTATTTGTGGTGCAGTTTCTGTACATGAAGCGCATTGTGGAAAACCTGGCTTTCGATCAGATTTATCACGAGCATTTACTGTACTATAATCTCCAAACTATTGAGGTATTGCTTAATCGCCATGGGCTGTCCATGTTTGATGCCTACCTTTCCCCCATCCACGGTGGCTCCATTGTTGGTTTTGTTACCCACCAGGGAAAACGGGAACCTTCGCAACGTTTACAGTCCATGCGTCAGGCGGAAGTGGACGAAAAAAGTAATGATTACCAAACCTATTTAGACTTTGCCCAACGCATTGAAACCATGAAGGCGGAAAACCTAGCCTACCTGGAAGGAGCTAAACAAGCAGGTAAAACCATTTGGGGTTTTGGGGCCCCAGTAAAAGGCAATACATTGCTCAATTATTTTGGCATTGGCACCCAATACTTGGATTATTTGATAGAAAAGAATGAGTTGCGCCGGGGTTTGGTTTCCCCTGGTATGCATATTCCTTTGCTAATCGAAAAGGAATTAACCAGTCTGCCGGATATTTATTACGTTCTAGCTTGGAATTTTAAACGGGAAATTTTAGCCAATAATCAACATCTAATTGACCAAGGAGTGGAGTTTTTCTTCCCCGTTAATCCCCCCGATGCCTAGGGTTGAAAAGAAATAGCTATCCATCTTCACCCAGAGTAAATGGCCATGACAGAA
The DNA here is from genome assembly GCA_963704945.1 of uncultured cyanobacterium. GTDB lineage: Bacteria > Cyanobacteriota > Cyanobacteriia > Cyanobacteriales > Microcystaceae > Synechocystis. The sequence continues at coordinate 210,374 of CAVPII010000013.1, read as the reverse complement.
CAAGAACAACTCGCAAAAATCCTTAACTTGGTTGAGTCGAATAATCAAAGGCTCGATAACTTGGAGCATCAAATTCAGCAAAATCGAGAACAGCTTAGTGAAGAAGTCAAACGCTGGGATGATCGATTCTTTCAACTGGTCAAAGAGCAAGGGCAAACTTCACGGACTATCATCATCGCCGCCGCCTCTGTAGTTGTTCTTAGCCCCGTCTTGGGAACCGTTGCCGAATTTGTGGCCAGAACACTTGCCCAATAACTCCCCTGGTTGGCCGTCCCCTTGATTAACATTCTCCAGGCGATCGCCGGCAGACCGTAAAATAGTTACGAAGCCATTCTCTCCTCGCAAACAATTTTTCTGTGGAAATTACCTTTCTTGGCACTAGCTCCGGTGTTCCGACCCGCAACCGTAATGTTTCCAGCATTGCCCTGCGGCTACCCCAAAGGGCGGAGGTGTGGCTATTTGATTGTGGAGAAGGAACCCAGCACCAACTCCTCCGCAGTGAAGTCAAGATTTCCCAATTAACTAGGATTTTTATTACCCATCTGCACGGCGACCATATTTTTGGGCTGATGGGGTTACTGGCTAGTTCCGGTTTGGCCGGCACAGGGCAAGGCATTGAACTTTACGGCCCAGAAGGTTTAGCGGATTATTTGGAAGCCTGTTGTCGGTTTTCTAGCACCCATTTAGGTAAACGTCTAAAAGTTCATACCATCCGGGAGGATGGCTTGATTTACGAAGATAAGGAATTCCAGGTTCACTGTGGATTGTTGAAACATCGCATTCCCGCCTACGGTTATCGGGTCGAGGAAAAGCAACGCCCAGGACGTTTCAATGTGGAAAAAGCCGAGGCTTTGGGCATTCCCTTTTGCCCCATCTATGGCCAGTTAAAACAGGGGCAAACCGTTACCCTGGAGGATGGCAGGCAAATTCGAGGGCAGGATCTCTGTGAACCGCCGGAAACGGGACGTAAATTTGTTTACTGTACGGATACGGTTTTTTGTGAAGGGGCGATCGCCTTGCCCAGGAGGCAGACTTGTTAGTCCATGAAGCCACTTTTGCCCACCAGGATGCCCAGATGGCCTTTGACCGGCTCCATTCCACCTCTACAATGGCGGCCCAGGTGGCCCTTTTGGCCCAGGTGAAACAGTTAATCATGACCCATTTCAGCCCCCGCTACGCTCCGGGGAATCCTTTACAGTTAGACAATTTACTGGAGGAAGCCCGGGCTATTTTTCCCAATACCCGCCTAGCCCGAGACTTTTTAACAGTGGAAATTCCCCGCACCAAAGAAGTCGTTAAAACAGACGAAAAACAAAAGCAATTGAAAAAATTAGCGGTCTAAAGACTAGGATATTTTTTCTCCACTCAAGATAAAGGTGGGATCCACCGCCGCAAAAACTTGTTGTAAACCCCGCTTTTCCAAACGATTTACCCCAGCCTGCACCACTTCCACATTACGCACTTGTAAATCCGATAGGGTTTCAGAAATGGCATAGAGACTTTCTAAGTTATTAGCCGTCGCCACCAAACGTCCCTGGGGGGCAAGGTAAGCCCAGGTCTCTTGAATAATTTGCTTAATCGGTCGTCCCCCCTCAATGCAAATGTGGGTGGGGTTAGTTAATAGCCGATCTAGACATTCCGGAGCACTACCTTCGTGGACAGTCACATTAGTTACTTCAAACCGCTCGCAGTTACGACGGATTAGGTTGGCCACTTCCTCATCCCTTTCCACCGCCATAATTTGACTCCCAGGGCAGAGGAGGGCTAGTTCCACAGGAATAGTTCCCGTTCCCGCCCCAATATCCCAGATGATGGAATCTCCCCGTAGTTGGAGGGCGGAGATAATGAGCAATCGCACTTCCTTTTTGCTGAGGGGAATCCCTGGCAATCTTTCAAAAAGACTATCTGTAATTCCTGGAGTTTTATAGGGCCAGAGCATTAAGTGTTTTTCTCCGCTAATAATTAGGCCACCATTGTCTTCCCATTTCCCATAGGAGTAAATGATGGCCTATACAATCCTAGCCCTATCCCAGCAAAGGGGTTAAAGCCAGGATAGTTAGTTAAATAGAACTATTAGAACTATTACTAATCAATATATTCAGGATGATATTCCTCTAGGGAGATTTTCACCGGGGGCACATTCCAAATTTCCTGGCAGTATTCCCGGATGGTGCGATCGGAAGAAAATTTCCCCATGCGGGCCGAGTTGAGGATGGACATTTTTGTCCAGAGTTCCTGATTGGCATAGGTTTTGCTGACCTCGTCTTGGCAGTCCACATAGGCTTGGAAGTCCGCCAACAACATATAGGGATCATGGTGAAGCAGGGATTCCACAATGGGGCGGAATAGATCGGGGTTACCGGGGGAAAAATAACCGTGGGCAATGCGGTCTATGACAGCCTTGAGATCCGGGTTGCCTTCGTAGAAACCATAGGGATTGTAGCCTTCGGCTTTCATGGCATAAACTTCTTCAGCGGTGAGGCCAAAGAGGAAGAAGTTTTCTGCCCCGGCTTCTTCCCGGATTTCAATATTTGCTCCGTCCAAAGTCCCAATGGTGAGGGCTCCGTTCATGGCAAATTTCATATTGCCGGTACCAGAAGCCTCTTTGCCTGCGGTGGAAATTTGTTCAGACAGGTCGGCGGCGGGATAAATCCTTTGTCCCAGGGAAACGTTGAAGTTGGAAACAAAAACCACCTTTAGTCGGCCCCGCACATCTGGGTCATTGTTCACAACTTCGCCCACGGCATTAATCAATTTAATGATTAGTTTGGCCATGAAGTAACCAGGGGCGGCCTTACCACCAAAAATGAAGGTGCGAGGTACGATCGCCGCGTCGGGATTTTGTTTGATGCGGTTGTAAAGATGAATGATTTCTAGCGCGGCCAAATGTTGGCGCTTGTACTCGTGGATGCGCTTCACCTGGACATCAAAGAGGGAATCAACGTCAATTTCGACATTGCGATATTTGAGTAAATAGGCGGCTAGACTGCGTTTATTGTTTTGCTTAATTTCCCGCCAACGACGACAAAATTCGGGATCGTCAACAAATTTTTCGATTTTCCGCATTTCATCGAGGTTTTTTAGCCACCCATCACCAATTTTTTCGCTAACTAAAGTGGAAAGCTCAGGATTGCTGAGTAAAATCCAGCGGCGGGGGGTAACACCATTGGTCTTATTGAAGAATTTTTGGGGCCACAGTTTAGCAAAGTCCCGGAGGGTGTCTTTTTTGAGTAGTTCCGTGTGGAGAGCCGCGACCCCGTTAATGGCATGGCTTCCTACACAAGCAAGGTTGGCCATGCGGATTTTTTTACCGTGATTTTCTTCAATCAGGGAAAGACTACTAACCAGGGCCTCGTCGTTGGGGAACCAAGTCTGTAATCCCGTTAGGAAACGATGGTTAATTTCGTAAATAATTTCCAAGTGCCGGGGTAGTAGCTTAGCAAACAAGTCCACAGACCACCGTTCCAACGCCTCTGGCATGAGGGTATGGTTGGTGTAGGCAAAGGTTTTTTGGGTAATGTCCCAAGCCTTATCCCAGTCGTAATCATAACGATCCACAAACAGACGCATCAATTCGGCGATCGCCACAGCGGGGTGAGTATCGTTGAGCTGGATGGCGGTTAACTCGTAGAAAGTATCGAGATTTTCGTGGGTACGGAGATGGAGGCGAATTAAATCCTGGAGGGAAGCGGAGACAAAGAAATATTGTTGAGCCAGGCGCAATTCCCTACCAGCGGGGGTATTGTCATTGGGGTAGAGAACCTTGGAAATGGTTTCCGCATCCATTTTTTCCGCCACCGCCCGGTCATACAAGCCGGAGTTGAATGCTTCGAAGTTGAATTCTTCACTGGCCTCCGCCTTCCATAACCGTAAGGGATTCACCGTATTGGTTTGGTAGCCAGGAACGGGGGTGTCGTAGGGAATAGCCAAAATTGTCCGCTCTGGAATCCACACCACCTTGGGTTGATTTTTTTCATTGTGGATAATCTCCGTGTGGCCCCCTAGTTTCACCTCAACAGATTCATCAGCCCTCGGAATTTCCCAGGGATTACCAAATCGTAACCAGTTATCGGGGACTTCCACCTGCCAACCGTCCTGGATACGTTGGTGAAAAATACCAAACTCATAGCGGATGCCATAACCGATCGCCGGCACTTCCAAGGAAGCTAGGGAATCGAGGAAACAGGCGGCTAAACGTCCCAAACCGCCATTACCTAAACCAGGGTCGGGTTCCTGCTCGATAATTTCGTTCAAGTCCAGGTCAAATTCTTTCATCACCTGGTCAACTTTGTCGTAGAGCCCCAGGTTAATGAGGTTATTGCCCAAATGCCGTCCCATCAAAAATTCCGCTGACAGGTAACAGACCACCTTGACCTTCTCTTCCTTATAGGTAGCTACGGTCTTGATGAAACGGTGCAACAAACGATCTCGGACGGTATAAGCCAGGGCGACATAGTAGTCAAAAAGGGTCGCCTGGGAACGATCAATCCCCTGTAAATAAAAAAGGTTATCTAAAAAGGCTCGCTTGAGAGTTTCCACACTCATGCCGGTGCGGTCATCTTCAATTTTGATAGTGGTTTGGGGGGAAGTATTTAGGGAAGACTGATCGATCATGGATTGTTCCTTATGAAAAAATCGGGGTGAAATCACCCAGGCTAGCCAAGACGATCCCAGAGGCCGGGGAATCTTTCTCGCCTGATAATAGGGTTCATCATCCCAAAGTGTAATCCTGGGGCAACGAGGCTGACTGTAGAGTAGTGTACGGTTTCTTCAAGGACTCTACACTGAATTTTGCCCCTATTGTTAGGGGGAGTTGACACAGTACCACGGCAATGTGACTCCGGCAAAAAACAAGGGTATTCAATAATCCCAATCTTGGCTTGTATCGCAAAGAAAATTGTTTTCCAAAACTTGCTCCACTGGGTAGGGACAAACCGACGGAAAAATACGAATCGGCAGTCCCGTTTCCCGTAATGCTAAATCGACACCAGCGTCAAAACCTTCTTCTAAAGCTTCTGGCCACCGGGCTTTTAAGCGTCGCCCCAATGTGGCTATTTCCTCCTGTAGAGACTTGCCTTGTCCATAATCCCATCAATTTTTGCTATTTATTTGATCTTTAAGCCGACGGGCGATCGCCGATTCCCAGGTTTCTGCCATGGTGGATAAATCCAGATTAATTAAGGCTTCATTCTTAGGATTAAGAATTACCAAATTTCCCCTGCTAGAACCAACAACACCTATTTTTTGCCAATCAGAACCTAAATTTTCTTGGAGATAGTTTTCCCAAATGGATTGATATTGGGGATGACAAGAAACAATAATGCGACTTGCTGATTCTCCAAAGAGCAATTCATCTAAGCGTTGATTTTCCCCATTAATAACCACTTCCGCCCCCAAATTACCGCTAATACAAGACTCGGTTAAAGCAACAGCTAACCCCCCCTCTGCACAATCATGGGCCGCATTTAGCCAGCCTTGACCAATTCCATAACGACAGGCGGCCTGCACCTTTTTCTCCAATTCAAAATCTAGCTGAGGAGGTTGACCGGCCACCGTTTGGTGAATGGTGGCTAAGTATTCTGACCCCCCCAATGTGTTGCCATTATTATGGCCTAGCAAATAAATTAAATCCCCCGTTTGTTGCCAACCTTGGCCAACAATTTTATCTAAATCGGGAATTAGTCCCACCATACCAATTACCGGGGTGGGATAAATGGGCTGGGGTTTACCATTGGCATCTAGGGTTTCATTGTAGAGGGAAACATTTCCTCCCGTTACGGGGGTGTTTAGTTCTTGACAAGCCTCCGCAATACCTTGACAGGCCGTGGCTAATTGCCAATACCCCACAGGATTCTCCGGGCTACCAAAATTCAAGTTATCCGTTACCGCTAGGGGCTCAGCTCCGACACAGCTTAAATTGCGAGCGGCTTCGGCCACTGCTAATTTTGCCCCTTCATAGGGATGTAGATAAACATAACGGGGATTACAATCCGTGGTGGCCGCCACACCAATGGTACAATCTGCGGGATTTTCATTAATAGGGCGAACGCGAATAACCGCCGCATCGGCCCCCCCAGGTAACAAAACAGTATTATTTTGCACTTGATGATCGTATTGACGATAAACCCATTTTTTTGAAGCAATATTTGGGGTATCTAAAAGTTGGATTAAAACATCATTCCAACTTAATAATTTCCCATTTAGCTGAATACCATTTTCTTGGGCCGTGGGTAATTGTTCCGCATTCCACTGCCAGGCTTTTTGAGCGTAATCGGGGGCATTTACCATTAATTCTCGATGGTAAATCGGTGTGTTATCCGCTAACGCTGTGGCCGGGATTTCCGCGGCAATTTCTCCCTGGAAGAAAATTCGCACAATGGGATCTGCAATAACTTGTCCCGCTACCACAGCTTGTAAACCCCAACGGTGGAAAATATCAATTAATTCCTGTTCCCGTCCCACTGCCGCCACAAATAACATCCGTTCCTGGGATTCAGACAATAAATATTCGTAGGGCACCATGCCTGTTTCCCGCACGGGGATTTTGTCTAAATCCAATTCAATACCCACCCCGCCCTTTGCCGCCATTTCCGAAGTGGAACAACTAATACCCGCCGCCCCCATATCCTGGGCCGCCACCACCGCCCCACTTTTAAAGGCCTCTAGGCAGGCTTCGATTAAGGATTTTTCCAGAAATGGATCTCCCACCTGCACCGCTGGGCGATCGTCCATGGATTGATCTGTCAATTCTGCACTGGCAAAACTAGCTCCCCCCATGCCATCCCGACCGGTGGTGGAACCCACGTATAAAACTGGATTGCCTATGCCGGCCGCCCCTGCTTTAACGATGTCTTCCGTTTCCATTAACCCCAGGGCCATGGCATTGACTAAGGGATTGCCAGAATAGGCTGGATCAAAATAAATTTCTCCCCCCACCGTGGGCACACCGACACAATTGCCGTAGTGGCTAATACCGTCCACAACGCCGGTAAAAATGCGACGATTCCTGGCATCGTCCAAATTACCAAAGCGTAGGGAGTTTAAAATAGCGATGGGCCGGGCCCCCATGGTGAAAATATCCCGCAGAATTCCCCCCACCCCAGTGGCGGCTCCCTGAAACGGTTCTACGGCGGAGGGATGATTGTGGGACTCAATTTTAAAAGCTAGCCTGAGGCCATGGCCCAAATCCACCACCCCAGCATTTTCCCCCGGGCTGACCAGAATTCTTTCCCCGGTGGTGGGAAAGTTACTTAACAGAGGGCGGGAATTTTTGTAACAACAGTGTTCCGACCACATCACCCCAAACATGCCCAATTCAGCCTTATTGGGATGGCGACCCAGCCGTTGCACAATGTCTTGGTATTCTTCTGGTTTAATACCTTCGGCGGCGATTTCAGCGGGGGTAAAGGGGGCGGTCATAGGGACAGGGTTTAGGGTTGTCGGGCTTAATTTTAGCCTGAAGTTGGTTAAGGAAAGCACCGTCGCCTCCAAAGTCATCTAGTCGGAACCGTATAATCAGACTCAGATAAAAGGAGATTTTCGATGATATTGCCCCGATCGCCTCAGATTGTTTTAGTTGTTTTCGCCATAATTATCAGTTTGTTGTTTAACCCTGGTTTGGCGATCGCCGGGGAATTAAATTTAGAGTGGCATGGCGACGGGGGCTATGAAGTAGGGGCAAAAGTCGTTTATCCAGATTTAGAGCCGGGGATAATGGTGGAAGTAGCGGGAATGCAAGAGCCACAAAATCTAACAATGTTAAGGGTACAAGTTCGTAATTCTAACGGTAAGCAATTGGCTAGTTATGAAAATGTTAGTAATGGCCAACGGGGAGCCAATGATTTTTTACAATTCCATTTTGATCCAGAAAAAAAACAATTGCGGGGTTGGTTGGATATGGGAGGAGTGGGGAAAAATGATTATTTTTTAAAGGGTCAACCGGGCTTTAGTTTAGATCTTTTTCATCTTGATAGTGAGGGCAAAGAGTCAAAAATTGATCACAATAATGGCGACTTTTATTTTTCCTTTCTATCAGAATCTTGATTTGTTGATACCTTATGATTTCCTTGATTAGCTTTTGGGTATTGTTTGGATTAAGCCTATTACAACCCCAGCAAAGAAAATTTTTAGTCAGTAAACCTTGGCAGGACTGGTTACTGGATATTTTGGGTTTAACAATACAGGGGGCAATGATTCCCCTTTTGCAAATATTTTTGGCTTTAAATTTCTATATTTTAATCATACCCAAGGGGCATCAACAATTAAATTTACCCCATTGGATTAGCTTTATAATTGGCTTTATTGTTCTTGACTATATTTATTATTGGGCCCACCGTAGTTTACATTCAAAATCTTTATTTGCCATCCATCAAGTTCATCACACCGCTAGTCAAATGGATATGGTTAGTGCGGCCCGTAATACTCTCTGGTCAAGTTTATTTTTACCCTATGTCTGGGTGAATAGTTTCCTGATTTACCTATTGCATGATCCCAGGGCGTATATTTTTGCCATTAGTCTGACCTATCTACTGGACTTATGGCGGCATAGTTCCCTAACAATTCCAGAACAATCTTGGCTTTACCATTGCTTAAATGGTTGGCTGATTTTGCCCCAAGACCACGCCGAACACCACAGTCGAAAAAACAAAGGAAATTTCGGAGCCAACTTAAAAATCTGGGATAAATTCCACGGTACTTATTTAGGGGATTTATCTCCATTAGAGCCGCAAAAATTAGGCATTAAATTGTCATTAAGTTTGCCGCAACAGCTATTTTGGCCTTTTTCTTGATGTGCCATGACTTTATTGAGCAGATTATTAGCCCTATTTCCCGCCTTAGTAATTCTAATGGCCATTATTTCCTTCGGCGCATGGGTGATGACGGGCCATGGCTGGTGGATCATAATCCTGTTATTTGATCTCTATGTTTTTCCCCTATTGATTTACCGTATTCACCACTATTTTTATCCCATTAAGCCGGGTATTAGCTATTTAGTAGGGGGAGATTACAGCCCTTGGTGGGGAACTCACCAAATCCAACTTATTTACAGTACCTTTCCCACCCTCGAAAGGGTTTTACACCTTATTCCCGGCTTATTTTCCCTGTGGCTAAGACTTTGGGGTTCTAGCATTGGCAAAAATATCTACTGGACTCCGAGTATCCATATCCTCGACCGCGGCTTATTGATCATTGGCGATCGGGTCGTGTTTGGTCATCAAGTCACCCTGGTTAGCCATAGCATTAAACCAAAGCGAAATAACCTGATGCTTTACGTCGATGACATCACTATTGGTAACGATGTTTTTATTAGTGCAGGGGTGGGCATTGGCCCAGGGGTCAAAATTGGCGATCGCCGCTATGTTCCCTTTGCAAAGAAACTCTTTCCTGGGGAAAAGTTTGACAATGATTAGGATTTGGAATAACCGTTAACGGGGAAATCGCTCCATTAAGGCTTGCACCTGTTCAGCGTGGTAGGAACTACGGGTGAGGGGGGATGACACCACCTGCAAAAAGCCAATGGATTCACCGTAAATGCGCCAGGCATCAAATTGGGCTGGGGTAACAAATTCCTTTCACGCCCAAGTGTTTTTGGCTCGGTTGTAAATACTGACCGATGGTTAAAATATCACAGTCCACCCGCCGTAAATCCTCCATTACCTGACGCACTTCTGCATCGCTTTCCCCCAGACCCACCATAATTCCCGATTTGGTGTAGACCTTGGGCAAAATAGCTTTAGCTTGGGTGAATAAATCTAAAGATTGTTGGTAATCGGCTTGGGGACGTACCCGACGATATAAACGGGGCACAGTTTCGATGTTGTGGTTTAAAACCTCTGGCCTGGCCTTTAATAATTGTGCCAGTGCCTGCCAGTTACCACATAAATCGGGTATCAAAACTTCAATGGTGGTGCCTGGGGAGATTTTGCGGATAGCTTCAATGCACTCCACAAATTGGGATGCTCCCCCGTCGGGTAAATCATCTCGGTTAACGGCGGTAATGACCACATGTTTGAGGTTGAGTCGCTTGACCGCTTCCGCCAGTCGTTGGGGCTCAGTGGCGTCCAAGGGTTGGGGACGTTTTTCAAAATCAATGTCGCAGTAGGGACAAGCCCTGGTACAAGCCGGGCCCATGATTAAAAAAGTGGCGGTGCCTGCTTGGAAACATTCCCCTATGTTGGGGCACGACGCTTCCTCGCAAACGGTGTTGAGTTGCAAATCTCGCAATATATCTTTGACACTGCCGACCCTCTGCCACTGGGGGGCCTTGACTCTGAGCCAATCTGGTTTGACGGTCACGCCGGATTTCTCCTGTTAGGGGAAACTCGATTTTAGCAAAATTAGGGCGGGGCAAATTTACTGGACATTGATGCCGCCCCATTGCCACCAAAGGTAAACGGCGATCGCCAGGGTGGCCAGCCCGACTATTTGATTACGGTAGGTCAGGGATGCTTGTTGTGTCCATTGCCAGAGGGCTAGGAAAGCGGCCCGGCGTTGTTTGCCCAGGTCTTCCATGAGGGCATGCACTTGTTGATCCACTTCTTTGGCGGATAATTTCCCTTGTTTGTAGTCGGCTTCGATTTTATCTAGGGCTTGCCAATAGGTTTGGGTGGCGCTTAAAAGATCGGGAAACATGGAAACTCTCCAGTAATTTACACTGACGACGAAGGGCGGAATGGAAAAAATTTTTTCAGAAGTAACCATTTCCGCGCTTTGGCTCGGTTGAGTGGCGGGAATATGTCACAGCAATGCAAATCAACTTAAATCAACAAAGATTTTTCTAGCACTGCCCCCACCACCCGGTGATCTGAATCCTGCTTGAGTTGGATCAACGCGTTAACTGCTTCGGGACTATCAAAATGGGCTAAGGTACGGGCAACCTGGGCCCGGATCTCAGCGGATTCCGCCAGCACTAGGGGCAACAATAATTCCAGGGCTGAGGCGGAATATTCGGTATCGCTCAGCAGGGAAAGATAGGCGATCGCCGCTTGTTGGATGTAGTCATCCCCATCAATGATGCCGCACTGACAAAGAAGCAGAAGATACTCAGGACTGCCGGTTTCAGAAATAGCGGCCAGAATACTTTGACGGACTAACCAGTGATCATCGCTTTGGAAAAGATGGAGCATATAGGGCCAAGCCGGCTCGCCGTAGTTAGCCAAGGAATTGGCCGCTTCGGCCCTGACGTTACTATCGGTTTCATACTCGATTAGCTCCACCAGAGCATCGAAGGAATCCTGGGAAATTTTCATCCCTAGCCCGGACACCGCACGGGAACGCACCACAAATTCTTTGTCACAGATACAGCGTTTCAGTAAAGGTACGGCCACCGTAGGGGTGTGATTTCTCAAAGCGGCGATCGCCTGCATCCGTTGGGATGGGTCAAGGCTGTGGAGATTAGATTCTATCTGGGATAGTTCCATGGGGGTTTACTCATTTTCGTTACATATCGTTACATTTATCTTAACTCAACTTTATAAAAAGCGTCTCCGGAAGCATTGGGGGATAACCGAAGGGTGGCCAGGAAATTTCAGCAAAAGCAAAGGCACCCCCATTCGGGAATGCCCATAAAGACTAAGGAATAATCAAGCTACCAAGGAAGCTGAGGTTAAGCCTCGAAAACAGTTAATACTTCAATACCTTGCAGAAATTAGCTATTCTTCTCCATTGTTCACAAGGGGTTCTCCTTCAAAGGGTTGGACACCGACGGTAGGGTATTCATCGTCCGATGGACCAAAAACCCTAACAAATGCTTCGGTAAAATACTGAACGATACTTTGTAGCACTTTGATTAAGCTCATCATAACCTCCGTCCCTATGGGGAAATTTAACAGTTGTCCTATGGGCAAGCTTGAGAAAAATGAGAGGTTTTGGTCAAAATACTGGCTTCAGTCTGATTTTGGCTATCTCCCTTTCCTCTTGCTCTAATTATCCAATGAAAAATGGTTTATATGAGAAGTTTGTAATATTTTGTCAAACTACCTTGATGCCCAAAAAATAGCTAATAATTTTCCTTTAAAATTGTCCTAATTTATTTATCTACAAACAAAAAAGCTTAATTTAACGCTGATTTTCAGAGGATCATTCCTCTCAATTATATTGGTTATTAACTGCGGTTATTTTCCCTGTCAAGGGAGTACCACTAGTTTCAATCCCCCTAGATTGAATTGCCTTAAAAGCTACCGTAGAGGGGATTTGCCACTAAATCGAGATTGTGAAGACTTACTGAAAACTGTATAAAAAAGGGGAATGCTTAAATATTCCAGGTAATTCTACTTCAATATTTTCCTTAATTAGCTTATAGCATAAAAAACTATCCTTGTTGTTTTAATAAGCCCACTTAAGTGAATTTTATTGTTGTCAACCAACTTCATCAATTAATCTGAATAACTAATTTGCTGAATTTGATAGTCTGTGTGGTCACTGACGTATTTATTAAGAAATATTTCGACAATTTATTTACCAAATTCAGCATTGTATACCCTGCTATCTCCCTTTGTAAAACCCCATAAGTGAGCCAATCTTCCTGGAAGGACAGGGCTTTTCGTGGCATATCATAAATGTAAAAAGCACGGAAAAACTATGCCCACTTTGATTGTTGCTACGGGGAATCCCGGTAAATTGGCGGAAATGCAGACCTATTTGGAGCCCCTCGGTTGTCAATTAGCTCTTAAACCGTCGGCATTGGACGTGGAGGAAACCGGCAGTACCTTTTATGAAAATGCTTGCCTAAAAGCCTCTCAAGTGGCTAAAGCCCTCCATCAATGGGCGATCGCCGATGATTCTGGCTTAATGGTGGATGCTTTGGACGGAGCACCGGGATTATATTCTGCCCGCTATGGCTCTACGGATAGTGAAAGGATTCAACGGTTACTGGGGGAAATGGCTGGCAAAAAACAAAGGCAGGCCCAATTTATCTGTGTGGTGGCGATCGCCGCTCCGGATGGCAGTATTCAACTGAGTAGTGAAGGGGTTTGTCCAGGGGAAATTCTTAATGAAAGCAGGGGCAATAAAGGTTTTGGCTACGACCCAATTTTTTTCGTACCCGATCATCAAAAAACCTTTGCGGAAATGACAGAGACAGAAAAGCAAAAAGTAAGCCACCGGGGACAAGCCTTTGCAAAACTCATCCAACGGTGGCCAGAAATAAAATTTGATAGTTTGCGGTAACTAAACAATGGCTGTCAGAGAAAAAGTAGGAAACTCGATCTTTCCAGAATGCCCAGGGAATGCCCTAGATCGCTTCTGTGTCCTTTTCCCCTGTCCTAATCCGTACCACTGAATCCACCGGACTAATAAAGATTTTTCCGTCACCGATTTCTCCGGTACGGGCCGCCGATACCAACTTGTCAACAACCATGTCAACCTGTCCTTCATCGACGACAATCTCGATTTTGAGCTTTTGGAGAAACTCAACGGTATATTCAGAGCCGCGGTAACGCTCTGTTTGACCCTTTTGGCGGCCAAATCCCCTAACTTCAGAAACCGTCATACCAACGATTCCCGCGTTCACCAGAGCAATTTTTACTTCATCTAGTTTAAAGGGGCGAATAATCGCTTCTACTTTTTTCAAACTCGGTACTCCTCGTGCAATGATCTGGTCGTTGTCTTAGTTATAAAGCTAGCCAGACACTTTTAACATGTTCTTGAAAAGTTTTTTTGTAAAAACCAGTACCGTTTTGTTGACGCATCTGTTGGATCTAGTCCATTTTCCCCTAAATAACCAATACGGGTTTCCTGCTATTGAGCCAAAGGAATCCGTTACCCTAGAGGGGTGGACACAATATCGTATGCCTATCTAACTGAATCTGGCGATTCTGGTTTGGATATTACAAATTTTCTCTTCTATGCTTAAGATGCTCAAGATTTTACCCTTACCTAAAAATATTTCCTGGCGATCAGTCTGGGTACGGGCCACCTCGGTGGCGGTTATCTTCGCCCTCGCTTTCACCCTCGTTTTTACCCCTGCCTCGGAAGCAGAAGCTCGCAGAAGTGGCGGTCGTATTGGTGGGGGGTCATTCCGGGCCCCAACCCGCAGTGCCCCCAGTCGTAGTTACAGTGGCGGCGGTGGTTATCGTTCCGGTGGTGGTTATGGAGGAGGAGGCTTTGGTTTCCCCTTTATCATTCCCTTCTTTGGCTTCGGAGGGGGATTTGGCGGTATCTTTGGCATTTTGGTCATGATCGCCATCGCCAATGTGGTAATCAATGCCCTCCGTAACGGTGGTGGTGGTATGCGAGAAGGAGGGGTAGCCAGCGATGATCCCCAAACAGCCATTGCCCAAATCCAAGTGGGATTGTTGGCCAGCGCCACGGAATTGAAAAAAGAACTAGATGAATTAGCCCTGTCCGCCGACACCGGCACCAGCAGTGGTCGCTCCTTGGTGCTCCAGGAAGCAACTCTGGCCCTACTACGCCACCCGGAATATTGGGTTTATGGTTCCAGCCAAACCGATAAGGCCCGTTTAAGCATTGCTGAAGCGGCCTTCAATCAACTGGCCTTAACAGAGCGGAGTAAGTTCACCGATGAAACCCTAAGTAATTTCAATAACCAATTGCGCCAACCCAAGCGGGCTCCGGCGATCGGTGGTGATGAACCGGATCTGGTTCCCGACGGAGCTGGGGAATATATTCTGGTAACCATAATTGTGGCGGCCCTGGGCAACCTCAGCCTGCCGGAAGTTAATGATTCCAGTCACCTCAAACAGTCTCTACAAACCTTGGGAGGGATTAGCAGTGATCGTCTGTTGGCGATCGAAGTGTTGTGGACTCCCCAGGAAGATGGAGATACCCTCACGAGCAACGACATCATCAGCGAATATCCAGACCTCAGACTGGTGTAGGGTAGCGGTAAAATTTCAGGGCTTGGGTTTAATACCTAGGCCACTGAATTTTTCCCGATGGTTGTGAAAAAGAGCAAAAAATATCTATTTGTGTTTGCCTAAATCCTGGGAGCGGCGGTAGGCCGCCCGCACCGCTTCAATAATCGCTGAACGAAAACCCATTTTTTCCAGCACCGCTACCCCAGCAATGGTGGTACCCCCCGGACTAGTGACCTTATCTTTGAGTTGGGCCGGATGGTCTTCCGACTCCTTTAACAGTTGGGCCGTACCCAGTACTGTTTGCAGGGCTAATTTTTGGGCCACTGGTCGGGGTAATCCAGCTAAAACTCCGCCGTCGGCCAGGGCTTCCACCATCATGGCCACATAGGCTGGCCCGGAACCGGATACCCCCGTCACCGCATCCATTAAATTTTCCGGCACTTCCACCACGTTGCCCACAGCATAGAAAATAGTTTTTGCTAGGGCCAATTGATCCGGCTCCACGGCCTTATTAGCGGCGATCGCCGTCATACCGGCCCCGACAGTGGCAGGGGTGTTGGGCATGGCCCTAATAATGGCATGGTCAGGAAAGCCATGGTGAATGCGGTGGATAGGCACACCGGCCAAAATAGAAATAATTAAGGGACGGTTGGCACTTCCCGCCAAACTAGCCATCACCCGGTCTAAGATTTGGGGCTTTACCGCCAGTAACAACACATCGGAAGCATTGGCCGCCTGTTGATTATCCGGGGTAACCTTCACCTGATAGGTTTTATTTAAATAATCCCGCCGGGCGCTGTGGGGTTCCCCGACCATAATTGCTTCCGGGTCATAGGTCTTTTCTTCCACTAAGCGGGAAAGGATTGCTTCCGCCATTACCCCGCCGCCGATAATACCAAGTTGGATGGACACTGTAGTTTAATGTTTCCCCTGGGGGAGATTACCTGAATGTTGAGACCCTATCCAGTGTAGGGAATTTTGCAAAGGTATTACCATCCCCCCATGACATTTCGTCGTTCGCATGAATTTTCCGAGATTTCTTCCTCAGCCACCCTAAGATAAAAATATCGGTGAAATTGGATGTCTTCCATGGTCATTCTGTCCATCCGATAACAAAGATCACTTGCAGGTAAGGTATTGATTTCCGTTGTTGATCCTGCGACGGCATACTGACTGTTAAGCCAGCCTTAAGTTGCTTTCGGTTTTGATTGGAAAATAAGCCATTCAAATGGTTTTTCGAGACAAAGCTAATTAAAAAGCAAGGGTAAAGTTAGAATACATCTGCAAGTGACTCTTCCTCGGAAGTATTTTGGTTCTGTTTATAAGGCGATCGCCTGTGGTCGCTGCACATCGTGCCTAATTGGTCAACCATCAAATCTCATCAGCTAAAATGACAGGATGGCACCTTCCTAGCCCTACTGCCCCGTTCATTAACCACTTTTTTGTACGCCGTAGCAGCATTACTGAGGTTTTATGGCAACATCGACACCACCCCCATCCCATCCATCCCCCTCACCATCCTCCAGTGGAGTTTCCTGGCATTCAGTCTGGGCACAGCGTCTCTGGTGGTTAATCTCGGCCTTGAGTGGAACACTGGAAATAGAAGCCGATATCAAGCGGATCGAGCAAGAGAACGCGAAACTCGACGAGATGATCTTGCAAAGGAGGAGCGAGAAAAGGCAGATCGAGAAAGAGACCGAGCTGATCAGGAAAGAAGCCGAGCAAATCAAGAAAGAGACCGAGCTGATCAGGAAAGACAACGAGCGGCTAGCCGAGCTAGAATCCAAAATCGATTCTTCGTTTCGCAAATACGGCATCAACTTGCCCCTAGCCCAGATACCCGATCAGCCCTAACGGATTTTCTCAGTTTTCTGCAAGAGTACGGTGAGTCTTAGCTAAATGAAAGTTGGAGAAGGTTAGCATATTTTTCTTGGGTTATGACTTGTTACTTTAATAAATAAAAATATTTTTCTAGGTGAGCGATGAATTCTTACCAACAAAAACTTAAATCTGGGTTGTTTTTAACTTCATCAGAAAGATTCGTATTATTTACGATAATGATCAACAAAAGGGGGCTTTTTTTTGATTATCATAATTATCTAATAAGTAAATCACGGATACTCAATTTGAATAGTGATATTTTAGCGAGGTCATTCAATATATCATCTAGTGATTTTTCGAGATGTTTTGTGGGGATTTATTATTTTTCATCGAGTGAGGCTTATTTTCAGATTTTCCACAAAAAAATTTATGGACTCGAAATAAAAACAGATAATAATAAATCTGAAATGTTGGACATTCTGCAAAAAATTCTAATTCAGGAAAACATTAATCAAGAAGAAATTGAGGAAGCTGAAAAAATTGGACAAAAAAGACTACATAATTTAAAAAAAGAACAAGAAGAAGAAAAAGTAAGACAAGAGCAATTAAATAAAGAAAAACAATTAAATAAAGAAAAAGAGGAGCAATTAAGGCAAGAAAGACTAATAAAATACAAAAAGGAACGGAAAGAAAAAAAATTAAGACAAGAACAATTGAAAATACAAAAACAATTAAATAAAGAAAAGGAAGAGCAGTTAAGGCGAGAGAGACTAATAAAATACAAAAGAGAATGGGAACAAGAAAAATTAAGACAAGAACAATTAAAAATACAAAAAACAAGGCAAGAACAAGCTAAAAAACAACAACTTATGATGGTTTTGCATAACTTGCTTCAAAGAGACTTTATAAATGCATATAAATTTTTCATTAATCAATGTCAAAAGGTTATAAATTTCAATGAATATCAATCAATTAAACAAAAGTTTCTGGAAGAATGGGCTGTTAATAATCTTCTCCTTCAACCAGATTCAGAACAACTAAATGCAATTAGTTCTGTAAATAATCACGTACAAGTAGTTGCTAGAGCAGGCAGCGGCAAGACTTCAACAATAGTAAATCGTGCCTTATTTTTACAAAAACATTGTGGCATTGCTCCCAATGAAATGCTTTTATTAGCTTTTAATCGAAAAGCAGCGGAGGAGATAAAAACAAGACTTGAAGAAAAATTGGAAGATAACCTTCCTCATGTAATGACTTTTCATGCTTTAGCCTATGCATTGGTACATCCAGAGGAAGACTTACTCATTGATCAATCAGATGGAACTCAAGCTAAAAGCAGAGCTTTACAATCAATTATTGATGATCATCTTCGAGATGAATATTTTTATGACAAAATCAGATCGCTAATGGTTGATAGATTTTATGCAGACTGGCAAGAAATTGCACGTTTAGGATACGGAAAGTCTCCAGAAGAAATGCTTGAAATAAGGCGTTCTTTAGTTGAGGAAGGTTTAGATGGTAGGTCTTATAAATCTTTCGGGGAAAAAACAATTGCAAATTTTTTATTTGAGCATAACATTTCTTATAAATATGAAAGAAATTATAAGTGGAATGGAACAAATTATCATCCCGATTTTACTATTTTTAAATCTGGTAGAACGGGAATAATTATAGAATATTTTGGGCTAGTGGGTAATCCAGATTATGATAAAGTGTCAGAACAAAAAAGAATTTTTTGGCAAAAAAATCCGAGTTGGTCTTTGCTAGAATTATTTCCTAAGGATTTAAAAGCAGAGGTATTTGCAGAAAAAATCAAACAAAAACTTGAAGAACTGAATATTCCGTACAGGAAATTATCCGATGAAGAAATTTGGCAAAGAATTAAAGATCGCGCTATTGATAACTTCACTAAAGCAATGGTTCAATTTGTACAGCGTTGTCGTAAGTTATCTTTGACGGTTGAACAACTGGAACAAAAAATCAATAAATACCAAACTATTTGTTCGATAAAATATAATCAACTTGAAAACGATGGCAATTCAGGCATAGATATTATCGCAAGATTTCATCAACTAGGAAAAATATTATATTCGGCTTATCTTGAAAGACTTTCTGCCACCGGGGAAGAAGATTTTGATGGGCTAATGCAAAGATCTGCCGATTTAGTTAAAAGTGGCCAAACAATTTTTAGAAGAAGAGCAGGGGATGGAAATATTCAAGTTTAAAATATATTTTTATTGACGAATATCAAGATTTTTCAGAATTATTTTACAATCTAATTGATGCAATTCGCCAGCAAAATCCTAATGCTTTATTTTTCTGTGTTGGCGATGATTGGCAAGCAATTAACGGCTTTGCTGGTTCCGATCTACGTTTCTTCAATAATTTTACCGATTATTTCCCGGAGCCCAAAAGCTATACCTCTCCACTAATTATCGTTCCTGTACATCTATCATTGAGATTAGTAACTCTCTCATGCAAGGTCTGGGCAAGCCAGGAATTACTTATAAACAAGAAACGGAAATGTGAGATATGTTGATTTGGATAGCTTGGATTTACAATGAATGGGAAAAAGAACTTCATTCTGGGATCTAATCACACCGCTTGCAATTCTTAGGATCGTTCATCAAAAATTAAAAAATTTCCAGAAGTGTTGTCCTACACCAGTCGAAAAAGTTACAGTCACTGGTACACCAATTAAAACTCGTCGAGTTGCAAGATTTTAGCAATTATTATTCATAGTTATTTTAGGACTCTCAGATGAAGAAAAAAGTCAATGTAACAATCTCGACTGCGCATAAATACAAAGGATTAGAAAAAACCGTCGTTATTATTCTTGATGCTGTGGAACTTGCTATCCCCTTGTCCATCCAGATTGGATTTTTATGGAAATTTCTGGAGATACAGTGCAAAAAATTGTTCCAGATGAGCGTCGTCTTTTTTATGTAGCTTTGAGTCGGCTATAGATGAATTGTTGATCGTGACAGATAAAAATGAAAATAGTGATCAATGCTCTCGATTTTTTGAAGATTTACACCTATCCCAATAATAGACTGGACGAAATATCCTTAGGTTCCTCCAGCAATTACAAGCGGTCAATTTTTAATTGAAATTGTAATCAGGAAAGGATGGGAAATAGTGGAACTTATGAGATTAGAGGATCAGAACAATATGAATGGAACTCACGCAAAAGAACTTGGCCAAAAATTTTAAAATCAGAGAATTAGATTTGTATCAGGCCGTACAAAAACTCGTGCTGGGCATCGGAAGCAAACGCTTGAAATGATAAACCCTAGCACCCGTCAACATGGGCGTCATTCGCGATAGCTGCTGAATTAATGAATCGCAAGAAAAATGGAAAAACCTAGCAAAAGCGCATACAACTATCAGCTACCAACAGCTAGATGGATTTTTAGACTATCTAAAAATTTTAATATCCCTCTTTCTTGAATCTCGGAAACATTTTAAGGTTATGGTAACGCAAATACTGCAAGGATCTTCCTAGATGAAGATTCTCCGCTTTGGCCTTATCCTTGATCAATCTTGTCTTTTGGGGGTAGTCCACTGCACAAATAACAGGGCCAGCAAAAAGTAACTAATGGCCCAGCTTGCCCCGGCTCCCCAGCCCAAGGCCATTACCGTATCGGCCCAGTCCAGCGGTAACTATGCATTAATCCAAACCAAGACAAAATTCCAGCGGCGATCGCCCAGAGGCCGCCAAACCAAATTTTTGTTCAATAATGTACACCGTCATGGCGGCAGGATCATAGCGGAAAAAATTAGACCCTGCTCCAGAGCAAAGGCCCCGGTGATAAACAAATCACTCTGCTCAAAGATAGGGACTAAAGCTGGAGTAATGGGATTGTCCGGTGTTCCCGACCTGCTACCCGCAGAGAATTTCGGCCACCAATGCCCCCCAGGCGGCAATGCCCGGCAAAAGACCAATCACCACGGCGGGGTAATGGGCCGTGGGGGTGGCACTAAAACTTTGGGTGACGATAATGATGCCGATCCAAAGCACGATCGCCATGCCGCTATCGATGGGAATGAGATAGACCAATAAACCTAGACTGCCGGTCAAACAAAGGAACGCCATCACCAAACCGTTTAACCAGGAATAACCAATCCTGGCCCCCATATCTTTACAACCGGGATGGCCGATGTAAATGGTGGTGGGAAAACAGGAACCAAATAAGGCCGCCGCAATGGTACCAAGACCATTTACCGCTAAGCATGGCCCCGTTGGGTAATCGTCCCCCGCCGCCGCCGCACTTTCCAGGTTTTGTAAACTACCCACCAGGTTGAACAGCCCCATGGGTAAAATAACGCTGAAATAACTAACCAGTACCCCCTTGGCCTGCCATAAACTGCCTAGATCAATGGTGGGGATATAAATTCCCAAAGGGGCGATCGCCGTTTGTACCTGTTCCGGGTTCCAAGTTACTAAACCCGTTGCCCAGGCCAGGATTGTACCCACCAAAATGGCCATTAATCCTCCGGGAATAGCCAAGTTTAACCCAGGCAAACGGAAATTAACCTTGCCAAAATAGCTGACCAAATTACCCCCAAGGGCAAAATTCCCACCAAAGGATGGGCATAGGTACGGAGGAAAAAACCAAGGGAAATGAAAGTCAAAGCAATGCCAGCTAGGGTCGAAAGCAAAGCCGCCCTGGGGGTGTAACGTCGCAACCAATCCGCCCCCCAAGCCCCCGCCAATTCAATTAAGCCAGAACCAAGGCAAGCCATTAGGCCCGCCTGCCAAGCCAACTCCGCCGCCGCTTCACTGCTAGCCCCTTCCCCGATCGCCAGCAAGCGCACTGGCAACATAACCAGAAAAACATAGGCAAAAAGACTAACGGTGTTAATGCCGTAGGGTAAAGCGGTAATATCGTCCCGCCCTTCCCGTTTTCCCTGGTGATAGGCCAGCCAACTGTAATAGAAATTGCCGACAATTAAACTAATGGCAATGCTGGGTAAAATTCTTCCGTAAATCAAGCTTGGGGGAAATTGCAACACCGATTGGGTTAGTCCCACAATTACCAAAATTTGTACCAGGTTGTTTACCGCTAGGCCAAAAAAGCCGTCAATATCCTGTTTAACAAACCAACGGGGGGCGATCGCCGGGGTATCCATAGAACTGGGAAGTTGCGATAAGGGTAAAAACTAGACAGTAGCTGGATCGGAATCAGCACTGGTTAAAACTCGATTTAATGTACCATTTTGACAGCCGGCTAAATCTAAAAGGGCATCAATAACAGCGGAATTAGCTCAATGTCGCGACTTAAATTTTGACTTTAACGAATTTTGTCCCCCAAGGTAGGGGGTAGTTTTGGTTAAGCTAAAAGGAGATGTATTCCTACTAATTTTTATGCCTGATACCCGTTTAAACCTGGTGGCGATCGCCATTTTTTTAATGATGATGTCTGCCTTGGTGGGGCCAGTGGTCAATCTTTCCCCGGCGATTCCAGCGGTGGCCACCCTGGGAATATTGGGCATAATCACAGCGGATCAAATTAGTTGGCAGGGCCGAGGCACCGATTTTTTCGTTGGTTTATTCCAATCAAAAGCAGAGCGGGAAAGAATTTTATGCCACGAGGCAGGGCATTTCTTGGTGGCATACTGTCTAGATATCCCCATCATTGACTACAGCCTTAGTTCCTGGGAAGTTCTGCGTCAAGGGGAAAAAGGTATGGCAGGAATAAGGTTTGACACAGCCAATTTAGAAAGTCAGTGCCTGGATTGGAAACATCGTCCCCAAGCATTGGAGCGGTGGGCCACGGTTTGGATGGCCGGCATTGCCGCCGAAAAATTGGTCTATGGAGAATGCCTAGGGGGAGATGGCGATCGCCAACAGTTGCGTAGGGCCTTTCGTTTAGCTGGACTGCCCGAGATTAATCTTGCCCAAAAAGAGAGCTGGGCTTTTCTGCAGGCAAAAAGTCTACTGGAACAGCATTCCCAACTCCATAGTCGATTGCAACAGGCCCTCCAGCAACGGCGATCGGTGACTGAATGTTGCGATCTCCTCGCCCAAGATTTGAGCTAACAGTAAACTTAAGTTTTTATTAGCTCACTGACTACAAAATGTGGTAACAATCATGGAATTTAACAAGGAATGTTTACCCAGTATTATTGATAAAATTGAAAGCAATAGAGAACGAATCAGACTAAAAAAAATAATTTATGGATTAACCAATAAGGTTTGGGAAAATAATCCCAATGTGGTGAGCAATTGCTCAACCTATAGGTTGCTAATGGATTTAATTTCGACACAGCCTGATGTTAAGCAAATGGTGGAAAATACCTATAATCTAATCGAAAGCCTAAATCGCAAGCAAGTCTATATTCCCATTGCTAAGGACTTAATAAATATCCTTGCTCCTCTTTACGGCATTACCGACGATAGCGTTAGTAAGTCACTTTTAAAAAATTTATTAGATGAAAAAGAAGAGGAGAAAAAACGTCAACGTAAAAACTGTCTTAACTTATTAGAAGTAGTGGTGAAAGAAGAAATTTATAATGAATTGCAAAAACTACCCGTTAATGTAGCCAAGTTTATCAGCATTGCAGAGGTAGCTAGCTATACCCTAAATCGATTACCTCCCATGTATGTGGCCAGTGAAGAAGGAAAAAAATTCCAAATGCGACGCATTGAAAACATGCGAGGAAATATAAAGACTGCGGTACTGAGAGGTATTGGGGCTATTATGAGGGATCCCCTCAGAAAAACAACCCCCTTGGACATGGAGCAAATTGACTCCTTCAGTACATCTCACTCCATACTCCTAGAATTGGAAGAATTTGCCCGTAATATTGGCGCTGTTGACGAAAAAGTGCCCCTTAATGAACTTTCGAGTAAAATTCAGCGAGGGGTAAGGGAATACGATGCGGCTCTATTAGAATTAGAACAGCTATTAGATGTTTATGATATCAAATACGAAAAAATAACCGCCAAAAACTTGGCTTCAGTGGTGCGAAAATTTCTGCGACAAGTTGAGAAAAATCACCAGGATGGCCGACTTGGTTCCACAATAGATGATAGCCACCTTCAAAAAAGTAGTAAACATAAACACGAAGAAATCGATGCCAAAGAAACCGCCATTACAGAGTTTATAGATCGTGATAATGATAAGGAAAATAGTAATGAAACCTTTGCTAGCTCTATCAGGGATTGGTACACATTTTAGAGTTGCAGTCGTTGACAACAAGACTGAAATATTCAGTATGGCTCAGGCTCTTACAATAAAATGGCTTTTTTGTCGTGTTTTTAATTCAAATGACCATAATAGCCCCACTACACTAATTGCATTAATATTTGCCATTTTTATTGACTGGATGGACTTTTCAGAAAAAATTGTAGATTCTTTTCCAGCCAAGCTAAGCAGTTCTCATTAAAACGTTGGGGAGATTCATCCGGTAAGCAATGACCCACTCCAGACCAAAGTTGAAATTCAATATTGTCATTCAACAAAGCAAACTGTTGGCCATAACGACAGGGGATAAAACGGTCTTGATCTCCCCAAAGTAGTAAAATCGGTAGATTTAATTTTGGTAAAATTTCCTTTACCGCCGGGGCAAAGTTAGGTTGACGGACGGAACTAAAGAGTTGACGAAAGGCTTTAGCCGAATCTAAATCCTGGGGGGGAGAGCAAATAATTTCTACCAATTCTTGATCGATTTTTTCCGATTGATCATAGCGTTCTTGGCATTCACCGTAGGCTAGACCAGCCCATTTTTTAATTACCTGGGGACGGCGGACAAATTTAAACAAATTATCGAGCAACCAAGGGGGAGAAAAAGCGTTTTCCACTTTCTCAATACAGGGCCGTAAAAAACGGGGGGCGGCCTGTTGTCGAAGAGAAACATCGGGTAAACTTGCCATAATTAACCCTGCCACCATTTCGGGATTTTCCGCCGCTGTGGTTAAAGCCACCAAAGAACCAATGGAATTTCCTACTATGATGGCGGGATGACCAATAATTTCCCGACAAAAATCCCTAATTTGCTCCGCCCAACCATAGGCACTGTAGTGGATATTAGCCTTACGGGAGCCACCAAATCCCAGCAAATCAATGGCATAAACGCTGGTATGTTGGGCAAAAAAGGGAAAATTGTAACGCCAATGCTCGATCGCCGCTCCAAAACCATGGATGAACAAAATGGGCGGTAGGTTGGAAGGAGAGGAAGGATGACGGAAACTATAACGAATTTGCCAACCCTGCCAACTCCATTCCCGTTGAAAACCAATGCGTTCAGTCCAGGCCGTTGTCATATTTACCCTTTCCCTATTGCCTAGATTTTTGAGTAAGGTTTAATACTTTACGGTCAATTTAGGGATTTTTTCCTTCGTAATTAAGCTTGAAGTGGATGGGGGCGCAAAAATCATCAATACCCTGTTTAATCACATAGGCCACCACCAAGGGGGCCAATAGGGGATGACAAACTTTCCGCTCAATTAAATGGGCCACCACCTCGTCAATTTTGTCCCCTTTGAGGGCAGTGGGGAAATTTCCTTCACAGATGGCCACCCGACAACGTTTGGCCAAACCATCCAACCAATCATTGCGATCGGGCTGTTGCCCCACGTGAATGCCTAGGGTCAGGGCCGCATCTTCTAAGTCACCTTCACAGTCTTCAATGGTATCCAAGGCCAGCATCGCTTCTGGATATTGAGAAAGTTGGTCACGGTAATGGGCGATCGCCTGGGAAGTAATAATAGTGGTCATTAGGTTTAACGTAAATTAGTCCGGGGAAAACTAGGTTCGTTGGGAAAAGTTGGGAATTCCCATCTACAATTTAATACCTAGAACTGGGGTATGGTCTCAGATTACTAGGCGTTTCCAACTTTGATCATTGGCCATAACTAAAAGATTGATATTTGACGCAGTTGCCAAAGAATTGACAATAATGCCCCCAGCACCAAAGCCATAGAGCTTAAACTCCCAACGGCAAAACCAATCATTCTTTTTTCCGCCGCTTGGTAATAACCCCAGGCATAGAGTACACGACCTAGTAACCAGACAGCCCCCAAAATGCCCGCAATGCCGGGATCTCGATAAATGGCAAATAACCATAATCCCGGTAAAAAGAATGCCAACTGCTCCAGGGTGTTGTACTGAACCCGTAGCACCCGCTCAAAGTTTTCATTGCCAGTGGTCGCCGGAGGCATGACTCCATATTTGGCCCTGGCTCTGCCTACATTGATCACCAAAACCAAATAGAGGATGGCGGCAAGGGCCGTTACCAGAGCGGGCCATAAAAATTCAGATGCGTTCACAGTGTCCGGACTCCATAGGGGAAATTAATTTCAAAAGAAAGAGAGGTTCCCAATTACGGTGAATTCCTCTCTAACAAACTTTGTTGATATTGATTGAAGTTTAATCGGTCTTTAGGCCACAAGCTAAGAGGTTGTGGTAACTACTCAACGCCGGGGGCAATCAGTTCTCTGGTTTCACCGGGAATAACCACCACTTGATTATCTTCACCGATGTCCACCACAGCTTGGCTACCCTCTTTGAGACGGCCAGAGAGGATTTCCTCTGCTAAAACGTCTTCAAGCAGACGCATAATGGCTCGACGGAGGGGCCGGGCACCGTAGGCAGGGTTGAAACCCTCCTCCACAATGCGTTCCTTGAACTTATCGGTGACTTGCAAAGAAATTTCTTTTTCCACCAGGCGGGCAAATACATCCCGCAGGAGAATTTCGGAAATTTCCTTGACTTCTTCTTTGTTCAGTTGACGGAAGACGATAATCTCATCCAAACGGTTGAGGAACTCGGGACGGAAGTAGTTTTTCAACTCTTCATTAACCAAGGCTCGAATGCGATTGTACTGAGATTCCGCTTGGTCGTTTTCAAAGTCGAAGCCGAGGCCACCGCCACCTTTTTCAATTACTTTGGAACCGATGTTGGAGGTCATGATCAACAGGGTATTTTTGAAATCCACTGTGCGACCTTTGGCGTCGGTGAGGCGACCATCTTCCAAAATTTGCAGGAGCATATTGAAGATGTCGGGGTGGGCCTTTTCAATTTCGTCAAAGAGAACCACGGTGTAAGGACGACGACGCACCGCTTCAGTTAACTGCCCGCCTTCGTTGTAACCGACATAACCGGGAGGGGATCCGATCAATTTAGAAACGGTGTGGCGTTCCATAAATTCGGACATATCCAGGCGGATCATGGCTTCCTCGGAACCGAAGAAGTAGGCCGCCAGGGCTTTGGTTAACTCGGTTTTTCCAACCCCAGTGGGGCCAGAGAAGATAAAGCTGGCAATGGGACGATTGGGATTTTTTAAGCCCTACCCTGGCCCGACGGATGGCCCGGGACACAGCTTTGACCGCATCCTCTTGACCAATTAACCGTTGGTGGAGGGTATCTTCCATGTGCATCAGTTTTTCGGATTCCGATTCCGTTAACTTTCTGCACAGGAACGCCTGTCCAAGAAGCGACGATGTGGGCAATTTCTTCGGAAGTTACTTCCGGTTCCCCGTTGTCCCCTTCGGATTTTTTGGAAGAGGCGATCGCCCGGATTTGTTTTTTAATTTCGTCTTCCCGGTCTTTCAGTTCTCCGGCTTTGTCGAAGTCCTGATTGCGGACAGCATCATCTTTTTCTTTAAGAATCTGCCGTAGCTCCTTATCCAATTCCTTGGCGGCGGGGGGTAACTGGGAATTGATTAACCGCACCCGGGAGCCGGCTTCATCAATGAGATCGATGGCCTTATCGGGTAAAAAGCGGTCGGAGATGTAACGGTCAGAAAGTTTGGCGGCGGCTTCCAGAGCTTCGTCCAAAATTTTCAATTTGTGGTGTTGCTCATAGCGTTCCCGCAGACCATAAAGAATTTCGATGGTCTCATCCACAGACGGTTCACCCACCATGACGGGTTGGAAACGCCGTTCTAGGGCCGCATCCCGTTCAATGTGCTTACGATACTCATCCAGGGTGGTGGCCCCGATACATTGCAATTCCCCCCGGGCAAGGCTGGCTTGAGAATATTGGCGGCATCGATCGCCCCTTCGGCGGCCCGGCCCAATCAGGGTATGGACTTCATCAATTACCAGGATGACGTTACCGGCTTGGCGGATTTCATCCATGATTTTTTTGAGGCGTTCCTCAAATTCCCCCCGGTATTTAGTACCGGCAACAAGTAATCCTATATCTAGGGTAACGACCCGTTTTTCTTCGAGGATATCGGGAATATCTTTATTAGCAATGCGCTGGGCTAAACCCTCGGCGATCGCCGTTTTACCCACACCGGGTTCCCCAATTAAGACCGGGTTATTTTTGGTACGACGGCCCAGGATTTGGATAACCCGTTCAATTTCTTTCTGACGACCCACCACGGGATCAAGTTTGCCTTCGGTGGCCAATTGGGTCAGGTTAGAACCAAATTCATCCAAGGTTGGAGTTTTAGTCCGCCCGCCACCACCACCACCGGCGGCCACTTCTGCGGTTTCCCCTAGCATCCGGATTACCTGGGTACGAACCTTGGAAAGATCAACCCCTAGGTTTTCCAGAACCCTGGCGGCGACCCCTTCCCCTTCTCGGATTAAACCCAATAGTAAATGTTCAGTGCCAATGTAGTTATGACCCAGCTGGCGAGCTTCTTCTAGGGAAAGTTCTAGCACCCGCTTGGCCCGGGGGGTAAACGGAATTTCCACGGCCACGAAACCTGATCCCCGCCCGATGATTTTCTCCACTTCAATGCGGGCATCCTTAAGATTGACCCCCATGGATTTGAGAACTTTGGCGGCGACGCCAGTTCCTTCACCAATCAAGCCCAGTAGAATTTGTTCCGTGCCTACGAAGTTATGTCCGAGGCGACGGGCTTCCTCCTGAGCGAGCATGATTACTTTAATAGCCTTCTCTGTAAAGCGTTCAAACATAACCTAAATCCATCACCTCAGCGTGCCCTGTGTATTGCTGATTCTAACATAGCTCTTTTGTTAGGGTATTGCCCTGGGTACAGCGGTGGGTGTAGGTTTAACGCTTAAGTGGCTAACTGTGTCCAGGGGGTTTTACCGACCCTAACCGATCCAATTTTGGGGTTAAAAGTGTCCAATCTGGGCGTTGATTGACGGAAAAATTTTAAGGGGACTCACTGGATTTTTTGGGCAGATTTCTGGCTTTGTAAAATAATTCCAAACTAGGGCGATCGCCAACGTAACGCCAATGCCAGGGCTCATAGGCAATGCCCTGGGGATTGTCCGGGGGAAAGGATAGTTCAAAGCTGTAGCGGGCGGCATTATTTTGGAGCCACTGAAAAGCCTTAGTCTGGGCAAAACTTTCACTCAAATGACTGTTCTGGGCGCTACCGTCTCCAATGTCCACCGCATAGCCGGTGTGGTGTTCGCTGTAACCGGGGGGAGCACTTACTTCGGCCCTTTTGCTAGCGTCCTGATTCCGTTGTTGCTTAACGTCAAAGAATAGCTGATTTTGTTGGTCTATGGTCCGAAAGGCGGAAATGGGCACCAGGGAAATGCCTTGATTGCGGGCATCTTGTTGCATTTTTAAAAATTGATCCGCCGCGGCCTGGCGCAATTTCAAACGGCCGTCGGGGGTAATTTGCCTTAGATCCGATGTCGGGGCTTCTGCATAGGGTAAATGGCCCAAAAGATTATCCACAGGGGCTTCCGTGGGGGTCGGACTGGGTTCCACCACCACTTCTGGTTCTGGCTGGGGTCTTTGCCACCATCCCAACGCCAACAGTAACAACAGCAACATTCCCCCAATACCTGTGGCAATAACTTTCAGGGGCAAAGGTTGGGAAGTAGTGGTTGGTGCTAGGGGCTGATCCCGAATTACTTCCGGGATGTCATCTTGGTTAACATTCAGGGATGAAGATGATTTTGGTTTGTTGCCCATGGGGTTGGCGATCGGGTCAGACCATAAAAGTAGGGGATGGGGCGATCTTAGTCTATGGCGTGGGCCAACGCAGTCAACAACTTTTGGTTATCGGCAGAAGTCCGCACTGCTACCCGAAAAAAATTATCCCCTAATTCTGGGAAGCTAAGACAATCCCGAATCAAAATTTGAGCTTGTTTTAACAATGTCCGTTGGAGTTTACTGCCAGGAATTTTCGTTTTTACCAAAATGAAATTAGCTTGACTGGGTAAAGGCTCTAACCCCGGTAGCTTGGCTAATCCCTGCCACAAGTCTTCCTTCGCTTGGGGTAACCATTGTCGGACTTGTTGCTGAAATTCCTTGCCCCTAAACTGGCGATCGCCGCCGCTTCAGCAAAAACATTAACGGGCCAGGGATCCCGCCAGGTTTGCCATTGGGCCAGTAAATCGGGATGCCCCAGGGCATAGCCCAACCGTAAACCAGGCAAACGGTAAAATTTAGTCAGGGAACGCAAAATAATTAAATTAGGAAACTGGGTCAACCAGGGAATTAAACTCTGATCCTCCGATGGGGACAGAAAATCCATAAAAGCTTCATCCACCACTACCCATTGATAACGGGGCAATAGTTCCAGGATTTTAGACCTAGGTAAAAGAAAGCCGGAAGGATTATGGGGATTATTAAGAATCAAACCGTGTTGGCAATTATTCCCGGTAATAGGGGCAGTGAGTCCTAAATTTTGCCAAGGCCAGGCATGGCCCACTTGCCAAGGGACGATTTTTAATTTTGCCCCCGCTCCCCGCCAACTACGGCCATAGTCCCCAAATGCTGGGGTAACCAAATTCGTATACTCCAGATCTGCAAATGTTCGCCCTGCTAGGGTCAACAACTCCGCCGATCCATTGCCGGGTAATACCCAATCCATGGATAGATTGTGGTAATTGGCGATCGCCTGACGGAGGAGGCCATATTGGGGATCGGGGTAATGATGGAGAGCCGGAAAAGCGGATTGAATTGCTTCTAGCACCTCCGGCGGCGGCCCGAGGGGATTAATGCTAGCGGAAAAATCGAGTAAAGAAAAAGCTGGACAGCCTGCTATATCTGCTGCCCAACCCAAATTACCACCGTGGTGGGGTCGCTCAAACAAAGGTCAGCGGGGGTTATTTTTTATCGGGAGCAACTTTATCTTTGAACATTTTACCGGCGGAAAAAGCAGGTACTTTGGTAGCAGGAATAAGCATTTTGTCCCCCGTTTTGGGGTTACGCCCTTCCCGTTCCTTCCGATCCCGGGCCTCAAAGGAACCAAAGCCCACGAGGGTCACTTTTTCCCCTTCTGCCACCACTTCCATAATGCAATCGATGGCCGCCGAGATAACCGCATCTACCTCTTTTTTGGTGATGCTTTCTCCCAGTTGCTCTTTAGCTTTATCCGTGACCGCATGGACTAATTCGCCTTTATTCATCTGAAAAATCTCCTTGAGAGTGAGTTTGTTGGAATAGACTCATTTTTTAAGCATTTTCTCCCCATAACAGGGTCATCGGGAGACTCAACAGCTTAAATGGGCCCAGAAATTTGACATAAAAGTCCCTGAAATGCCCATATACCGGCTGTTTCACTGCCTTATTCTATGCACAAAGTGTGGAAGTAGGATCACTTTACCCCACGATTTTTTGAGGTTTTCGGGGATTTTGTCACAATCCTTTACCAAAAATCAGAAAAAATGCCATTTATTCATACCTCAGTACCTACGGAGACTAGCAACCAAGGACTGGGCCCAACGCAAAATTATACAGATCGCATCGTTTGCCAGAGGTTTTTATACTGATTTTCTAGCTCTGGGGTGAGGGGGGCAAGAAATTCACAGCGATCCCATAAATCCGACGAACTATTTAACAGGGAATTACTGCTCAAAGAAGCTGTTTCCCAATTTTGGTAGGGCACAGCTAACCCATTGCTGAAAGTGGCCATTTGACCCAGACTGGCGGGCTGGGCGGAGAAATTCAACCAGTCATAGGTAATTTCTGCGGTGGGGGTACTGGCGGGCATTGTCCAGAGATCCGCCCAAAGGGATGTGCCACTACGGGGAATAACGGCGGTTAAATCGGCTTGATTTCTAAGGAGGGGAATAATTTCATTGGACCAACCCACCGCTAACCAAACGTCTTTGTTCAGGAGAGCTTGGAGATAATGTTTGTTGCTGTAGAACTTCACCTGGGTTGCCAGTTCTGCTAGAGCCGGAGCCAGGGCGGGAATGGCTTGGGGGTTGGTGAGATTGTAGGAGTAACCCAATTTTTTCAGGGTTAGACCAATTACTTCCCGGGGATTATCCACTAGGGCAATGCGTTGTCGTAATTCTGGCCGCCAAAGATCAGACCAATCCGTAGGCTCCCACCCCAGGGAGGCAAAGGCTTCTGGGCGGTAAATCACCATGGTGGGCCCCCAACGGTAGGGGATAGCCCAAATTTTTCCTGTTTTATCTGGGATTCCTTGGTCATTGCGTTGGCCCAACAATTGCCACCTTGGCGGGAGATTCTGCCATTGCTTTAGTTGCCTTTGGTCAAGGGGCTGTAACAGTTTTTCCTGAATTGCTTTACTTAGCCAAACGTCTCCCCCACTTACCAATTGGGCTGGGGTCTTGGCTTGATTAGCTGTTGGTAAATTTCCTAGGAGGCTTTTTTTCGTATCTGGGGGTTTTTGCCAAGTTTGCAAATTATCAAACAAACTCTGCAAATCGGCGATCGCCTTGAAGTTAAGTTCCTTAGCCTGGGGAAATTGCTCCTGGAACTGATTAATTAACTGGGGGGGTAGGGAACGGTTCAAAAACTGAATTTCCCGATTACTTCCTTGGCCTGGCCAACACCCCCCTAAACCGACGGTAACCCCCAAGGCGGCGGAGGCTTGCAGGAGATGGCGACGGGAGTAACGGGGCGCATTCATGGCAATTCGACGGAGGTGGGTTTAGCAATGTGGGGCAAACCCCAGCCTAACTTTTCCCGGAGGATACGGAAAAATTCTGGGCTCTGTAAACGAATAAATTTAGCGGCATAGGGAGATTTGGACAAATGCACCTGATCGTCTGGCAGTACGTAACAGCCCCCATTACCGTCCACAACCAAGACCATCCGGTTGGGGGTAGCGGGGAAAATAGTCACTGGTTCCACATCGGAAAATACTAAAGCCCTGGAAGCTAGGGAATGGGGGCAGATGGGGGCTAATTGAAAGACTGGAACGTCGGGGGTCACCACGGGGCCGCCAGCACTGAGGGAATAGGCTGTGGAGCCGGTGGGAGTGGAAATAATAATGCCATCGGCGGCAATATCCACGGAGGTATGGTGGCCCACTCGAATTTCAAAGTGGCACATGCTAGTGAGGGGTTCCCGGTGTAGAACCATTTCATTCAAGGAAAGGGCTTCCCAGAGTAGGTTTTCCCCCCGCATTAACCGCACCGTCATCATGGAACGGCTTTCGACCTGATAATTCCCCTCCACCAGTTGGGCGATCGCCTTGGGCAATTGATTAAGGTAAAGTTCCGTCAGGAAGCCCATATGTCCCGTGTTGACGGTGAGCAGGGGAATACCCAAAGGCCCCAACTGGCGAAAAGCTGATAGCACCGTACCATCCCCCCCCAACACAATGGCAAAGGGCATGGATTCATCAAAGTGGGGAGGCGTTAAATGTTCGATGCGGGTATGGCAAATGGGGCGATCGGGCTGGGAATAGCCCAACAACCCCCCCGATCCGGTTTCCATCACCACGGTAAAACCGCACTGTTGCAGTTGCTCCTGCAATTCTTGGGCAACGCTACAGGCGATGGGCTTATCGTCGTTGAAAATGATGCCGACTTTTGGCACAGTGGCGAGATCCTAGCGAGTCAGGGAATAAATGGGGAGCGGACAAAATAAACAAAAAATGTAACTATCTAAAATTATCAAACTACCCATCAAACTAGAAAAAGAAATCTTTTTTCTTCTTTTTACTGCCGGTTTGGGGCTGATTAACTTCATAATCCAATTCTTTGAGTTTTTTCATGATGCGCCCGAAATATTCCTGTAGGTAGGATTCTAAGGTTGTGGTCTCCTTGGGATCAAGGCCAAATTGTTCATAGACCGGGCCCATGTCCGCCGTTAACGCTTTACCACTGGCCAAAACCTCCGAAAAAGCTAGGCGATCGGAAGCATTGTAAGTCCACTGGAAAAAACGGGTAAAGCTTCTCATAAACCTTAATACCGGCATGGGCACTTGGGAAATGCGGGCATCATTCCCCGACATTCTTTCACACAGTTGAATGATTTCCGGGGCCCCCCAAGCTCGGCTCCCCACCACCGGGTAAGTTTGCCGGGCTATGGTATCCAATTCCACCGCCTTGACTGCAAATTTGGCCACATCCTGGGTATTCATGTAGGCGATCGGGGTATTTTCGCCGGTTTGCCACACGGATTGGCTATCTAAAATGGGAATGGCATACTGGCCAATAAGCCCTTGCATAAAGCCCGCCAATTGCAAGACGGTGTAATCGAGATCCGTTTGGGTTAAAAACTTTTCCGTACAATGCTTAATATCCATCAGGGGCACATTGGGATATTCCTCGGCCCGTAGAATGGAGAAGAAAATAAATTTTTTAATGCCCGCCTTCTGCACCGCCCGGATTAGGTTTACTTTACCTTCCCAATCCACCTGTCTGATGGTGAGGGAATCGGTGGCCCTGGCGGTGGCGGCATCAATGACTGCATCAATATTCTCTAGGGCCGGGGACAGGGTTTCCGGTTTACAGATATTACCGCTGACGAGGGCGGCACCCCATTCCTTAAGAAAGGTTGCTTTTCTCAGACTACGAACCAAACAAACAACAGTGTGACCTTGGTCAATTGCTTGGCGGACGATTTGCCTACCAAGGGTTCCTGTGCCGCCTACCACCAAAACTCGCATGCTAATTTTCTTTACAAATTTTAATACTTGGCTAAATCCTATCAGACTCTGACAATTATTGGGGAAAGCCCCAGGAGATTTTCCTTTATGCTCCACCTAGCCATTGTCCCCGGTGGATTGTTGCCTTCCCATCTCGCCAAAAAGCTCCAGCAAAAGCTAAAAATGGAGGCCGGGCAGGGCAGAACAATGAGTTAAATATCAGATCTATCTACTAAACCACTGGGGCCAAATTTTTGGCAGTAGTCTAAAAAGTTATTGAAACTATCCTGACAATCCACTTCAAGGATTTTTCCGCCAATTTCATCAAAATTTTCATTGCGGGACTCGCGCCATACCGGCTGTACTTTTATGGTGATAGCCGGCAGTTCCGAATTATCCATACGCCTGAGTTTAATGTGAAACGAATCTGTGGAGGGCCAAGTGTTGGGCAAACTCACGCAGATACCATCGGGGGTCAAATCGAAGGAGACCCCCACCAGTTCCCCTTCCAAATCAAATACTTGGCAAAAAGCTAATACCCTCTGTTGCCGACGTCTTTCCTGCACTTCCTGGAGATGGGCAATGGTGAGGACTTCTGGGGAATACTGGCCCATGGTGGAAGATTCGTCGGTCATAATTGATGTTTCCTGGTCAAGGAGCTTTACCTGGGTTTGTGTCTTGGCCGTTAATTGTACCCATTTTCCAGGGCGATCGCCTTTTGTAAAGAACCTTGAAAGTACTAATAAAGTTACCAGAATATCACCACAGCATCTAAATTTAAGGCGTTTGAGACGTTACATCGCCAGCACCAAATTCCCCCTTAAGGAGGGACGCTAGGGGAGTTAATCACCTCTTCAGGCTTGGTAAACAGGATCTGTTGAGGATGAAGTTTATGGCTTGCGAGCTAGTTTTGATGGTTAGTTGGAAAGGATGTATTTTCCAATACCCTCCAGAGACGACGGGGCCCGTCCTGACTGCCATAGAAAAATAACTCCGTCAGCAAGGAAAGAATGCGGTCTTCCGCTAGAAATGGGACAGACAAATTTTGCTTGACTTGATACTTTTCCCAGGCGGATTGTAATTTTTGTGCGTATTCCCCCAAAAGGGCAGTTTGCAGAGGATTTTTCCCCTGTTCCGTTGTTTGTTCCGTTAAGCTTACCGATCGCCGTAGTAACTCGTGGTAGTGCTGACTGAGGGAAGCGACCATTATGGCCAAACTCCGAATCTTCTGCAAGTTTACTTCCCCTGGGACTGCAGTTTTAGCAGGATGATTGGGGGCCAAGGAGTTGCCCAACAAAGAACTTTTTTCCAAGGCCTGCTTCCAGGTGGACTCATCCAGATCCGTTAGGGCCACCAAGGCCAGTAGTAGTTGATCCAGATATATGTTTATCTGCCGTAACCGTTCAGGGGTAGCCGGTGGGATAAAGGACGTCGGGGGCGTTGGGGCGGGCAAAGACTGGGGGAAAACCATGGAAATCCTTGACTTGGAGGAATACCGGAAAGGGAAACAACAATGTATTCAGCCTAGCCTATGGCTTAGCGAGTAACCAAGTCATTTCCCCATCATTTGCACCATCCCATCAATGGATTTTCTATATGTCTTCTATGGGTTCAGATAAATGTATATTCAGGCAAAATTGGCAAGTTTTTAAAAATTTTCCGCCTAGCTAGCCTGTATTGTCAAAATTTTGCCTACTTTAATTGCTTCCACCAAGTTGCAAAATAATCGCGACAACATCGGCCAGGGATCAAACCTTAATTTTTCAAACAGAAAAATGCCACCACCAACGAATTAAAAACAAAAAAAGATGTTTTTCAGATAAGATTTAATGTTATATTTTATTGCATATCGACTTTCCGAAAAAAAGAAGTCATCAAAGTTAAGCATCATCCAAGGGAAAAAATAATCTCATGCCAAACACCTCCACTGCACTAACCGGCAAAGCATTGCTGAACAAAGTCAAAGAACTTTCCCATTTGCCCCGTCGCGAAACAGCAAAAGCCTGTGGATACTATTCCACTTCCAAGGAAGGACAGGTACGGGTCAATTTGACAGACTTCTACGATGCAGTTCTGGCGGCAAAAGGGGTTCCCCTCGATCCCTCTGGTACTAAAGATGGTCGGGGTCGTGAACCGACATTCCGGGTTAGTGTCCACAAAAATGGTCAAATTGTCATCGGCTCTACCTATACCCAGGAAATGGGTCTTAAGTCCGGTGACGAGTTTGAAATTAAATTGGGCTACAAACATATTCACCTCAAGCAAGTTGGCGAAAATGCTGAGGAAGAGGAAGAGTAAATTTTGATTTAGCTTGTCCCCAGGGGGGGCATTGTTAAACTCTTGTTAATCAAGGGAGATTCTTTTCCAAGAAAGTATCTCCTTTTTTTTTAAAGTCAGTTAGGTTATGACGGCAACCGTACTGTCAAGCTAGGCCTTGCCAATTTCTTCGTTGCAAAATCTAGTTCTAACTTTCCGCTGATGATGGTGGACAGTTGTTCAAATTTGAGCTATTTTGCTATCTTGCCAGCGATTTTCTGCCTGCCATTACCCCCCATTGCCAAATTGTTTTAAAAGCTTTTCCCTAGGAAGGTATTTGGGCCGTTGCATTGCCAGTAAGTAATCTGCCTAAATTTCCGGTTTAAAAAGGGGCCTGGTGAAAATTTTCCTCCTCAAGAATGGGTTCCAGGGCAGTATTAACCGCTATTTTCAGACTTTTCCCTAGGCAAAAGCCAAACTTAAACAAGTATGCAGAAAAATTAGGTCTGGGCCGATCCTTTGCCCTTGAGGGCAACGTAAGAGGTTGTTAAAAAGCCCCCTGCTCCCCTGAGTTTGGGGGGAAACTAGAGAAAAGTCCCCCAGAATTGCCAGAGCTTTAGGGGGTCGATTTGGGGGGTAGATTGAAACTTTACAAACAGGCTCTAAGACCAAAAGGGCGATGAAATTCCAGCGGCGGTTGTTAGGAAATTAGGGAAACCATGCTGTGTCGTAGGTCAACAATGGCATTTTGTCACTTTACTAATTGCCATGCCCTCTCCAGCAGATCGTCTGAGTTGGCGTTGAGCCAATGGATAGCAGGGTATTTGCGGAACCAAGTCCTTTGCCGTTTAGCGAATTGTCGCGTATGGATAATAATTTCCTCCCTAGCTTGGGGTAAGGAGATTTTTCCTTGGAGATATTGCTTAATTTCGGCGTAACCAAGGGTATTCAACAGCGGTAAGTTTTCCCCATACTTATCAATTAGTCTTTCTACTTCCGGCACTAAACCACCATCGACCATGGCCTGGGTGCGTTGGCTAATCCTCTGTTGGAGCTGGTCTGGTTCTGTCGCTAAACCAATTTGCACAATGGGATAATCCGGCGGATTTTCCCCCTGGAGACTCGAAATGGTTTGTCCAGTAACATAGAACACTTCTAATGCCCGTAGGGTTCTCACCGCATCGGCGGGTTCAATCTTTTTTTTGGCAATGGGATCAATTTGCCCCAGAAGTTGATAGCAAAAAGATTGTCCTAAGTTACTTAACTGTTTCCGCAAGTCCGGGTGGGGGGAGACGGCGGGAATTTGCAAACCTTTAACGATCGCCTGGATGTATAAACCTGTTCCTCCTACTAATAGGATCGGGGCATTTAACTCCTGAATAAGTTTTTGGGCCTGCCTTTGGTATGCCGCTACGGTAAAGTTTTCCGTGGGTTCACAGATGTCGATTAAGTAATGGGGCACCAACTGGCGATCGCCAAGACTGGGTTTAGCGGTGCCAATGTCCAATTCTCGATAAATTTGGCGGGAGTCGGCCCCCAAAATAACTCCGTTTAACCGTTGGGCCAGGTTTATGGCTAATTGGGATTTGCCAGTGGCGGTGGCTCCACAAATAACAATTAATGGGGGAACTTTGGCCATAAATTATTAGGCTAGAAGGCGATCGAGGTCTGGTACAGTCACCCATTGCCGCCGCTGGTGGGCCTGGTGGGTTAAATCCATCAACAGTTGGGAATAAACCCCTTCCCGGAGTGAGGGCATGGAAGATCGGCCTTGCTCAATACTTTTCACCCACTCATCCACTACCCGAATAACAGGGGCCAAACGACCATCGGCAAACACCTGGGGAAAGGCAAGTTGCTTGGGAATTTCTAACTCGGTGGTATTTTTGCCAGCGGGGCTATGGAAAACCTTAAAGCCATGGACGTAATCCTTGAGATTATCGCTTCCCACTACCAGACTGCCTTTTTCCCCATAAATTTCCAACCAGTGACCCCGGCCGCCGTGGGCCACGGAAGTAATGTTCACCTGACAGGGAACACCACTGGCTAATTCCAAACTAATTAAAGCTGTGTCCTCTGCAGTTACTGGTTTAAGGCGATTATTTTCCAGGGGATCGGGGCGTTCAGGGACGGCCACACTCAGGCAGGCCGATAAACTTTGGGCGGGGCCAAATAACCAATGCAGGTAATCAAAGGTGTGGGAAGCTAAGGCCCCCAAAGCGCCGCCCCCTTTTTCCCGTTGGGCATACCAATTCCAAGGGCGATCGGGATTGGCCCTACTGCCCACCAACCAATCCACTTTGATTAACTTTAGTTTGCCTAAAATTCCTTCATCTAATAGTTGGGCCACATATTGCCAAGGGGGGACAAAACGAAATTCAAAATCCGGCACCACCGTCACGCCCCTTTGCCGGGCTAGATGATACAGTTCAACAGTTTCTTCCCACCGCAATGTCATCGGTTTTTCCAGCAGTATATGTTTTCCTGCTAGGATGGCTTGCTTGGCCATCTCGAAATGTAAAAATGGCGGACTGGCAATGGTCACCGCTTTAATTTCTTGATTAGCCAGTAATTTTTCCAAATCATTGTAGGCATAGGTTAATCCATGGCTATCGGCCACGGACTGGGCCTTGTCTAAATCCCGGTGGTAAATGGCGATCGCCTGGGTGCGGCGGTGATTTTGTAGGGCAGGGATGTGGATTGCTTGGCCAAAGCCTGTACCAATAACGGCCACAGCCAAGGGAAATGAATTGGTCATTAATTACTTTAATTAATTTTCAAAGCCTTTAGAACCTAACTTTCCCACAAAAAGTTGAACTAATACAAGGTGCTGTCCTGACACCAATGAGCCACCGATGGGAAGCATAGAACTAGGACTGACCATGGTTTGATAGACTGTGGTCAGGCTAAATTGATCTCTGGGATTGAGTTTGAGGAACATTGTTGATGAAAGCCATGATTTTGGCCGCCGGCAAGGGCACTCGGGTCAGACCAATCACTCACACGATTCCCAAGCCGATGATTCCGATTTTGCAAAAGCCAGTGATGGAGTTTTTGCTGGAGTTGTTGCGAAACCATGGTTTTGACCAAATTATGGTCAATGTCAGTCATCTTGCAGAGGAAATTGAAAGTTATTTTCGGGATGGCCAAAGGTTTGGCGTGCAGATAGCCTACTCCTTTGAGGGCAACATTGTGGACGGAGATCTGGTGGGTAATGCCCTAGGATCCGCGGGGGGATTGAAAAAAATCCAGGAATTTAACCCCTTCTTTGACGATACCTTTGTGGTGCTGTGCGGGGATGCCTTAATCGACCTGGACTTGACTACGGCGGTTAAACTCCATCGGGAAAAAGGGGCGATCGCCACCATCATTACCAAAACAGTGCCGAGGGAACTGGTTTCTAGTTACGGGGTAGTGGTCACCGATGATAACGGCAAAATTTTAACTTTCCAGGAAAAGCCCCCGGTGGAAGAGGCTTTAAGTACAGAAATCAATACTGGTATTTATATCTTTGAGCCGGAGGTGATTGACTACATACCCTCTGGGCAGGAATACGACCTGGGGGGGGATTTATTTCCCAAGTTGGTGGAAAATGGTTTGCCCTTCTATGCGGTCAATATGGACTTTGAGTGGGTAGATATTGGCAAGGTGCCCGATTATTGGCAGGCCATCCGGGGGGTACTTTCTAGGGAAATAAAAAATGTGCAAATTCCTGGCATTGAAGTGAAGCCGGGGGTTTATACCGGCATTAACGTAGCGGTGAACTGGGATAAGGTCGAGATTGAGGGCCCCGTGTACATTGGTGGCATGACCCGCATTGAAGACGGGGTAAAAATCATTGGCCCTTCCATGATTGGCCCCAGTTGTTTAATTTGTAGCGGGGCGGTGGTGGACAATAGTGTTATTTTTGAATACTCCCGTCTGGGCCCTGGGGCTTGTTTAGTGGATAAGCTGGTCTTTGGTCGTTACTGCGTGGATAAAACCGGAGCGGCGATCGATGTACAGGCGGCGGCTCTGGATTGGTTAATTACCGATGCCCGCCATGCCGTTGTCCAGTACAGTCAAGCAAATACTCCCCCCCGGGATATTTCCACCCTTTTACAGGCGGAATAGTTAATCCCTTTACCGGCAATGTATCGGTCAAACTAAGGACAAGAAAATTAAGATCCAGTATTGGAAATAATCAGAAATAATTAGAATACCCTTTCTTTCCTATCCCCAAAGGACAAACACATTTTATGGAAGCCAAGGAATTGGTTCAGCGTTACCGCAATGGCGAAACTCTTTTCACCGGCCTAAAGTTACCGGGGATTAATTTGGCGGCGGCAGATTTAATTGGGATTGTCCTCAACGAAGCAGACTTACGGGGAGCCAGTTTTTTATTTTCCTATCTCAATCGGTCTAACCTAGGGCAAGCCAATTTGGTGGGGGCCAACTTCAGTGGCGCTAGTCTAAGCCAAGCGGATTTGGCCGGGGCAGATTTACGCAGTGCCAATTTCCATGGAGCCCTATTGCAAGGGACCATTCTGCGAGACAGTGACATGACCCTAGCCACGCTCCAGGACACAAACTTGATTGGGGCAGATTTACGGGGAGCGGATCTGAGTGGGGCGACCCTGACCGGAGCTTGTTTGCGGGGGGCTAACATGCGACAGGAGAAAAAGGGTTATTACACCAACCTCCAGGCCGCTGTTCTTAGCCGGGCGGATTTGCAGGGGGCCAATATGAAGGGGGTGGATCTGAGTCGGGCGGATTTAAGCTATGCCAACCTTAAGGAGGCCAATTTGCGGGATGCCGATTTGAGTAAAGCAAATCTCAGCCATGCCAACCTGAAAGGAGCCTTATTAACCGACGTTAATCTATCTGGGGCAAAGTTAAACGGCGCAGATCTACAGAATGCCAATCTGATGCGGGCCAAAATTGCCGAGGCGGAAATGATTGAGGCGAATTGCCAAGGGGCAATTATGACCCATATTTCCCTGAGTCGGACTAACCTACAGGGGGCGAACCTCAGCCTAACCCGAATGAATAATGCGGATATGAGTAGGACAAATTTAACGGGGGCTAATTTACAGGAAACGGAATTGATTGAAGCCTTTTTAGCCCGGGCCAATTTAATGAATGCTAATTTTGCCCATGCTAATTTGACTAGGGCCGATTTGGTCAGTGCCAATATGGTGGGGGCCAATTTCCAGGGGGCCACTATGCCCGATGGCC
This sequence comes from uncultured cyanobacterium, assembly GCA_963704945.1. Classification (GTDB taxonomy): domain Bacteria; phylum Cyanobacteriota; class Cyanobacteriia; order Cyanobacteriales; family Microcystaceae; genus Synechocystis. Next base: position 168,521 of record CAVPII010000013.1, on the reverse strand, counting down.
AGGTACGAAATTAGTTTGGTGCTTTAGTTAACCTCTGTTACCCGCCAACTAAGTTTGATGTTGAACCAAAAATTCCATACAGTCACAATGGCGATCGCCAGGGCATTGGCCAGATAGCGGTTGAAATGGAAAAGGTTAAAGAAAATATTGAGGAGGATGACGTTTAACACCAAACCCGCCAGGCAGATAAGATTGAACTTAATAAAACGCTTGAGAACTTGTTTGGGGCTATTTTGAACCCGGGCAATTTCCAGGAAAGTCCAGCGGTCATTCCAAATAAAGTTATTGACAATGGCTAATTCCGAAGCCAGGATTTTACTGCGGGTTAAGGGCCAGGCCAACATTGATGGATCACTGAGGATGAACAGTAAACCCATATCCACCAAGACCCCAGTTAAACCCACCAAACAAAATTGCAAAAACTGAGAAGAAAGGGACAGCCGCAGTTTTAGTAAATGTTGCAAATACTCCACATACTGTCGCCAAGTGACCTTGCTTTCCCCCGATCGCCGTTCCTGGAACACATAGCCTACTTCCGCTAACCAACGGATGCGACCCCTGGCGGCCACTTCGATCAAAATTTTGTATCCCACCGGACTGAGGGGACAATGGGCAATCGCCCGACGTTTGACCATGAAAAAGCCACTCATGGGGTCAGATAAACGACTAATCACCTCCGGTAAAATCAATAACCCCAGCATTTGCGCCCCCCGGGAAAGCACCCGCCGGGCCATACTCCATTCACTGACTCCGCCCCCTTCCACATGACGACTGGCGATCGCCAAATCCGCCCCCTGCTCCATCTCTTGCAATAAAGCCAATAAAATTTCCGGGGGATGTTGTAAATCTGCGTCGATGACCCCAAGAACTTGGCCCTGGGCCATTTGCCAACCCCTAATCACCGCCGTGGATAAGCCCCGTTCCCCTGTGCGCCTTAACACCCTCAGTTGGGAATATTGTTGGGTTAACTCCGTGGCGGTTTTCCAGGTTAAATCGGGACTATCATCATCCACCACAATTAGTTCATATTTTCCACTCCAATCCCTCTCCAAAAGCTCCACCAAAACCCCCACCATGGCTTCAATATTTTCCCCTTCGTTATAAGTGGGTAGTACTAGGGACAGAAAAATGGCGGTGGGTTTGTCCAGGCTAGGTACAGCTAGGGCCATGGACATAGATGGGTTAGAAGGATTTGCCATGGAAAAGGAAAAAAGCGATAACCAACAGTCGATTAATTATGCCGTGTGGAGGGGCAAAGACAAATTATCCAGGGCATAGGCTAGGGTCGGGGGGAGGCCAAAGAGTAAAATGGGATGGGGTTGACCCCCCGTTTTGTTGTGACTCTTTTGTATTTTGTTGGAGAAAAATTGTGGATTTAAGTCGTATTCCTGCCCAGCCCAAAGCCGGTTTGATCAATGTGTTGATCGAAATCCCCGCAGGGAGCAAAAATAAATATGAGTTCGACAAAGATTTGAATTGTTTTGCCCTCGACCGGGTGCTCTACTCCTCCGTTCAATATCCCTACGACTATGGATTCATCCCCAATACCCTGGCGGATGATGGTGATCCCCTCGATGGCATGGTACTCATGGATCAACCCACTTTTCCCGGTTGTGTCATTACCGCCCGCCCCATTGGTATGTTGGAAATGATCGACGGTGGCGATCGGGATGAAAAAATCCTCTGTGTTCCCGACAAAGATCCCCGCTACACCTACGTCAAATCCATCAACGACCTAGCGGGCCATCGCCTAGATGAAATTGCTGAATTTTTCCGCTCCTATAAAAATTTGGAGAAAAAAGTTACGGAAATTCTGGGGTGGAAGGATGTGGATGCGGTGCTGCCCCTAGTGGAAGAGTGCATCAAGAACTATAGGTAAAAGTTAAGTAAAAGTTGGCATAAACTTCCGGCCTGGGGACTTTTGGCCCAACAATGGGGAAATGGCCCCCGCCCCAGAAAAATTTGCCCAACGAAGCCCCAAGCCCCTACCTTTACCATGGGGAGTATGTCAAAATGCTTTGTGATCTCCAGAGACTTAGTTGACCGCCATGCTCGTCAAATCCACCACCCGCCATATCCGCATTTTTTCCGCTGAAGTCCAAGGTAATGAACTTATCCCCAGCAATAATGTCTTGACCATGGACGTTGATCCTGACAACGAATTTGTTTGGAATGAGGATGCCCTACAACAGGTCTATCGTCGTTTTGATGAATTGGTGGAGTCCTGTGGCGGAGAGGATTTAAATGACTACAATTTACGGCGCATTGGTTCGGACTTGGAGCATTTTATTCGGGACTTACTGCAAAAGGGAAAAATCAGCTATAACCTGGATTCCCGGGTGTTGAATTACAGCATGGGTCTGCCCAAGGTGGAAAATAAGGAAACGGACGGAAAATACTGGCTGGATAATTGATGGAAACTTCCGAAATTCCTGAGACATTAGGGGAATAGGGGGAATTTTGACATTCCCTTTACTGTTGAGCACAACAGCCCGTTGTCAGGGTTCAGTTTTTGGCTTGGCGATCGCCTAGCATGGTTTAGGAGATAGTCGCCTTGGCGGTTACTAGCCCTGTTGAAGTAAGGCAGAGGTTTTAGAGCCATTCTTTAGTTTTTTAGATAAATTATTCAACTTTTCCATTTAATTTTTCCGTTGGGCCAGCAGATAACCGGAGGGAGGTTACACACCATGCTCGATCGCCATTGGCAGTATCAAAACCGTAGTAAAAATCCTGATAACCAGCACAGATTACAGCGGCATATCTGGGCAAAACTACGTCCTATCCTACTTTGTCTAACGTTGGCGATCGCCATTGGCCTGGGGGGATGTCAGTCCCTGTCCGCATCGGAGCCCCCCGTATTGGTCAAGGCCAGTGAACCCGTGCAGGTGGGCAATTTACGGGAAGTTTCTCCCCCAGAACTATTCAGGCTTTAGCTGCTAGTTTTAACCAGTACCAACCCCAGGTAAAAATTCTCTCTCCGGCCCCTGATAGCGTTGTTAAAAAGACCACAGTGGCGGTGAAACTCCAAGCGGAGGATTTGCCCCTCAACCCCGATGCTAATGTCCCCCTACGGCCCCATCTTCATTTGATCCTCGATAACGAACCCTACCGGGCCATTTACAATATCGATCAACCTGTTGTTTTGGAAGACTTAGAGCCGGGAACCCATACCCTGCGGGCTTTTCCTGTGAGGCCTTGGCACGAAAGTTATAAAAATGATGGGGCCTATGCCCAGGTCACGTTCCACGTACTGACCAAAACCGATAGTAATAACCCTAATCAGGATTTACCTTTATTAACCTACAGCCGTCCCAAAGGGGACTACGGGGCTGAGCCGGTGTTATTGGACTATTACCTCAGTAATGCCCCCCTCCACATTGCCGCCCAAACCGAAGCGGATATTAACGACTGGCGCATTCGAGTCACCGTCAATAACGAGAGTTTTCTGTTAGACCAATGGCAACCCATTTACCTGGAAGGCTTTCAAGCGGGGGAAAATTGGGTCAAATTAGAATTTATTGACGAAGACGGTAACCTGGTGGCCAATCGTTTTAATAACACTGTGCGGGTGATTAACTACCAACCCGATGGCCAGGATGCTTTTTCCCGTTTAATGCGGGGGGATTTGCCCATAGCAGAAGCCTATACCCTGGTGGGCTTGGATGTACCTTCCGGTTTACCTCCAGAGGAAGAATTGGTGGAAACGGAACCAGTACCAACGGAGGTAATGGAAGAGGTAATTGAAGAAACCGTTGTAGTGCCTGAACCGGAATCAGTAAAGGATTTACCCTCACTTAATCCAGAAGAACCAACGCAGGAAAAGCTAGGGGAAACTGAGTCATTGGAACCATTACCGGAGTCTGAGGAAATCGGCGAACCCACCGAAGTGCTGGAGGAAATTGAAGTAGTGGAAGAGGTTGGGGAGGAGGAAATTGAAGAAATACTCGAAGTTGTTGAAGAGCCGGAGGTTGATGTACCGGCTGAAATTAATCCAGAGGAAACATTGCTAGAACTGTCTGTGGATACTGGCTCGGAAACCGAAGAGGCGATCGCCGACGGAGAAAATACTGATAGCTAAGATCAACGGATCAGCCTAGACAAAATGGGCAAAGGCTGACAAAAAACTGTCCAACCCCCGTTTAGTCGCAACTGTGGTTGGCTATGCTTTGGAAAGAAGTAATGGTCAATCAACTCTCTCCTCCCCCAATATGGCCTATCCGTTGTATGTCGCTTTCGTCTGGCATCAACACCAGCCTTCCTATCGATCCCATGGCACGGTGGGAACAGGTCATGGCAGTTATCAATTACCCTGGGTACGGCTCCACGGCAGTAGGGACTATGGCGGTTTAATCAATTTACTAAGTCGTTATCCCTCCCTACATCAAACGGTTAATTTCACCCCCTGTTTACTGGCCCAATTGCAGGACTATGCAGACGGCACCGCCATGGATTGCCATTTGGCCCTGACCCTTAGTCCCGTAGAGCAGTTGACCATTGACCAAAAAGTTGCCATTCTAAAAACTTTTTTCGAGGCCAATCCCCGCACCCAAATTTTTCCCCATGGCCGTTACCAAGAACTTTACGAACAACGCCAAAGGGAAGGGATTGACTGGTGTGTGAACCATTGGCAAAACCACGATTTTAGTGACCTGCTGGCCTGGCATAACTTGGTTTGGTTTGATCCCCTCACCGTTTCCGAAGACGTCGATCTGCAACGCTGGTACTTTCAACAGCAATCCTTCACCCTAGGCGATCGCCAGCGAATCATCAGTAAACAACGGCAAATCATCCAAAATATTATTCCCCTGCACCGCCAACTTCAAGAAAAAGGACAACTGGAAATTATTACCAGTCCCTACGGCCACCCCATTTTGCCCCTTTTAGCAGATACAAATATCGCCCGCACTGTTCAAGCTAGCTTAGCTTTACCGGATCCCCGTTTTTGTTGGTCGGAGGATGGGGGTAAACAACTACAACAGGGCAAACAATACTATCGAAAAATTTTTGAAAGGGAATCGAGGGGTCTTTGGCCCCCAGGGTTAGCGGTGAGTCCAGATATGTTACAAACCGTAGCCCAGTTGCGGTTTGAATGGCTATGTGGGGATGAATCGGTTTTAGCCAAAAGCTTGGGTACCAGCGGGGAACGGTCAACTTGGCTTTATTGCGCCTATCGAGTGCCGACGGTGGACGGAGAGCTGGCTATGGTTTTTCGGGATCAACAACTTTCGGACTTAATTCGCTTTAACTATGCCCGTTGTTCCCCTACCCAGGGGGCCCAGGACTTAGTGGAGCAACTGTTGGCCCGGCGGCAAAACCAAGGAGAAACCCATCAGCCCCGGCTAGTGACCATTGCCCTGGAAGGGGACGTGGTCTGGAACAACTATGAAAATAATGGCTTTGCCTTTCTAAGTCAGTTTTATCAGCAATGCGAAAACCTCACCCGCCAGGGGGCATTGCAACTGGTGACGGTGTCGGAGTTTTTAGATCAATTTCCCCCCACCCGAGTGTTGGGCCAGCACAATGGGTCGATCAACTCTTTGTTGGGGTCTTGGAATCAGGGCAATTTTAGTCAATGGATTGGCCAACCAAGCCAAAATCAAGCCTGGGATTATCTGATTGATGCCCGTCAAACCCTGGCCAGTCACCCAGAGGCAACGGAGGAAAATAATCCAGAAGCTTGGCAAGCCCTCTACGGGGCAGAAAGTTCTGACTGGTTTGAAGCTCTGGCCGATTACAATTCCCCCAAAGCCGTTAGCTCAGAAACACTTTTTCGTCAGCATTTAATCCGCCTTTACCATTCCCTCAACGAAAGTTTACCGGGCTATCTACAGCACCCTTTAATTCGTAATGGTAACCACCAACCCCAAGGCCATCTCTATCCCCGCTGGGAAAATTTGACAGATCTAATCCCCTGGCAAGTAGCAAACAAATTGCTGATTAAGGAAGGCGGAGAATTCGTCGAAAGTGTTCATTATGGCAACGATCATCAATCTTTAATGATGCGGTTGGATTTTACCCGGATGTTACCGGAGTTGGAACCCGATGAATTACATTTCTGGTGGTACTATCCCCAGCTTCCCCACGCCTATGCCCCCGTGGCGATCGCCTCTTTGCCGGATCAAGCACCGTTAAATTATTACTTTCATCACCATTGCCGCATTAATCTGCACCATCTGCAAAGCCACCATGAAATTGCAGTGGGGCCCAACCGTTGGCAACCCAGCCCCCACCGTCCCCAGTTAGTACATGAGGGACAAACCTTAGTGGTTATTTTACCCATGACGTTCTTGCCGGAAACCAAGCCGCCGGCCCTCCATCTGCTGATGTTGCTGGCCCAGCAGGGGGAATTTTTAGCAAATTTATCCGGGGATAGTCTCCTACAATGGCAACTAGATTAGGTTTCCCGATAATCGCCCAACGGAGCCGATAAAATAGCCTTCTTCCATTACTCTCGTTAAAATAGAGGAAACCTCGACGTTTCGTTTCAGACTAAGAACGTGTTTGAAAAGCCCCCCTAGCCCCCCAATTCTGGGGGGAAAGTCTTCAAAGTCCCCCAAGTTTGCCGGAGCTTTAGTGAGGAGATTTAGGGGGCAGATCATAACTTTTAAAACAGGCTCTAAGAAAAATCAAAGTTTTAACCTAGTTTGAAAAAATAGGGATAGTGAACAAGGGACTAGAAAAAGGTAATACGATGCCCGGTTAGGGGGCAACTTGGGGAAACCAAGGACAGATTTTTCTCGAAGGTGTTGCTATGTTGCGAAAAAATCATCAAAGTATGAGTTATTTTTCCTTCTTGTCAGGGGTAATTATCTCGGTGCCATTGGTGGGATTATTGCAATCAATGGTCTCTGCCCAATCTATCCCTGCTAAATTTCAAGGTAAATGGGTTCAGGACTTGGGCAATTGTAATTTACCCGTAGATGATAGCAAGCTCGTTATATCTGAAAAATTGCTTGAATTCCATGAGTCTGAAGGCAAGGTAATCTCCACTAGAGTTGCAGGTAATTTAGACCTTTATGGAGTAGCGGATTTTTCTGGGGAAGGTCAAACATGGAGAGATTCTTTTCATCTACGATTGTCTAAAAATCAAATGGCTTTGACGACAATATATGATGACGGCAGTAGTTTTACCCGTTATCGATGCAAGTAAGTTTTTCTTCACTTTTCTATCAAAAAGAGTGTAGTTCACTTTAAACACAATGGTCTGTAACGTACCCTGGGTCGGGATTAAGGACAAACTTTTTGCATAGATCTCATCTCAATACAAACTACTTATATGTGGCTGGCCGCCCACAAAAAAAAGGAAATCCAGCTATTTCACTAGAATTTCCTTGCTTTTGATGGCTTGGCCAAATATTTGGCTAATCTAACCTAAGACTAGCCAAGTGTTCGATATTTAATTTTCCTTGAGGGAAGCGAAGGTACGATAACCATTTTCCGGATCGTATAAATGGCATTGGGTACTGATTTGTTTCATTAGTTCCCAGTTGAATTTCCGTTCCTGAAGCACTTCCCCCCAATTTTCCTGCAAACTGGCATGGGCTAAACGCAGATTATAGGAAGGAATAGCTACGGATAGATGGTGGGGGATGTGGACGTTGATGTCATGGCAAAGCACTTCCACCCAGCGGGGATAGTCGCAATGGACAGTCCCTGTTAATTGGGCTTCAGCAGCACTCCAATCGTCGGCGGGACGGAATCTGATTTCAGGAATGGTGTGGTGAACAATGGTGAAGGTGCTCATCCAGAAGTGGTACACCAACCAGGGCATTAACCAGAATTTGACAAAGCCCCATACCCCGGTGGTCCAAATTAGGGTGGGAAAGGCGATCGCCGCAAAGATAGCCACAACGGCAATGGACAGTTTGACTTTGTTGCGATCCCGTTCGGCAAAGTTGCTCAGTTTGAAGTGCATCAAACTCCAGTGGAAGATGGAGCCAGTCCACCAGAATGATCCCCGGATGGCTTTATAAAATAACCGCACGATCGCCGGACTGCTTTGAAATGCTTCCACGCTCCAGGGATCCCAAGCATTATCTACTTCAATCTTGTTGGTGTGGATGTGGTGGTGGTCGTGGAGCAACCGCCAGCTATGGAAGGGATAAATCAAGGGGGCAAAGGCAATGTGTCCGACCAAATCGTTGACCCAGCGATTTTTGGCAAAGGAACGGTGGCCGCAATCATGACCCACCACAAAAGCCCCCGTTAGGGCTGTCCCTGTCCAAGCCCAGGTGAGGGGCAAACAGTACCAGGGAAGATAAATAATGCCCAGATAACCAACGGTAATGGCCACTAGGGTAATCAAAACAGAAGCCCAGGCTTTGCTTACTTTTTTCTCGAAGCATTCCTTGGGCAGGGTTTTAATAATGTCTTGTAATTTCATATCCGCGATCGGGCGATCGGGATTGCTGGTGGTTACCGTTGGAGTCAACGGAGGAATCGTGGCAGTCATTTATAAAGCTTTATCTCCAAGTGGAAAGTATGGGAGTTTTTTTAAGGATTCATGGGCCCAAGCTAGGCAAAGTCCACGGCGTCTAGGAATTAATACTCACTAAACAAACCCTTCCTGTTATAACACGTTGCCATAGGCTAGGAGATGATTGATCCCAGAAACCAACCCTAAGGCTTATTTCCCATGGACGGCGACCAATAAATCCAAGCAATTCCCCTGGCGGTGATCAGTTTGTTCCTAAAATAAATGGACAATGTCAACCCCAAATTTAGCCCGGTTAACCCCATGGACGTAAAAGCGGCGATCGCCTATTCCCCCAAAGCTCCCCTGACCATTGAAACCGTCCAACTCGATCCCCCCAGGGCTGGGGAAGTGTTAGTGGAAATTAAAGCCACGGGGGTCTGCCACACCGATGCCTATACCCTTTCCGGTGCCGATCCTGAAGGTTTATTTCCGGCCATTTTGGGCCATGAGGGGGCTGGGGTTGTTGTCGAGGTAGGAACTGGGGTCAAAAGTTTAAAACCCGGTGACCATGTTATTCCCCTCTACACCCCCGAATGCCGGGAATGTGAATATTGCTTGAGCTTCAAGACCAATCTTTGTCAGGCAATCCGGGGCACCCAGGGCAGGGGCTTAATGCCCGATGGTAGTAGTCGTTTTTCCATTAACGGGGAACCTATTTTGCACTACATGGGAACCTCTACCTTTGCTAACTACACCGTCGTTCCCGAAATTGCCCTGGCTAAAATCCGGGAAGATGCCCCCTTCGACAAGGTTTGTTACATCGGTTGTGGGGTGACCACGGGCATTGGGGCGGTAATTAATACGGCAAACGTGGAAGTAGGCTCCAAGGTAATTGTGTTTGGTCTGGGGGGTATTGGCTTAAATGTTATCCAGGGGGCAAAAATGGTGGGGGCCGACATGATCATCGGGGTGGACATTAATCCGGCCCGGAAGGCGATCGCCGAAAAATTTGGCATGACCCATTTTGTGAATCCCAGGGAAGTGGCCGGGGATCTGGTGCCCTATCTGGTGGATCTGACCAAGGGGGGAGCGGACTATACCTTTGAATGTATCGGTAATGTCGATGTAATGCGCCAAGCCCTGGAATGTTGCCATAAGGGGTGGGGGGTTTCTGTCATTGTCGGGGTGGCCGGAGCGGGGCAGGAAATTAGCACTAGACCCTTCCAATTAGTGACAGGGCGAGTCTGGAAAGGCACGGCTTTTGGGGGGGCCAGGGGTCGCACCGATGTGCCCAAAATTGTCGACTGGTATATGGAAGGCAAAATTAATATCGACGATTTGATTACCCACACTATGGCGATCGAAAACATCAATGATGCTTTTGATTTGATGCACAAAGGGGAGTCCATCCGGAGTGTTGTCACTTTTTAGAACTCCTCAAGCCGTTGCCCATAGGAAGCAGTTTTACCAACAGGACATCGGGAACACTTCCGGGGAAGCGATTACCTCAGCAGAAGATAGTACATTTGCCCGTCGTCGCTCATTAAACCAGCCCGATCGCCGGGGGTTTGTCCTGTACCCATGAAAATATCCACCCGACCCGGCCCCTTGATGGCACTGCCGGTGTCTTGATCCAACACAAAACGGCTAACGGTTAATTTTTCCCCCCGACAATCGGGGATGGGGGCCGCTAAAACGGCGATCGCCCCCGGAGGCATTAAAGACTTATCGGTGGCAATGGAACGCTCCGCGGTGACCGGAACCCCAATACTGCCTTTGGCCGGAGTGGCGGCGCTGGTTTCCTTAAAGAAAATAAGACGATTATTGCGGGGGATAAAGCGACTTAATTCACTGGGATTTTGCTCAAAATATTCGATTAACTTGGGTAGGGTGACCTCCCCCGGCTGGAAAATTCCCTCCTGAATGGTTTCCCGCCCCAGGCTGACATAGGGGTAATCCGTGGCCCCAGCAAAGGCAATGGAACTTTTTCCCCCATCCACCCAATTCACCTTGGCAGAACCCTGCACTTGGATCAGATAGGCATCTAGGCGGTTCCGAAACCAAGCTATTTCCCGACCCCGCAATCGACTGGATTGTCCCAGGCCGTCTATACCCTCTAGTTGGGCCCGGGTGGGGTGGGGCTTAGACCAACGGGAAAAATCAGTGGGTAAACCGTAGATGGGATAACGATATTCTGCGGTGCGGCGGCGGCTAGCGGTATAGACCGGTTCAAAATAGCCCGTAAAATGTACTGTGCCTTGCTGATCCGTACCGATCGCCTGGTAAAACTGAAATTCTTTCTGGATGGCGGCTTGTAACGCTTCGGGGCTAGGGGACTGTTGCAATAGGGTTTTAAAACGGGTCAACGAACGGGTCACCCGATCCCTGGTCACCCCGGGCACTGGATAATTTTGGTAGGCCTTAGCGGCACTGGCGGTTTTCAAATAGCCCAAACTGTGGTCAATGGCCCGGATCAATGCTTGCTTATCACCGGCGGAGCAATGGTTTCCCCACAACTGTTCATCAAAACCCACTGTTGGCGTTAAGTTCCCCCCCGTCACCGGTAACAAGGGCCGGGACTGGGCCAATAAGGGGCTCGGGTTAATAGCCCAGATTAAGGAAAGGGCCAGCAGGGAAAACCGTTGTTTAATCATTATTTTTTCCAATCTTCAAAGGCAAAGCCGAGCAACATCTTCCATTGCTCAGCTACGTCGATGCCGAATAGTATAGCCAACGGTGGGCTATTCCCAGATTTCGCAGGCTAGTTCCCCCGATTTTTGGGAAAAACGAATGTTTTCTCGATAATCAACGGGACAATCAATGACAGTGGGGACAGGTTGGGCTAGGGCTTCTTTCAAGATAGGAACTAAGTCCGCCGCCGCTTCCACTCGATAGCCTTTTAACCCCATACTTTCGGCAAATTTGACAAAGTCAGGATTGCCAAACTTGATAAAGCTGGCTTCCCCAAACTGGTTAATCTGCTTCCATTCGATGAGGCCGTAACCATTGTCGTTAAAAACTAAGGTGACAAAAGGCGTACCCACCCGCATGGCGGTTTCCAGTTCCTGGCAGTTCATCATAAAACCCCCGTCCCCGGTAACAGCCACAATTTTGCGGTCAGGATAAACCAACTTAGCGGCGATCGCCCCAGGAATGGCAATGCCCATGGCGGCAAAACCGTTGGAGATTAAACAGGTATTGGGAGTATCACAGTGGTAATGGCGGGCCATCCACATTTTATGGGCCCCCACATCGGAGATAACCACGTCATCGGGGCCCATCACTTGGCGCAGGTCGTAAATAATCTTCTGGGGCTTAACGGGAAAACCATCATCATCGGCATAGTGTTCATACTCTTCCCGAATTTCCCCCCGCAGGGAAGCCCCATAGGGAGTAGGTTTTCCCTGGCGATCGCACCGCTTGAGTAAATCCATCAAGGAGTCGGTAATGTCCCCCACCACTTCCACCTGGGGGATATAACTGCTATCAATTTCCGCCGGGGTACTACCAATGTGGATAATGGCTAAATCACCGGTGGGATTCCATTTTTTAGGGGAATATTCGATCAGGTCATAGCCCACGGCAATGACTAAATCACTTTTTTCAAAGGCACAGGTAATGTGATCCCGTTGTTGCAGTCCCACTGTCCACAGGGCCAGGGGATGGGTGTAGGGAATGGTGCCTTTTCCCATAAAAGTATTAGCCACGGGAATGTTAAGGGTGGTGGCAAATTCTGTTAGAGCTTCACTGGCTTCCGCCCGAATGGTACCGTTTCCCGCCAGAATGATCGGATTTTTGGCTTTAGAAATGGCTGTGGCCGCCGCCCCCAAAGTCCGAAAAGCAGCATAAACCTTTTCCCGACTGTCCCGCCGCAGGGGTTTTCCATCCGCTGGCATGGCCGCAATATTTTCCGGTAGGTCAATATGGGTGGCTCCGGGCTTTTCACTCTGGGCTAATTTAAAGGCCTTCCGGATCACCTCCGGGGTGATGCTGGGGCGCACAATCTGCCTAGTCCATTTGGTCACCGGGGCAAACATGGCCACCAAGTCTAAATATTGGTGGGATTCAATGTGCATCCGATCTGTCCCCACCTGGCCGGTGATGGCCACCAGGGGCGCACCGTCCAAATTAGCGTCGGCCACCCCGGTCATTAGGTTGGTGGCCCCAGGCCCAGGGTGGAAAGGCAAACCCCTGCCTTGCCGGTTAAACGCCCGTAAACATCGGCCATAAAAGCCGCCCCCTGTTCGTGGCGGGTAGTTATGAAACGAATGGGCGAATCTTTGAGGGCCTCAAGGATGTGGAGATTTTCTTCCCCCGGTACGCCGAAAATGTATTCAACGTCTTCATTTTCCAGACATTGAACCAGTAGATCCGCTGTGTTCATTTCCCCCATGGTGGTGCCGATTCTCCTAGCTATATGAGCTATTTGAAATAAAAGTACTTTTTTTATCTCCCCCTAGCCTAACCAATCCCATCGGTTTTTGGCAGTAAATTTGCAGTTAATGGGGAAAGCTGGTTAATCGGCGATCGGGGCAATCATTTGCTCGGGAACTACCCAGGCGTCGAATTGGGCGGGGGTCAACAGCCCCAAATCCACCGCCGCTTGCTTGAGGGTAATGCCCTGGGCAAAAGCGGTTTTAGCTACTTTGGCCGCATTGTCGTAACCGATATGGGGATTGAGGGCGGTCACTAACATCAGGGAGTTGTCTAGGAATTCCTGTACCTTGCTTTCATTGACCACTAGGCCTTCCACCAAATTGACACGGAAACTATTACAGCTATCACTGAGCAGATGGAGGGAATGGAGCAGATTGTGAATAATTATCGGCTTAAAAACATTTAGCTCAAAATTTCCTTGGCTGGCGGCGAAGCCAATGGTGGCATCGTTGCCCATTACCTGGACACAGACCATGGTCAGGGCCTCACATTGGGTGGGGTTTACTTTCCCCGGCATTATGGATGATCCTGGTTCGTTGGCGGGTAGAGCTAGTTCCCCCAGGCCGCAACGGGGCCCCGATCCCATCCACCGTAAATCATTGGCAATTTTCATTAAAGAAGCGGCAATACTTTTCAGTACTCCACTGGTGAAGGCGATCGCCTCGTGGCCGCCAGGGCGGCAAATTTATTGGGGGCGGAAATGAAGGGATAACCGGTGATGGTGGCAATTTCCTGGGCTACTTTCTGGGCAAACTGGGGATGGCTATTTAGCCCTGTTCCCACCGCCGTTCCCCCCAGGGCTAGCTCCAGCAATCCGGGTAAACAATGATTAAGTTGCCTTAAACCATGGTCTAACTGGGCCACATAGCCAGAAAATTCCTGGCCCAACGTCAGGGGCACTGCATCCATGAGGTGGGTGCGGCCGATTTTGGTAATTCCGGCAAAACTTTCTGCTTTCTGGTTGAGGGCATTCCTTAGGGCTTGCAGGTTAGGAATCAGTTTTTGCTCTATGGTCTCCACCGCCGCAATGTGCATGGCCGTGGGAAAAGTGTCGTTGGAGGATTGGGACATATTGACATGGTCATTGGGATGGATGGGATCTTTACTACCCAACTCTCCCCCCACCATGGCGATCGCCCGGTTAGCGATGACCTCATTAACGTTCATATTGGTTTGGGTGCCACTGCCGGTTTGCCAGATGCGTAGGGGAAAATGGTCTAGCCACTGCCCGGCAATGATTTCGTCCGCCGCTTGAATAATTAACTCTGCTTTTTCCCCTGGCAATTTCCCCAAATCTCGATTGGTAATGGCGGCCGCTTTTTTAAGAATGGCAAAGGCCCGAATTAAATCCGGAGGCATTACATCGGAGCCAATGTCAAAAAACATCAGGGAACGCTGGGTTTGGGCCCCCCACAGGCGATCAACCGGCACTTCTAGGGAGCCCATGCTATCGGTTTCAATGCGGTGAGAATTTGCCATAACAGGATTATTGGAGTGACCAAGGTTGAATGATAACCAAAAAAGTGTCCCCTCTCGGTGGTTATCAAGGTATCTGCAAATTTGCAAGAAATTTGGGTCAACTATTCGGATTCTAGTTCTACCCTGGTAGGAGAATTGACATAATCCAGGAGTCTAACCTGTCATGGTTGCGTCCCAAATTTCCCTCAGTGCCTTTGGCCCAGCCCGTTCCACCATTGGTGGTACCCCCCTCACCCCAGAGGAACTCCAGCAAATCCACGGTTTTTGGAGGGCCGCTAACTACCTCGCAGTGGGAATGATTTACCTGCGGGATAATCCCCTCCTCAAGGAACAGCTAAAACCAGAGCAAATCAAACAACGTCTGCTGGGGCACTGGGGATCTAGTCCCGGCATTAGTTTTCTCTACACCCATCTCAATCGCATTATCAAAAAATATGACCAGGATATGCTCTACATGGTGGGCCCTGGCCACGGTGCCCCCGGATTTCTCGGGCCCTGTTACCTGGAAGGCAGCTATTCCCAATTTTTCGCCGAATGTAGTGAAGATGAAGATGGCATTAAGCGATTTTTCAAACAGTTTTCCTTCCCCGGTGGCGTGGGTAGCCACTGTACCCCCGAAACCCCTGGCTCTATCCACGAAGGCGGTGAACTTGGTTATTGTCTCTCCCATGCCTACGGAGCGGCCTTTGATAACCCCAATTTAATTGTGGTGGGTCTGGTGGGGGACGGGGAGTCGGAAACTGGCCCCTTGGCCACTTCCTGGCACTCCAACAAGTTTATCAATCCCATTCGGGATGGGGCGGTTTTGCCGGTTCTACACCTCAATGGCTACAAAATTAATAACCCAACCTTACTTTCTCGCATCAGCCATGAAGAATTAAAAGCTCTGTTTGAGGGTTATGGTTACACCCCCTATTTTGTAGAGGGTTCTGATCCGGAATCCATGCACCAGGCCATGGCGGCAACCCTGGAGCATTGCGTTACGGAAATTCACAAAATTCAGGCAGAGGCCCGTAGTACTGGCATTGCTATCCGTCCCCGGTGGCCAATGATTGTGATGCGTACTCCCTAAAGGCTGGACTGGCCCTGATTACGTCGATGGTCATAAGGTGGAAGGTTTTTGGCGGGCGCACCAAGTTCCCATGGGGGGAATGCACGATAATCCCACCCACCTCAAACTGTTGGGAGAGTGGATGCGGAGCTACAAACCTGAAGAATTATTTGATGATCACGGTACTTTAAAACCAGAATTTAAGGCGATCGCCCCGGAGGGGGATAAACGCTTAGGTTCTACCCCCTATGCCAACGGTGGTTTACTACGGCGGGGTTTGAAAATGCCCGATTTCCGTAATTACGGCATTGACGTGCAAAAGCCTGGCAGTATTGAAGCCCTCAACACGGCCCCCCTAGGGGTTTTTCTGCGGGATGTGATGGCCCGCAACATGACTAACTTCCGAGTGTTTGGCCCCGACGAAAATAGCTCCAATAAATTGCAGGCGGTGTATGAGGTCAGTAAAAAATTCTGGATTGCCGAATACCTCGAAGAAGACAAGGATGGTGGGGAACTAAGTCCCGATGGTAGGGTGATGGAAATGCTTAGTGAACACACCCTGGAGGGCTGGCTAGAAGCCTATCTTTTAACGGGTCGCCACGGCTTTTTTGCTACCTATGAATCCTTTGCCCATGTGATTACCTCCATGGTCAACCAACACGCCAAATGGCTGGATATTTGTCGGCATCTTAATTGGCGGGCGGATATATCTTCCCTAAATATCTTGATGACTTCCACCGTCTGGCGGCAGGATCACAACGGTTTTACCCACCAAGATCCAGGCTTTCTGGATGTAATTCTCAACAAAAGTCCCGACGTAGTGCGGATTTATCTGCCCCCCGATGTTAACTCTCTCCTTTCGGTGGCGGATCACTGTTTGCAAAGCAAGAACTACATCAACATTATCGTTTGTGATAAGCAAGCCCACCTGCAATATCAAGACATGACTTCCGCCGTGCGTAACTGTACCAAGGGTGTCGATATTTGGGAATGGGCCAGCAATGATGCAGGGACGGAACCCGATGTGGTAATGGCGGCGGCGGGGGATATTCCCACCAAGGAAGCTTTAGCGGCCACGGCCCTGTTAAGGGAACATTTTCCTGATTTAAAAATCCGCTTCATCAACGTCATTGACCTGCTCAAACTGCAACCGGAATCGGAGCATCCCCATGGTCTGAGCGATCGAGACTTTGACTCCCTCTTTACCACCAATAAACCGATTATTTTTAATTTCCACGCCTATCCTTGGTTGATCCATCGTTTGACCTATCGCCGTACTAACCATGCCAATCTCCATGTGCGGGGTTATAAGGAAAAGGGTAGTATCAACACCCCGATGGATTTAGCCATCCAAAACCAAATTGATCGTTTCAGCCTAGCCATGGACGTCATTGATCGCCTACCCCATCTCCGGGTAGCGGGGGCCCATGTCAAAGAAATGCTCAAGGACATGCAGATTGACTGTACCAACTACGCCTATGAGTATGGCATTGATATGCCGGAAATCGTTAATTGGCGGTGGCCCTTGTAGTTGTTGATGACAAGGGAACGGTGATCAAAACAATCGTCGCTTAACCGGGGGAGACTTGGGGAAACCTAAAATTGATTTTTTTACAGGTTTTTCCAAGTTTTCCTTTGGCTTTGGCGGAGTTTTTCGCATGGGTTTATCGCTGGGGGAACGTCGTTGTTTCAATGGGCCCAAATCCGTGGCGGCCTCTAGTAACAACTGATTCCCTTCTAGGGTGGCTTGGATATCCCAAAAACGCCTCAAAGGACGGGTACAAACTTCCCCCTGATCATTTTTTAAGATCCCCTGGAGTCTAACCTTAAAAAACATTGGTCGTTTGCTGGGGGGCTTGGGAGATTGGCGGACTTTGATAATGATGCTTTGCCTCGCCTGGGACACAAATACGACTTCTCCCCTAATGGAAAAATAGGGATGTTCTTTGGCGGGATGGGGCGCAGTACCTTCACCAGGGGCAGAGGTTAAGCCAGGCCCTAAGGTTTCCGGTTCCCACAACCCTGCCAGTTGAAAATGGAGATGATCATCCTTGTCCCGCAGTCGGGGGTAAACCACCCAGAAGTGGGGGTCGGCGAGGTCAACGTGGTGCTTGAATAAACTAAATGTTTTCCCCAGAAGAACCGCTTCCACAATACCGCCGGTTTCGGTCACCAGTACTCCCCGTTGACTAGATTCCTCGCTGGCATAATAGCGTCCATAAACGACACCGATCGCCCGGAACTGTTTGGGGTGGCTGGGGGGAGAGATGGGATGCTGACGGGGCTGGAGCGGAGAATCGATCATCGAAAAAATGGATATACTCTGGCAAAAATAAAGGAAATGAACAATGAAAAATAAAGCGTTTCGCTGACCGACGCCAAACTCCGACGGAGAGAGCCTCTTAATCACATCATAGGGGCGATCGCCATCCATGGTCATGGCAGCCCCTCCCTGGGCAAAGGGAAATGAAGTTAAGAATAATGACTAATCTGTTGTGGTGGCCAAAGCCTAGACGTATAAGTAAGGTAAAGCCCCCTCACTGTCGGAGAGAAGAACCATGTCTGCCGAATTTTTTGATTGTCTACAACATAAATGCGCCTACGTGGCGATCGGAGAATTTAAGCCCGGTCGGTTTGCCGAAGCCCAAAGACTCTACGAAAAAGCTATTTCCACCTATAAAAGCGGTTTTAAAGGGGCATTTTTATTGCGGAAACCTAATTCCGATGAAGGCATCGCCGTAATCATCTGGAATACCATCGAAGACATGGAGGCTAACCAAACGGAGGTTCACCGCAAAATCCTTGATGAAATGGGACCTTTATTTAATGTACCCCCAGTCACCAACATTTATGAAGTTTGCAGTGAAGTGGAAGCCTACGGCAAGGTACTCTGCTAACCATGTATCAAATTAGTTTTACCCCCGATCGCCCGTTGACTTACCATTTGGAAGACGGTGAGAGTCTGGCCCGGCTTTCCCTGGTGCCGGAGCGGGGGGGCATGGTGACCCAATGGATAATTCAGGGCCAGCCAATTTTATATTTCGATCAAGAACGGTTCCAGGATCCATCCCTGTCGGTGCGGGGGGGCATTCCCATTTTGTTTCCCATCTGCGGCAATCTCCCCGATGATCAATATGTAAATGAAGGCAAAACCTACCGGCTTAAGCAACATGGTTTTGCGAGGGATTTACCCTGGGAAGTAATTGGTCAACAAACCCAAACTAATGCCCGGCTTGATTTAAGGCTAACCCACAACGAAGCTACCCTCAAGGTTTTTCCCTTTGAGTTTGAACTGGTTTTTAGCTACCAACTCCAGGGCCACAGCCTCCGCATTGAGCAACGCATTGCTAACCTAGGCGATCGCCCCATGCCCTTTTCCCTGGGGCTACATCCTTACTTTTTTTGTCGGGAAAAAAATGCCGTTAAACTGGAAATTCCTGCCCAGGGCTATTTAGATCAAAAAACTGGTTTGACCCATGAATATAAAGGGGATCTAGACCTTTCCTCACCGGAATTGGATTTAGCTTTTACTAAAATTCATCAACGCCACAGTCAATTTACCGACCCTTCCCGCAATTTAAAAGTAGCAGTCAGTTTTAGTGACCTGTACCAAACCTTCGTTTTTTGGACGGTGGCGGGGAAAGATTACATTTGCCTAGAGCCCTGGAGTGCCCCCCGTAATGCCCTCAATAGTGGGGAACAATTGGCTTGGGTGGAGCCCTATTCCGCCCGCTCTGCCTGGGTAAATTTTCAAGTAAATATCTAACGAAATATCTAAAAATATTCCATGACCCTTTCCCCACACCAGATTACCGTGGTCATTTTGGCCGGAGGTTTTGGTACCCGCATTAAACAACAGTTGCCGGATTTACCCAAGCCCCTGGCCCCGTGGCTAACCGTCCTTTTTTGGATTGGCAATTACGTTATTTGCAATACCAAGGTTTTCGGCGATCGATCCTTTCCACTGGTTATTTAGCGGAGAAAGTAGCGGCCTATGCTAGAGAAGCTGATATTGGCAATATGACCATAAACTGTGTGGCTGAAACAGAACCCTTGGGTACAGCGGGGGGGTTTATTAATGCGGTAAATCAGGGAGAAACAGAGGAAAAACCCTCCGCTTGGTTAGTATTGAATGGGGATTCGTTAATCGTGGCGGACTATCAAGTTTTATTGACGGAGTTAAATGATAGTAGGGTTGATGGGATTATTTTAGGAGTCAAGGTTCCCGATGCTTCCCGTTTTGGTTCCCTGATTTTTAATGAGCAGGGGGAACTACAACATTTTGCAGAAAAACAACCAGGGGCCGGGGTAATTAATAGTGGGGTCTATCTCCTTGGCGATCGCCTATTGGCCAAATTTCCAGAAAAAAGACCTTTAAGTTTTGAATACGACGTTTTTCCTACCCTCTTAGAGCAGGGGGCAAAAATCAAAGTTCATGCAGTGGATGCGCCCTTTTTAGACATTGGCACCCCAGAAACTTTAGCCCAAGCGGGGCAATTTATTGAGTTGGAACTGCAGGATAAAATAATCAGCGGAGAGGGAAACAAGGGGAGAAACCTGTAACCATCGCTTAAACAGTCCCAGCGGACTTAAGCAATCAGCTTGAAGTTAAATCCTGACCATTGAAATATTGAAATCAAACTAGAACTGGTTTTATTTCTTTTTCCCACCGAATAGGCCACCCAAAAAGCCTCCCTGGCTGGCTTTAGTTTCCCCTTGGCTACTGCTAGGACTGGTATATTTCGCTAACTGCTTCTTGGCCGCCATGACTTTGGGATCAGCCGGGGCAATTTTAACAGCTGAGCCAATGTGGACTTTGGCCATGGTCATCATATTGCTTTTGAGATAGGACATCCCCAGCAAGCAATGGGCCTGGGCGTCTTTCGGGTTAATATTCAGAGCTGATTTAAGTTCAGAAATGGCTTTGTCGTAATGGTGGCGATCAAAGTGTTCCTGGGCCCGGCGTAGGCTTTTCTCGAATGGAGAAGCGGCATCTACCTGGGGGACAACGGGATCATCGGGGGGAGCAGAGGATGTATTCTGTTGAGGCGATTGTCCTTTGGCCACAGGGGGCACAGTTTCTTTAGGGGGAGCTACTTTTTGATAGGTCTTCTGAGCCGTGGCATTTTCCCCCTTAACCATGAGAAAAATTAGGTTATATTCGCTCAGTTGGGCAATTTTTGGGAAAACATTTTTAAAATCCTCGTATAGCTCCTTGCTGAGGGGATTTACTACCTTGCGATAAATCAGCTCCAAGTTTTGTTTAGCTTCCTGGAGTTGTTGGGATTCTGTCCGGGAAAAAGTGGGCTTACCGAGGGTAGCTAGGTTAGTGGCGGTTTGCTGGATGATCAATAGATGTTCCTTGCGGGCATCTTCCTTGGTCAGGACTTCGTAGGCGGGGTTAACAAATTTGGAAAAAAGCTTGGCCGCCAACATCCGTTCTTCATCATTGACTGCCTTTGATGTGTCAGGGTGCAATTGAAAAGCAATTTTAAGATAACTTTTACGAATTTCCTGGGGAGTCGCATCCAATGGGCAACCTAGAATGGCGTGGTGATCAACTACGTCATAACTAAACAGACCTTTTTGGATGGGGAATAAACTCATAAAAGTTATGGGACTGGAGGTATTTCTCTCCTCGTTTTACTCTATTATTCCGCAGAAGGAGAAGAATACCAGTAAATTGTTGGAAACATTCACCGAAAGTGAATTATTGGAGCTATAAAATCGGGACGGTATTAAATTTTTGGGCTCCTAGCGGCGGCATACTGTTGAAACCATTGGGGCGTATCCCGGAGAGCTTGGCTGAGTTCGTCGTGAATTTTACCGTTGGTGGCCAGAATCCTTCCCGAATCTAAATCCAGAGCACTACCATCATAGGCGGAAATTTTGCCCCCCGCTTCATTGACAATAACAATGCCTGCCCCCATATCCCAAGGATTAATACCCCTTTCCCAATAGCCATCCAAGCGGCCACAGGCGACATCGGTTAAGTCGATCGCCGCCGAGCCACTACGTCTTACCCCTTGGGTGAGGTGGGTTAAGTAACAAAATTCAGGATAGTTATTGTCCAGGGTGCTAATGCGGTCATAGGCAAACCCGGAAACTAATAGACTTTTGGAAAGTTCTGCGGTCTGGGAAACTTTGATCGGCTGACGGTTCAAGGTGGCCCCTAACCCGGTGGCGGCCCGAAATAGCTCTTGGCGAAAAGGATTATAAATCACGCCGATCGCCGGAATATTGTGGATCAATAAACCAATGGACACACAGGAGACAGGATAACTATGGGCAAAATTAGTGGTGCCATCCAGGGGATCAATGGCCCAGCAAAAAGGATTATCTATCTTGCCCAACTGCCCGGACTCCTCCGCCAAAATGGCATGGTGGGGGCAACGGCGTTTAATGATTTCTAGGATGATTGCCTCAGCTTGGCGATCGGCCTCCGTTACCAAATCCCCTGCCCGGCCTTTTTCCTGGATGTGTTGCACCTTACCCCAGAGGGAAAAAATTATCGCCCCCGCCGCCTGGGCCGCCTCCGTCGCTATTTCGAGCCAGTTTTGCAAATCGGAGGGGGAAGGAGTTGAATTTTGGGCAGGGGTCATTACAAAAAGTTATTGGTTATCTAAGCAAACTATCAAATTATCGAAAATTAATGTTGCCGGAAAAAATAATTAAGTTCCAGTCCAACCCTAATCATCATCCAGGGGCAACCCCAGGCGCACCCGGCCACCGTCAAAGTACCGGCCAAACTGTAACTCATAGACCTCATCTTCGTCTTGGGTTTCCACTTCCAAGTCCGATTGGGCATAGCTGACACACAGCAAAGCATAGCCCTTACTTTGTAATTCCGGCGAAAGTCCCATGGCTTCCGGTTGATGGAGTTGCCCCGAAATAACCCGCACAGCACAGGCGGTACAGGCTCCATTGCGGCAGGAAAAGGGCAGTTCATAACCCTGGTCTTCTGCTTGGTGAAGAATGTAACGATCATCGGAGACGATCACATGGCAGTCTTTTTGTTTTTGGCGATCGTGGATAGTAACGCGGTAGGAACGGGACATTGGGGGCTGGTTTGAATCGTTATTAGGTTTCTGTCTTCCGCTATTGTATAATCTTTTCTTGTGACCACTTTGGAGAGGTGGCCGAGCGGTTGAAGGCGCAGCACTGGAAATGCTGTTTGGGGGTAACTTCAACGAGGGTTCGAATCCCTCCCTCTCCGTTACAGACAATGGAAACCAGATAGGGAAATGGAGTTGATACGCCGCTACCTTGTCTGGTTTTGTTGTTTCAGAATTTAGGCTCAAAAATTAGCCACGGCCATTGATCTAGCCGCAAAACGGCAAGAACGCCAAGCCAAGGTTCCAAAAAGTGTGATAGCTTATTAATGGCTCGGACTCATGCGATTACAACGCCTAAATCTTGTCAGGACCGGAAGGTAGCAGCAATACGGGATGCTTGTGGTAGGCGTGAACTCCGGGCTTTCAGCTTTTCAGGGACGGGCATTGGGGCTTTTATGGCGGGGGAAAACATCTTTACGTTACCGGAATCCCCCACGGGGCAGTTTATTTGCCAAAGAACTTTAAATTTATATGATCACCCCGATCGCCAGGATTTAGCGACCCAAGCGGGGCCTGGACGTTATGTAAGGCTGACAGGGCCAATTGAGCGGTCAACGGTTTTGGTAGAACAACCGGAAGATGGTTACCGGAGCTGGTTAGGTCTCGATGATTTAGGGGCGTTGCAACCGGCGGCTAAACCCTACCAATGGCGGGCCGTTACCAGGGAGGACATTGTCCAACGTATGCCCCAGGTAATTGACTATTTATTAAATGCCAAGGAAAAAGAAAATTATTATCTCTGGGGAGGCAATGTCGGCCCCAACTACGATTGTTCTGGTTTGATGCAGGGCGCCTTCGCAAGCCAAGGCATTTGGCTACCGAGGGATTCCTATCAACAGGAAGCCTTTTGCCAAGAAATTGTTGATGTACGACCCCAACGGCGATCGGGCAGTTTTAATCAGGACAAAATGGCGGCGATCGCCAAAGAATTTTTACCGGGGGACTTAATCTTTTTCGGCAACAACCGGGTGGATCATGTGGGCTTATATCTAGGGCAAGGCAAATATATCCATAGTTCGGGCAAAACTAACGGTCGCAACGGCATCGGCATTGATTCCCTCACCGATTTAACCGATCCCATTAGCCACAAATATTTCCAGAAATGGTGGCAATGTGGACGGATAATCAAAAGTTTTAACCCCACGGAGGACAACCTGGCCACCACAGATATTGCCGTTGATAGCACTTCCCTCAAATAGCTTGGCTAGGGGATGGTGCAAATTTTTTAATCCTTGGCTCCAGTTCATCGATGATTTCAGAAACAAACTTTTTTGATTTTTTGCCAAAATTCGCCATTTTTTTGAGGTAAGAGAGTTTACACTCGGCAAAAACTTAAAATTCAGTTACAAATTATTGGGTTAAGATCCAAAGTAGGACGGGGATCAATCAAATCTCTCCACTAGTGGTCAGCCCAGCCAGCGCTAAAATCCCCTGCCTCGACTAATATTTTTTAGTCATTTTTATTGAGGATTTTTTAAGAATTTCTGTCTGTAAATATCGCGCTATTGCCCACCGTCTGAGCTTTTTACCCCGGCCTCACCACCATGAATCCTGAATTCACCTCTCCCCTACTACCGGCCCCCTGCATTATTAATCAGGGAATCTTAGTCCAAAAAGAAGATATGGAACGGGCCCTAAACGATTTAGGAAAAGTTAACTATAACTATCAATTGGACGGCACTTCCCAAACGGAAGGTCAAGGTTGGATCTTAGATGTTTTCAGTGATCCCACCCAGGCCACCATCGTTTTGAACCAGTCTTTGTATTTAAATGTCAACAGCTTTGATTATTTAGAAATTGGCTTAGATGAAGAGGGAAAAACCATTATTGATCTGTGGCAAGAAACCCGACAGTTACGTCTTATTCCCCTGGACAATTTGTTATTTCCCCAGGATGGCAATAATCACTTTATTCCAGCGGATCTAGAAGCCGCAGTATCGGAGGTTTTATCAGCCCAGTTGGATGTGCAGATGGATCAGGAAGATTTTTAAAAACCGGTTTACAAGGATAGATTTGGCCCTAAATCTCTAGCCCTGATAGTATTCATGGGAAAGATAGGGAGCTGGTTCTACTTTCCCCCAGGCTTCGCCAACCTGTACCATCGTTGCCTCAGTAACCAATTTAGTTTTGAGATAACCCAGCCCCAGTAACCCCGTAATGCTGGTCAAAATACCCACTTTTTGGCCATCTAAGGTAATTACCGTTCCAGGCTCCACCGGGCGATCTAACTCAATGCGCCACAATCGTTGTTTAACTCCTTGGTAGGTATTGAGTCTGGCAATGGTTTCCTGGCCGATATAGCAACCTTTGGTAAACGAGATGGATCGCCATAGGCCCGCTTCCAGGGGGTTGTAGTCCTCCGTCAATTCCTTTCCGGCCTGGGGACGACCTTGGTAAATTCGTAAATTTTCCCACTGGCCGGGGTAACAATTGGCAGATCTCCCCATAATTTGGCAATTATTGCCTGCTGATCCCCAGGAAAAATAATCGTAAAGCCAGGTAAATCCAACCCCGTTTGTGCTGAAATTAATATTTCAACTCCCTGCACAGAATGGGTTAACCATTGGTTCTCCGTCGGAACTTGCCAGCCTAAATGGTTTTCTGCGGCGTATTTCCCCAACAGTACCACCGCCCGATAATCGGTGGATAAATCCTTGAGTTCCACTTTATCGAAGGGAAAAATAAAACGATCCATCCACTGGACGAGAAATTGCTTTTGCTCCGCCCCCACCTGCAACCAAAGGGCATCTTCCCGCACATACACCGTGGCTAACTCGATGGTTCGGCCAGTGGAATTAACAAATACCGTTTCTAACCATTCTCCCGGCTTCCTACCCTCCACAGCATTGGTAGTTTGGTTATGTAGAAATCGCAATCTGTCATCCCCCCGTAATTCGATCAGTCCGAAATCGGCAAGGGGATAAAGCCAAGTCTGTTCAAGGTCTAGGGGCAAGTCCATGGATTAACTTTAAAATAAGACGCAAACACAAAAACGAGATAAGGTCAAACGCTTAATTTGGCGCTTTGATTTAGTCGTTGGGTATCAAGCCAAACCCGGTGGCAAGGGTTCCCTGCAAATTAAATGAATTTGTTTAATTCTCTCAAATAACCAAGGGACAGATTGCCCGTATTCTGGCAAAAGGGCCAGGGGACTAAGCAGAGCCGCCGCCGTCAAGTCTGCAATGGTTAAATTTTCACCGCAGAGATACTTTTGGTCTTGCCAAATCCCCAGCACTTGGAAGGCTAGAGCTAATCGTTTTTTAGCTAGGGCCACAGTGGCAGCATTAATGTTGTATTGACGACGGACAATCTGGATAACCGCCTGACTAGCCAAAGAGGGATCAATGGCCTTGCCTTCCCCGGCCCGGTAATCGTAATAGATAAAGCGGGTAGCAGTGCCAATGCTTTCATCTAGCCAATCTTCCATCCATTCGGCCTTTAATCTTTGCCCAGGATCAGGGGGAAATAAAGGCGGGTTAGGGGAGACTTCGTCTAAAAAACGAAAAATCTGACTAGAATCGCTCACATACTCCGGTTCGCCGGGCAATTGAGGGCATAGAACCGGCACAGTGGTACAACCCGTTTTCGGCTTCAATTCAAGGGCATGGATGCCGGGGGTTAAATTCTTAACCTGGTAATCCAGACCCTTGTAGCCCAGAGCTAACCGGGCCTTGCGGCAATAGTGGGATGTACTGAATTGGAGCAGAAGCATCCTAGGTGGCCAAGGTACGACGTTTCATGGTCATTTCGTAGGCTTCGATGATGTCCCCTTCCTTCCATTCATTGAATTTGCCACAGCCAATGCCGCATTCATAGCCAGCATTAACTTCCCGGACATCTTCTTTGATGCGTTTGAGGGAATCAATATTACCTTCGTAGATAACTTGTTCTCCCCGGCGTACCCGTAGATTCCGGTTACGGATAATTTTGCCTGACTGGACATAGCAACCGGCGATGTTACCTCGACCCACGGGGAAGACAGCTCGAACTTCCGCCATACCCAATGAAGACTCAATTTCTTCGGGATCCAACAGACCTTCCATGGCCCCTTGGATGTCATCCAACAATTTGTAGATGATGTCGTATTCCCGAATATCTACCCCTTCCTGGTCGGCGGCTTGGCGGGAACCACTGGCGAGGGTAGTGTTGAAGCCGATGATAATGGCACCACTGGCGGCGGCTAAATCCACATCGGTTTCCGTTACTTCCCCTGGGGAAGCGAGGAGAACCCGGATTTGCACTTCGCCCTGGGGTAACTGTTCCAGAGAACCTAAAATAGCTCCCAATGAACCTTGAACGTCCGCTTTGAGGATGATATTGAGTTCCTTGAGTTCCCCTTCCTGGGCCTGGGCAGAAATACTGCTGAGGGTAACCTTCCGGGAGGACATAGCCTGTTGTAATCGGGTTTGGCGATCGCTCATGGCCCGGTCTTCGGCTTGGAGGCGGGCATCTTTTTCGTTGGTAAAGACTTCAAATTCGTCCCCAGCGGCGGGCACATCCCCTAAACCAAGGATTTCCACGGCAAAGGAAGGACTGGCTTCTTCCACTTTTTCGCCCCGGTCGTCAATCATGGCCCGGATTTTACCGTACACCGCACCAACCACGATGGCATCCCCTACCCGGAGAGTACCGTTTTGTATAAGCAGGGTAGCCACGGGGCCCCGAGTCCGATCCAAGTGGGCTT
Source organism: uncultured cyanobacterium (assembly GCA_963704945.1). Classification (GTDB taxonomy): domain Bacteria; phylum Cyanobacteriota; class Cyanobacteriia; order Cyanobacteriales; family Microcystaceae; genus Synechocystis. The sequence continues at coordinate 141,339 of CAVPII010000013.1, read as the reverse complement.
CAATGACTGTCCCCTTCGCTTGGCGGTTAGGATTAGCCACTAATTCTTCCACTTCTGACACCAGCAGAATCATTTCCAAGAGGGTATCCAGGTTATCCCCTTTGAGGGCACTGACCGGCACCATGATGGTGTCACCACCCCATTCTTCCGATAGTAAACCTAGTTCAGATAACTCCTGTTTAATCCGGTCTGGGTTAGATTCTGGTTTGTCAACTTTGTTAATGGCAACAATGAGCGGGACTTCGGCGGCCCGGGCATGGCTGATGGCTTCCCTGGTCTGGGGTTGAACGCCGTCGTCGGCCGCCACCACCAGGATGGCAATGTCCGTAACTTTGGCTCCCCGGGCCCGCATCGCGGTAAAGGCTTCGTGGCCAGGGGTATCAAGGAAGACAATCTGTTCTGTTTTGTCGTTGTGTTCCACTTCCACATGGTAGGCTCCGATGTGCTGGGTAATGCCCCCAGCTTCCCCTTGGGCAACCTTGGTTTTGCGGATGGAATCGAGGAGGGTAGTTTTACCGTGATCCACGTGACCCATGATGGTAACCACGGGGGGACGACGCACGAGGCTGTCGAGATCCGTTTCATCCAACATTTCAGTGGTTTTAGCGGCGGCGGCAACCTTCTCTGGGGTTTCTACCAACACTTCAAAGGATTCCGCCACCATGCGGGCGGTGTCTTCATCAAGGGTCTGGGTGATCTGCACCGCCACACCTTTCATGAATAACCGTTTGATGATGTCAGTTTCTGACACTTTTAATAGATCCGCTAGATCCCGAACTGTTAAGCTCCGGTCTAACATGATCATTTCCGGTTTCTGAATAACTTCCTTCCGTTCCCGGCGATCGCCACGGCTACGGGAACTACCACCACCACTGCTGGCACCGGCTTCGGATTTAAGGGTGGGTTTTTTGACCTTGGCAACGGTGGGAGCACCAGTGCTGGCCATGGACTTAGGTTTAGGAGGCCGGGCAATGGACAAACTCACCAGGGTCTGTTGAGGGCCATTTTGCCCGTCTATATCCAAGTCATCGTCGTCGTCATTCACCTTCGGCCGACGTTTACCCTTATTGGCGGCCTTGGCTTTATTGGCCTTTTCTTCATCTTCGTCTTCCCACTGATCGGGTTTGCCGAGGCGGGGAGGGGTAGGACGTTTTAACTTGGGCTTGGGTTTTTCGGTGGAAAGGAGGTCATTATCATCTCCATCACCGTCGTTATCGTCTCCCTTACCCCGGCTGAGGGGAGGAAACTCTAGGAGTTCTGGTAAATTGTCATCTTCCGGTTGGGGCGGTTTAGGACGGCGTAGTTCAATTTTTGGTTTCGGGGGCTCTGGAGCGGCTTGCACCTTTGCCGTGCCGGAGGGAAGGGGTACCTTTTCATTGGGGGATTTTGATTGACCCCGGCTATCCTTAAGACTGACAATTTCTGGACGATTAACTTTTGGTTTGGCCGGAGCTGGAACCCCAGATTTACTGGGGGGACTCACCCGACTGGGGGCCCCGCTAACCGAGGGGTTGGGGCGGGAGCTTTGGCTGCAGGGGCTGTTTGATGACTAGGGGGAGACTGGAGATTAGGAACTGGAGGCGGTGCCAAAGGCGGAACAGAGGGGGCCTTGGTTTGGGCTACTGGTTTTTCTGTCTTCTCTATTTTTTCTGTTTTTACTTTTTCCGTAGGAGCTTTAGCCGTGGGAGAAACCGGGGCCACCGGAGCCTTGGGAGGGGTAGGGGCCTTAGGGGACTGGAGCTTGGGACGGGGGGTAGGACGTTGGGGGGAAGAGTTGGCCGATTTTTCCTGTTTATGGTGGATGGCCAGAATTTGTTGTTGCTTCTGGTCTGGTTTGTCGGGTTTATCGTTTTTGGATTCCGGTTTTACAGCTGTTCTGGGTCTTTTGGCTTGCTGTTGCTGGGGAGTAAACTTCTCGGCGGCGGTCTTAATGCGCTCCGCATCGAATTCACTGATGGTACTGCTATGACTTTTAGCGGCTACGTTAAGCTGTTCGCAGATGTCTAAAATATCCCGATTCTCCAGATTTAATTCTTTTGATAGGTCATAAATTCTTACTTTGGCGTTGTTCATCCACTGTCCCCCTGACTAATGATCCATAAATTTAATAAGTGACAAAATTGGTGTAAGTGAGTGCAAGGTCTAGGTGCACAAATAAGGCGCTAACTTTTCCCTGGGGACTTTGCCCCGGGAGCGCTTAATAAAACCGGTGATATCTGGCCGAAATGGTAAATGGTCTTACTCCTAATGCTAACGATAATTTTTAATTGGGGTAGTGGGAGGGCTTTTGCCTCAGGGAGGGGTGAGAAGACGGGCTTCTAGTTGCTCAAAGAGATTTTCTGGCACGGGAGCACGGAGGGCACGCCCCAACATATTTTTGTGACGGGCCTTACGTAAACAGTCATGGGTCGGACATAAATAAGCCGATCGCCCCATGCCATTATCTAATTGTACAGTTCGAGATGGATAGACTCGGACAATTCGCCAAAATTCTCGGCGATCGCCTACTCTGCGGCAACTAAGACAGCGACGGTATCCGGGGGCCATGGTCTAAAAATAGTTGGAAACAGCCAAAAAGCAATTCAGACTATCCTATCTGGATCTAGTTTAGGGGCTCTTCTTCCTCCTCTGACACTGTCACCGGATCTTCATCTTCCCCTAAGTCTTCCTCCTCGGCGATCGCCGACCGGGCTTCTTCGGATTCCTGTTCCTCTAGGGCCGCCATTTCCGCTTCTAGCTTAGCCTGGGCTTCCTGTTCTGCCGCTTCCCGCTCCGCCCTGGCCTGGGCTGATGCCGCCGCCCGTTCCAAAATTGACTGTTCGATCGCCTCCTTATCCCGGGCATAGGTGTCGGGATCCTTAATGTCGATCTTCCACCCCGTTAGCCGGGCCGCTAGCCGCACATTTTGCCCCTCCTTACCGATGGCCAAACTGAGTTGATCCTCCGCCACAATTACCAGGGCATGGCGTTCTTCCGCATGGATAAGATAAACCTGATCGACCCGAGCAGGACTAAGGGCCTGGGCAATATAGGTGGCGGGATCCGGAGACCAACGGATCACATCGATTTTTTCTCCCCGTAACTCATTAACCACCGCATGGATACGGGAACCCCGGGCCCCAATACAAGCCCCGACGGGATCAACATCCCGCTCCAGGGTATCCACTGCAATTTTTGTCCGGGGCCCCACCGAACGGGAGGGGGGATTAGCTTCCCTGGCCACGGCCACAATTCGTACCACCTCTTCCTCGATTTCCGGCACTTCCACACTAAATAGATCCACCACTAGCCCCGCCGCCGCTCGGGAAACCACCAGTTGGGGCCCCGCTGAGAACCTTCCCGCACCCGTTTGAGGTAAACCCGAAAAGTGGCATTGGCTCGATAATTATCGTTGGGTAACTGCTCCCGTTTGGGTAACTCCGCCTCCACTTCCGGCTGGCCAAAACTACTTTGCACCGCCACAATAATCGATTGCCGTTCAAAACGGAGGGCCCGGGCATTTAATACAGAACCTTCCAAATCCTGGAACTCTTCCTGGATAATTTTCCGCTGTTGATCCCGGAGCTTTTGTAGTAAAACCTGTTTGGTTTGGATGGCGGCCATGCGGCCAAAATCCTTTTGCTCTGGGGTCACATCCAGCACCACCTCATCCCCCAATTGGGCTTCTTCCGCCACTTCCAATACTTCCTTGAGGGAAATTTGCTGATCCGTGTTTTCCACCTCTTCGACAATGCGTTTAGTGGACAGAACCCGAAAACCTTCATCGTCCGTATCTAATTCCACCTCAAAATTACTGAAATATTCCTCCGGAAACTGTTGCCCGAGTACTTGGGATTTGCGGAATCTTTCATAGCCCTTTAACAATGCTTCCCGTAGGGCTTCTTCCACCGCCGCCGGGGGTAGATTATTGCGCTGACTAATTTCACTAATCATGGCCGGGAGTCCCGGTAAACTTACAAGCGACATGGATGGTTCTCCAAAATATTTTCGATAAAGCCCTGGTGTAACTGCCCAGAGCTAGGGGAAGTAGATTTTTAGATAGATGATTGCGGTTAATTGGGTAATCGCACCGTTACCTCCGCCGTTAGAGGAATAGCCACCGTTTTCCCTTTGATGCTGACATAAACAGCCTTCCCATCTTTTCCCTGTAAACTGCCCTGCCATTGGTTTTGACCCTGGTGAGGCTCTTGGCTAGTAACCAAAACTTCAAACCCTTTGAAGGCGATAAAATCTCGCTCTGAAACGAGGTGGGGTGAAATGCCTGGGCTAGAAACTTCCAAAACATAGGTGCCAGCAATGAGGATGCTTTCTTCCAATGGGACATCGAAGCTCCGGCTAAAGGCTTCGCAATCGTTGAGACTGGTATCTTGCTGGAGATTACGCACACTAACCCGCAAAACCGGTGGACGTTTATTGGTTTGGAATACCGCATCTACCACTTCTAGCCCCAGTTCCTCAGCAATGGGCCTGGCTAATGCAAGAATGTCGGGAATTACGGGATGGGTCATTACAATTAGGCATAAAAAAAGCGGGGGACACCCACTTCTGGAAAAAAGTCCAAGATTGGGGTAGACCGCACGGTTGCGAACCTACTCCCCCCCAGTTTAGCAAATTCCTGGTCAACACTGCCCTACCAAAAACAATCAGTAGGTATGCGGCGACATACTAGATAGTCCGTTGTTAATTGGTCTCCGCCGTTACCAGTAATCTGACGATGGCAAGAATTAGTCCTTCACCATAGTTTCGTGGATTTGAGCTAATTTGAAGTGGAACCCTATCGGCGATCGCCAGGAAATACGGCAACTTAGGCAATAGGGTCAATTTCGATGGTGTCTTTGGTATCCTTCGGTTCCGCTTTGGCATCGTTACCGCCGGTGGTGCTGTAGGGGGTGGCAAATAATTTTTCGGGGTCGAGGGCATCGGGATGGCTGGAGAACTGCGGCAATATTTCCCGAATAAAAGCGGCGGAGGCTTTGGAGCGGTAACGGTTGGGATTAATAATGACGGAGAGAATACGACGAACTTCCACATTTTTGATTTTGGCGATGTGGAGGACATTCATTTCCAATTCTTTTTCGATCGCCGTGGTGGAAACAAAGGCGGCCCCCAGACCGGACTGGACAGCATTTTTAATCGCTTCGATGGAATTGAGTTCCATTTCTATTTTGAGGCGTTTGGGATCAATTTCCCCCTGGGTCAGAACCTTATCGATAACCTTACGGATGGTGGATTGGGAATCAAGGCTAATGAATTTAAGTTTGTATAAATCTTCTTTCTGGATAGTTTCCACCTGGGCCAGGGGATGGAACACCGGCAAAATTAGGGCTAGTTCATCTTCGGCGTAGGGTAAAACGGTGAGGGTTTCCTGTAATTCCGCCGGCACTTCCCCCCCAATAATGGCTAAATCCACCTGGCCGTTGGCCACGCCCCAAGCGGTTCTACGGGTGGAATGAACCTGTAACTGCACCGTGACATCGGGGTATTGCTGGCGGAACATACCAATCATGCGGGGAAGCAGGTAAGTCCCGGTGGTTTGGGATGCCCCTACAATTAGGGTTCCCCCCTGTAAATTTTGTAAATCCTCGATCGCCCGACAGGTTTCCTGGCAGAGGGTAATAATTTTTTCGCCGTAGCTTAGTAGCAAATGCCCCGCTTCCGTCAACTGGGCTTTCCGTCCTCCCCGGTCAAATAACGGCACGCTCAGTTGTTTTTCCAGGTTTTGCACCTGCAAACTGACCGCCGGTTGGGAAACATACAAGGTGTCCGCTGCCCGTTTGAAACTACCTTCCGTGGCGATCGCCTTAAGAATGCGAAGTTGATCCAAGGTGAACGGGATATCCGACATAGATCCAGCCAAACGAAGAACAAGACAGGGACAGCCCTATTGCACTGACAGTACCATAATTAGAGCCTGGCCAGCGCTATGCCCCAGGGTCTAATTCCCTGCTAAAATTGCCGTAACTTTGGCAAGGTTTCCGTTGTACTAAATCTTTAGGGCACACTTAATCGGCTAAAAACCACGCAAAAAAGAGGGTAGTTATTTCACTCCCTCCCTTTGCAAAGTCCATAAAACGGCAACTATATTGCTTTTTTCTGTATAACTATTCAGTTTAGTTCTGACTTAGTCCTAAAGTTTCGCCCAAATTAGCTCAGGGATGCGTTACTGCGGTCATAGCTGATGCGGAAACTGGACTGGGGCTTACCCTGCACAGTGGTCCAGGCATCTTTTTCCACTTCCACTCCGATTTCGGCAGCGGCCCGGGACAACATGGACTGTTGGCGGTTTTTAACAAATTGATGGTGACGTAACATGAGAGCGCGGGCTTGTTGTTGTGTAGACATAATTATTTCCTCTTGGCGATTGCTTTAAAAAGTTTTGGTTAATTACCCTCTTCTATATTTATAACACAGTATTCTGTAACATTTTATACAGAAACAAAATGTTACACCCCTGTCTTGCCCTTTTTTTAATCCAAAGCCACTCCCATGCGCTATGCCTTCCACACCCTTGATGTTTTCACCGACCAAATTTTTGGCGGTAATCCCTTAGCTGTTTTTCCCGATGCCCAGGGTTTAACGGCGGAGCAGATGCAGAAAATTGCGGCGGAAATAAATTATTCAGAAACGGTATTCGTTCTGCCCTCGGCCCAAGGCAATTTTCGTTTACGGATTTTTACCCCTAAAACAGAGTTGGATTTTGCTGGCCATCCCACCATTGGTGCGGCCTACCTTCTGGGAAAACTTAATCCCCCTAAGCCCTCAACCTCGATGGTTACCTGGCATTTGGAAGAACCGGTGGGCCTAGTGCCGGTTCATCTTTATTACGAGGGGGAGGAGTTAATTCAAACGGAGTTGGCGGTGGCCCAGTTACCCCAAACCCAGGGAGATGTACCATCCTTGAATGCTGTAGCGGATCTGCTGAGTTTGCCAGTCCATCAACTCCAGCAAGGGGAATACAGGCCCCAGGCCTATTCCTGTGGAGTTCCCTTTTTATTTGTGCCCTTGGTGCATCAACAGGCCTTGGCATCCATTAAGTTCAACCAATCCATCTGGCAAAATTTGTTGGCGGATAAATGGGCCCATTCTGTTTATTGCGTAGCTCCAGGGGATCCCCAAACGCCTCTAAAGGAAAATTTCTTGGTTTACGGACGGATGTTTGCCCCTGGTTTGGGCATTGCCGAAGATCCGGGCACGGGATCCGGGGTGGCGGCATTGGGGGGATATCTTGGCGATCGCCTGGAAAAAGTGGGGACATTCCATTGGCACATTGAGCAGGGGATTGAGTTGGGTCGTCCCAGTCAGTTGCAGTTAACCGTGGTGAAAAGTGACCAGGGCATTACTGCGGTCAAGGTAGCTGGGCGATCGGTGTTGGTGTCAGAGGGGTTAACCTCCCCCCTTCTGTGAACGAAAAGCAGGGATTGCCGTTGGGCGTTGGGGAAACAACTAAAAGACTTAGTAAACCCTGGAACTAGGACAATCCCTAAAAATGGCTATGGAATATTAATTTCTAGGCAACTTCCGCCGTACTGCGTAATCCCGTTTGTACCCGCCAGAGTTTAGCGTAAATTCCATCTTGGGCTAGTAAACTTTCATGGTTTCCCATCTCCTGTACCAAACCTTCCTCTAGGACATAAATTTGATCCGCATAACGAACGGTGGAAAGACGGTGGGCAATGGCGATGGTGGTGCGATTTCTGGTGATTTTTTCCAGGGAACGGACAATGGCCGCCTCAGTTTCGTTATCCACCGCAGAGGTAGCTTCATCCAAAATTAAAATTGGCGGATTTTTTAAAATGGCCCTGGCGATCGCCAAGCGTTGCCGCTGACCACCGGAGAGTTTTTGCCCCCGTTCCCCAATGATGGTGTCATAGCCCTGGGGCAGTTGGTCGATAAATTCCTGGGCTTCCGCAAGGATGGCGGCCCTTTCAATTTGTTCAAGGGTGGCATCGCCACTGCCGTAGGCAATATTTTCCAGCACCGTGCCGTGGAATAAAAATACATCCTGGCTGACCAAACCAATGCTACGCCGTAGATCCCCCAGAAAATATTTCCGTAAATCCACCCCATCCAACAAAATTTCCCCGCTTTCCCATTCGTACAGCCGCAGTAAAAGTTTAACCAGGGTACTTTTTCCCGATCCGGTGGAACCAACAATGCCGATGGTGTGCCCCGCTGGTACCTTCAGGGAAATACCTTTTAGCACCGGTTGACGGTCTGGATAGGAAAAGCGAATATTTTCAAAAATCAATTCCCCCTGCACCTGGGAGGGCATTAAACTAATTTCCCCCGGATGGGCTTGGATGGGGGTGGCCAACAATTTCATTACCCGTTGGGTGGAAGCCATAGCCCGCTGATACAAGTCCAAAGTTTTGCCCAATCCCGTCAAGGGCCAGAGTAACCGTTGGGTTAAAAAGACCAACATGCTGTAACTCCCGATCGCCAAATTACCCCGCACCGCATCCAAACCACCGAAGTAGAGAATGGCGGAAAAACCGACAAAAATAATTACCCGGATCAGGGGGACAAAGGCCGCACTCAAGGCGATCGCCCGTTGATTACTTTCCCGGTAGGCATCACTATCTTGCCGGAGTCGCTCCACCTCCTCCACCTCTGTGGCAAAACTTTTAATAGTCATGATGCCGCTGAGGTTATTGGACAAGCGGCTATTCAAATTACTGACTTTTTCCCGCACCAAAGCGTAACGGGAAGTGAGTAAAGATTGAAAATAAACCGACCCCAACAGCACAAAGGGCATCGGCAACACCGCCATCCACGCAATATCCGGGGTCAACACAAAGAAGGCCCCCCAATCACCACCACCGTGGTCAGCACCTGCAAAATTTCATTGGCCCCCACATCCAAAAACCGTTCTAACTGGTTAATGTCATCGTTGAGGATGGCCATCAGCCGTCCCGTACTCCGTTCTTCAAAATAGGCCAAGTCTAACTGTTGCAAATGGGCGTAGGCATCGAGGCGCAGATCGTGTTGAATATCCTGGGCTAAATTGCGCCAGAGCCTTTCGTAGGCGTATTCAAAAATGGATTCCAATGCCCAAATTACGGCTGAAATTACCGTTAAAGCGAGCAGTTGTCCTTCCACGGAAACGATGCCCCAGCGGGCCATGAAGGAATCCTGTTGTTGAATGACCACATCCACCGCCAAACCGATTAAAGCCGGGGGAGCAAGGTCAAAAATTTTATTGAGCAGGGAGCAAATCACCGCCAACCAAATCTGGGAACGGTAGGCCCGGCTGTAATTTAAAAGACTGACGAGGGGAGGCGTGGGTTTGGTCAAAATAATGCAGATTCAGTATTGATTTCTAGGAAGTCCATGATCTTTCATCCCATTGGGGAGTTTTGAGAATCCCCCCTTATTAAAGTGGGCTAGGGGGGATTAATTGCTATTTTCGGACTTTTCAAACACACCTCAGAGTTGGAATTTAATGCGTTACGCCTTCACAAAGTAGAAGGATCAATTCCCAATTCTCGTAATTTGGCAAAAGCCCGATTCCCTTTCTTGCTGAGCTTGATTCCTTTCCTCAAAAAGAGTTTCTGGATCTTTAAACGGCTCTCCGCTGGGATAAAACAACCTCAGACCATCGGCAAACATTTCAAAACGAACGCCCAAAGTGGGGGAAGTCCAAGGAAAATTAAGGGGAGTGATGGCTTGAAATTCTTGGTCTGGCTGGGAACGCACCTGACCCCAAAAGTCGTAGGACTCTGGATCATAGAAGAACATTTCTAATACACCATGCTGTTGATAAAACATTTGTTTATGGAGCATCTCACGGGCGCTGTTGCTATCGGAGAGAATTTCAAACACCACCTGGGGGGCAATGTTTTCTTCTTCCCATTGCTTATAGCTCCGTCTTTCCCCGTTAGGTCGTCCCAGAACTACCATGGCATCGGGGGCTTGGCAGGGAGCAGGGGGAGCCGTTACCTGTTGGGGATACCACAGCAAATCTCCCGCTACAAATACCGTTTTCCCCCGAAATAAATGTTTCAGGTTAGCCACCAAACGGACAATCCAGCGGTACTGGAGGGTATTGTCGGCCATAGGTTTACCGTCGGATTCGGGATATAAATCGGGAAAGTCGAGGGGAAGCAGGGGAGTTTGAACCATAACCGTAGGCTTTTGCCAAGGGAGATTCCTACGATTTTAGCCAAAATAAAGGCTTAGCGGATACTGGATTGCAATGATTTAGTAGTGAACGATTCCTTTACCAGGAGGATGTTTTCAATGGCCCCTTACCCTGAACACCGAGCTGATACGGTACAGTGAAAACCGTTACTCTAACCCCAGATTTCCTAGCCTCCGGCGGTATGTTTCCCCTATGCGTGAACAGATTTCTATCCTCACCCAAAACCTTGCCCAAACCATTGTGGGTAAAGATGAGGCTATTCGCTTGGTGCTAGTGGCCCTATTAAGTGGCGGCCATGCCCTGCTCGAAGATGTACCCGGTGTGGGCAAAACCCTGTTGGCCAAGTCCCTGGCCCGTTCCATTAACGGTAAATTTCAACGGGTACAATGCACTCCAGATTTACTGCCCACCGATATTACCGGCACTAATATCTGGAATCCCAGCAGTAGGCAGTTTGAATTTTTAGCTGGCCCAGCATTTTCTAATATTCTCCTGGCCGATGAAATTAACCGGGCTACCCCCAGAACCCAGGCGGCATTGTTGGAGGTTATGGAGGAAAAGCAAGTGACGGTGGATGGTGAAACTCGGTTTGTGCCCCATCCTTTTTTTGTCATTGCTACCCAGAACCCCATTGAATACCAAGGTACTTTTCCTCTGCCGGAAGCCCAGTTAGACCGTTTTGCCCTGTCCCTGAGTTTGGGTTATCCCTCCGAGGAAGAGGAGTTGAAAATGCTGCAACGGCAACAAAATCCGGAGGCGATCGCCGTGGGGGATTTGCAGTCCTGTATTTCCCTGGAAGAGGTGGAGGCGTTGCAAAAAGAAGTACAGAAAGTTAAATTAACGGAGGATTTGCGGCAGTATCTATTGAGATTGGTACGGGCTTCTCGCCAGGACGAGGATGTGACGTTGGGGGTAAGTCCCCGGGGGACAGCGGCTCTGCAACGGGCGATCCAAGCCTATGCCTTTCTGGAAGAACGGGATTATGCCATTGATGATGACGTAAAATTTGTGGCCCCCCATGTGTTGGCTCACCGTTTAATTCCGGCCAGTGGCAAAGATGCCAAGGCGATCGTCCAAAGATTGTTGGACAGTGTTCCGATTTAATAAGTTTAATAAGTTGTTTAAAACTACGTTTGTTTCTCCCTAGCCCCCCAATGCTGGGAGAAATGGATTAGTTGATATTTGAGCGATACTTTTTGCAGTCCTTTAATTGTGTCTTTTTATGGCGAAAACTCCCATTTTGATTACCGGGGGGGCCGGCTTTATTGGCTCTAACTTTGTTTACCACTGTATTAGTACCGATGGAGATCGTCGCATTGTGGTGTTAGATGCCCTCACCTATGCCGGCAATCGAGCTACCCTGGCCCCATTGGAAACATTGCCTAATTTCCGCTTTGTTCAAGGGGACATTGGCGATCGCCGTTTAGTGGATAAATTGTTAAGGGAAGAAGGAATTGAAACCATTGCCCATTTTGCGGCGGAATCCCATGTGGATCGTTCCATTCTCGGCCCGGCGGCCTTCGTACAAACCAACATGGTGGGCACGTTTACTTTGTTAGAGGCCTTCCGGGAATACTGGCAAGATCAGGGTAAACCTGAACGATTTCGCTTTTTGCACGTTTCCACCGATGAAGTTTACGGCAGTTTGGCCCCGGAGGATTCCGGTTTTACAGAAACCACTCCCTACGCCCCCAACAGTCCTTATTCCGCATCTAAAGCCGGCAGTGATCACTTGGCCGGGCCTATTTCCACACCTACGGCCTCCCGACGTTAATTACCAACTGTTCCAATAACTATGGCCCCTACCACTTCCCAGAAAAATTAATTCCGTTGATGTGCATTAACATTTTATTGGGTAAACCTTTACCGGTATATGGTGATGGACAAAACGTGCGGGATTGGCTTTACGTGGAAGATCATTGTCAGGCTCTGGATCTTGTTTTAACTAAAGCCTTGCCCGGAGAAACCTACAATATTGGCGGCAATAATGAAGTTAAAAATATCGAATTGGTGCAACTTTTATGTGATTTGATGAATGAATTGGCCCCTAATTTACCGGTGAAACCAACCCAACAACTAATCACCTATGTCCAAGACCGCCCTGGCCACGATCGCCGCTATGCCATTGATGCCAGTAAAATCAAGCGGGAATTGGGTTGGGAACCCCAGGTTACAGTGGAGCAGGGACTAAGGCGGACAGTCCAGTGGTACTTGGCCAATGAAGCTTGGTGGAAACCCCTAATGGCCTAAAAAATCACCGTGCCTCCTTCATCATCGTCGCCGTCGTCCATGGCATCCCAATCAATGTCTTCATTTTCATCTTGATCATCCCCGTCATCCACTGAAGCACTGTTTGAAGGGTCGTTTTTGCCGTCGCCATTATTGACCGTGGCCAAATCAATTTGTTGGCGGTAGTAATCTACACTCCTTACCTGCACATCGATCTCGCTTCCCAAACGGTAAGCTGTACGGCTTTTGCGTCCCACCAAGGCGCATTGACGACTGCGGAACTCATACCAGTCGTCCTTGAGGGAACTGACATGGACTAAGCCCTCCGCCAAGAGGTCAAAAATTTGTACAAACAAGCCATAGGATTGCACCCCGGTGATCAAACCCCGGAAAATTTCCCCGGTGCGGGCTTTCATTTTTTCCGCTTTTTTTAGCCCCTGTAGATCTTTTTCCGCATCCTCCGCCGTTTGTTCCCGGTCGTTGAGCCCCAGCACCAAATGGTGAATATCCCCTTCGATCGCCTCTTGGAGGTTGGGGGGCAATACATTCCAGCTAATTTCATTGCGGCAGGTATGGGAATTTAACTCCACCCCGGTTTTCATCTGCTTAGTACGGCGATCGCGGCCTTCCGTCAACACGAGCTTAAGTAACCGTTGCACCACCAAATCTGCGTAGCGTTGGGCTGGGGAAATGCAATGGGTATAGCCAGATTCGTAGGCCAGGGCAAAGTGGGGAGCGGGATGGCTAAAATATTTCTCCGTTTTTAAAGTATTAGCCAACAAGTAATTCAACACCGCTTTGGAGGGGAGAGATTGAAAAGCTTGGCTAAGATGGTGATAATTCTGGGGCGTAATTTCCCCTTCCAGGTCAATTTTGACCCCCAGTTGCAGATTTTCCGCTAAACGCACAACGTCGGTGAGGTCTTCCCCTTCCGGAGCAGTTTGGCCGCAGTACAACCCCGGTACCCCCAACGCCTGGAGCTGGATGGCCACTTCCCGTTGCAGCACCACCATTAATTCCGCCAACAGGGCCCGGATGGGTAAAATGTCTTGGGTCATAATTACCCCCAGTCGTCCTTCGTCCAAGCGGGGAGGTATTTGTTCTGTTTGTAGGTTAAAGCTTCCCCGTTGCAGTCGCTGGGATTTGATCAGGGGACAAAGCTGGAAAAATAACTGTTGGAGCAGATCCTTGTGGGGCTTTAACTCCTCAGAAATAGACTCTGGATCCGCAAGGAAAGCCTGCACATCGGTAAACGCCAATTGGCGAGCAACTTTCACCACACTGGTATGGTATTCAAACCCGGTCACTTCCCCCCGGTCATCCACCGTGAGAAAGAAAGAAAGAGCCAGGCGATCTTCGTCGGGAACAAGGGAACAGCGCCCCATCAAACCTTCTGGAAAAATGGGACAGACCAATTCATCTAGGTAAACCGTGGTACCCCGCTTACGGGCGAACTGATCCAAGGGGCTCTCTTCGGCGATGTAATGGGCAATGTCCGTCACATGGATACCCACCTGCCATTCATTCTCTTTGGTTTCCAAACTCAGGGCCACTTCCTGCCAAGGGATGTTTTGCCCCTTGGTTCCATCGCTAAAAGTTATCAAGTCTAACTTGCGGTAATCCTGCCTTCTTTTTAGCTCCTCCGGTTCGATCGCCTTGGGGAGTTTTTGCAGAGCTTCAATGGCTTCCGTTGACCAGCCCAGGGGAAGGTCATGCTTACAGGAAACGATGTCGGTGTCGGCGGCGGTTTCAGCATCACTGCCCAACACCTTGGTGACGGTGCCCAGGGGGGGATACTGGGCGATGGGATAGCGCAAAACGGATACATGGACAAGGTGATCCACCGCTTGGTTTAAATCCTGCTCCTCATTTTTGAGTTCCAATTCAAACAAGAGCCGGTCATCGAGGGGAACCGCCCGGTAACTGTCGTCATTCTTTTTCACCTGGGCTAGGAGGGAAGGATTAGCCCGGTCTAGGATTAAATACACAGCTCCTTCTGGGGATTTACGGCGGGTACCGTCCTTAACTACCTTCACTAAAACCCGATCGCCGTTCCAGGCATTGCTTAAATTTCCTTCCCGGATATAAATATCGGTGGCATCTTCATCGTCCTGGATTGCAAAACAAAAACCTTTACTGGAACAGCGTAGGCGGGCTTCCACCACATCTTCCTGGGGAGAGCGTTTATACTTGCCTCGCTCCTTCACCAACACCCCCATTTTTTCCAGGGCATCGAGGACAATTTGCAGACCCTCACTGCCTTCAGGACTCTCACAGCCCAGTTTTTTTTCGAGAAATTTACCCGCTACTAATTTGTCATCAACGAAATAGGACAAAAGTGTGGCGATCGAATAATCCATGAAACTGAATCCTGAAGTAGGCTTAACGAAGTGAGGGGAAGCGTCACGAATGCCAGGTCTGCCATTGGCCCTTGACTTTGTACGATCAGTCCGCCCGTAGAAAAATATCAACAACGGACAGACAGCGAGTTTTCTGTGCGGTTTCCGCCCATCACCACTCCCGATCCTGGGGGTTGGCCATGGCGATGGGAATACAAACCAGTAGAGGGGTAATACACCGCTGGGGGCGAATTCGACGGTGGCAATCCGTAACAACCCCTTATTGTATCAAAGGGAGGCCGCTCCAACACTTTTAGTACTCAGGGTTAGCAGTTTTGATGCTCTGTTAATAATTGCTTGGCCCAGGGTTTATAGAGTAAATAAAATAGGGCTTCGATATAACGGAGGATGTCTTCCCGTTCTTCCCGGGAAATAAAATTCCAAAAGCCGTAAATTCTGGAAAGAGAAAGCAATTTGGTGGTGTGAATTTTCCAGGTATAGGTGCTGTAAACCCTGGCCATGGATGCCTGGGAAAGCTTTAACCAAATTTCCGGATCTCCGTCGCATTGCTCAATAAATGCCAGTAAGCCATCGCCGGTTTCCTTAATTTGGGTGGGATTAATTAAAAAACCATTTTCCCCATCCTGGATAATTTCCAGGGGGCCGCCAAAACGGGTGGCAAAGGTGGGCACACCGGAAATCATTGCTTCTAGGATCGTTAACCCAAAGGCTTCAAACAGGGCCGGTTGTACGAAAATGCCCCGGCGATCGCCAATGACCCGATAAACTTCCCCCGTATCTTCCTTGGAAAGCCGCACCCCCAACCAACGGATTTTGCCCTGGAGTTGATAGTGGTCGATTAAACCGTACATTTTTTCAATTTCACTCCGTTCTTCTGGGTCTTCGGATTCTTCCCCTCGCAACTTCCCCGCCACTAAAATCAGGTTGCATTTTTCCTGGAGTTGGGGGCTTTGCCCAAAAATTTCCACTAAGCCCGTGAGATTTTTAATCCGATCAAGGCGGGCCATGGAAAATAGGGGACGTTTGTGGGGATCATCCAATTTCCCGTAGGCCTGGGCGGGATCATCAAGGGTAAATAATAATTCCCCCAACCGCTGGCGATCGCCGTCGCTCCGATTTTCTGCTTTACTGTAGGGGAAAAAATAGGACTCATTTACCCCTGGGGGCACCACATTAAACTTGGGGCTGAACAGTTCAATGCCATCCACCACATGGTACAGATCCGGCATGGTGAAATGTTTATAGGATTCATACTGCCCCACACTATCTGGCATTCCCGTAATTTCCTGATAGGTACTGCTGACAATAAAATTAGCCGCATTCATGGCAATTAAATCAGCGGTAAATTGCAAAGAAAAATGATATTGACTTTCCAAATCTTGCCAGTAGAGATTACTGAAAAGATACTTGGATTTTTCTAACGCATGGGCCACATTACATTGGGTAACTTTTAATTTACGGGCTAAAAGAAAAGCAATTAAATTACCATCGGTGTAATTCCCCACAATCAGATCTGGACGGCCATTTAAAACCGACCAGAGTTCTTTTTCCGCATCAATGGCAAAGGTTTCCAGATAGGGCCAAATTTCAAAGCGAGAAATCCAATTTTGAGTTACTTTCGGATTGAACTCCCGGAAAGGAACCCTGAGAATGGAAACATTTTCCGTGCCGTAAACTTTTTCTAGCCTCTCATTACAGCGGGTGCCATCACTGTTGGGGATTAAACGGGTGAGAATAATAACTTTCGGGCTGATTTTTAACACATCTAGCCCCGCCAAGGTAATATCTTCTATCAATTGTTCTTCTAGACTTTTGGCTTGATCCAACACATAAACCACCTGGCCGCCGGTGTCGGGGCGCCCCAATACCCCTTCCTGGCCAAACCAACCATGGCAGGACACCAGCACCAATCGAAAAATCATGGGAATGCGGGACAATAGGGCTTCTAGGGTCTGATGGTCCGGGGAATCCAGTAAGTCATCCAATAATTCCAAGCTTTCCCTTACTCGCCCCGCTGTATTACCCCAACCCGGCTCAAAACCCAGTGATTGTAAAGCAAAACGAAATTCTGGATAGGGTTCCGTCTTCGGTTTTTTCTGGACAAAGGCGATCGCCTCTTTAATCTGGGTGGATAACTGGAACTGGTTTTGGATCCTTTCATTGATTAGCAGTTGGCTACCGTTATAATTATGCAAACTTAAAAATTTATATAGTTCCGCTAGCCATTGCGTAGGATCTTGGAAAAGTTTACTGGATAAAAAGCGGTTTAAATATTGCACCCCATTCCCAATACTTTTATTGTCCCGAATCAGGGGGGTATAATCGTAAAAGGGATGAAAATCAATTTCAAAAATGTTGCCGTCCGCTGGGTGGTGGCGGTTCACATAGCGGTCACGGATAGCAAGAATTTCCTGGACAGAAATAGTTTCCACTTCCAAGGTATTAGTGAGTAAATAAAATTCTTCCTGGGCGATTTTGGGGCGAACTACCACATAATAATTTTCTGCTTCGAGAATTATTTCTTGGATAAAATAAAGGAGCTTAGTAATATTGGAATCGGTCTTATCAACTTCAGTGAATTTCCCTAATGCTTGTTGCTCTTGACAAAATTGTTCAAAAAAGACTAGGATATCGTTTCTCAACCAGTAGGTTTTTTCCTGCTGTCGCAGTTGGTGGAGAAACTCCCGCAGTATGTAATTTTCATTGCTGTCTACCACCGCTTTAATCAAATTGTGCATAGGCTTAGTAAATGTGAGGAGTTATCATTATTTATAATAGACTATTGATTTAATCTTTCCTGACAAGTTTCTGACACATATTACCTATACACAGTCCTAAAAACCAACCTTGGGTTCCACTGCGATGGCCCCATAAATCCATGAGTGAAGCTTCCCTTCGTCCCGCAAAAATCAGTACTGTGCTACCGGGTTCCCTGGCGGAAGAAATGGGATTTGAACCGGGGGATGCCATTGTCCGTATTAACGGCGAAGCCCCCAGGGATTTAATCGATTATCAGTTTCTTTGCGCCGATGATTATCTAGAATTAGACGTAATCGATCGCCAGGGGGATTTCCATGAGTTGGCGGTGGAAAAGGAATTTGACCAGGATTTAGGGTTGGGCTTTGAGACCGCATTATTTGATGGTTTGATCCAATGCAATAACCGTTGCCCCTTTTGTTTCATTGACCAACAACCACCGGGAAAACGGGAAAGTTTATACTACAAGGATGACGATTATCGCCTCAGCTTTCTCTACGGCAGTTATCTGACCCTGACTAATTTAAGTGCAAAGGAATGGCAACGCATTGAACAGCTAAGGCTTTCCCCCCTCTATGTTTCTGTCCATGCCACAGAAGCCCCAGTGCGGGAACGGTTGCTAAAAAACCAGCGGGCGGGGCAAATCCTTGACCAATTGGCTTGGTTCCAGGAAAGAAGGTTACAAATTCACTGCCAGGTGGTGGTTTGTCCCGGCATTAATGATGGGGAACATCTGGATCGCACCCTCAGAGATTTGGCTCAATTTCACCAGGGGGAAGTTCCCGCAGTCATGTCGGTGGCGGTGGTGCCGGTGGGGTTAACCAGGTTTCGGCCCCCAGGGGATGAGTTAATGCCTGTCAGCCAAACTAAAGCGGAGGAAGTAATTGCCCAAGTCCAAACTCTGCAAAGGGAATTTTCAGAAAAATTGGGCGGTCAGTTTGCGTGGTTAGCCGATGAGTGGTTTCTCATTGCCCGATCGCCATTGCCCCCGGAATCCCATTATGAAGATTATCCCCAAATTGGTAACGGGGTTGGTTCCATCCGCCAATTTATTAAAGAGTTTCAACAAAAAGCCCAGGATTATCTCCCCCCGGCGATCGCCGAAAAGCGACAGTTTACTTGGGTAGTGGGTAATGCAGTGGAACAAGCCTTTGAACCATTAGTCGAACAATTAAACCAGGTTGAAAACTTAACAGTAAATTTGGCCGCCCTAAATAGCGACTATTGGGGCCAGGAAATTACTGTAACGGGGCTATTGACGGGACAGGATTTAGTCGTTAAATTGACAGGCAGAGATTTGGGGGAAGGAATTTTGTTGCCGGCTTTGATGTTGAAACATGACGATACTTGTTTTCTCGATGACTTACAGGTAGCCGATGTGGCGCAACAACTCCTCACTACCATCTATCCCGTAGCCAACGTGGAAAGTCTGTTGGAACGCTGTGTGAATGCGATTTGAACACGATCTTAAGCCTTATTTAATACCTTCTCACCCCCATCGAAAATTTTGGGGATGCCTTCCATGCCTAGTTTGCCTTCTATTCCCGCCGATGCCATGACTTCCCCTGGGGATTTTGTCGATGCCCCCACTTCTCCAGTGGTCATCCTCAAGGAATTGGTGGCCAAATTGTACCGGGAACAAAACAAGGTGCAGGATCTTTTGGGGGCCATGGGCTACGCTTTGCGGAGTTTGCATAATCTAAATCAATTTTTGGAATTGACGCCTTTGATGGCCACTAGGGTAACCGATGCCGACGGTAGTGTTTTAGTCCTAATTAGGGACGGGGAAATATCTGTGTTTGAGCAAATCCACGCCCAAAAAAATAGTTTTAAACAAACCATTAAACAAGCTCTACAGCAGGCCCGCCAGCAGAATATTTCTGACCCCGAAAATTTGTCCTTAGCCCTGGGGAATTTTGATCGCAAGTTGCGTGAAGAATTGGCGGCGATCGCCTCCTACAACACCCCTATTTTGAGCCATCAGCAGGAAATAGGCCGCCTGTATGTTTTCAGCCAAGATCGCAACTACCGATGGACTCCCACCCGCCGCAAACTACTACAGCTAATTTCTGACCAAACCGCCGTGGCGATCGCCAACAATGATTTGAACCAAAAACTTAGATCTAGGGAAAGTCAGGATCGGGAACTGGAAATTGCATCGGAAATTCAGAATCAATTACTGCCCCGATGTTGTCCGCAAATCAATGGTTTAGACATTGCCGCCCAATGCAAAACCGCCAGTCGGGTGGGGGGAGACTACTATGATTTCATTCCCACCAACTACGATCAACTGCGCCAGAGCGATTGGTTATGCCGCACTATTACCCAAATTGAGGTGCCCTGGAGTATTGTTATCGGCGATGTGATGGGTAAGGGAGTACCGGCTGGCTTAATTATGACCATGACCAGGGGAATGCTGAGGGCAGAAGTATTAAACCGCCACAGTCCAGCCCAAATTCTTGGCCACCTAAATCGGGTCATGTACGCCGATCTGGAAAATTCCCACCGCTTTGTAACCCTTTTTTACTCGGAATATGACCCCGAAACCCGCATTCTTTCCTATAGTAATGCGGCCCATAATCCCCCCCTACTCTGGCGGGCTAGGGGGGAAGAACCCCAATCCCTTATTCCCCTAGATACCGATGGCGCTCTAATTGGCCTAGACACCGATTCAGTTTACTACGATGCCCAAATTCAGCTTGCCCCTGGGGACGTGGTGCTTTACTACACCGATGGCTTAACCGATGCCGGTAATGCCAAAGGCGATCGCTTCGACGATAAAAATCTCCAGCTAGCTTTTCGGCAGGCCTGTGAAAAGTTCCAAACTGCCCAGGGTATTCTCACAGAAATTTTCACCGCTGTGGAAACATTTGTCGGGTCAGAGAATGGCCATCAAACGGACAAAATTCCCGCCCGGGATGATATGACATTGGTCGTTCTGCGGGTAAAATCGACGGAGTGAGCCTTACTGTTTCGGGGTTAAGTTTATGTGGCAGTGTCATGAATTACTTTTGGTCGTTGCACCATCTGACTGGCTGGCGAACAGCTCTATCCATTGGCAAATGTCTCAGTTAATTGATTTTCCCTGGCTTGACAACACCCTAGTCTTTGCTCAGAACCTTGGTTCAATTAAATCCGTTGACATACTAGGGGACTTCCAAAATGCCTGGAATAACTTCATCAAGACAGGACAGGTGTGGGCTTTAATTATTGGTCTTGTCTTTGGTTGGGGTTTTCGGAGCTTCATCGGAGGTTAATTTTATTCCCGATTTAAAACTGTTCCAATAGTCATTTGCCAATCTTCCTATCAAAAAATTTCCTTATCCCAATGACAAAAAAAACCTGGAGTGATCGTTTTGAAGGGACTTTGCACCCCGCCATTACCCTTTTCAACGCCAGCATTGGTTTTGACATTGAACTGATTGAATATGACCTGGATGGCTCCATCGCCCATGGAAAAATGTTGGCCAAAACGGGCATTATTAGCGAGGCGGAGGCAGAAAAATTAGTCAGTGGTTTGGAACAAATTCGGGCGGAATACCGGGCGGGCAACTTTAATCCGGGGGTAGATCAGGAAGATGTTCATTTTGCCGTAGAGCGACGGTTAACAGAATTGGTGGGGGATGTGGGCAAAAAACTCCACACCGCCCGTTCCCGCAATGACCAGGTGGGTACCGACGTCCGACTTTATCTCCGGGCCCAAATTGATGACATTCGCCAAAGACTGCGGGATTTTCAAGAAGTGTTGGTAACGCTGGCGGAAGCCAATGTGGAAACCTTGATTCCTGGTTACACCCATCTGCAACGGGCCCAGCCGGTTAGTTTAGCCCACCATCTGCTGGCTTATTTCCAGATGGCCCAACGGGATTGGCAACGGTTAGGGGAAATTCGAGCGAGAACTAATGTTTCCCCCCTCGGCTCCGGTGCCTTAGCCGGGACTACGTTTCCCATCGATCGCCATTACAGTGCAGAATTGTTGGGTTTTGAAGGGGTTTATGCCAATAGTTTAGACGGGGTTAGTGATCGGGATTTTGCCATTGAATTTCTGAATGCGGCCAGTTTGATCATGGTGCATCTCAGTCGGCTGAGCGAAGAAATGATCCTCTGGGCTTCCCAAGAATTTAGTTTTATTAGCCTTACCGATAGCTGTGCTACGGGGTCGAGCATTATGCCCCAAAAGAAAAATCCCGATGTACCGGAATTAATTCGGGGAAAAGCGGGACGGGTCATTGGCCATCTCCAGGCCATGTTGGTGTTAATGAAGGGTCTTGCCCCTGGCCTATAACAAAGATTTACAAGAGGACAAAGAGGCTCTGTTCGACGGGGTGAAAACGGTACAGGTGAGCCTGGAAGCCATGACTATTCTGCTCGATGAAGGCATTGTGTTCCGTAAAGAACGTTTGGCCGAAGCCGTAGCAGAGGACTTTTCCAATGCCACCGATGTGGCGGATTACCTAGCGGCCAAGGGGGTTCCCTTCCGGGAGGCTTATAACCTAGTGGGCAAAGTGGTAAAAACCAGTTTAGCGGCGGGGAAACTGCTCAAGGATTTAACCCTAGGTGAATGGCAAGCCCTCCATCCAGCCTTTGAAGATGACATTTACCAAGCCATCACTCCCCAACAGGTGGTGGCTGCCCGCAACAGCTATGGGGGCACGGGTTTTGAACAGGTAACCATGGCGATCGCCAATGCCAAGGCAGAACTAGGCCGGGGTTAGGTGCGGTGTGGAGATATGCCCAGGTTCTTATTAAGCTACTGCTCCGTCGTCCCCTAGCGGCGGTTACTTTAATCCCCCTGTTACCCGATGGCCGGATTGTCTTGGTCAAACGGTGGGATACGGGGCAATGGAGTTTACCTGGAGGGTTGATTGACTGGGGGGAAACGGTGGAGATGACTGCGGCCCGGGAATTGCAAGAAGAAACGGGTTTACAGTTAATCAAAATTGATCGCCCGGTGGGGGTTTATTCCAGTCCCGACCGGGATCCCCGCATCCATGCCATTACCATTTCCCTAGTAGTGCAAGCGCAAGGGGATTTATGGGTTGGCGATCGCCAGGAAATTAGGGAAGTACAAGGTTTTTCCCTAGAAAATTTACCGCTGGGAGAATTAAGCCATGACCACGATCGCCAGTTGCAGAATTTTCTTGAGGAGAAAATAATCATTGCTTGAGCGCCGGCTCCAAGCCCCACAAATCCTGCTTTATGAACGAGGCTTACAGGCTCGCTTAACTCTATGCAGTAAGCTTTTGAATACCTTGTCCCCCTGTAACGTAAAAACCGTCATAGAAGAACCAGGGATAGGGTTTGCCAATTCAATCACCAAACAAATTATTGACCCTCCTATAAGCTTCAGAAATACCTCGATATATGCTTCCATGTGGCCATTAATCCGCTCCCTACTGTTCCAATCCCCCTGTCCCCTCTGTCAAAGGCCAGCCAAGGATCAGTTTTGTCGGGATTGCACTGCCCAAATCCTTAATCAACGTTTTTCGGAGAATGTTAAGCAATGGCAAGGTAAATTACCCCACTTTGTCTGGGGAGAATACGAGGGACAATTGCGCCGGGCCCTGCAAGTGATGAAATTTGAACGGCAACCGGATATCGGCCTGTGGTTGGGGCAAGAACTAGGAGAGCAATGGTTAAAGCAACCTCGGGTAAAATTGCCATTCCGCCCCAACGTAGTACCCATTCCCCTCCATCCCCGCAAACAGGCCCAACGGGGTTTTAACCAAGCGGAAAGGATTGCCTGGGGTTTTTGTCGCCTCACTGGCTATCCCCTCCGACCCCAAGCCCTACAACGTAGTAAGGACACCAAAGCCTTATTTGATCTCAGTCCCGGCGATCGCCAACGGGAATTGCAATCTGCTTTAACGGTGGGGCCGGAATTTAATACCCGCCAGCCCTGGCTGATTGTGGACGACATTGTCACCACCGGCAGTACCGCATTGGAAGCCCAACGGGCCATGGAACAAAAAGGGGCTAAAGTTATTGGCCTAGTGGCGATCGCCGCTCCGGCTTTTTTTCGTCCGGGGGAACCTGGTTAATTCCTATAATTGTCTATTAGGATAGTTCTTCATTGTTTGCATTAAACTTCAAATTTCATATTTTTGAAATCACCCTATTCCGTATTATTCGCCAAAAACTATGCAGAAAAAATTCTCTTCCCTATCCCGTCTAGCCCTCTGGTTGGGGGGGGTTAGTTTAACTGCAGCCAGCCTGGTTGTGCCCACCGCCACCCAAGCCCAAAGTAATCTCTCCGGTGGCAGTGCCATCCCTCCCCTAGCTCCCATCCCAGAATCCACCTATATTCCCCCTGCGGTGCCTTCCGTACCCAGTGCAACCAATGTGGACAGCAATGCCCTGGCAACCCATCTAGTTTTGGTGTTGGGGGAAAGAAAAGTTTACGCCTATCAAAACGACAAAGTTTTAGCCAGTTACCCCGTAGCGGTGGGCAAAAAAGGTTGGGAAACCCCCCAGGGCAATTTCCAGGTTATCCAAATGGTGGAAAATCCCGTTTGGGAAAACCCTTGGAATGGTAAAAAAGTTCCTGCCAGTTTGAATGGCCCCATTGGTATCCGTTGGATTGGCTTTTGGAGCGATGGTAAAAATACCATTGGTTTCCACGGCACCCCCACAAAACATGAGCATTTTCTTGGTACCGCCGCTTCCCATGGTTGTGTGCGGATGCGGAATCAGGACGTAGTGGCCCTGTTTAATATGGTACAAAGTGGCACCCCCGTCAGGGTTGTCCAGAAAAAATAATTTTCATTCTTCTCTTCCCTGGACTCCGTAGCTGTTCCCTAGGAGATTGCCCGCCAGAGTTTTTCCCGCAGGGGTTGGAGATTATTGTCCAAAGCTGGGGCCAGGATGGGGGAAGGCAATATCTGGGGAAACCAAGTAACCATGGGCATATTTTCCAAAACCTGGTAAAAATCCGTGGGATTGGGCCCATCAATGTGCCGTTGATTAACGCCAAACCCTAACCGTTGCCGACGGTATTGGAGTACGGGGGCATAGTCTCGCAACCAAGTGTAAAAATCCGGAGCGTCCCGCAAGGAAACTACTGTTTGCTGTAGTAACACTTCCGGCATGGGGGTTTGGATCGTCTGTAGCCAAGCCTGACTAATTAATTCCTCCGCCTGGGTCGGTTCCTGCCAAGCTTGCACCACTTTAGCCCCGGCACTGCCTAAATCCTGGGTATAATTCCCTGCTTGGGAAGGATTTTTGCTCAGGCTAAGGAGGGCTTGACTCTGGCGATCGCCGAATTTGTTTAACTTTTCCTCCGCCTGGGGAAACTGTCCCAACCACCAATAAACACCGCCCTGGATTTGTCCCAGTAATTGCTGAAGGTCTGCATCGTTGGGATTATCTTGGGCCAACTGGGTTAAGACTGTCTGCATCTGCTCCATCACGGGGGGATACAGGCGGGCAAAGGCCGGATCCCGCCAGAGGGGATTGGTGATAAAGAGAGGATCCCGCAAACATTCCAAACTAAAGGCTTGGATGGCTAAATCTACTTTTTGTTGAATTAGTAAACTTAGGCCCAAAGCGTAAAATCCCCCTCGTTTGGCGGGGACTAACTGGCTGGCGACTAGGAAAGATTGGGTAGCTTTTTCCGGCTCCATCCCCAATTCGAGCCATCCCAAATTATTGCGGGTAAATTCCTGGTAAGGGGAAACTTTCACACTGCGCTGAAAAGCGGCGATCGCCGGGGTAATTAATTCTTGCCGCTGGGTTGGGTCTTGGACAGTTAATGCCAAATTGCCTAAATTCCAGCCTAGTTGGGTGGGGTAGTAGGCTTCCCAGGGGGCCAGATTTTCCGCTTGGGTTAAATAGTCAGTAAAAGCTGGGACTTTTTCCGCCGCCAGGGCCCGAAAAGCAATTTCCGACAATTGCCAAGCCCGCAAAATGGGGAATAACCAAATGGTAATAATTACTAAGAAAACCAGTCCACCAAAAAAAGTTGGCCTGGCAAAACGGCTCGGTTTTTCTAACTCCGTTGCCCCCGGCCAAAGTTGCAATAAACAGGCTAGATAGATGACGATAATGCCACTGATGCAAACATTATCCAATTGATAATCGGTTAAACTCACTACCCCATAGGCTAACAGGGCACTGGTGAGACTCCAAACGTAAATTTTTATCTGGTTATTTTGGTTACTGACAACCTGATTAACCCTAGTAAAACTACGTAGGGATTGCCAAATTAAACCAACGGTTAACAGCAGGGGAATTAATAAACCCCAGCCTCCCAACTCCGCAAATAATTGCCCTGGGGTAGAGTGGAGTTGATAAATTAATTCCGATTCCCGCCCCGCCCATACCGGCCGATAGCGTTGATATTGCAGAGGCACATTTCCTAAACCAATACCTGTTAAAGGGTGGGCCGAGCCCATGCGCCAAGCAATGTCTAAATTTAATAAACGATAGGCAAATTGTCCCGATCCCTGCCCCTGGATAATACCGGTAAAACTGCCCAGCAAGCGGTCATTGGTGCCAATAAAAATGCCCACCACGGCGATCGCCAGACCCCCCAGTCCTAGCCACCATTGCCAGGGCAATTTACGGAGTAGACCAATGCCAACAATACCTAGCAATAGTAGGGTTCCCAGCCCCAGTAATCCCCCTCGGGAACTGGTGGTGTAAAAATCAATTAAACCAAGCAATAAACCTAGGGCCCAAAACCATCGTTTTTTACCTTCATCAAGCCAAGTTAATAAACTTAGTAAAGGTAAAATTAAAACTAAGTAACCCGCCACATAATTTTGGTGGCCAATGGGGGCCCAGTTTTGTAACTCTAAAATAGAAAAGGTAAAGGTTTGATTGATGCCCGCTTCTTTCGCTAGGGCCGCCGTTTGCCAAAAGGGAATTAAAGTTTGGGTAAACCAAAGCAATAAACTAATAACAATAAAAGCAATCCCCAAATAACCTTGGAAAGTGAGCAACTTTTTAATGGCCGCCATGGGGTTAGGTTGAACTTTGAGCCAGCTTCTCAGGGCATATAAGCCCGTCCCAAAAGCAATGAATACCCAGCCATACCAGCGGGCCTGTTGGGGAAATTCCGCCCCTACCACGCTACAAAAAACGGCGATCGCCGCTAACAACATTAACCAATCGGCCCCCATTCCCAGGGGAATTAAGCGTTTATTTTGCCCAATTTGCCATAGACCCCAGAGCACCGTCAGCAATAACAGGGTTTGCCAAATGAAGACCCAGGGCCAGCCCACCACCAAGCTACTGCTATCGGGCAACAGGGTAAATAATCCGTACAGGGCCGCCGTCAATAAACCCAACAACCGTCCCGCATTGCTGGAGGGATGATTCTCTGGTGAAGATTGGCGATCGGCGGACAAAAGATTCGGTTCAGCGGCCATGGTGGGGCGAAAGCTCAAGGTAAAACACTTTTTCCATTTTGCCCTGTTCTCCCCAGAAAAAAACCGCCCCGGAGGACGGTAATCAGATTTTCGTGTGTGAGGAGGAAATCGCGTCGAGTTCTGCTTATTTCTTGACCTCACTGTATCTAAGATTCTAAACCAAAACCCTGGGCCGCCGACTCACCCAAGGGAGTGAATCCAGGGCGATCGCCCCTTATAAATCGCCGCCTCGGAGAGCCAAAATAAAAACAATCACTGGCCCGGCTATGACAATTAGGCCAAGAAAAGTTAATTGAAAAATAGGTTGTAAATTAAGTGCGGCAAATAATTCCATAAGTTCTCCTGTTAAAATTTGTTGGCTAGACCCAACGCAAACAATGATAATAAAACCATTGTCTATGATAGCTGGGTTGGTTTCGCTCCCCGAATCTCCCTTTACAAAAATACATAAAGTTATGTAACGGAGTTCCTGGGCTTCTAGTTAGGGCAAAAGTTTAGACAATGTCGGGGATGCTTAAAGCTGTTAGGTAATTGGGAATTTAAAAATTCATGGGTACTTGGTATTGTCTGCAGGGTTGCGGGGCCTGTTGTAATCTCACCCCCGGCGATCGCCCGGATTTGGAAGAGTATCTCACCCCGGAGGAATTGTCTCTATATCTGAGCATGGTGGGGGAAGATGGCTGGTGTATCAACTACGATCACGAAGAGCGTCTTTGCCGCATTTATCCCGATCGCCCTAGTTTTTGTCGGGTGCGGCCGGACACGTTTGAAAAGATGTTCGCCGTTACCCCGGAAGATTTCAACGAATTTGCCATTGCCTGTTGTGAGGAGCAGATTGAGGGGGTGTACGGCCCCCGCAGTCAGGAATTGCAAAACTACGTCAAGAACCTAGCTTGAAGGCTTCCAGAAAGAGACTGTAGGAAACCCCCATCTTAAAAATATTGAGGATATCCCCCCACATTTCTCCCATCTGGGGTCGTCTTCTATAGAACCAGCGATTAACAAATTCACAAAAAACTAGAGATAAAAGCCGCACAAACCACATCCCATTGGGCATCCTGACCAGCAGTGGTGGCCACCGCCGTACCGACAAAAAAACCAAAGAGAAAACTTAGTAAACTCAGGGAAATCCGTCGCCAGGGATTACCGAAAAATTGGGATAGTTGTTGACCCCGAATTTCGACAATGGTATTTAAGCGGGTGCGCTGCATGGCGAATTACCTAGTTTTGGACAGTTTTCAACGGCCATGGTAAATTTTAGCCTCTTTAACCCCGTTTAATGCCTTCTTTCTCCTGCTTCAACCCTGGGGTAACTTTGTTAACATCACCTTGTTAGCGTCACTTTAGGGATCACAACGAATTTCTACCTGGAAGCCATCGGGATCGTAAAAGTAAATGCCCCGCCCCGTTGGTCTGGTCACTGGCCCCTGGGCAATGGTTACTCCGTGGGCTTCCAAAATGGCGATCGCCTGGTCAAAATTTTCCGGGGCAATGTCGAAGGCCAAATGGTCGGTACGGGTGAAGGACTGCCGGGGATCTTCATGGGGGGGCAGTAGGTCTGGTTCCGCAAATAGATCAATTACCGTACCGTCGGGGGTAATAAAATTGCTGACTTTTCCTTCTTCCACCAAAGCTTTGAGCGTAATGGGCACGGCTTCCCCCACCAATGGTTTCAGCCCTAAAATATGGCCATAAAAATGGCAAGACTTTTCCATATTTTGTACATTCAAGGCAATGTGGTGAACGCGGCGCAAACTACCGAGGGGCAAACCGGGGGATAAGGCCATGGCTTTTGACAGTATTAATTGGGGAAAGCACTGTCTCCTTTTTAGTAGCTGATAAGTATTTTTGCCAATTATTTATGCATGATCCGCCCAGTCCTTTCTCCGAAATATGCCAGCTAGAGTTATCCAATGCTGGCCATCTTGACCTCACCATCGGGGAATTGGGGGAACAGGCCCTGTTAGCCCTAATACAAAAATTTTCCCCCGCCGAATTGACCGGAGATGATGGAGCGGTTTTAACTTTACCCAACTCCGACTCCTTGGTGGTCAGTACTGATATGTTGGTGGATAACGTTCATTTCAGTGACCAAACCACCACCGCTTTTGACGTGGGTTGGCGGGGAGCGGCGGCCAATTTATCGGATTTGGCGGCCATGGGGGCTACCCCGACGGGCATCACTGTTGCCTTGGGATTACCAGGATCAACCCCTGTCCGTTGGGTGATGGAAATGTATCAAGGTTTAACCGCCTGTTTGGCCCCCTGGCAAACTCCCATAGTGGGGGGGGATCTCTGCCGATCAACCGTGAAAACCGTCAGCATCACCGTTTTTGGTCAAGTTCCCCCAGGCAAAGGGATTTATCGCCATCAGGCCAGGGTGGGGGACTGGCTAATTGCCACCGGAGAGCATGGAGCGGCCCGGGCTGGATTGGAATGTTTACTGCATCCGGAGAAAACTAAAAATTTGCAGACAGAACAAAAGCAAACCTGGCAAACCGCCCACCAACGGCCTTTACCCCGCCTGGATTTATTGCCTTATTTACGGCCCATAGCTGTTCCCATGGGAGGCATGGACAGTAGTGATGGATTGGCCGATGCCGTACTGCAAATTTGCCGAGCTAGTAACGTGGGGGCGGAACTGTGGGCAGACCAATTACCGATCGCCAGGGGATTAACCGATTGGGTAGGACTAAAAACGGCGATCGCCTGGACGCTGTATGGCGGTGAAGATTTTGAATTGGTGTTGGCCTTACCGCCCCATATTGCCCAACCATGGCTGACGGAAGTTCATCAACTTAATTTACCTAGTGGCCGTTGTCCCCAGGCGATCGGCAAAATTACCTCTGGTAACGATATTTTATTGAAGTTTGAGAATGGTAGAACGGAAAACATATTTTTAGAACAAGGATTCCAGCATTTTTAGCAAAATCTTAAACTTGTTTATCCCTAAAATTTTTGCAAGTCGATTCATCTTTCTTGCTCTTTTTCAATCCAGTACCATGCGTTCCAACAACCGAGGATAACCCCCACAAAAAGTAACATTAATGTCCAGGAATAGGAACTGGGGAAACGGCGATCAATCCACAGTCCTAGGGCAATACCTAATAGGGTGGGCACCATCACCGACCACCCCACCATGCCAAATAAACCCAGTCCCTGCAAAATGCTCCGATCGCCTTCCTTAATTGCCTTAATTCTGCGCTGGGATTTTGTGCGAATTTGTTGTTCAAGTTGATGGGAAGAATGATCGGTATCCCCATTATCGGGTTTCATTGGCCGCCTCCTAGGGTGATAAATTCCCTGACAAAGCTACTTTCGAGACGGGCGAGCATCTGCCGGGCATGGTGTTCCCTTTCGTCCAATTGCTGAAACTGTTCCTGTACTGTTTTATGGAGAGTTTCCAGGTTGTCTCCCTGCACCCCATGGCGCACCGATACCAAAACAGTTTTTCCTTGTTTTACCAAAATCCCTTCATCGATCGCCAAGAAAATCTCTTCCTCCTGGCTGTTTTCAAAGGAAAAAATACCAGCGGCCAAGGCAAAAACTCCGTCAACGTGCTGGGGAAACAGGACAAAAGAACCGTGGCTTCCCTCCGCCGTAATTTTCTGAGCCCTCTGTTCAATTAAAACGGCCGTTGGCTCCATGATTTTGAGTTCCATCAAGGCTTTGCTTCCTCAATATTGCCGATCATATACAGTGCCCCTTCCGTGGCGTCGGCAAATTCATCGTTCAGAATGCGCTCGCACCCTTCCAACGCCTCCTCCAGCCTAACAAACCGCCCTTGTTTATTGGTAAATTGCTCCGTCGAGAAAAATGGCTGGGTAAGAAACCGCTCCAAACGGCGGGCCCGGTAAACAATCTGGCGATCGCCAGCGGATAGTTCCGCCATGCCCAACATAGCAATCATGTCTTTCAATTCTTCATAGGTGGCTAGGGTCTCCCGGACGGCTAGGGCCGTGGTGTAATGACGTTGGCAGGCGATCGTCGGCATGAGCATTTTGGAACTGGAGCGCAGGGGATCAACGGCGGGATAAAACCCCTCACTGGCCCGTTTACGGGAGAGGACAATGGAGGCTGATAAATGCCCAAAGGTATGAACCGCCGCCGGATCGGTGAAGTCATCCGCAGGCACATACACCGCCTGTACGGAAGTTATGGCCCCATGCTTGGTGCTGGTAATCCGTTCCTCCAGCCCCGCCAATTCCGTCGCTAATGTGGGCTGGTACCCCACCCGGGAGGGCAACTCCCCCATTAACCCCGATACTTCTTGCCCCGCTTGAATAAAGCGAAAAATATTGTCAATCAGCAGTAACACATCCTGGCGGGCCTCATCTCGAAAATATTCGGCGATCGTTAAAGCCCCGTGACCCACCCGAAACCTGGCCCCAGGGGGCTCATTCATCTGGCCAAAAACCATCACCGTTTGCTCCAATACCCCCGCCCCTCGCATTTCCCGATAGAGTTCCTCCGCTTCCCGACTACGTTCCCCAATGCCACAGAATAGACTAATGCCTTGGTGATGACTGACCATGTTGTGAATCATCTCTGTGATCAGTACTGTTTTTCCCACCCCTGCGCCGCCAAAAAGACCAGCTTTCCCTCCCCGCTCAATGGGGGACAAGACATCAATCACCTTGATACCCGTTTCAAGAATTTGTGACTCCGTGGACTGCTGACTAAGGGGGATAGCGCCATGGTGGATAGATCGCCATTGAACTTCGCTGGGAAGGGCCTCCCCCTGATCAATGGGTTGGCCAAAAACGTTAAACATCCGCCCCAGCAGGTCATGGCCCACCGGCATCTGCAATGGGGATCCCGAGTCCACGACCATTGCCCCCCGGGCCAAACCAGAGGTGGAAGTAAGGGCAATACAGCGCACTATTTCCGCATTGAGGTGCGCCACCACTTCCAGCACCATCCCCCCATCCTCTCCGGCATTGAGGCGGTTGAGATAACTAGGTAACTGCTGGGGAAAAGAAACATCCACCACACTCCCCCGCACCGATACCACGGAACCAACATTGTCCGATGAAACAGAAGTAGTGGAATTTTGCATTACTACCAGTTTGGTGTTAATTGCCTCCCCGAATTAGTTCCCGGATAGTCAGTCTTTGTTCTGAAGTATTGCCGGAAAAAGTACGTTCTGCCAATAGTTCAATTTCCACCCCTGTACCGGACTGTAAATCCTTGGCTGGAATAGATAACTGCCCAATATTGAGGGTAAATTGGTTGCCACTAACAACAACTAATTCATCGGGAATTTCCCCATCGTAGCGCAGGCTATAGGTGGAAGGAGGGCGAAAGCGGGGGTCTTCATTGGTAACTCTATACTTAAGCCGAAATTTGGTGGTCATTAAGTTAGATTGATTTGCTTCATCCACCAATGAAAGCTGTAAATTATCGCCATTGCCGGATAGGCTTAATCGTCCTAATTTTGTCGCATCTCCTTCCCACATGGCGTTATAAACCACAAACTCTGTCACATTGTTCCGTTCCTGGGTAGTCCCCTCTAGCCACAAGTCATTGGGTAGATCGGCACTAATTTCATTATTTTCCGTCAGGGTCAAGCTCACATTGGCGTTGGCGAAACGCTCAAAGGGCTGGGGCGCATTCCACAGCACTAAAAACGATTTTTCTATGCGCTCTAGCAGGATTAAATATTCGTCGGCAATGACGGAACCAGGAGCCAACAACTGGGCCGCCCCGGTGCGGGTTTCCCAAATATTTTTAGAAAGGTTAAAGCCTTGATTTTTTAAGGTATCTAAATTTATGGAAGTACCAGGACGATCCGGCTCCAAGGGACGATCTAAGTTCAACACCGTCAGACGACCAGGTAAACCGTCTTGCCCCGCAATGCCCGATCGCCCATCCCGACCATTACGACCACTAGAGCAGCGAAATTCCTGGGTAGAACAACGATAACCACTATCCCCTGGTTTACCGGAACAATTCTCCACCGTCCAATAGGGTTGACTGCACTGGCAAGCCGCACTGCCCGCTCCCCCAGGCCCTCCGGCTCCCCCTTTGCCACCGGTAGCCCCCACAAAAATTTGATTGAGACTACTCAAATTCCGACTGTAAATGGTTATGGAGCCGCCGTTGCCGCCATTACCGCCATTGCCTCCATCTCCTCCCATACCACCATCAGCCATTTGCACATCCTGCCGCTGACTGGTGTCTAAATCAGGGCAATTGGAGGGGGAACCATCTCCCCCCGCTTCCCCTGGGGCTCCATCTCGACCTGCCAAATTGAGGGTCATGGGGGAACCATCACTGAAAACCGTCAAATTGTCCGTACTTGCTCCGGTCTGGCCATCTTTTCCCCTGGTTCCCGGTGCGCCTACCGAACCGACTACTTTAGCTTGGCCTCCCTGGGCCAAAATAAAACACTCCCCATTACTTAAGGGGATGGCGGCAAGCGCAGGGGCAAACAGGTTGAAAGGTAAGACTAGGGCCAAAATGCCAGCAAAACGAAAATTCATATTTTCCCGAATAAAAACACCAACCCAGATTTTTTCCGGGTTCAACTATTCCCTTCCCTTGACTGGGGGAACAGAGGGGTTGTTTCCTGTGGCGCTAGGTGTGTCCTGATTTCTGGGATAAAAACTTCAGGAAACTTTTAACCGAGTCTAGTTTTTCGCTTCCGTCAGTTCAATGACCCTTTCGTCATAGTCTTTAACCAAAAAAATTAAGGGTTTACGACTACGAACCTTGTAGCGGAGGCGACGGGATTGCACCCTGAGTAAAAGCTGTTCTAGGCAATCATGGTCAAAACAGACATGGCGTTGTCGATTTTTACTGCCAAAGGCTGCTCCGCCAATGATATGTAGTTGGGTATTTTTTTTAAGTTGGTACCACAAACCGTCCTGGGGGCTATAGCGGTTCTCCGGGGCAATTTGGGGATTAGCGGCCATGGAAAAGGAGTCCCAGCTAGCAGTGCCTAGGGTCTGCTCATAGTTGTAGTAATAATGTAAGGGAACGTCTGCCCCATTCAGTTCCAGCAGTCCTTCGTAAAAGCTTCTGGCGATCGCCAAATCCGAAACCATAACAGTGTAAACCTTGGGGGCACTGGTCAAAAACAACCACATGGCCAAGGCATAGGCCCCCAGGAGCATCACCATAATACCTTGGGTGGAAAAGAGGCTATCAATGGGGATCAGGGCGGCGAAATGGAGGGGCATGGGTAGGGAGAAGGGTCAACAATGGCTGGTGGTTTTGCGGCGAGAAGGTTAATGAAATTAATCCGTTTAATCTGTGATTAATTGCTCAATTAAACCCTGACTGCCCTTTGGCTCTATTCTACAGGAAAACACTGAAGCCCCCTGAACCGGGAATTTTCCGATCCAGGGGAGCAAAAAAGTTATGGGCAATGGCTAAAGTGGGAACGGCATCAAAGGCCAATTTCTGCCAAATCTTTGAGAGTTTCCTGGGCGGCGGCTTCATCAACGATGCTGATGGCAAAGCCCACATGGACAATGACATAATCCCCCACCTTAACTTCCGGTACATAGGCCAGGCTAATGGTTTTACCAATGCCACCAAAGCTCACCTTGCCCGTCATGAGCAGGGGATCTTCATGGGGAATAATGCTCAAAACTTGGCCGGGAAGGGCTAAACACATGGAGTTTGGGGAGGAGAAATTTTTTTAGTAGGGGCAAAGGGAAAGGGTGTGAAAATTTATTCGGCCCCCTAACTATGCCAACGCCAAGATAAAGGCTTGTGTCTGGGCCAAGAGTTGATGGGTAAGGGGGAGACTGTCGATGACCATGGCGAGGCACAACAGCATTAAGTAAAAAATGGAAAACTTGAATAATCCCCGAGCCAAATCCCGATCGCCGGGGGCCTGTTTGAGTTGCCAGGCCTTGACCAGAAATTTAACGCCTAAAACCATGGCGATCGCCCCATAAAACACCGTTAATTGCTGGAGGGGAAACACTAGAACTAAACTAATGGGAACCACCAGCAGGGAGTAGATCCAAATTTGCTCAACGGTTTTTTCTTCCCCCGCAATGACCGGCAACATGGGTACATTAACCTGGGCGTAATCATCCTTAATCATCAAAGCTAAGGCCCAGAAATGAGGGGGAGTCCAAAGAAAAATCAGGGCAAATAAAATCCAGGGAGTCCAACTCAGATCCCCCGTTACCGCCGCCCAGCCCACCAAAGGAGGAATGGAACCGGCGGCCCCACCAATAACAATGTTTTGGGCCGTGTGTCTTTTTAGCCAATGGGTGTAGATCAGCATGTAAAAAACAATGCCGGATAGGGCCAGAAGACCACTGAGCACATTCACAAAAGCGGCAAATAGGGTGAAGGAAAGCACCCCTAATACCAGGGCAAAAATTAGAGCATGGCGGGGTTGAACTTTACCAGAGGGGATGGGGCGGGCCCTGGTGCGGAGCATTTCATAGTCGATGTCCTGGTCATAAATGCAGTTCAACGTTTGGGCGGAAGCGGCGGCCAAAGTTCCCCCCACCAGGGTGATCAATAGTTTCAGCAGATCCACCCGGCCTTCGGAGGCAATCCACATGGAAGCGGCGGTAGTGATGAGTAGAAGGGGAATAATTCTCGGTTTGGTTAACTGGTAATAACTTTTGAACACCGCCGTCAGGTCTTCGTGGTGGCGATCAATTTTTGTGGAAGTAACCATAGAGAATTAATTAGGGGGTAAACAAGGGGAAGGTCAAAAATTTTCTTGAATTCTAAGGGAGTCTTCCCAAATTGGACAAAAAATAGTTGATAAATAATCTTGGTGGGGAGGAAATTTTTTCAATGGTTCAGATCCCTAGGCTTGTATAGCAACGGTGGGACGATGATCCCGCACAGCTAAAACGGCGATCGCCAACAGAGTGCTCCACAGGCAAATGCCGATGGTGTGGTGGGCAACGGTCAAGGGTTCAATCTGTAGATGAAATTTCAAAGTGGCCACCCCCAGAAAAATTTGTCCCCCCAACAAAGCCAAGGCTCCATTGCCCAATTGCCGGAGGAAAGGATTCAGGGCTGGGGTGGTACGGGTACACCAGAAGGTTAGGACAACCCCCAACGCCGTAGGTAAAACCCCCAACAAATGGCTGTTTAACACCTGGCAAAATTGCGCCCCGGCGATCGCCAAACATTGATGGGCCGCCCATTGGGAACCCACCAGCCCTCCCAATAAACACTGGAGGTAAATAATGGTGGTGCTAGCTATGGCCACTCCCCGTAATTTCCCCGCCGTGCAATTGCTCTGGTAGGGCATTAGGCAGAGGGCAATAATTAACAGCGATCCAAGAAAAGCCATGGCAGTGCCCAAATGGGCGGTAACAATGTCGAACCGGAGCAGTTCAATCACTGTTAAGCCCCCCAATAAACCCTGCACCAGAATTAATCCCAAGGAAGCCAAGGTGGCCCAGGGTAACCAAGCCGGTAGAACTTTACGGAACCACCAACTGAGCCCCACCAAAATCAGAGTGCTAAAACCGATCAAGGCGGCATCTAAACGATGAAACCATTCTAAAAAAACCTGCAAATTCATCTGTTGACTAGGAATCCACTGACCATAGCACAGAGGCCAATCGGGACAGGCCAAACCCGCATTCATCACCCTAGTAGCACTACCCACCGCCATTAATAGCACCGTAGCAAAGGCAATTTTCCAGACTAGGCGACGAATCCAGACTTGGGCAGAAGAGGTGAATTGATTACTCTGGGGGACGGCGGTTTGCAGGATAGACTCAGTCATGGTTTGAGAGGATACCTGAACAGTAAAGGTAAATTAAGCACCGCCAGGGAAAACCCTGGGCCACCGTCAGATTCTAACCAACAGTCCCCCCACGGGAAAGAAAACTTTGCTACAGCGGCGACATTCTTTAGATTTACTTCACATTCTGCCCAATACTTAAGTCCTGGTTAACTGGGTAATGATTTCCGTATGTTCGGGATAGGTAGCAACTAAATCATTCCGGTGGGCCAACTCAAAATCTTGAAAATCAAATCCTGGGGCCACAGTACAGCCCACCAGGGCATAATCTCCCCCCTCGACAACCCTGGAAGCAAACCAACAATGGGCAGGCACCACCGCTTGGGGGAGTTGGCCCTTATCCCCATCCAGACCTAGATAGATGGTATTTAGATCTCCTTGGGGAGAAAACCAATAAATTTCCAGGGCATCCCCATCGTAAAAATGCCATATTTCATCGGATTTGATCCTGTGAAAGGCGGAAAAATTTCCTTGGGTCAATAAAAAATAAATGCCCGTGGTTACATTTCTATCGCCGTTAAAACCGTTAAAGCTTCCTTGCACTTTAGAACGGTAGGTTTCTTTGTAAAAGCCTCCCTCTGGATGGGGCAGTAAACCTAATTTTTCCACCCAATAATTAACTTCTCTTACCATATTTTTTCCTGTGAAGTATTATCAAAAAAATAATAACTAACGCTAACTTTTTGCTAACTTTTCCCCGCTCCAATCCGGCAGGGAACGTTTAGCCCCGTAGAGCCAAAAAAGACCGAAGGCTCCCATTAGAACTAAGGTGAGACTAACTAACTGGGCGATTCTGAAGGGGCCAAGCATCAAACTATCTAACCTCAAACCTTCGATCCAAACTCGACCAAGGCTATAGCCAATTAAATACATACAAGCAACGGTACCAGTTTTGATTTTTTCAGGATAGCGTAAACTGTAAAAAAATAGGCTCAGCAAAATGGCAAAAATCCCTAAATTCCAGAGGGATTCATACAAAAAAGTGGGGTGAAAATAGGCATGATTCACCAAGTTAGCAGGACGATTAAGGTAAGGGATATAGAGTTTCCAGGGCAAATTAGTGGGGGCACCAAAGGCTTCGGAGTTGAAGAAATTGCCCCACCGCCCGATCGCCTGGCCGAGGATGACCGCTGGAGTAAGAACATCGAGAAGATTCCAGAAAGACAAATGGTGGCGACGGGTAAAGAGAAGAATGGCTAAGGTACCACCAATTAAAGCTCCATGGATGGCGATGCCCCCCTGCCAAATAGCAAAAATATCTAACCAGTTTTGGGCATAACGGGGCCACTCAAAGGCAACATAATATAGACGAGCGGAAGGAATAGCCGCTACGACTAACCAGATGGCTAAATCGTTAAATAAATCAGGATTAATGCCCCTTTTTTGTCCCAACCATTGGCAGAGATTCAAGCCAATGATGACAGCACAGGCGATTAAAAAACCGTACCAGCGCAGGGCAAAGCCCCCCAATTGGAACATTACTGGCCCAGGGGATTGGAATTGTCCTAAAAATATCTGCTCAATCATCAGTCTCTATTTCGTCGTCCCAAGCTGTTACCTAATTATCCTTACCATCAATGTGGGATTTTACCCAAGCCCGAAAAGCCTTAATGGTTTTATTGCGGCCCTCCTGGTCAATCCGTTGCAGATAGGAGGGAATAATTTCCTTGAGGGGAAAGCCGGGAAAAATTTGGCTAAATTGTTGCTCTTGATATTTTCCTTGTTCCAAACAATGGATTTCCAATTGTCGATGTTTAAAACGCCACACTTCCGGCACCCCTAACTGGGCATAAATATCCAAATGGGTACGGGAAGTTAGATCCACTTCAAGAGCAAGATCCGGTGGGGGGTCAATGGTCATATCCCAACGTTTTAAACCCCGCACTTTAGCTTCATTTTTAATGTAAAAACAGTTATCCGGCTCTAAACCCAGACCGAGAAATTTATTTTTAAACGTTGTTGAACCGAGGGGGTAAAATTCAATGTCTAACTCCTCTAATAATACTTCTACCAAAGTACTAATAAAAATTTTATCAATTTCGTGTTCAGGGAGGGGAGCCATGATTTCTAGTTGTTGACCATAGTAAGCAATGCGGGAACTCCGATGTTCCCCGAGTTCTTCCAGCAAAGCTTCAAATTCATCCCAGTCCACATCCCTTAAGACCAAAGTCTGACCGGGAAGCACACTGATTCGATCTAGAGATAGCAACATGGCGCGAGCCTCTTTCCTGAAAGCATGGTTAGTTCCCATTATTACCCCTACCCATTAGAACGTGTTTGAAAAGCCCCCTGCCCCCAAGTTTGCCGGAGCTTTAGTGAGAGATTTCAGATCATAACTTTTGAAACAGACTCTTAGGCCAGGATTAATTGCTAATGCAGAGTAAAAAGGTAAAAACTAGCCTAAATTTCAGCTATTAATCCAGTCCTGGGGAACCAAGAATTTTTCCGTTAATTCGGCTTCTGGGCTACCGGCTTCAGGGCTATAGCAATACTCCCAGCGCACCAGGGGAGGTAAGGACATCAAGATAGATTCCGTGCGGCCATTGGTTTGCAGACCAAAAATAGTGCCCCGGTCATAGACCAAGTTAAATTCCACATACCGACCCCGGCGATAAAGTTGGAACTGCCGTTGGCGATCGCCATATTCAGTGTTACGACGTTTTTCCACAATGGGGCTATAGGCCGGTAAAAAGGCTCGACCACAATTCTGGGCAAAGCTGAACAAATCTTCCCAGCCTAAAGGTTGAATAGCCGGCAATTGATTACTGTATTGAGCCGCCGGGCCTTCGGGATCGGGCCCCGGTAGAGGGGATTATTGCCATCTTGATAGTCAAAAAAGATGCCGCCAATGCCCCGCATTTCCTGGCGATGTTTCAGGTAGAAATATTCGTCACACCAACGCTTAAAGACAGGATAAAATTCGCTGTGGGTTTGGTCACAGGCATTTTTGAGCGTGTGATGGAAATGGGCCGCATCTTCAGCAAAGGGA
Source organism: uncultured cyanobacterium (assembly GCA_963704945.1). Taxonomy (GTDB): domain Bacteria; phylum Cyanobacteriota; class Cyanobacteriia; order Cyanobacteriales; family Microcystaceae; genus Synechocystis. Next base: position 101,750 of record CAVPII010000013.1, on the reverse strand, counting down.
TAATAGGGGGTTAAATCCGCCCCACCACCGAACCACCACACCGGCCCCGCTTCAAAATAGCGATAGTTGAGGTGCACCGTAGGCACATAGGGATTTTTGGGGTGCAGAACCATGGAAGTCCCTGTGGCATAAAATTCATGGCCCTCCGCTTCGGGTCGTTGCTTCAAAATCGAAGGGGGTAGGGATTTACCCCACACTTCAGAAAAATTCACTCCCCCCTGTTCCAAGAAATCTCCATCGGCCATCACTCGGGAACGGCCACCGCCCCCCTCTTCCCTTTGCCAGCTATCTTCCTGGAACTTTCCTTTGCCATCTAAGGCTTCTAGCCCCTGACAAATTTCATCTTGAATACCTTTCATGAATTGGCTGACCCGTTGCTTAGCGTCGGCCGGTGGCAAAGAATTAGTAGTTTGGGGCTGAGTTGCGGGGGAAACGGTCATGGTGAAAATTGCTAAAAAGCTTGAATAACTTGTTTACGGATACCTAAAAGGATGTTCAAAAAACCTAAACTTGCCCCCTAAATCAACTCACTAAAATTCCGACAACGTTGGGAGACTTTTTTGAGTCAGATCTGCCCCCATAATTGGGGGGCTTGGGGGGATTCTTAAACGTCCTCTAAATCCACGGAGAAAAACTGGCAACTCTAGGTTGATTTGATTCCCTAAAATCACCAGTTTTCCCTGGATAAGTTGTCACGCTAGGAAAATCTAGCTTTCGGATGTGGCCAGTCCCACTTCTGTATTACCTTGACTGCGACGACGGGTCAGGCTGTTGAAGACCATAATACCGATCGCCTTGATCAGGTTGCCTTCGAGCTCGTTAAACATTTTCATGTTCATGCCAAAGGCGGCGTTGGCTTCGTCCACAATCCGCTCAGCGGTGGCCTGGTCAATGGGCAGATCATTCATGGCTTGACGATAGGTATTTTTAAAGGCCTTTTCGTCGTCAATGTCGGCAAATTCATAGAAAGCAGTGCCGCCATCGTGGAGATTCATGGCATTCTGGGCAATCTTCTTGAGGATTTGACCGCCCGATAGATCCCCCAGGTAACGGGTGTAGGAATGGGCTACCAACAATTCTGGAGCAGTGGCGGCCACTTCCCGCACTCGATCCACATAGGCTTGACCTGCCGAGGAGATTTTGACTTCCTGACGCCAGTTGGGGCCGTAATAGAATTGGAGATCCTGCTCTAAGCTTTGCTTACGGTTCAGTTCGGGGAAATAAATGTGGCTCAGGATGGGATGATCCTTGAATTTTGCCATTTCCTCTTCCATGGCACTGTAAACAAAGTACAGGTTGCCAACCAGCTTACGGTAGGAATGTTTCTCGACAACGCCCTTAAGGAAGCATTTGACAAAGCCGACGTTCTCCGCCATGGAGTGGGATTTTTTCGTCCCTTCCCGCAACTGGGAAGCTAAGTTGACACTCATGCTAAAAATACCTGTATATCTTGGGTTGAATGAAAAGTTGGCTGTTAAGAAAGATAAAAATATGCCTAGTTTATTAGACTAGACGGATTCGTTGAGTCGTACCATTAAGTTTTTTTAACCGCCCCCATGACCTACACGACCCAGCAGTTATTAGAAATTTTGGAGCAGGAGCTACGGGCCACTTGCCAGGGGAAACGGCTGTTACTCTCCCCCGGCGATCGCCTGGATAATCCGATTGTGGCCAAGGCCATTGACCTAACCCAGGTGGGTAAAGTTTTTGCTTACCAGGATTTTCGGGAGCAAATCCACGCATATCAACGGGAACATAACGTATCGGGGCTAATCTGGCGGCAATGTAATTTCAATGGCGAGTCGATAAAATTTCCCGAAATTCATAACCAGTTAACGGCGGTGGAAGGGGATAAGGAAAAATTAATGGCCGCCAAGGGGGAAATATTTTCATTCTGGCAACGGCATACCCAAACTTTGAATTATTGGCTTGTGGCCCAGCACCATCGGCCCCTGGGTTGGGACTCGTTTACCGAACTTTGGGAACAGGGGGAATGGGCTGAATTAGATGCCACCCAAACAGAACTATTTTTAGGCATTTGTTGGGGGAACCCCGTTGAGCATCAATATCAATGGGCAAAGCCAGCTTCCGGTTGCCACAGGATCATTGCCGCAGTTCATCAAACCAGTGGCATTAAGTTCTGAGCCATTCTGAACCATCGAGTTATCCACCATGGTGGTTACCCAGGAAGGGTGGCACCGGCTCAAGTGGTTACCAGAAAACGACAAATCGAAGTTTTTTTGTTAGGGTAGGGCAGATTTTGGTTACAAGGAATTTTCTGTCCCAATGTAGGACATGGGTAGAAACCACAAATTTTTCAGGAGGATAAATTCCATGTGTGTCGGTTGTTTCGTCGTTTCCGCTTTCACTCTTTTTATGCCCCCCACGGAGGCCCCCATTCCCGCTGGTTTAAGCGTTGATGTCCCTCCCTCTACCATGGGCCAAATGCAGGCGATCGCCAGCCCAGCGGCCAATAAACAGGAATTAGAAGAATTACGCATCGCCATGGGAAAAATGGTGGATTCCTTTCCCTCTAACCCCGAAGGGGAAGCATTAAAAGATAAATTCGCCGAGCTTAACGACCAACTGCAGGGCGCAGAAAGTTTGGAAGCCGCCAACAACATTTTGGACGAAGGCTTTGAAGTGATTAAGGAAAAAATCATTGCCTCTCCCAACTCCGACGATTTAATTGACTTGATGTACCAAATACGGGAAGCCCAGTTCGAACGTTTACAGGCCTTTTCCCCCATCCTCCCTGGACTGAAAACCGGTTGGTTGAGCTAGGTTTTGTTCCCTAAAATTTAAAAAAAAATCAAATAGTTTGGGGAAGTTGGAGACTTTAAATCCACTTCCTCAACAAATTGCTAAGAGGGGTCTTTTAAAGTTGTTCTTGGAAGTATTGCCGATAAAGGGAACAGCTAGGATGGCATTGGTCCCCGCTGATGGTAACTAGACCCATACTTTCTAAACGATAGGCAATCGGGGGATCTAGCTGTACTGAATTGTCACTATCAACCACTTTTTTCATACTATTGGCTAACTCCGGGGAACCATTTAATAGACTCCATAAACGGCGCAGATGGTTGCTATAAATGCCACTTTGGGTAACAGCATTAACTAAAATTTCCGATAAGTTAATACCGTTTTTTTGCACCGCATCCAAGGCCAAACGGATGAGATAGGGATGTCCCCCCACTAACTGTCCCAGGCTCAGCAATTGCTGATCATCCACCGTACTGTCATCGAAACCGTAGGCAGTTTTAAGCTGTAAAATTTGCTCCGTCGTCAATCCCTCTAATTTCCACTGACGACCGACATTAAAAGGAGATTGATTGGCATCTAGTTTTACATAGGCTTCCGTGGAATTAGCAATAATTAACCTCAGTTTTTGCCATTGGGCTAAATTATTACTTTCTTCATGCCAATAACGTAACATGGGCAGAAAATCCTGGGCAATGGTTTGAAATTCAAACAGTCGGTCTAAATTATCAATGGCTAAGACCAAAGCCCCATCGGTTTGGCTGAGTAAATAATCTTGCATATAGGTTTTACAACTAACCAAGCTACCGAATAATTCTTCGTCCCAATAGTCATCTAAGTTCGGTTTAATACCCATTTCCCGGCTAAGGTTGGCACAAAACCACCGTAAAAATTTATCTAAACTACTGAACATTCCTGTTTCCGCCGTTTGTAGATTTAAATAAATTTGGCGATCGCCGTTTTTTTCCACCTCCGATAACAAAAATTGAATGAGGGAAGTCTTACCCATTTTTTCCGGGGCTTTAATTCTCAACAATGCCCCCCCTCGGGCAATTTCTTCTAAGCATTGTTGCTCTACGGGCAAACGCAAAATATACAAACCATTGCTTGTGCTTGCCCCGGTTCTATGGATTGTCAGCGGAGGGGTAAGGCCATTGGTGGCACCATCGGACTTTTGCCCTTGCCAGTGGGGATATTTCACCTCCTTAAACCAATCCCGTAACAGTTGAAATTTGCCAGGGCCTCGACTACTGGCATCCAACTCTGGACATCCTTCCGGTTTATCGTTGGCAAAAACCCCATAAATTTGGGTCATCTGCTTTTTATAGGTTTCATGGCTGGCGGCTTCCGCAATTTCCCACACCTCCAGATCGGATTTCCGCCAATGCTCATAGGCAAAGCGGGCTAAAAATACTTCCTTCAGTTTGCCCCGCAAATTATAGTCGTGGGTAATATCTTGTAAAAATTTGTCCCAACCAGTTGGTTTCATCGAAAAAAAATTGGTTTCGGTAGTTAGTTTCTCGGGTCTCAGATTAGCTTATTTTTTGGCAATGTCGGGAAATGCTATGATAACACCGGTCAATTCGCATATTTTAGTACAAAAAGGAGGGCTGAGGCCATGGCCAAAGGAATACGTGGGGGAGCCGGAGGATTTTTAAGAGACTTCCAGGATTTTATTCTCCGGGGCAATGTTGTTGATCTAGCGGTGGCGGTGGTAATTGGGGGAGCTTTCACCGCCATTGTCAATGCTTTTGTTGCTTGGTTAATGGCCGTATTGCTACAGCCTTTGCTGGAGAAAGCCAACGTTAATAAGTTGCAGGATTTGCCCCTAGGATTGGGGGAATTAATCATTGCCATTATTAATTTTATAATTATTGCTTTTGTGATCTTCCTGATCATTAAAGCCATTGAGAAAATGCAACGAAAAAAGGCGGTGGAAGAAGAAATCGTTGCGGAAGCAGAACCAGATCCAATGTTAGAATCCCAAGCTAACCTAACAGAGTCTATTAACCGTTTGATTGCTACTTTAGAATCCCAGCAATCTTCCCCGGAATAGTTAAATGAGCAATTAAACTTTAGGCCTATTCATTGCCTGTTTTAAAAGCCCCTTACCTCCAATTTTGGGGGAATAAGATTAATTTCCCCAGTATTGTCGGAGTTTTAGTGGGTCGATTTAGGGGGCAAAATAAAACTTTTCAAACAGGTTCTAAATTTTTATTTACCTATCACTTAACCAAGCAATGGCCTGACGTATCCAAACTTCTGGATCATTATTATTAGATAGTTCCACTGATTGACTTAAAACGGCGATCGCCTGGTTAATTTCCGTTTGACTGTAACCCAGGGCTAGTAAGGTCATTTCTAAATCGTCTAGCAACGCACTTTGGGGTAAATTGTGCCCCGTTTCCCCATCCCCCATTTGTAATTTGTGCCATTGGGATAGTTTGGTTTTTAACTCCAAGGCTAGTCGTTCTGCACCTTTTTTCCCTACGCCAGGGGTTTGGCACAGTTGCTTGATGTTTCCCGTTACCACCGCCTGCACCAATCCTTCAAAACCGAGGGTTTCGATTAAGGCGATCGCCAATTGGGCTCCGATGCCAGACACACTGATTAATTGTAGAAATAAGTCCCTTTCTGCCAGACGGGAAAAGCCGAATAGGGCAATCTGCTCCTGGCGTAGTAACAAATAGGTAAAAATTTGAACAATTTCCGTGGCAGAAGGATTTAATTGTTGGGCTAGGGTTTGGGGAATTTGCAACTCATAACCAATGCCATTGACCGACAAAATTAACATCCAACGGTTTTGGATATTTTTACTAACGGAAATTACTTGCCCAGAAAGAAATTGGATCATCGAGTTAATTAATGCTTATTCTCCCCAATGGGGCATGATTTTTTTAACGTAGGGAAGTCGGGCCAAACTAAATAAAATTGGTCGCCAACTCCGTTGATGGGTTGCCCCAATGCACAACAATTCTTCCCGGTTACATTTTATGAGCCCTGGACTTTGGGAAAATTGTAAGGAAGGATCGATCGCCAGAACCTCACTTTTTTTCTGGGGGGGAATACAGAACTCATAGGCTTGGGAACGCTTACCAGTTTCTGGCCCCATTAAACCATTTTCATCGATGGACTCCAGGGAAAACTCGATTTTGTCCAAGGGATTAACCGGAATGGCGGCGATCGCCACGGGAGTTTGTCCATTTACCAATCCACCGCCAAGGGTAAATAAACTAACTAGACAGAGCAAATATTTAGTAGTCATTAATCCTAGAAATTTTAAGCCAATTATTTCAATGCCCCCACCGCCCAGCCAATGCCACAGGTGATCGCCACAACTAAACAGGTTTTAAAGGCATTAACCGTGGTGGAATTAACCTGGGCATCTTCCCTTTCTTCCGGGGTTTGGGCTCGATTTAATCGGCGTTTCTGAATGGCAAAATAAGTTATTTGGGAAATGATTAACAAAGTTAAGGGCAAAAATGTCCAACGGCTAGCTAAAACCAAGGTTGATCCCGTAACTAGAGTCAAAATGCCCCCCAGAAACAAATAATAACTCAGCAATTTATCCTGTTTTTCTAAGCTGATGGCAGCTATGGCATTGTCCATAAACAGAGACTCTCTGGCTGCCTGGAGGGTTAAAAAGCCACCAAAAATCCAGAAAGCGCCAAAAAGTCGCAAACAGGACTCTAACCCTACCACCAAAAAATTTCCCATGCCGGTGATCCCTAACCCTTAATTAATTCCACCGAGTCCCGACCATCGGGATCTTGTAAATACACTTTGACCTGTTCTTCCGCCGCTGTGGGGAGGGTTTTACCGACAAAATCGGGATGGATGGGCAGTTCTCGATGGCCCCGATCCACCAAAGTTAGCAAACGAATTACCTGGGGACGGCCATATTCCGTTACCGCATTAAGGGCGGCCCGAATAGTACGGCCTTTATAGATCACATCATCCACCAACACCACCCGTTTACCGGTCAAGCTCAGGGGAATTTTGGTTTTAGCCGGGGTACGGGTTTTAATCCGCTTCAAATCATCTCGGTAGAGGGTGACATCGATCGCCCCCACTGGGACTTTTACCTGTTCCAGCATTTCAATTTGGTGGGCAAGCTGATGGGCAAGGGGAACGCCCCTGGTGTAGATGCCCAGCAATACTAATTCCGACAGATCACTGTTTTTTTCGATTACCTGGGAAGCTAGCCGGGTGAGAGTACGTCGGATTTCCTCCGGGGAAAGAATTTCGATGATCTGCGCCGCCATGGCCACCAACCTGCACCAATGCAAAAAAGTCATCCTGCTAGTTTAGCGACTTCCGGGGAAGCCATCGCTAAAAATGCCTGCGGCCAACTCGGTATAATGGGCTGGTTTACTTTTTTTGAACCCGGAATGAGCAAAGTTTTTTTTGATATCACCATCGGTGACGATGCACCTAGTCGCATTGTGATGGAATTGTTTGATGATGTGACCCCAAAAACCGCTGAAAATTTCCGTGCCCTCTGTACCGGGGAGAAAGGCGTGGGCAAAGCGGGCAAACCCCTCCACTTTAAAGGTTCTTTCTTCCATCGGGTAATTACGGATTTTATGGCCCAGGGGGGCGACTTCACCCGGGGTAATGGTACCGGCGGAGAATCCATCTATGGGGAAAAATTCGCCGACGAAAATTTCCAGTTAAAGCACGATCGCCCTGGTCTACTCTCCATGGCCAACGCTGGCCCCAACACCAATGGCTCCCAGTTCTTTTTGACCTTTGTTCCCTGTCCCTGGCTTGACGGTAAGCACGTCGTTTTTGGGGAAGTGGTAGAAGGCCTGGAAGTTCTGGAAAAATTAGAAGCCAACGGCTCCCAGAGCGGCAAAACCAAAGTGGCGATCGCCATCAGTGACTGCGGCGAAATCAAATAAGCTCGAAGTGTTTGGAAAGCCCCCCTGCCCCCCAATTCTGGGGGAAAAGTAGTTAAAGTCCCCCAAAGTTGGGGGATTTAGGGGGCGGAGTAAAACTTTTTAGATAAGCCCTAATCATAAAAACAAACTCCCCTTGGTGAACCGATCCAGGGGATTTTTATTGAAATATGGCACGGGAAAACCCTGCTCTTTAGGGCGGGGATGCGCCGAGTGCCTTAACTTCCCTCCTAGTGGGTTCCCAGCTTAAATCAGACTTATGCTGATTATGTTAGCATAACAGGATGAGGATTTTAGAGTTCAAGGATCAAAGGAAAAAAGGAACAGTATCGCCAGATCGACGATGCCATCCGAACCGCACAGTTTGTGCGGAACAAAGCCTTGCGCTATTGGATGGACAATAAAGGGGTTAGCAAGTACGACCTCAACAAATATTGTGCCCAGTTAGCCAAGGAATTTCCCTTTGCCAATGAACTTAATTCGATGGCCAGGCAATCTTCTGCTGAGAGGGCTTGGTCTGCCATTGCTCGTTTCTATGACAATTGCAAAAAACAAGTAAAGGGCAAAAAAGGCTTTCCAAAGTTCAAAAAATATTCTCGGTCAGTGGAATACAAAACCTCTGGCTGGGCATTACTTGACCCCAAACACATTGAGTTTACTGATAAGAAAAAAATCGGCAAGCTCAAATTAGTTGGGACTTGGGATCTAGCCTTCTATGACCCGTCTCAAATCAAAAGAGTGCGATTACTCAAGAGGGCAGACGGCTACTATTGTCAGTTTTGCATAGCTGTTGATGTTGAAATCAAAACGGAACCCACCCATAAAACAGTGGGGTTGGACTTGGGCTTAAATTACTTCATTGCCACCAGTGATGGTGAGTTGGTGGAGTCTCCCAAGTTCTACCGGAAGTCCGAACGACAACTCAATCGAGCTAATCGCAAAAAGTCCCAAAAGTACCGCAAAGGTGCTAAACCTCAATCCCGTAACTATCACAAGGCTAGAAACCGATATGCTCGGAAACATTTAAGAGTAAGTAGGCAACGTAATGAGTTTTGCAAACGAATTGCATACTGCGTAATCCAATCTCACGATTTGGTCGCCTATGAAGACTTAAAGGTAAAGAACATGGTACGGAATCGACATCTAGCCAAGTCGATTAGTGATGCAGGATGGGCTACATTCCGTCAGTGGCTGGAACATTTCGGGGTCAAATATGGCAAGGTAACTGTTGCCGTTCCCCCCCATTACACCAGTCAAAATTGTTCCCAATGTGGGGAAACGGTTAAGAAATCTCTCAGTGTTAGGACACATAATTGTCACCACTGTGGATATGTCGAAGACCGGGACGTAAATGCCGCCAAAGTCATCCTGCAACGGGCTTTAACTACCGTGGGGCACACGGAATGTAAGCTTCTGGAGATTGACCCTCTAGCTTTGTTGGAGCAATCCTGCGAGGTTACGGTTAGTCCGTGAAAGAAGAATCCCTTTCCTTTAGGGAAGGGAGTGTCAATGCGAAAAACTATTGGCCTGGGTAGCAAATTTCACATCTAACTCCGTAATACCCCCCGCATCATGGGTGGTGAGGTCGATGGTGACCTTGTTATAGACGTTAGACCATTCAGGATGATGATTTAACGTTTCCGCCACTAAAGCTAAACGGGCCATAAAACCAAAAGCTTCATTAAAGTTGCTGAATTTAAACTGGCGATGGAGTTTATTGCCCTGCAAACTCCAGCCCCCCAGTTGCCCCAGGGCGGTTTGGATTTCTGTATCTGTTAAACGTTTGGGTGTAGCCATGGTCTTTAAGTAAATGTCACGGATCCACACTAACATTGGGCACTGGCTCCCCCACAAAAATGACCAGGGAAACCTGGGGCGGCGCCCCCACATTGGTGGTTTCCTGGATGCGACTTTCGGCAACTTGCCAATTTTTCAGCCAATAATCCCGTAATTGTTCAGTTTGGGAAAAAAGACTGGCGGGGTTACTATCCGCTGGACGTTGAATGGTAAGGCGTAAAGAGAGATTGGGGTAGGACTGTAAAATTTGTCCGACTTTATCTAGCACGGCCCGATCCTGGGGAGAAATCTCCAGGGATGGGGATTCAATGTCAACGGTTTCCGTATCATCCAGAATGGAGAGGGGAATAATGCCCTGTTGTGGCGATAATCTTTGATATTGCACCGTCCCATCGTCCAACTGTAATTGCAGGGATCGGCGAATTTGGTCGGAGAGGACGGTCTGGGCATCTTTCTGTAAATCCCGATCGCCAAGGTAAACCAACACCAATCGCAGGGGAGAATTGTCACTGCGGAGGATAAGTTGGTAGTCCACCAACTGCAAAGGTTCAGGGAGAATAATTGTAGAAAGGGCCCGGTTTATTTCCGTCATCAACTCCCGTTGTAAATCCGGTAGGGATGTCAGTTCCGGGGTGGCAGTCACAGCAATGTTTTGGGTATTAACCATTTGGCCGGTGGGAATTTGCACCAGTCGTAAGCTAATTTTGTCAGCATTGCGGTCCAGGGCCGCCGCTAGTTTGTCCACAAATACCTTTTCATCTTCCTGGCTATAGAGTCGGTCGGTCACCACTTGAATTTGTACTCTGACCCTGCCATCATCATCTTTGGCTTCCATCTGATCGATATAGGACTGGAATTCCCCATCTCCACTGCCAAAGTTATCCTGCCAAACTTGCTTAATGGTGGAATTTAACTGGTTTTCCTGCCGCTGTTGGGCTACCTGTCGCCGCACCTGCTCCAGGGATTTAGTTAGGGGAAAGGAAATTATTCCTAGGGTGAAGATAATTAGAAAAAAACGACTAGGTAAACCCCCCACCCGCTGGAAAGTTGTATAGGCGGGAAAATTCTGTAACCAAGACCTCACCACCCTGCTTTCTGGATTGTTTTCTTTCCATTCCCCCATGGCTTCCCGCACAGCCCGCACATCAAACTGTACAAAGAAGAAAACGATCATGGCGGTGAAAATAATCGCCACTAGGTTGGTGATAAATAGTAGTCCTCCCCCCTTAGCCACCGTTAACCCCTGGGAAGAACCAATGCTGAAATAAGTACCAATGCCATAACCCACTACACATAAGGGCGGCATCAAGGCCACGGCGATCGCCACCCCCGGTAAAGAAGCCGCCACCCCCTTGGCCTGTTTACAGGTAGCCACCGATCCCACGGCCCCGGAAAATAAGGCCACAATTAAATCTAATAAGGTAGGGTTAGTTCTGGCTAAAATTTCAGGGGTAATTTCTTTAAAGGGCACGATAATTACCAAAATGGCCGCAAAGGCAATGGCTAAACCACAACTCAGTATTAGATTAAATGCCGACCTCAGCCAAAGGACAATATCTCCCCCAGATAAACCCATTCCATTGGCCAAAATGGGCCCCATTAAGGGGGAAATCAACATCGCCCCAATAATCACCGCTGGACTGTTGAGCACCAAACCTAAAGTGGCAATGCCCGCCGCAAATAGAACCTCAATCCAGTAGCTAACGTCCCTGAGGCTGACGGATTCAGAGAGTTGTTTATAGATTTGTACCTTATGGTCATCGGTCAAATTCAAGTTGGCCGTAAAACCACGGCGCAACCGCAGTAGCATCAGCAGGGAAAAACGATGCCCAGAGGATCGGGATTTTGACATAGGCTTAGGAGGGGGAAAGTTGCAATCCATTCTGCTGTAACCAATACTATACTCCGGGGGATAGCTAGCCGGATTTTGCTCCAATAGTGTAGGAAAAGCTTGCTTAGGTTATATTGCTGTAGATTCTTTCCACATTATTTTCCGTATTTTCCATTGAGAGAGTAGTTTATGTTTGGTGTCCTGCTTTTCCTGATCTTCTTCTCTGTTGTAAGTCTGGCTTTTTTTGCCAACCGTAAATGGTGGATTCGGGTTTCCACCCAGTCTCCCCGCTGTACCTACTACTTTGGCCCCTTTGCTTCCCAAGAAGAGGCGATCGCCAACCACGAGGGCTATTTGCAGGATCTAGAAATGGAAGGAGCCCAGGGGATCGAATATAAAATTGAACGATCCCAACGGCCCCGTAAGCTGACCATCGAAGGTTGATAGATCGTCCATAACTGGGCACAGTTTTTTCTCCCTGGCCCTTTTTGCGCCCGTTGATCAATTTTCTGGTTCTTAGTGAGGATCGTCACATGTCTAACAAAAACGAAATTCCTATTTTATTGGGGGCTTTGTTAGTCACCCTGGGCATTGTCGGAGGAGGGGGCTGGTTTCTATTCAATAGGTTAAATCCCTCCGTTCCGGGACCATCCCCTACGGTGCCGATCGCCAGGGAATTGCAGGAAAATCTCAGCGCCGGGGAGAGAATTTTAGTCCCGACCATGGACAACGAAAATAAACTATTTGCGTCTAAGGCGATCGCCGAGGGAAACAACAAGGAAGGTATTCAACGATTAACGGATCATTTGGAAAAATTTCCCAACGATCCCGAAGCCTTGATTTATCTAAATAACCTAAAGGCCTTGGAGCACAATCCCCTCCCAATTGCGGTGGTGGCTCCGGTGGGCAGTAACCTCAACATTGCCCAGGAAATTTTGCGGGGGGCCGCCCAAGCCCAGCAGGAAATAAATCAAAATGGTGGCATTAATGGACGTTTTTTACACATCACCATTGTTAACGATTCCAACGACACCGCCTTGGCCCAGCAATTTGCGGGGGCTTTAGTTAAAAGGGATGAAATCCTCGGGGTAGTGGGCCATAACGCCAGCAGTGCTACCCTCAGCGCCGCCCCTATTTACCAAAGTGGAAGATTAGTGTTGGTCAATCCCACCAGTGATGCCAATGGCATTGCCAATGTGGGGGATTATATTTTTCGGGTTATTCCTAACATTAATACTTCTGCCCAATCCCTTGTTAAACAGGTAACAAAAGAAAGTAATAAAGTGGCAGTTTGTTACGATTCCCAAGCACCGGATGGGGTTTCGTTTTATCAAGAATTTACCACTAGTTTGTTGGCCGCTGGGGGGCAACTAGCGCCAACGGTGTGTGATCTGAGCGATCCCACCTTTAACAGCCAAAGCAAAATGGCAGAAATTGTTGCTGGCGGAGCCCAGGGTTTATTGATTTTGCCCCACATTGACCGCCTCAATAGGGCCTATGAATTGGGGACGGTTAACCAGGGAAGATTAAACCTTTATGGCAACAGCCCCCTTTCCACTATTAAAACCCTAGAACAGGGCTCGGCCATGGAGGGACTAACGGTGGCCATTCCCTGGAGTTCCAAAAGTAGCGCCAATGCTCCCTTTGCCCAGGCGGCCCGCCAATTTTGGGGAGGGGACGTTTCCTGGCGTACTGCGGGGGCCTACGATGCTGTTTATGCAGTGGCCCATGGTTTAGAAATATCGGCCAGTCGTCCGGGTTTACAGAAAGTCTTATCAGAACCAGATTTTGTTTCCGACACCATCAACGGAGAAGTGCGATTTTTGCCCAATGGCGATCGGGCAGGACAGGCCACCATTGTCCGCATTCAGCCTTCCAAGGGTCACGTCACAGGTTACGATTTTCTGCCGGTGAATTAAGCCTTAACTTCTACCAGCAAGGATATATCCCATAGCCAGCAACATACCGCTGATGAAATGGAGGTTGACGGCGATAAATTTACAATTGCTGACTTTTTCCGGCTGGTCATGGTACTCGTTAACGTGGCCGACTAACTGCACCGCCCAGGGCACACTACCCAGGATCCAAAGACTCTGCCAAGGAGCCAGGTTACATAAAACTCCGATCGCCGTAATGCCGTAAAGACTAATCACCGCCACCATTAAAACCTGGGAGCCTAATTTTGTTCCTAAACGGACAATGGGGGATTTTTTTCCAGCGGCGATGTCATCTTCTACTTGGTGAAAGTGGGAACAGAAGAGGATAATGGCGGTGCTAATGCCCACAAAAATACTAGGAACAATTAAATCGTTGCCAAAACCCTGGCATTGGGAATAGTAGGCGGCGGCGATCGCCAGGGGGCCAAAGGTGACAAGGCAAATTAATTCCCCTAGACCGAGATAACCTAGCCGGAAAGGGGGCCCCTGGTAGGTATAACCAAGGAAAACCGCCAACGTAATCAGACCCAACACCGTCCAATCCTGGGCCAGGAAACCAAGGCTAAGAATTCCCCCCAACCCAGCAATTAAAAATAAATTACCAATCCAGAAGACTAAATTACGATTTCCCGTTAAATTGACCACAGAATGGGCCTTACGGACATCAATGCCCGTATCACTGTCAAAGACATCGTTACTCAGATTAATCCAGGCAATAATGGCGATCGCCGATAGCAAAAAGATGGTAAAAATTCTCCCCTGCCATTGCCCCGTGGCACCATAGGCCACCGCTGACCCCACCGTAATTGGCACCACCGCCACCGTGTACATGGGGGGCTTGATCGCCGCTAGCCAAAGTTTCTGGGAGGAAGGGGATTCAACGAAACCGGGGTATTCTGTCATGGCAAAGTAAAAACCTAAACTATCTGGGCTTCCGCCTCCAATTGATTAATGGGCACAAAACATTCCCCCGGTAACAAAACCGGCTGGCGATTGAACATTAGTTGGCCCCGGTGGGTTTCTTTATGGATGGCAATGCCGAGGGGTTGTCGTTGGGATTTGGGATGGAGCATGCGGTAACTCCGGTAAATGCGGCGGGCCATACGCAACATTTTGGGATCCAGAGGCATGGGTACGCTCCTAAATTCCATCTCAAACTCGCTCTCATCAGGAATAAAAACCATAATAGACTCCCCACTCAGGACGGATATGTGACCGATTTCTGACCTAAAAATTAGACCAAGTTAGCAATCATCATAGATAACAATAGGGTTTGACGTAAGGGCCAACCGATAAGATTCTGCCATTTCCTAAAAATCCGCCAAAATCGCCAATAATTGCTCTCCCATTTGCCTACAGCCCACTAGTTGGGTTCCGGGGGAAAGAATGTCGCCGGTGCGGTAACCCTGTTCCAATACTTTTTTCACTGCTTCTTCAAGGCGATCGGCCGCCTGGGGTTGGTTTAAGCCGTAGCGCAACATCATCGCCGCACTCAGTACCTGGGCGAGGGGATTGGCCTTATCCTGACCCGCAATGTCCGGGGCGGAACCGTGTACCGGCTCAAACAATCCTGGGCCATCACTGCCTAAGCTAGCGGAAGGTAACATGCCAATACTGCCCGTCAACATAGCGGCAATGTCCGAGAGAATATCCCCGAATAAGTTCCCCGTCACAATGGTGTCAAATTGCTTAGGACTCCGCACCAGTTGCATGGCCGCATTGTCCACATACAAATGGGATAGCTCCACATTGGGGTAATCCTCGGCGATCGCCATGATCCGATCCCGCCAAAGTTGGGACACATCCAACACATTGGCCTTGTCCACAGAACAGAGTTGCCCCCGACGTTTTTGGGCAGTATCAAAAGCCACCTTAGCAATGCGGTCAATCTCACTAACGCTGTAGGCCATGGTATTGACCCCCCGTTTTTCCCCCGCCTCCGTTTCAAAAATTCCCTTGGGCTGGCCAAAATAAATACCACCGGTCAATTCCCGCACCACCATAATATCTACCCCTTCCACCACTTCCCGTTTAAGGCTAGAAGCGTTGATCAATTGGGGAAAAATAGTCGCCGGTCGTAAATTTGCAAATAACCCCAAACCTTCTCGAATAGCCAACAAACCGGTTTCCGGCCGTTGGGAACGGGGTAAATTATCCCAGGCATAACCCCCGATCGCCGCCAGCAGTACCGCATCACTACCCTTCGCTTGGGTCAAAGTTTCTGGAGGCAAAGGACTACCGGTGGCATCAATGGCCGCCCCACCAATCAAAGCTTCTTGGAAATTAAAAGCAAAACCAAACTGATCCGCTACTTTCTTTAATAACGTCACCGCCACCGCCATAATTTCGGGGCCGATGCCATCACCGGGGAGCAGGGTTACGTTATAAGTCTGGGCCATGGTGTAGAAATGAGGTTAAAAATTTAAAGATTACAAAAATCACATCACAGTAAATCATACCCAGCAAAGACCCCTCCCAATTAGGAAGGGGATCTGGATGGGAACAAACTGGAAAATAAACTAAGAACTAAAACCAATTTATTGATTCTATTCTTAGCTGAAAGTTGTCAGTCTGAAACAAAAAACTAGGCCGCCGCCAAGTTGGAAGCAACAAAGTCCCAGTTAACAAGTTTGCCCAGGAAGTCAGCAATGTAATCAGGACGACGGTTTTGGTAGTCCAAATAATAAGCGTGTTCCCAAACATCCATAGTTAACAGGGGAGTTTGCCCCGCGGTCATGGGATTTTCGGCGTTGCCGGTTTTGGTTACTTTCAAAGTGCCATTGTCTAGCACTAACCAAGCCCAGCCACTACCAAATTGGGTAGCCCCGGCTTGTTTGAAGGCTTCAACAAATTTATCAAAGCCACCGAAATCAGCATTGATTTTATCGGCCAAAGCGCCAGTGGGCTGACCGCCACCACCGGATTTCATGCAATTCCAATAGAAGCTATGGTTCCAAGCTTGGGCCGCATTGTTGAAAATACCGGCTTTGCTAGCATCTCCGGCAACGGCTTTGATTACGTCTTCGATGGATTGATTATCTAAATCAGTGCCTTCTACTGCCTTATTGAAATTGTTCACGTAGGCAGCGTGGTGTTTGTCGTGGTGGAACTCCAGGGTGCTTTTGGAAATGCAGGGTTCCAAGGCAGTGTAATCGTAGGGTAAGGAAGGAAGTGCGTAAGCCATTTTTAATTTAGCGTCTCTACTCTAATAAGGATTTCCATTGCCTCCACTTTACCGTGAAATACTCCCACCTCTCAAGGTCAAGACCCAGAGTGTAGGCTTCTGCCCATGGCAAACGGCTAAAACCCCATCAAGTTGAAACCCGTGATTAATTTAATATTTGCTTGATTATTTGTCTCAGCACGGCGATCGCCTGGTTAATTTCACCACTTGTTAATGCCAATTGACCGGGAACAACCAATGTTCAGAAGCTTTTTTGTTTATCTAGTTAACCAGAGACTTCCGGGACTTCAGCAAAATGGCCGCCACCAAAGCCGGTGTGCCCCCAATTAACCCGATCGCCAACCAGCGACTGAAGCTATAACCCTTGCGATAGGCGATCGCCGTAGCCAGTAAGCCCCAGTAAACAATGGGCCGTGGCAAGGATGGTGACTTGGGCAGAAACGGGAAGATTGAGCAATGCCGTCAACGGGCTTAGATTTTTCAAATTTTCCAAAATTAGCCCCTAACCCTCTTGGGCTTCCGGTTGAGTTTGGACCTTAGTTCTTCGCACCCGACGCACCGGCAAATTAGCAATTAAAGCGGTCATTCTTTGGTCACTCTCAAGGGAAAATTCCATTTCCCCCGGATCAATTTCCACATAGCGACTTACCACTTCCACAATTTCCCGCCGCATTTCCTCCATCATTTCCGGGCTTAGCCCTGAGCGATCATTGGCAATAACCAGTTTCAACCTCCGGCGGGCATCTTCACCACTAGGTTTATTACCCCGGCTAAAGAGTCGATCAATTAATTCCAAAATCATGCTGGTTTGCGCTCACTGGCTGTTAAGTCAAAATGGGGAATCTAGGGAGTTTAACTTCCCAGAAGACGGCGACGGATACGGTTTAGTAAACTATTGTGGGCAGCCATAAAATCCAAGAAAGGAATATCTTGGCCCTCTAAGCGACGGGCAATATTTTGGAAGGCAAGCCCCGGCACTGATAACTTTTCTTCTAGCACCAAAGGTTCTCCTTTATTGGTGGAAATAATGATTTTTTGATCGTCCGGCACAATGCCAATAAGGGGTACAGCTAACAGATCCAAAATATCTTCTACGCTAATCATCTGATTGAGTTGCACCATTTCCGGTCGCAAACGATTCACAATCAAACTAATTTTGCCAATGCTTTCCGCCTCTAGTAAACCAATTACCCTGTCCGCATCCCGCACCGCCGACATTTCCGGGGTGGTGACAATAATCGCTTCCTGGGCCGGAGCCACCGCATTGCGAAAGCCCGCTTCAATGCCCGCTGGACAATCAATAATTACGTAGTCAAATTTTTCCCCCAGTTGATTGACCAAATTCTGCATTTGTTCAGCGTTAATGGCATCCTTAGAACGGTTCTGGGCGGCGGGGAGGAGCACTAAATTAGGTAAACGTTTATCCTTAACTAGGGCCTTGTCGATGGTACATTCCTCTGCCAAAACGTCGATCGCCGTATAGACAATGCGTTGTTCTAGACCTAGTAGTAAATCGAGGTTTCGTAAGCCAAAATCCGCATCAATGAGGACGACTTTTTTCCCCAACCGTGCCAGGGCCGCCCCCAAATTGGCGGTGGTGGTGGTTTTTCCTACTCCACCTTTGCCGGAAGTGACAACAATAATGCGATTCATAGTTGGCTGATGACGTGCAGTGGTGACTTGGACTGGAAAGTGTTAGTTGAACAGAGGAAAGGTTTTATGGAAAGTTAGAACGCTGAAACTGACGCACTGGGGTCAACCGGATACCTTCTGAAGTAATATAAGCGATTTCGGGCTCCCGACGATCAACGGCATCGGCCCCCACCCTGGCTAGGCGATCGCCAATGCGGATCTGGCAAGCGGCCAAACGCAGGATCATAATAACAGCCTGGTCATCACCTTTAGCTCCGGCATGGGCAGTACCCCGCAGACAACCCCAAATGAGAATATCCCCATCGGCCGTGATACTACTGCCGGGGTTAACATCACCAATAATCACCACATCTCCCCCGTGGCGAATTTCTCCCCCGGAACGGAGGGTTTGGCGCACCACTAACGGTGGAGGGGGCGGCGGCGGATTTTCGGAATCCACCAGGGGTTTTTCCTCCATGGTTTGATCCACCGATAGTCCTGCACTGGCGGCGGCCACGGCGGTTTGGCGGCGACTGGTTTCCACCCATTGCAGGGTCAAGTTTTGTTCTTTCAATCCAGCGGCGATCGCCTGTAACTGGCGAGTATCCAGCAGTTGATTATCCACGGCTAACCGCACCAAGGAATGATTCCCCCAACGCCCCCCAATAACCCGCAGGTAATTTCCCAAACTTTGTTCCAATTGCTGATGGGAAAACACTAGGCTTGGGGAGCCCGGCTCAGAAGTGACGGGAGGCAGGGTTAAAGACAGTCGGACAAAATGTTCCTGGGGAGCCAATTGCCACTCAGGATGGGGGATGTCGTCGCTCATCAAAAAAAGTTAAAAGATTTGGCTTAGGATCGCCCTTTACATTAACATTTTGTTTTGACCCCCAGTCTCCCCCCAGGGGCAGGCAGTCAAGGTTCCAAAAACCGTGGAAATTAAGATTTTTCGATAGGATTGGAAATAATCCTGCGTCAACAACACTACATTACTCCCCCGTTATCCTATGGCTGTCTGTCCCACCTGTAACCACACCAACCCGGAAGGGGCCGTTCAATGCGAAGCTTGCTTTACCCCTTTACCCAGTTTGATTCCCTGTCCCCATTGCGGTAGCCCTGTCCAGAGTGATGCAACCTTCTGTGGCAATTGTGGCCAGACCATCGATCCAAGCCAGTTGGTTAGCCCTGATAATCCTGGGGAAGAGGAGGTAGAGGTTGCAACTCCCGTGGCCGTTGCCCCGGAAAACAATGAACCCATTCCCTCCATTCCTGAGCAGTCCAGCACTCCGCCCCCCATTCCCACCGGCACCCAACTCCAATCCCAGGGCGCTTCCTTAGTCCATGTACAAACCCAAACTACGCTGGAATTACCCCAGGGATTGATGGTCATTCACGTGGGAAAACCCAATGACAAAGTGGTGCCGGACATTGATGTGTCCGGTTTTGCCAACTCCGATGTGGTGTCTAGGGTTCATGGGGATATTCGCCTTGAGGGGGATGAATACTTTTTGGAAGACACCGGCAGTGCTAATGGAACCTATGTTAATCACACCATCCTGCCCCCTGGTAACCGTCATTTACTGTGCCACGGCGATCGTATCTCCCTGGGCAAAGGAGATTTGGTAACTTTTATTTTCCAGTTGAAATAGGTTTTACTCGACTTTTTTCGGGACTTAAATCCATCAATAAAATTAAAATCTGCTAGGGGTATGGAAATTCCCGTTCGCTATCAACCTCGTCTTTTAACTCCAGAGGAACGGGAGGGATATTTAGATTGGTCATTGGACTTTTTTACCGATGCCAATATTTTGCAAATTCCCTACATTGACTTGACTTTGCAGTTGGATGTGACCAATGCCTATGGAGTTTATCAACGGGAAAGATTAGCTAATGGCAGTTTTTTCTCTTTTTTAATTTGGCATTGGATGCAGTCTTTGCAAGCAAAATGGGAATTTCGACTCCGATACTTTAACCAACAATGGTATGTCCTTGATAATCCTCCGGCCATGGTCAGCGTGGCGATCGGGGGCAAAGAACGCTTTTCGGAAATGTTATTGGAAAATATTTGTCAACTTAGCTATAAAGATTTTGGTGAACTCTATGGGCAAAAACTAAACCAAATTCGAGCAGGGCAGTATGAAAGGGCGGAATATGACACCTTCTGTTTAGCTTGTATTTTTGGTAATCTGCCCAACTTGAGATTTACAGCTTTGAGCGTGCATTATCGTCGAGAAACAATCCAAGGGCAACCCTGGTTTTACTTTGGGCAACGCTACTGGCAGGAGGATAAATTATTAATTCCCCTTTGTTTTAAAATTCACCATGCCAATACGGATCCCTTTGTCCTTGACCAGTTAATAAGCCAATTCCAAAGCCGTTTTATTCCATAGAAATATTAGATGGCGATCGCCTTCTGCCCGACTTTCAACTCAACGTAGCTTGGTTATGGGACACAAATTAGTTAAATATTAAATATAAAAATAATAATTCCCCAAATGCCCTAATTTATTTTTGAAAAAATAGGAAAACTTAAATATGCAGAAAATACACAAACATAACCATGTTATCGTGACTTTTCACCCTACGATGATTTTTTAACAATTAATTAACACTAGATTTAAGAAATTTATCAATTTATAAATAATTGCCAACAAAATAAAGTTGCCTCCATTACCCTCGATAAACTGAAGGTACAGATTAGGGGGAAAATACCTATGGTCAGCTCAGTTCTGGAAAAATCTTCTGCATCTTCTAAAGACACAGCCTTAATCCTTTGGTTTGAAGAGGTGGGTACCCATGATGTGGGGCTAGTGGGGGGAAAAAATTCTTCCCTGGGGGAAATGATTCAGCAGTTGACGAGCAAAGGGGTAAATATACCTTCTGGGTTTGCCACCACGGCCTATGCCTATCGTTATTTCATTAAAGAGGCGGGTTTAGAGCAACAACTACGGGATTTATTCGCAGATCTAGATGTCAATAATATGACTAATCTGCAAGAACGGGGGCATTTAGCCCGACAGTTGGTGTTGGACACTCCTTTTCCCCAGGATCTGCAAGATGCGATCGCCGAGGCCTATGGTGCTATGTGCGATCGCTATGGTTGCAAAGTTGACTGTACCGGGGTAGATGTGGCGGTGCGCTCCAGTGCCACGGCGGAAGATTTACCCGAAGCTAGTTTTGCGGGACAACAGGAAACCTACCTCAATGTCCACAGTCTTTCCTGCGTTTTGGAATCCTGCCATAAATGTTTTGCTTCCCTGTTCACTGACCGGGCAATTTCCTATCGGCATCATAATGGATTTGATCATTTTGCCGTTGCTTTATCAGTGGGTGTACAAAAAATGGTGCGGTCTGATTTAGCTACTTCCGGGGTGATGTTTTCCATTGACACGGAAACAGGTTTCAAAAATGCCGCGTTAATTACCGCCGCCTATGGATTGGGGGAAAATGTAGTCCAGGGGGCGGTGAACCCGGATGAATATTTTGTTTTTAAACCTACTTTAAAAGAAGGTTTTAAACCAATTTTGGAAAAACGTCTGGGCAGTAAAGCTATTAAAATGATCTATGACGTAGGTGGTTCCAAACTTACTAAAAATGTGGAAGTAGGGGAGCCAGAGCGGGAAAAATATTGCATTAATGACGAAGAAATCCTCCAATTAGCCCGTTGGGCCTGCATCATCGAAGACCATTATTCCGGGGTGCGGGGGGTTTATACTCCCATGGATATTGAGTGGGCTAAGGATGGGCAAACGGGGGAATTATTCATTGTCCAAGCCCGACCGGAAACAGTCCAATCCCAAAAATCCGCCAATATCATTAAGACCTATGAACTTAAACAGCATGGTCAAGTTTTAGCCACGGGGCGCAGTGTGGGGGCGGCGATCGGCCAGGGGAAAGCCCAGGTAATTCGCAATGTGTCCCAAATTAACCAATTCCGGCCAGGGGAAGTTCTGATTACCAATCGCACTGATCCCGATTGGGAACCGATTATGAAACAGGCTTCGGCGATCGTTACTAATCAAGGGGGAAGAACCTGCCATGCCGCCATTATTGCCAGGGAAATGGGTATTCCGGCGATCGTGGGTTGTGGGGATGCCACCGACAGCATTAAAACCGGCGAAGATGTAACCATCTGCTGTTCCGAAGGGGATGAAGGTAGCGTTTACAGCGGCATTTTGAACTACGAAATCCACGAAACGGAATTGTCCAATATTCCCCGCACCAAAACCCAAATTTTGATGAATGTGGGTAATCCGGAACAGGCTTTTGGTTTTGCCAGTTATCCCGCCGATGGTGTCGGTTTAGCCCGCCTAGAATTTATTATTGCTAACCACATTAAGGCTCACCCCCTGGCATTGATGAAATTTGATGAGCTAGAAGATCCCGTCGCTAAAGCCGAAATTGCTGAATTAACCAAACTCTATGCTGACGATCGCCCCCAATTCTTTGTAGATAAGTTAGCCCATGGCATCGGCATGATTGCGGCGGCGTTCTACCCCAAACCCGTGGTGGTGCGGATGTCCGATTTTAAATCCAATGAGTATGCTAATCTCCTCGGTGGTCGTCAGTTTGAACCCAAGGAAGAAAATCCGATGATTGGCTGGCGGGGAGCCTCCCGTTACTATGATTCCAATTATCGGGAAGCCTACGCTTTGGAATGCCAAGCCCTGAAGCGGGTACGGGACGAAATGGGGTTAGTGAATGTGATTCCCATGATTCCTTTCTGCCGCACCCCCGCTGAAGGTCGCAAAGTCATTGAAGAAATGGCTAAACATGGCCTGAAACAAGGGGAAAATGGCTTACAAATCTATGTGATGTGTGAACTACCCAGCAACGTTATTTTGGCCGACGAATTTAGCCAAGTATTTGATGGCTTCTCCATTGGCTCCAATGATTTAACCCAATTAACCCTAGGTTTAGACCGGGATTCTTCCCTCGTCGCCCATCTTTTTGATGAACGCAATGAAGGGGTTAAACGCATGGTCAAAATGGCGATCGAAACCGCCAAAGCTAACGGTCGTAAGATCGGTATTTGCGGCCAGGCTCCCTCGGATTATCCGGAATTTGCAGAGTTCTTAGTTGGGCTTGGTATTGACTCCATCAGCTTAAATCCTGATTCAGTACTGAAAACCGTTCTGCGCATTGCGGAGGTGGAAAAAGCCCAGGATTAACCTGTTGTCACGATCGCCAGAGTCTATTCTTGTAATATGTCCTTTGGCGATCTTTTTTAATGATTTTAGCGATCGCCAATGGCGGCAAATTCCTGTAGTCCAAAAATGGCTTCCCGGTGGCGATACCATTTAAATTCCAGATAATTGTGGAAGGGATCCTCTAAAAAGAAAGTGCGATGTTCCGTCAACTCCCCCACAAAACGTAATTTCGGCGGTAAGTAGTAGGGGACTCCCTGGGCTTCCACCCGATCGCCAAGGGCAAACCAATCAGCTTCGGCGGTGAATACTAGGCCAAAATGGCGGGGATAAATGCCCTTTTGTTTTACCAGGGGTTCCTGGGTAGTGTGGGCCACCACCTGATGGCCATAAAAATCCAAAATAACTGCCTTCTCTGTTTCCCGACCGGCCTTGCCCCCAGGCGATCGCAGTAAAATTCCTTGGTTTTGGCAATATCATTAACAGGGATAGCCAGATGGAAAATAATGGGAGCCGTCATATCTTCACCTGCTTAGTGGAACAGAGCCGACCTCTTTATTGTAGTGGCCCTGCCCTTTTTCCCTTTCTCCCCCCATCACAGACTGTTAACATCCAGATTCTGTTTTCCCCCTTTGACGCTAGGCTAGAATTCCCTTCGTTTGTTGATCGCCCGGTTAGCTTGCCATGGCCTACGAACCCCTACACCATAAATATCGCCCCCAGACCTTTGCGGATTTGGTGGGCCAAACGGCGATCACCGCTACGTTGAGCAATGCCATCGCCCAGGAGCGCATTGTCCCGGCCTATCTGTTCACAGGGCCAAGGGGGACAGGCAAAACCTCCTCCGCTCGAATTTTAGCTAAGTCCCTTAATTGCATTGCTGGCGATCGCCCCACGGCCAGTCCCTGCGGTAAATGCGAAACCTGTCGCTCCATTACCAACGGCTCAGCGTTAGACGTGATCGAGATTGATGCCGCCAGCAATACGGGGGTTGATAATATCCGAGAAATTATTGAGCGGGCCCAATTTGCCCCAGTGCAGTGTAGGTACAAGGTTTACGTTATTGATGAGTGCTTAACGGGAGACTCACAAATCTTGACCCGCAATGGTTTAATACCCATTGATAATCCCCAAGTTAAAGGGCAGGAAGCTCTTAGTTACAACGAAAATTTACAGAGATGGGAATATAAAAAAGTTTTAAGATGGCTTGACCAGGGAAAAAAGCAAACATTAATTATCAAAACCAAGAACTCCACAATACGTTGTACAGACAATCATTTAATTAGGACTGAGCAAGGATGGACGAAGGCAAAAGATCTCACTCCAGGGATGAAGATACTGTCTCCTGCGAATGTGGGTGTGGCACAAGCATCAAAAAATATGGAACTGACGGCAAGGTCAGGAGATTTGTCCGGGGTCATCAATTACGAGGAAATCACTACGGACAAAAAGAATACGACCTTACGAGTATTCTTGAACAAGCAACAGCCACAAGCCCCCTCTGTCTCTGCGGATGTGGGGAAAAACTTGATATTCCAGCATTTTTGCAATGTAAAGGGAGAGGGATTAAAAGTATTCAATCCCATTGGCAAAGACATCCCTACAAAAAAGGCCACGGAATTTGGGATCTCAGAACCCAAAAAATTACAGCAGGTTCAGAACCATTGGGGTCAGAAATCCTCGGTCTTATTTACGGAACGCTACTTGGGGATGGAAGTATCGACTATCCCAACAAAAACAGCAGATTTCCCCGCTTACGATGGACTCACGGCAGTAAACAATCTGAGTGGATCGAATACAAATCCAAACGACTGCAATGTTTGTCGCCCCAAATACGCTCCACAACAAACAAGGGTTATGGAGATAGTTCAGTCTGCTGTCAAACCCGTTGCCACCCCTATCTCATCAACGTTTTTAATACAGTCAAACCTGGAGGTGATAGAAAGCGAGTCTCCATTGAATGGCTTTCCAGCATCACCCAAGAAGGCCTGGCTTGGTGGTATATGGATGACGGTTCCCTTTCCATTTCTAAATCGGGAAGCCCATCCATTCAACTGCACACTGAAGGATTTTCCCCAGAAGAAAATCAACTTATTGCCCAGTGGCTCAGTGACATGGGGTATCCCGCCAGCGCAAAATCTTATCGAAGAAGCTTTAACGGAAAAATCTATCACTACACAAAAATGGGAGCAGTTACCACCCGAAAGTGGTTATCAGACCTGGGAGTCTATTCAATTCCGTCCATGGAATACAAATTTCGAGGAAGTTGAATCCATCACTAAGGGCATCCCAGAAAAAGTTTATGACCTGGAGGTGGAAGATAATCACAATTTTGTGGCTAATGGACTATTGGTTCACAACTGCCATATGCTTAGTACGGCCGCATTTAATGCCCTATTGAAAACCTTAGAGGAACCACCGGAAAGGGTTGTTTTCGTCCTAGCCACCACTGACCCCCAGCGGGTATTACCCACCATTATTTCCCGTTGCCAAAGGTTTGATTATCGCCGTATTCCCCTGGAGGCAATGACCACCCACCTTCGTTATATCGCCGCGGTGGAAAAAATCAATATTGATGATAGCGCCTTAACCCTGGTGGCCCAAATTTCCAATGGTGGTTTACGGGATGCGGAAAGTTTACTGGATCAATTAAGTTTATTACCCGATCTCATTACCCCCGATAAGGTCTGGGATTTAGTGGGGGCAGTACCGGAACAGGATTTGCTCATGCTCCTGGAGGCGATCGCCAGTAACGATTCGGAAACGTTGTTAGGAACCTGTCGCCAAATCCTCAACCGGGGACGGGAACCCCTGGTGGTATTGCAAAATTTAGCGTCTTTTTATCTCAATTTACTCATTGCCCAAACTGCGCCCCAAAGGTCAGATCTGGTGGCGGTGACCGCCGAGACTTGGCAAGAACTTTGTCGCATTGCCCCCCAATGGCAAACGGGGGTGATTTTGCAGGGGCAACAAAAGCTGAAGGAAAGTGAATTTCAAGTCCGTAATACCACCCAACCTAGGCTGTGGCTAGAAGTAACCTTGATGGGTTTATTACCTTCCGCCTGTGTTCCCCAAAGTGTGGTTAACAACGGTAACCAAAACATTGTTAACGTCCCCGTAGAAACACCTCCTAAACCTAGCAATGTGGTAACTTTTCCCGGCTCCCATCATTTAACAGTGGTGGATAATGGCAAGGCCAAACAGAAACCAGAATCTCCCCCTCCAGTTGCTCAAGCGTCACCGGAAAAAACTACTGTCGGCAATCAAATTGAAGAAAATTCTCCCAGGTTTGAGCCATCTTCCCTTGATTTACAACAGGTTTGGAACGACACATTAAATAATCTGGGTGCTTTGAGTAGATCCCTGTTCAACACCTACGGTTCTTTGCTTAATTTAGGGCCAGGAACAGCCACCATTGGGGTTACCACCCAACAATTATTGAATATTGCGGCGGGGAAAAAAGATGAGCTAGAAGGGGCTTTAAAACAAGCCTGCGGCCATTCCCTCAAAGTTAATTTGGTGGTGGGTAAACAATCCACGGCAAGCAAGGTAGAGCCATCAGTCCCCCCGGCGACCCATTCCCGCCCCCCGGCCATGCCACCGGAGCCTAGCCCCGATCGCCAACCGAGTCGGCCCGATCCCATAGAACCAATTCAGCAAGTTACTCCAGAACCAAGGGAGCAAACGGCCCCCGTTACTTCCCCTTCCTCTCCCCAGGTAATTAGTAATTCTGCGGCTAGTTCGGAAATTAAACCTTCCCCTCGACGGGATACCAGCACGACCTCCAAGGCAAGAACTCAACCCAAACAGAGTCCAGGGCCAGAGGAGAATTTATTAGACGATATTCCCGAAGGAGAAACCCGAAAGGCGATCGAGCAATTTGCTAAAAATTTTAGTGGGCAGATTGTGGCGTCGGAAGCAGATCCCCAGGATTCCGCCACAGAAACAGAAAAGGAATTGTCCAACCCCGGCTCACCATCCTCCCCGGAGCAAGAGTCCCATCCTGTCATTCTCAATCGACCGGCGATCGAATTGGAAGATGAAGACGATTTACCCTTCTGATCGCTTATCGGAAAGCTTGGAAATATCTAGGCTTGGGGGCAATTATTGCTTTTCTTGAAAGAAGCCGGTAACTTTCTCGATCGCCGTTTGGATATCCTGCCAGGAAAGTTTCAACAGGGAAAATACCCCCACAAAGACTAGGGCAATGCCAATCAGAAAATTACTATCCGCCAAAAACAAACCCACAATGACAATGAAATAGGGGGAAAGGATGGCACTAACTTTTTCCACCATCTGGACGGTTTCGGTTTGGTTCTGTTCATTCATGGCCGGCTGTCCCAGAAAAACGAGGAAGTTATTCCTTGAAATTATACTGGCCTACCAGGGGCTATGAACAAATGGAGCTAATCTCCGGGAGATACCTGGTGTTAGTCGGCAAAGGTTAGGGACAGCGGTATTGGGAGGGATATTGATGGACGCTGTTCTCGGTCTATTAATAGGGCTTATTGTTTACATTGTGATGGGAGACTTGAGGAATCGTATTTTTCCCAGCACAAGCAAAGCAGTAGAACGACAGCAATGGGGACAAAAACCGTAGAAAGCCCAGGAGATGGACAAAAAGACTGTGGCTGTCACCATGATCATGGCCACGACCACAGCTCTGGAGAATTTGGCCTTACAAAGGAATTAGTCCCCGTCGGCACAGCGGCAATGCTTTTTTTAGGGGGCTTACTTTTCCGTGCCCCGTTGCAAAATACCCCCTACGGTTGGGGGGAGTATGCCGTCCTAATGCCCGCCTATTTAATTAGCGGTTGGGGGGTGTTGACCACTGCTGGACGCAACATTCTCCGGGGTCGGGTTTTTGACGAAAATTTTTTAATGACCATTGCTACCCTGGGGGCGATCGCCATTGAGCAGTTACCGGAAGCGGTGGCGGTCATGCTCTTTTTCCAGGTGGGGGAATTGTTCCAGGGCTATTCGGTGGGGCGTTCCCGGCGATCCATTCAAGCTTTATTGGAAGTTAGACCAGACCAGGCCAACCTGACCATTGATGGTGATATTAACAATATTCAAGTGGTTCACCCCGAAACCATTGGCCCCGGCCAGGTGATCGTGGTGCGCCCCGGCGAAAAAGTACCTTTGGATGGGGAAATTCTCACTGGCCAATCCTTAATGGATACCT
Source organism: uncultured cyanobacterium (assembly GCA_963704945.1). Taxonomy (GTDB): domain Bacteria; phylum Cyanobacteriota; class Cyanobacteriia; order Cyanobacteriales; family Microcystaceae; genus Synechocystis. The sequence continues at coordinate 73,376 of CAVPII010000013.1, read as the reverse complement.
CTGCATTGACGGGGGAATCCGTTCCCCGCACTGTGGCCATGGGCGACAAAATTTCAGCGGGCATGGTCAACCAGTCAGGATTATTAACCGTCAAAGTAACCAAACCCTTTGGGGAATCATCCATTGCCAAAATTCTTTCCCTAGTGGAAAACGCCAGCAGTAAAAAGGCGGATACGGAAAAATTCATTAGTCGCTTTGCCCGCTACTACACCCCCGTGGTGGTGTTTCTTTCCCTGGTGGTGGCGATCGTCCCGCCCTTGCTATTACCGGGAGCCAGCCCAGAGCAATGGGTTTATCGAGCCTTAGTGTTATTAGTCATTTCCTGCCCATGCGGTTTGGTGATTAGCATTCCCCTAGGCTATTTCGGGGGGGTAGGGGGCGCAGCTAAACGGGGCATTTTAGTCAAAGGTTCCACCTACCTCGATACTCTAACTAAAGTAAAAACCGTTGTCTTTGATAAAACCGGTACCCTTACCCAGGGGAATTTTCTGGTGCAGGAAGTGGTAACCGCCAATGGCTTGGATCGGGAACAGTTATTGGCGATCGCCGTTCAAGCGGAGGCCCAATCCAATCATCCGGTGGCCCAGTCCATCCGCCAAGCCTACAGTAAAAGTATTGATCTAACCGGGGTAGAGAACTATCAAGAAATTCCTGGCCACGGCATTAAAGCCCAAGTTAACGGTCAAATGGTCTTGGCCGGCAATGATCGACTTTTACACCGGGAAAATATTGTCCATCCCGTTTGTGTGGTGGAAGGAACGGTGGTTCACATCGCCATAGATGGCCAATACAGCGGCAGGATTATCATTGCTGATCAAATTAAGGATGATGCCCTCCAGGCCACCCAAGCATTACATCGTCAGGGTATTCAAACCGTAATGCTCACCGGGGACAGTCAATCCGTGGCGGCTAAAATTGCCGGTCAATTGGGCATTGATCAATATCGGGCGGAGCTTTTACCAGAACAAAAGGTAGAAGCCCTGGAGGAATTTTTACAATTGGCCCATCAAGCCCAGCACAAAGTAGCTTTTGTGGGGGATGGCATCAATGATGCTCCGGCGATCGCCAGGGCCGATGTGGGGCTGGCCATGGGGGGATTGGGTTCCGATGCGGCCATTGAAACCGCCGATGTGGTGATTATGGACGACAGCCCGGCCAAAGTAGCCGAAGCCATTGCCATTGCCCAAAAAACCCTACGTATTGTTTGGCAAAACATTATTTTCGCCATGACCATCAAAGCTCTTTTCATTGCCCTGGGAACGGTGGGAGTGGCTAATCTTTGGGAAGCGGTGTTTGCCGATGTGGGGGTAGCCCTGTTGGCCATTCTTAACGCTGGCAGGGTACTCCATGGCGATCGCCCTCTGGGAAAATAAAACGGGGGCAGTGCAGTAGGGAAAACGGGTTAAAATCAGCAGGTATGCCCATCCTTGAATCTTCGCCTGTAGCCACTGTGACTGAAGCCAAAAGTTATAAAGACACCGTTAATTTGCCCAAAACCCGTTTTGACATGAGGGCCAATGCCACCAAAAGGGAGCCGGAAATTCAGCAATATTGGCAAGAAAAAGGAATTTACGAAGATCTAGCCGACAATAATCCCAAGGAGTTGTTTGTGCTCCACGATGGGCCGCCCTATGCCAACGGCGCTTTGCACATGGGCCACGCCTTGAACAAGGTTTTAAAAGACATTATCAATAAATATAAACTCATTCAGGGGCATAAAGTCCACTACGTCCCCGGTTGGGATTGCCACGGCTTACCCATTGAATTGAAGGTGCTACAAAGTTTAAAAAGTAGCGAACGGGCAGAATTAACGCCCCTCACCCTCCGCCATAAAGCCAGGGATTTTGCCCTCAAAGCCCAACAGGAGCAAGCAGTCGGTTTTCAACGCTATGGCATTTGGGGAAATTGGGAAAAACCCTACCTAACTTTGACCCCCGACTATGAAGCGGCCCAGATTGGGGTATTTGGAGCCATGGCCTTGAAAGGTTATATCTACCGGGGTTTAAAGCCCGTTCACTGGAGTCCTAGTTCCCGCACAGCCCTAGCGGAGGCGGAATTGGAATATCCCGAAGGTCATACCTCCCGCAGTGTTTACGTCGGTTTTGCCGTTACCCAAGCCGGGGAAAAAGCCACTGAAGTTTTAGCCCCCTACATTGATAATTTAGCGGTGGCCATTTGGACTACTACTCCCTGGACGCTACCGGGTAACTTGGCCGTGGCGCTGAACCCAGATTTAACCTATGCCGTGGTGGACGCTGGGGAGAATGGGGAGCAAATTTATCAAAAACGTTACTTAATTGTGGCGGCGGATTTAGTAGAAAGATTAAGCGAAACCTTTGGGGTTAAGTTAACGGTGAAAGCCACCATGAAAGGGGAAGCTCTGGAAAATACCCTTTACCAACATCCCTTGTTTGACCGCATTAGTCCCATTGTTATCGGTGGCGACTATGTGACAACGGAGTCGGGGACTGGCTTAGTCCACACTGCGCCGGGCCATGGTCAAGAAGACTATATCGTCGGGCAACGCTATGGTTTGCCGATTTTGTCCCCGGTGGATGCCGCCGGTAATTTGACCGAGGAAGCGGGACAATTTGCCGGCTTAAATGTATTAAAAGATGCCAATGAAGCCATTATTAATGCTTTACAGGAAGAAAAAGTTTTACTGAAAGAAGAAGCCTACGAGCATAAATATCCCTACGATTGGCGCACTAAAAAACCGACTATTTTCCGGGCGACGGAACAGTGGTTTGCTTCGGTGGAAGGATTCCGAGAGCAAGCTTTGCAAGCTATTAAAGAAGTCAACTGGATTCCTGCCCAAGGGGAAAATCGCATTACTCCCATGGTGGGGGACAGGAGTGATTGGTGTATTTCCCGGCAACGGGCCTGGGGCTTGCCCATTCCGGTGTTCTATGACGAGGAAAATAATGAGCCTTTGTTAACCGAGGAAACGATCAATTATGTACAACAAATTATTGCGGACAAGGGTTCCGATGCCTGGTGGGAATTAACAGCGGCGGAATTATTACCGGCAAAATACCGCAACAATGGCCGTACTTACCGCAAAGGGGAAGACACCATGGATGTGTGGTTCGACTCCGGCTCTTCCTGGGCGGCGGTGGCCAAAAACAGGCCGGAGCTAAAATATCCGGTGGATATGTATTTGGAAGGCTCCGATCAGCACCGGGGTTGGTTTCAATCTAGTTTGCTCACCAGTGTGGCGGTGAATGGCATTGCCCCCTATAAAACCGTATTGACCCATGGCTTTGTACTGGATGAAAAGGGCCACAAAATGAGTAAATCCCTGGGTAATGTGGTGGATCCCTACCAGATTATTAATGGGGGCAAAAATCAGAAACAGGAGCCGGCCTACGGGGCTGATGTCTTACGGTTGTGGGTAGCTTCGGTGGATTATGCCAATGATGTTCCCATTGGTCAGGGTATTCTTAAACAATTGGTGGATGTGCGGAATAAAATCCGCAATACAGCCCGCTTTTTGTTGGGGAATTTACATGATTTTAATCCCCAAACCGATGCGGTTAGTTACGAAGATCTACCGGAATTAGACCGGTATATGTTGCACCGGATGACGGAGGTATTTACGGAAGTGACGGAAGCTTACGAAAGTTTCCAATTCTTTAAGTTTTTCCAGACCGTACAGAATTTCTGTGTGGTGGATTTATCCAATTTTTATTTGGATATTGCCAAAGATCGGTTGTATATTTCTGACCCCAATGCTCCCCGCCGCCGTAGTTGCCAAACTGTTCTTCATTTAGCGTTGGAAAACTTGGTTAAGGCGATCGCCCCGGTGCTGTGCCATTTGGCGGAGGACATTTGGCAATTTTTGCCCTATGAAAAGCCGACGGAATCTGTATTCCAAGCGGGGTGGGTCAAGCTAGATCCCCAATGGCAACAACCAGAATTAGCCCAAACCTGGGTGAAATTGCGCCAACTCCGTACCGAAGTTAACAAGGTGATGGAGACCGCCCGCACCGCTAAGGCGATCGGGGCATCGTTGGAAGCGAAAGTATTAATCTACGTTAACGACGCTGATTTCCAGCAATTACTGAAACGCTATAATCCCGCCGATACCCTACCGGATAATCTTGGCGATAGGGTGGATACCCTGCGTTATCTCCTGTTGGCCTCCCAGGTCGAACTTTTGACCAGTCCAGATGTTATTGCTCCGCTGGAGTTTAAAACCCAAACAGAAACCTTTACCCTGGGCATCACTAAGGCCGACGGTCACAAGTGCGATCGTTGTTGGAATTATTCCCCCCAGGTTGGAACCTTTAGCGATGACCCCACCATTTGCGAACGTTGTGTAAGCGCCCTGCAGGGGGAATTTTAGCCGGGTAAATTTTCCTGGGGGAGGGCAATGGCTCAGGCTTTTCCCCTAGGTTGATGTCCCCTTGACCCCTAAAAACCGTATAATCCCTACCAGTATCTTTAAGAAATGTAACGTATTCTAAGAAATAGTCACCCCTCACCCCTGGAATGGATTATGCGAGTTACCTTTTCTGCCACTGAACAGTTACAGATTCAACAGTCCGACCCCCTGCCCAGTTTGCAGCATTATCTACGGCAACCGAAAAGACTTGTCCAGGCGATCGCCGACCCCAGCTTGATGGAAGTCCTATCCGGCGATCGGTTTAGATTAAAGATGCGACCGTTAAATTTTTTGGACATTTACCATTTTCAGCCCACCGTAGTGTTGAAGGTGTGGGCCAATGCGACAGGCACTGTATTTTTGGAGTCAGAAAGCTGTGAAATCCGTGGCATCGATTACATTAATCACCGTTTTAGTTTGCAGTTAAAAGGTCGCCTTGCTCCCTACCAACAGGATGGCCATACCTTGCTCCAGGGCAAAGCAGATTTACAGGTAGGGGTGGATTTACCCCAGGCCCTCTGGTTAACCCCCAAACCTTTACTAGAAATGGCGGCTAACAGTTTGTTGCGGGGAGTGTTAGCTCGGATTAAACAACGACTCCAGGGTCAACTTTTAGAAGATTATGAACAATGGATGGGGCAACAAAATGCTCCCGCCCTTAACCAAGGTTCTACTGCTTCAGAAATTTTTGAACCTATTTAGCCTGCTTCTCAACTACCCTTTAATCTTGGGGAATAACCGCATAAAATTAATGGACTTTTTTTATCCCTATCCTTCCCTAATTGCTGGCACTCTGGTTAAGCGTTATAAACGCTTTTTAGCAGATATTGAGTTAAGCACCGGGGAAATAGTCACGGCCCACTGTCCCAATACGGGGCCCATGACCGGGGTATGTGAGATCGGCGCACCGGTTTATCTTTCCCACAGCGATAATCCTAAGCGTAAATTAGCCTACACCTGGGAAATGATCCAGATTGGTAAAACCTGGGTGGGGGTAAATACAGGGCTACCAAATAGAGTTATTAAACAGGCTTTAACTGCAAGAATATTTGCCAATTTAAATGCCGATTACGATCAATTCAAGCCGGAAGTACCCTATGGCAAAGATAAAAAGAGTCGCATAGATTTCCTGCTAACAAAACCGGATCAAAAATCCATTTATTTGGAGGTGAAAAACACCACCCTAGCCCAGGAAAATTTAGCTCTATTTCCCGATACGGAAACCACTAGAGGGCAAAAACATTTACGGGAGCTAATTGACATTCTACCCACGGCCCGGGCGGTGATGTTGTACTTCATTAACCGGAGAGACTGTACTGTCTTTTCCCCTGGGGATGCCTACGATCCCACCTATGGCCAACTATTTCGCCAGGCGATCGCCGCCGGAGTAGAAGTTATGCCCTGTCGTTTTGAGGTCAGTCCAGAGGGGGTCAAGTTTTTAGGCATGGCAGAGTTGGCGATCGCCGCACCTTGATGGTCAACTACCATGGTTAATACTTCTAATTTACAAAATTCCCATGGCAACAACCGCTGATGATGTCTGGCAATTATTAGCCGAACTAGCCACCGCCCAAAAGGAAACAGAACGACGTTTTCAAGAATCTGATCACCGTTTTCAAGAAACAGAGCGGTTGCTCAAGGAACAAAGCCAAGAAACAGAAAGGTTACTCACCGAGCAAAACCGTAAAACCGATCAGTTGCTTACGGAACAAAGCCGCAAGACCGATCGCCAAATTCAACGAGTTAGTCAAGAACTTGGCAAGCTTGGCAATCGTTTAGGGGAATTTGTTGAATGGCAAGTGAGACCGGCGGTGGTGCGTTTATTCCAGGCCCGGGGCATTGATGTCCACGAGTTTCACTCTGGTGTTTCCGTCAAACGAGCCGATGGGGGTTTGGAAATTGACCTGTTGGTGGTTAATACAACGGAAGCGATTTTAATTGAGGTAAAAAGTAAGCTCACCCAAAAAGATGTGGATGATCACGTACAACGGTTAGGCAAATTTAAACAGTTTATGCCCCGCTATCGGGATGTGAATGCGTTGGGGGCAGTGGCGGCGATGGTGGTAACCGATGAGGTGGCAGATTACGCCTATCGTCAAGGGTTGTTTGTGTTGGCACAATCGGGGGATACGGTGGTGATTTTAAATGATGAAACTTTTCAGCCTCACAGTTGGTAGTTTTGCCCGTGGCAGAGCTGATGATTAGGAGTTGAGAGAATAGGAAGGAAAAAAAGCAGGGAGAGAATAAGAGTCTCCCTCCACCAAAATCCTGGCAAATTTGGGTCATTTTGGGAGCATCAAAGTTTTCTTCCAGGTTTGGGAACTAGAAACAAGAACTCAAAAAAATCGCCTAAAGCCTATAGTTGAGCCAAAAAATTGTCGTCCAGGTCATAGCCTAATAGCTGGGCCAGGGACTTAATCCTAAATTGGGCGGGTAGTTGATATTTTTTTAACCAGTCCGCCAGTATAAAAACCTTGCCCATAACAAATAGATCCAATGCTTCGGGGTTGAATTGGATGCCATCTACCCGATGAAATTCGTGGGGCACCAACATGGCGGCATACCGTGTAAATTCCCCTTCTTTCCAATCTAGACAAAAGGGAAACCAGGGATAACGGCTATCGAGCCGCAGGAACCAAAGCCTTACCTCTGGAATTTCCGATAATTCCCTCGGATCCCCTTCTTCCCGGAGAAATTGGATATCTAGCTTTACTTGTTTTTCGATGGTTTCTAAAATTTGATCGTCGATCTGACTAAGACTCAAATCAACGTTTTGCTCCAACCAATCGGTCACTGGGGACAAATCCAGTTGACTTAATTGTTCCGGGGTAACGGTAATCAAAACCATGGTTTAAACCGCCCGTTTGTAGGCTTCGTCTAACATTTCCGACAGGGTGGGGTGGGCATGGATATGGAAAGCCAGTTCCCGCACAGATTTCCGGTCGGCGATCGCCTGGGCCGCTTCTTGGATCAAGTCCGAGGCATGGATTCCAATAATGTGGGCCCCTAGTAATTCCCCGGTGTCCTGGCGATAAACCACTTTGGCAATGCCATCGGTTTCCTTTTCCGCTAGGGCTTTGGAGTTTCCTTTAAAGTAGGTCTTTGCGGTGCTAACGGCAAATCCTTCTTTTTCCCCCAATTCCTTAGCTTGGGCTTCCGTCAGGCCCACATAACTAATTTCGGGGTGGGTAAAGGCCGCCGCTGGAATGGCTCGGTAATCCACTTCCGTTGCCCGGCCGCAAATATTTTCCACGGCTACGACTCCCTGGCCAGAAGCCGCATGGGCCAGCATCATTTTGCCGGTGGCATCCCCCACGGCCCAGAGATGGGGAATCGGTTGACCGTCTTTGGTTACCTGCATTTTGTCGTTGACTTCAATGAAGCCCCGGCGATCGGTTTCTATGCCGACATTTTCCAATCCTAAATTTTTGGTGGCAGGTACGCGGCCGGTGGCCACTAAGCACGCATCCACTTCCAGAACCTCAATTACTTCTTTGGTTTTGGCGTCGGTGAGTTCAATTTCCACCGGGGAACCGGCTTTAATTTTGGTGGCAAATACGCCGCTGTAGGTTTCAATGTCCCGGGATTTGATCAGCACCCGTTCGGCAATTTTGGCAATTTCCGGGTCAAAGCCAGGCATTAAATCCGGCAGGGCTTCGATCATGGTTACTTCACAGCCGAGGGCAGTATAAACATCGGAAAATTCTAAACCGATGTAACCACTACCAATAATGGCAATCCACTGGGGCAAAGTTTCCAACTTAACTGCTTCATCGCTGGTGAAAACGGTTTTATGGTCAATTTCAATGCCGGGGGGAACGAAGGGCACAGACCCAGGGCACAGCATAATTTCCTTGGCTTTGAGGATGCGGGTCTCACTATCCCCGATAACGGTTACTTCTTGGGGACCACTAACTTTGCCCCAACCCCGGATGGTATCTACCTTTAAACGGGTGAGACTATTGGTCAGGTCGGATTGGATTTTACTCACCAAATCATTGGCATGGGCGGCGATCGCCTCTCTGGTGAAGGTAACGCCGTTGACTTGGATGCCCAGTTGTTGCAGATGGGCCTGGTCGGAGAATTCCCGCACCCGACCGGAGGCGGCCAGTAGAGCTTTGGAGGGAATACAACCCCGGTTCACACAGGTGCCCCCCATATCCCTGGCTTCGATGATGGCGGTTTTCAAACCACATTTGACTGCATGGAGCGCCGCTCCGTGGCCACCGACCCCCGCCCCAATAATTACCAAATCGTAATCAAAATCCTGACTCATCGTTGGTTGCACCTCAATCTGTCAAGACTTTAGTTTAGGGGTTAAGGGCAATCTCTGGAAAGTTGTCCCTCAAACTGGCGATCGCCTTAGAATCCGCCAATTGGGTATTGATAATTTCATAGTTCGAGATCAACTTTGGGAGAACGTCACACAACGGAATTTTCTCGGTCTTGACAGGCTAAATACACCGCCTCCAAGAGCAAATCTGTGTTTATTTCTCCCAGGGCCGGGGGGAGTTCCAGCCGAGATTGGATTTGTTGAACTAGTCTCGTTTGGGCTTTTTTTCTGGCCTCCGGTAGTAGTTCCCGACGGTGAAGCAGATAGTCCCGGATAACTAGCCAATGATCGGCGGAGATTTCCCCCAGGCCATCCAATGCCTTCAATTTTTTGGCTAAAGCCCTTGCCTGTTCTGGCCTATTTAATTTCAGGCGATCGCCATTCCTTTCCCTACTTTCCCGGATCACCAAAGTGCCAGCCATGATGTCACCAATACGTTTTTCCTGACGGCTGAAAATGATTAATAATGCGCCGATGTAGAGCAAATCATCAAGGGGGCGGAACAGAGCCCGCAAAGTCGCCTCCTGTAAACCGACAGGACGGCCATCTCCCCGGATTACCCGAATTTTTGCCCGTCGTTTACCTGGGGTTTGGCCCTGCCAGAAAGTTTCAAAGAAGACGAAATAACCCACGTAAACACTAAAAATCAGCAAAATTTGGATTGCTGTGATCCACATTGGCCAATCTCCGGTGCCGTACAGGGAAATGTTGTAGGCCAGCACGGCCCAGATAATCAGCAAAACGAAGATAATCAGCCCCAAACAGACGTAGTCAATCAGCACAGCGTAGAGGCGATTACCGATGCCTGCCAGGGTAAATTCCAACTCCACACTTTCTGGGGTTTCTACCTGGTAACGGTTGAATAGGGCCATCGTCTTATCCTGATTTCTAATTTGGGAGGGAGTTTTACCGGAGGTTTTAGGGGGGAGGCCGAGCCGGGATAGGTTTTCAAAGTTTGCCCGATCGCCTTAAGATGAAGGCTGGCAAGGTCTGTTTTTATAAGCAAATTGAACAAAAGACTATGGACATTTTGACATTAGGTTGGGTAAGCGTGTTAGTTCTGTTCACCTGGTCCATCAGCATGGTGGTTTGGGGTCGTAACGGTTTTTAAACAGTGTTAGGTAGTTTTTCGGCTTAAATTCAGTGGAAGCAACGCCCCTCCTCAATACCCTTTTTTTAGCGGCCCTAGTGATGCTCGTGCTGGTTAGTGGCGGCATCCTTTACCTAACCACCTTGGAATGGCGCGATCGCCGTCGTCAGGATCGGGATAAAAAAATGGGTCGCTAAGGATTTTGCCTAGGGAAAGTTTCACATTTTCCCCTGAGATTTTCCCCCTATTTTTTCTGTTATAGCCATGGGTTTTTCCCGCTTTTCGGCGATCGGAGTTTTTTTTGCCCTGGTCGCCCTAGCTTTTTTAGTTGTTTTCAATTTTGGTAAGACTTCCCCGGCCCCCCAGGTAAATTTTGCCGAGAGTGTTACGGCCCAGGGTACCGGCATGGTCAATGATCCTTCAGCCCTGGTAATTGTGGCGGCGGGGGATATTGCCTGTAGCCCGGAAGATCCTGGCTTTAACAATGGTCTCGGAACAGATAGTCGTTGCCAGATGGCGGCCACAGCGGATTTAGTTACCAACGCCAAGCCTGATTTGGTTTTACCCCTGGGAGATAATCAGTATGAGCGAGGGGAATTGGTTAATTACCAAGCTTCCTATGAACCCACCTGGGGCAAATTTAATGCCATCAGCAAGCCCATTGCTGGCAACCATGAATATTACGGCCCAGGTAAAGATGCGGCGGGATATTTTGATTATTTCGGGGAAGTAGCTGGCGATCGCCAAAAAGGGTACTACAGCTATGACCAAGGGGATTGGCACTTTGTCGCCCTCAATTCTAATTGTGAGTACATTGGCGGTTGCGAAATCGGATCAGCCCAACAGCAATGGTTAGCCCAGGATTTGGCCGCTAACAAAAAAACCTGCACCTTAGCCTACGCCCACCATCCTCGATATTCTTCCGGAGCCCACGGCAACAATGATGCCATGACGGATCTTTGGCAGACCCTCTACGACGGCAATGCGGATGTGATGTTGTCGGGACACGATCATATTTATGAAAGGTTTGCCCCCCAGAATGCCCAGGGAGAATTGGATCAATCCAGGGGAATAAGGCAATTTGTGATTGGTACTGGGGGCAAAAGTCTTTACCCTTTGAGAAAGATGCGTCCCCATAGTGAAGTCAGCGCCGTGGGGGTCTATGGAGTTCTGAAAATGGAACTTAATCCCCAGGGTTATAGCTGGCAATACCTGGCGGCCAACACCGATGAATTTCAGGATCAGGGAAAATATTCCTGCCATTAGGAGGATTGATTCTGCCATTACTGAGCCCCTTTGCTATTCCCCAAAACTGGGAAAATACTGATAAATTCCATCACCCATTCTAATTCTCCTTTGCGCCAAACCTGCGCTAAGCTTATTCGTGAGCATTTCTCGGTTGTACCTATGGACTTTTCTAGTAACGTTGCAGCGCAACTCAATGCGGGGACAATTTTGCCGGAGGGCATTGTCATTATTACCCTCCTCCTCGTCCTAATTGTGGATTTGATTGGGGGACGAAAAGTAGCTTTAGCCCTGCCCTATCTGGCGATCGCCGGTTTGTTGGCAGCAGTGGGCACATTAATCTTTTCCTGGTCTATGGCGGATCCCATTGGCTTCATTGGGGCTTTCAACGGGGATAACCTCAGTGTTATTTTTCGGATCATTATTGCCCTGTCCACCGTCGTTACCGTTTTGATGTCGGTGCGCTACGTTCAACAAACAGGTACTTCCCTGGCGGAATTCATTGCCATTCTCCTCACGGCGACCCTAGGGGGCATGTTCCTGACCGCCGCTAACGAACTGGTGATGATCTTCATTTCCCTGGAAATGCTCAGTATTTCTTCCTACCTGATGACGGGGTATATGAAGCGGGATCCCCGTTCCAATGAAGCGGCGTTGAAATATCTTTTGATTGGGGCTTCTAGCTCTGCCATTTTTCTCTACGGCCTTTCCCTACTCTATGGTCTGTCCGGTGGGGAAACTCAATTGGCTTTAATTGCAGAAAAGTTAGTCAATGCCGAAAGTACGGGTCAATCCCTCGGTTTGGCGATCGCCCTCGTATTTGTCATTGCTGGTATTGCCTTTAAAATTTCCGCCGTCCCCTTCCACCAATGGACCCCCGACGTTTATGAAGGCTCCCCTACCCCGGTGGTAGCATTTCTTTCCGTGGGCTCAAAGGCGGCGGGTTTTGCCGTGGCTATTCGGTTGCTGGTGACCGCCTTTGGGGGGATTACGGATCAATGGCACCTTATTTTCACCGCCCTGGCCGTGTTGAGCATGGTGCTGGGGAATGTGGTGGCCTTAGCTCAAACCAGCATGAAACGGATGTTGGCCTATTCCTCCATCGGGCAAGCGGGCTTTGTGATGATTGGTTTGGTGGCCGGGAGTGAAGACGGTTACGCCAGCATGGTCTTTTATATGCTGATCTACCTGTTCATGAACCTGGGGGCCTTTGCTTGCATTATTCTCTTTACCCTCCGCACCGGTAGCGACCAAATTAGTGATTACGCAGGGCTTTATCACAAAGATCCCCTGTTAACTTTAGGATTGAGCATTTGTCTGCTTTCCCTGGGAGGCATTCCCCCCCTAGCTGGTTTCTTTGGCAAAATTTATATCTTTTGGGCCGGTTGGCAAGCAGGGCTTTATGGCCTAGTTTTACTGGGTTTAGTCACTAGCGTCGTTTCCATTTACTACTACATCCGGGTGGTAAAAATGATGGTGGTCAAGGAACCCCAGGAAATGTCCGATGTGATCAAAAATTATCCCCCTATCCAATGGGATTTGCCCGGTATGCGACCCCTGCAGGTGGGGATTGTGGCTACCCTCATTGCCACGTCTTTATCGGGAATTTTAGCTAATCCCCTGTTTAACCTTGCCACCAATTCCGTTACTGGTACCCCGATGTTGCAAACTGCTCTCCACCAAAAGGGAGTCAATCCGGCGATCGCCATTTCCCCTGATTTACCCTAGGTAATAGCAGAAAGTACTGCTGTGAAAGCAAAACCTAATAACTGTCAGCACCAGGACTGATTGAAAGGAGATCTTGGGGGAAATTAAAACCGAACTCAAAGATCTCCAAGAAGACGTAACTTCCCTCAGGGTAGATATGCCCACGGTTAAAACAACTGTAGGGTGGGAAATTAATGGGCTTAAAGACCAGTCAAAAGCTCAAATTTGGGTATTAGTTGTTGCCGTCATTGGGTCTATCATTACCCCGTTTTTAAGTTTCGGTATCTTATAAAACCAGTGATTGTGGATTAGTATGGAGACGCTCAAAAACTATTTGTAGACTCCAGAGCCGCTATGAAAAAAATCATACTTATAGCCTCTGTTACACTAGCTTTCACCATATCTCAAAAAGCTAGTGGTGATGACTACTATCCCAACTGTGTTAGAAGTTCTGCAAATCTTAATGAATCAAATGCAGCGACAGTGAAAACTGAGTTATGCAAGGTAACTTCAGTACAATCACAACTCCGTGGGGTTGATGGGCACCTTGATATTTACCAGTTTAAAAGTGGGGCCGACATTAGAGTGTTTAGATCCACTCGTGATAGCAACAGCTTTGATCCATTGGATCCTATGCCAGTTCTCTACTCAATCGGGAATAGCGAGTGGAAAAAGGGGTGGAGTAGATATGTAGATTTACCCCATGACTGTCCTCCCTATAGATGCCATTGGACAACCATAAGAGACAACGATGGTACTATTGTTGTTGCTAGCGGAGTATCTATCTGATCCAAACATATTTCAGCCCTTGCGCCGAGAAGTACCGTTTTGTATTTTTCCTAGTCCTTAATCGGTAAACAAAAAAAGACGATCAGTCCAAAAAGTCCCCTTGATGTCCCGATCGCCGTTGATATTTCCCCAAGGGGTTAGATTGGCTAAATTAATCAAAAAAAGGGATTTAAAGCACACCCATGTTGGCTAGGCCCAGGATTACTCCAGCACCGATGATATGGCCAAAGCTAGCAGTGCCCAATACTGCCCCTAAACCAAAACCACCAAAGAAATTAGCAGAAGGCATGGGGGTTCCCACACTTTGTTGTTTGATGGTGAATTTACCAAAGGCGATCGCCAAAATATTGCAGACAATCATTACCACCGCAACTTTGGGACTCCATGAGAGGGTGGCGGGGGCAACGGCGGCCAGTAAAAAGCTATGCATTGAAATTCTCCGTAAGAATAAAGACAGTTTGTAATGGCAACCATTCCCGAACTGATGGGGCGTCGTTAGCCATTAAAAGTTTCATCTTACGGGGCAGATTTGCTCCCAAGGAAAACCCCGTTGCAATACTTAACACATTCTGTTTCCTCAGCTTTGGAGATGGCCTTGGCAAAATTGGTAAACCCTAGTTAAATCATGGGTTATTTCTCCGTTCACAACTGCCGGCCGAGCAATTCTGATTAACTTTACGTCCAGTGCTTCCGCCACTTTTTGTTTAATTAATTCTCCCCCCTGGCCCCGGAGGCTTTGGTTATCACCATATCAATGGCCCATTGTTGCCAGAGGGCCTTTTCCAAAGAGGTACTAACCGGGGGGCGGAGGGCAATGAGTCGTTCTGAAGTAAAACCAGCGGCGATCGCCGTTGCTAGGGCTTGGGGATAGGGCAAAATGCGGGCAAACAAAGTAGCTTGGTTTTGAATGGGCTGAAAATGGTCTAGCCAACGGGCTCCCAGGGTTAATAGCACCCGTTGATTGTGCAAATACTTTTCTTTTAACAAGGTCTCTAAATCCGACACCTCCACCACATTTTTCCCCAGGGGTAAAGGGGGCCGTTCAAAGCGCAGGTAGGGAATTTTTTGCCCAGGGGCGATCGCCGTTACGGTGGCACTGATTTGGCTGGCAAAGGGATGGGAAGCATCCACAATGGCCTGAATATTTTCCCTGCCTAAAAAAGCTGGTATCTCCTCCGGGGTTAGGCGACCAATTCGGACAGTTAGTAAAGGATTAACCGGGTATAAATTCTTGGCTTCCGCTGTGGTTACGGTTACGACGCAGGCCAAACCGTTGTCGATCAACATCTTGGTGATGGAGCGACTGTCCACAGTTCCCCCAATTAGCCAAACTTTGGGAGAATTAACAACCATTGGACTTGTTTGAAAAATGTGCTGGTTTATGGAATTATCCAGAGTTTGCGTAAAATTTGATGTCAATTGATTGCCGGCGATCGCCTAATCAAGTTATTTCTAAGGTAGAGCGGAGGTGTAACCATGTTCAAAACTATCCTATTTCCCCTAGACCGGAGCCGAGAAGCCAGGGATGCGGCCCAGATGGTGGCGGATTTCGTCAAAGTCCATCAGAGTCGCCTAATTTTACTTTCTGTAGTGGAAAAAGATTCCTCCGGGGAGCAAAAAAGCGATGGCATGGATTCCCCGGAAGCGGTGGCTAAATTACTGCAAGGGGCCCAAAGTCTTTTTTCCCAACAGGGCATTGAAACAGAAGTTATCGAACGGGAAGGCATGGCTTCTTTTACCATCTGCGATGTGGCGGACGAAGTAAATGCGGAGCTAATTGTCATGGGTTGTCGAGGTTTAGGCTTAACCACAGAGGGAGCGGCGGAAAGCGTCACCGCCAGAGTTATTAACCTTTCTCCCTGCCCTGTGTTGGTGGTGCCCTAAGCATGAATGAAAAGCCCCCCTAGCCCCCCAAGTTTGGGGGGAAACTAAGTCATAGGCAGATTCTTAGTCCCAAGCCACATTTCCCTAAATGGCAGAAAGTATTGACCCAGATTGGTTAACCCAGGCTTGGGAAAAGGATCACCGAGAACCCTTTGCCCTGTACCGTGCCGATTTGGTGACCGGGTTAAGAATTGTCGCTCCGCCTCTGATCAGTTCCACTAACCAACTGCTTTGGGATCTGCGAGATCAGGGTTATTCTGCCCCCATGGCGGCGATCGCCAGGGCACAAACCGCTGGCCGGGGTCAATGGGGTCGGAGTTGGCAGTCCAGGCAGGGGGGGCTGTATTTGTCCCTTTGGCTAGATATGAACTTGCCGGTGGAAAATAGTCCCCATTTGGTTTTATTGAGCGCCTGGGGCATAGCCTACGCCCTGCAACACCATGGCATACCAGTGAAACTAAAATGGCCCAACGATTTGTTATTAAAAGGCAAAAAGTTGGGGGGAATTAAAACCGAGACCAAAATTAGCCAAGGAAAAATCATTGCCAGCGTGATTGGAGTTGGTATTAATTGGGCTAACCCAGTGCCAGCAACGGGAATACAACTGGAACCCTTTTGTCGAAATGAATTGATCCAAAGTTTGGCAAATTTGACAGACTTAGCAGAAATCACCCTAGCCGGTCTAACCTTGGGTTGGCAGAAATATCAAAGGGGCGGCATTAACGACATTCTGGATGCCTACCTAAAACTCTTTGCTCACCGGGGTCAATCCATCGATCTTCCCCAAGGAAAGGGCATTATCCAAGCAGTAACTCCCCAAGGGGATCTGGTGGTAGAAGTGGCTGGCCAGCATCAAACTATTTCCCCCGGCACAATAAGTCTTGGCTACGGTTAAAAGCCTCCTGATCCCCCAAATTTGGGGGGAGATTAGATAAATACAAGTCCCCCAGTATTGCCGGAGCTTTAGGGGGTCGATTTAGGGGGCAAACTAAAACTTTCCAAACACCCTCTAATGTCCTGTTAATCCGTAATGGCTTTGAGTAACACATCGCTGAGACTCATACCCTGCATATCATCGATGGTGATGGTATCCACGATGTCGAATTTAGCCCCGGCCGCCTCTAGTTGATCATCTAGGGCCTGGAAGAAGGCTGTGGCTTTTTTGTCTTTACCTACCTGGATTAAAGAAATAGCTAATTCCTCATCTCGGTCAATTTTCTGACTGGCTTCCAAAATAAGACGAATTACAGCTTTACGATCCGTAGGCTCACCGTCGGTGATGATCAAAAAGGTTTCCCCGTTGGCTTTAGTTTGTCCTGCATCCCTTCTCTGAAAGAAATTATCTAGGCCATCCTTGAGGGCACTGGCCAGATCGGTGCGGCCCATCGGTTCGTTGTGAGTATAGATGTAAGCAACTTTATCGGCGGTAACATTGTCATAACGACGGAACCGGCCAGAGAATAGGTAGATTGTGATGCCGTCGGGATCAATCTCTTCGCATTTTTCAGCTAGGGCAATGGTCGAAGCCTGGGCAATTTCCCAGCGAGTGGGGCCATTGGGATCGTCAGCGGTGGCCATGCTACTGCTCTTGTCGATCATTAGGGTGTAGTCTCGATTTTCGATGACAGCTTCAGCGCTCATAATCCTCTTTTGGAAACAATGGCAGTTTTTTCTCTTTTAGCCTATACAACTTTTTGGAAATGTTTTTAAAATTGCAGATTTCTTTAAAATTAATCAAGAATTTGTTAGAGGGGTAATCCCGTGCCAACTGTTCATTGTTCCAACCGTGATTGCCAAGCCCCCAATGACCTTGGCGATCGCCATTGTAAAACCTGCCGAACCCCTCTGCTGAAGCGTTACCTGTGGTCGGTGGGGGAGTGGATCAAAGCTTTCCAACCGGGGGAATTGTTATTGGATCGTTACCTGTTGGTGCGACCCCACGTAGTTTTGGACACCATGCCGGCCCTGGGGGTGGAGGGACCAGAAGAAATTCCAGACCACATACTGCCCTACCAAAAGTTATTACCCTTTCGCCTCAACTTGCCAGAAGTTTATGATTATTTTCCCAGTGTGGGACGAGGAGCGGGATCTGTCGGTGTGGCTGTTGGATTATGGCCCCATAATGTTGGACGATGGGGGGGAACCATTGCATGATCAACTGTTGCCGTCTTTAGGGGAAATGTGGGAACAGGCTTCTCCTTTGCAACAATTGACTTGGTTGTGGCAAATAGTGCGGCTCTGGCAACCCCTACAACGGCAGGGAGTAGTATCAAGCTTGCTGGAATATGATTGGCTCCGGGTGCAGGGCCCCCAGATATTTTTACAGGAGTTGAAGTTAGATGAGCACCAATGTTATGAAATGAAATATTTAGCCGGTGTGTGGGAACCTTTATTAACCAATGCCCACCCGGCGATCGCCGATTTTTGTCAGACGCTATGGCAAAAGTTAAAACTGGGGCGCATTCCCCACGCTGACCATCTACTTAAGGTTTTGGATGCAGGCATTCAGGAATTGTCCGAACAGTACGATTTCACCTATACGGTGTTTGCCTTAACCGATGCGGGGCCGAGCCGGGATCATAACGAAGATTCCTGTTTTCCCATCACCGAAGCTCCCATAGTGGGGCAAAGGTTAGCTAATACTATGACCCTGGTTTGTGATGGGGTGGGGGGACAGGAAGGGGGAGAAATTGCTTCCCAGTGGGTGATTGACCATTTGCCCATTCGGATTATTTCCAAAGTCCAAAAGCAAATGGATAACCCCGAAGTAGTTCTCCGTTTTATTCAACATTTAAGGGAGGACATTGAGGAAGTTAATGAGCAACTGAGTCGGCGTAATGACCAGGAAGAAAGGAAAGAAAGGGAACGCATGGGGACCACACTGGTGATGGCCTTGGCCCATTTTCAGCAATTTTTCCTAGCCAACGTAGGGGATTCCCGTTGTTATTGGTTGACCAAAGATAGTTGTAAACAAGTGACCGTAGATGATGATGTGGCTTCCCGAGAGGTTCGGCTGGGCCTGATGTTGCATCGTCATGCAGTGGAGTTACCCAGATCGGGGGCATTAACCCAAGCCATTGGTCTAGGGGACTCAAAGCAACTCCATCCCATTATCCAAAGATTGATTGTGCCAACGGATTGTTTATTTTTGCTCTGTTCCGATGGTTTTTGTGACTATAACCGGGTGGAGCAATATTGGGAAGACGATTTTCTGCCGGTGCTCAATGGCGATCGCCCGGTGGCGGAAGCAGTGCCAAGGTTAGTCGAGTTAGCGAACCAAGTTAACGGCCATGACAATGTTTCTGTGGCCTTGATCCATTGCCAAGTGTCTCCCTCCGTTTCTACCTCCACCGAGCCGGTCACGGAACAACCAGTCGCAGAACAACCGGTCACAGAACAACCATTGGAGGAAGTTCAGGAGGAAAGTTTCAGCGGTCAAACGGAGTTGGGGTTAAAGGCGATCGCCTATCCAGATTTCAATAATAAGGTCGCGGTGAAATCCACGGAAATAGAGGAAGACCATCCTATTCCCCAACAGGATCCGAGAGAGTCCATAGTGCCCAAAGATCCTGAAACCCCAGTATCCTCGCCACCGAGGCCATTAACTCCGGTTCAATCCCGATCAAACCCTGGCCAAAAACCGTCGAAGGTTAAACGTTCGGGAACATCGTCCCAATCACCAAACCTATCTCCCACTGCCCAACTGTTAATTGCTGGGGGAACGGCAATTGTAATCGCCATGTTGACTGTGTTCTTACTCAACCTAGGTAAGGGTGATAATAACGATAACCCATCTCCCCAAAGTGTTATCCGTTCGAGCCTTGGGCATGGTTGATTTTACTAATCTCAATAGTTTGGCCGCTTCCCTGTTGGTGGAAACCTTCGTAAGCCTAGGACTGAATCAAGCGGTGATTTGTCCTGGCTCCCGTTCTAGTCCCTTGACCATAGCTTTAGCTCGCCATCGGCAGGTTGACTGTGTGGTTAGTTTAGATGAACGTTCTGCTAGCTTTTTTGCTTTGGGTTATGGCAAACGCACTGGTAAACCAGCAATTTTAGTTTGTACCTCCGGCACAGCGGCGGCCAATTTTTTGCCAGCCATTATCGAAGCCCATTACAGTCAAATTCCGCTCTTAGTATTAACCGGCGATCGCCCCCCTAGATTGCGCCATTGCCATGCTGGACAGACCATTGATCAAACTAAACTATATGGTCATTATCCCCAGTGGCAGGCTGAATTAGCTTTACCGGAAGCAAACTTTAACTATTGCGGTTATCTGCGACAAACGGCCCTCCATGCTTGGCAGAAATGTTTTTGGCCAAGGCTCGGGGTTGTACATCTTAATTGCCCCTTGGAAGAACCCTTGGCTCCGGTGGAAGATAACAGTGTGGAGGGGTTAAAAGAGCAATTCGATTCTGACCGATTTTATGCAAATTTAAGAACATTCAATCAATGGCCCCAGGATGTTGCTTTAGTTGGGAAAATTGACAATTTTCCACCAGATTTCACTAAACTTAGTTTGATTGTGGTGGGATTTATACCCGGTGGTGAAACCCCAGAATTTTTAAAGGCAATCCTGGCGATCGCCAAAGCCTTACAATGTCCAATTCTTTGCGATGCCCTCTGTTCTCTCCGTAATTATGCAGACGGGGAAACGGTGATTATTAGCAATTACGATTTTCTACTCCGTTGCCCCGGTTGGGAAGAGGAATTAAGACCAAAGCAAGTGTTGCAAATTGGAGAGTTACCCACTAGTAAAGAATTGCGTAACTGGTTCAGTAAGATTGATGTAATCCGTTATTGCCTAGGTTTTAACGGGGAAAATCTAGACCCCCTCCATGGGCAAACTATCCCTTTATTTTGCACTGTTTCTCAATTAGCAAATTATTTAGAAAAACAATCCCTGCCAATCAATTCACCACAATCGACTTACACCGATAATTGGCAATCTAAGCAAAAAGAAAGTCAAAAATTGCTCCAATTTATTTTATCGCAATCCCCCTGGAGTGCCCCCCTTGTCATTTCCCAATTACCAGAATTGTTTGCTCCTCAAACCAACCTGCTGGTGGCCAATAGTTTACCCATCCGTTGGTTAGAATTTTTCTGGCCCCTGAACGGCCATCATCATCAAATATTTGTAAACCGGGGAGCTAATGGTATTGATGGCACCCTGTCCACCGCCATGGGGATTGCCCATCGGAGCCCAAAACCCACGGTTTTATTAACGGGGGATTTATCGTTACTCCACGACAGCAATGGTTTTTTAAATCAAGGACAACTACAGGGTCAATTGACGATTATTTTGCTCAACAATAACGGTGGTGGCATTTTTGAAATTTTACCCATTGCTAATTTTGATGATGTTTTTGAAAAATATTTTGCTACCCCCCAAACGATAAATTTTGCCCAGCTTTGTCTTACCTATGGGGTTAATCATCAAATAGTGGAAAATATTTGGGAGCTTAAATCTGCATTGGCAGAACCGTCCCCAACTCCCATCCAAGTTTTAGAAATTATTGGCGATCGCCGTCAGGAGGCCCAATGGTTAAAATCTTTACAAGCCAGATTCAGCCAAGCTGATGACCTGGTCTAATAAATCATGGCCTTCCTTAACTGAATTAATCTGAAAAAGTTGTTCCCGCAGTGCCGCCGCCCCCGGAAAATCTTTGCAGTACCAAGCTAAATGTTTCCTCGCTTGAAAAAGTCCCCGTTGCCCCTTATAGTCCCAAAGCATTTGTAGGTGTTCCTGGGCACAGGTTAGTTTTTCTGCCACCGTGGGAGCGGCCCGTTTTTCCCCAGTTTTTAAATAATGCTCAATTTCCCCCACCAAAAATGGATAGCCCAAACTCCCCCTAGAGCACATTACCCCATCGGCCCCAGTCTGTTCTAAACAGGCGATCGCCGCTTCGACCGAAAAAATATCTCCATTGGCAATAACTGGAATTGATAAAGCTTGTTTTACTTTGGCTATCCAATCCCAGCGGGCAGAACCGTTGTAACCCTGGGCTCTGGTGCGGCCATGGAGGGTCAACATCTGGGCCCCTGCATCCTGTAACCTTTGGGCAAACTCCACAATATTAATTTCCTGATCATCCCAACCCAATCGGGTTTTTACCGTCACCGGCACCGTCACAGCATTAACGACGGTTTTAACAATTTCCGCCGCCACTTTCGGTTGCCGTAACAGGGAAGAGCCCCCCCCCTTTTTTGTAATCTTATTGACGGGACAACCCATATTAATATCCACCGATTCCGCCCCCTGTTCCACCGCTTTTTGGGCCGCTTCCCCCATAAAGTCAGGACGACAATCAAACAATTGGATGCTAATGGGCGTTTCCTGGGAATCAATTTCCATTACCTGGGGCAACTTCCGTAGATGGTGAATTTCCGTGGCACTAACCATTTCCGTATAGAGCATGGACTGGGGAGCATAGCGCCGTACCAACCGCCGGAACACCAAATCAGTCACGCCGGAAAGGGGAGACTGCAACACTCGACTGCGTAAAGTCAAGGAGCCAATGGACAAAGGCTCAGCCCACGCAGTCGGCAATGGAGAATGATTAACCACAGGAAAATTTAGCCAAAAAATTAAAATCGTACTTGGGAATAGGCCGCCTCGGAAATGGTAGGAATTTCAGCATAACGACCCAGCAATGATTGCACAATGCCGTAAAAGCTAGAAACAAATGCTCCTAAAAAGGCAAAGTTATAAAGGGTTTCAATAATTAACCCCCCGCCAAACACGGGTTGAAAAACATAGGCTAAAATCAAGCCAAATAAGGACAGTAAAATACCGATCAAAATGCCCTGCATGGCATTAAAGCGGATGAAGTGGGAAATATTATTATTCCTGACCACTGCCATAAAGAGAACGATAAAAATAATAAAAGAAGCAAAGGGAAATTGATAATAAAACTGCAACAGGGGGGCGATCGGTAAATAAACGATCTGCAAAATGGGAAATTGTTGAAAGAGAAACTGCCCAAACGCAAAGGCATCAATCAGAGGAATAATATAGATCAATGCTCCAAAAATTCTATCTTTGGCATCTGCTGTACTGTTGACTGACATGGAAAATCCCTGATGAATAAATAGAATTTGACAAAACGAATATTCTTTGATTTTAGCTTGGGTTCGGCCAAAGGGCAGAATTGGGGCGGTAATTACGACAACCTAACGGTCTAGTTCAATAATCTACGGGCATGGGAGAATCATCATCCTTTTTTATTTCTATTACCCAATAGACTGGTCAAGAATGCTCCGTAAATGCGCGTAAATGCCTATGATCGTCTCTCTTTTGATTACACCAATTTTATTCTCAGAGCCTGTTTGCAAAGTTTCAATTTGCCCCGTAAATCGACCCACTAAAGCTCCGGCAATTCTGGGGGATTTTTCTCTAGTTTCCCCCCAAACTTAGGGGGCAGGGGAGCTTTTAACAAGCCCACAAGATTAGGTGTTCATTCATGTTTGTACTTGAAGGCAAGCTCAGGGGGTCAGCACATCCCTAAATAACACCGGAGCTTTGGTGAGGATTTTGCCGTGCCATGGTTTGGTGAAATTAAACGGCGATCGCCAGAATATCCGCCAGTTGGGTCAAACGATAATCCACTGTTAAATCCGGCGGTAGGGAACCGTAACCATATTCAGCAAAAATAGTCACTGCTCCACAGGCTTGCCCCATGCGAATCCCTACTTCCGCATCTTCCACATGGAAAAGGGTCTCATAGCTATAGGGTTCCAGCAACTCCTGAAGATAACGGCGATCGGGTTTGGCAAACTGGGAATCATCCGCCGCTTGCATCTTTTCAATGGCCGACCATAAACCCACCCCTTTCAAGGCCGCTGTTTGGGTGCGGCGATCGCCGGAGGTGCAGGCCAAAATACGGTAATCCCGATGCTTTAGTTCCCCTAACACCGTTTCTGCTTCGGGCATGGGGGCGGCTAACTGGGGTAAATTTTCGATGTAAAAAGGTTGCACAAAATCCTTAAAAATTCTTCCCACTTCCCCGGCAGGACAACCTAGTTTTTCCAACATTAACGAAGCTTTTAACCCCACCAAAGAAATTACCGCTTGGCGATCGGGACGGGGTAAACCGAGGTTTTCAATGCCATAGGCAAAGGCTTGGTAGTTCGCTTCTTCGGAGTCAATCAGCACCCCATCGAGATCAAAAACAATTATTTTTTTAGCAACCATGGCGGTTAAAGATTTATCCTAAAATTAAGCCCAAGTCTATAATTTCTACCAAAGTTCAACCGGTTTTACAAAGATCCATAAAATCAATTAATTGCCTTACCAATTCCGGTTTTGTCACCGCTAGAATAGTCGATCCATCCTCTAAAATTGTACTACCATTAGGGACTCGCAGTTCTTCGTGGGCATGGGCTTGGTAGCCAATAATCAGCGTTCCAGCCGGAAAACGGGGATCCTGGGCGATCGTCGCCACACTGCGGCCAGCAATGTTGCAATTAGGGGGAATGGAAAGCTTTAAAACTTCAATTTGTCCCTGTTCAAAGTGCATCATGGCATCCACCTGGGGATACTCAATGGCATTAATCACCCGGTTCAGGGCCAATTCCGTGGTGCTGATAATGTGGGTAGCCCCCGCCAGTTGATAGGGTTCAGCAAAATCCCCATCCCTCATACGCACCACAATTTGGGGAACCCCATAATGTTTGGAGAGAGTAACTAAGGCTAAATTAAGGGCATCCTCCTGGAGCGTAGCAATCACCGCCTCCGCTTTCCGTACCCCCGCTTCCATCAATACCGTAGTATTTACGGCACTGCCTTCAAAGGCCATTACCCCAATTTTTTCCCGAGCATACTGACAGGCCGATGGATCGGCGTCCACAACCGCCACCGTATGGCCCATTTTCACCAGGGCTTTAGCCAAGTTGGAGCCTATGCTCCCCATGCCACCGATCAAAATGTACATCAAAAAAATCCTTGCTTGGACAGATTTGATCTTAGGCGAACCGGGGAGGCTTTCCCCCCGGCACTGGAATTTTTTACTTTTTTACTGACAGCGGGTTCCTAGGCCCCTACTGCTTCCTTGGCGGCGTACATCACTTCCAGGGTGATTTCGGAAACACCCCGTTCCCGGGCAAACTTTTCGGTGTTGCGTTTGACCTTACCCCGCACAAATCCCGGTACTTTATTCAATTCCGCTTGGGCGGTGCTGTGCCAACCCAAATCGGAGTCGCTGGAAATACCTTTGGTGATAACTTCCTTGGTGTCATGGCCGCCGAAAATTTCTAACAAATGGTCTTCCATGCCTAGGGTGAAGGAGTTGTAAACCAAATCGGCCATCTGATTGGTGCCTTCGTAGCCCAGGAAAGGCTTATAACCCAGGGGAAAATTCTGAATATGAATAGGGGCGGCAATGACGCCACAGGGAATATCTAACCGTTTACCAACATGGCGTTCCATCTGGGTACCAAAAATGGCCGCTGGTTCAATGCGGGCAATGGCATCGGCGATCGCCCCATTGTCTTCACTAATCAGCACTTCATCGCAGTATTCCGATACCTCGGCTTTGAACCAATCTGCATCATATTTGCAATAGGTACCGGCTAGGACAACATGGATGCCCATTTCCCGGGCCAGAATTTTGGTCATGGCCGCCGCATGGGTATTGTCCCCGAAGACCACTGCCTTTTTGCCGGTTAAATTTTGGCAATCAATGGAGCGAGAAAACCAAGCCGCTTGGGAAACGTGACGGGTTTGTTGTTGGATGAAATTTTCATAATTCACATCCAAACCTTGGCCATTGAGCACCTCTTGAATTTTGCGGATACAGCGGGCCGTTTCCACCACCCCCATGGGGGTAATGTCCACATAGGGCATGGCAAATTCTTCCTGGAGATATGCCGCGGTCATCAGTCCCACTTCCCGATAAGGACAAAGGTTAAACCAAGCCTGGGGAATTTTGGCCAGCTGATCCACCGTTGCTTTTTCCGGCAGGACTAGGTTCACTTCAATGTCTAAATCCGCCATTAACCGTTTTAATTCGGTGCAGTCGTGTTGATTGTGGAATCCCAGGGTGGTGAAACCGATTAAATTCACCGATGGTTTGGCGGTTTTTTCCGTGGCAATATTGCCCTGTTTACGGGCTTTTTTCAGATAAAACTCGACAATCTGCTTGAGGGTGCGATCAGCGGCTTGCAGTTCGTTAAAGCGGTAATGGTTCACGTCCGCTAGCAGAACATCACAGACGGCGTCCATCTGGGCCCGGTCAACAAAATTTTCTAAATCTTCCTGCAAAATGCTGGAGGTGCAGGTGGGGGTGAGCACAATCAAATCTGGATTTTCTTCCCCATCCTTGCGGACAATGTTATCCACCACCTTTTCCTGGGAGCCACGGGATAGCACTTGGCGATCGACCACACTGGTGGTTACTGGGGTAAAATTCTGCTCCCGTTCCAACATGGAGCGCATGACGTTGAAATAGTCATCCCCCAGGGGAGCGTGCATAATGGCATGGACGTTTTTAAAGGAACTGGCAATGCGTAACGTGCCGATGTGGGCGGGGCCAGCGTACATCCAATAGGCCAATTTCATAGGTTCGCTCTCCCTTGGGGATAATTCACCATCAAATTGTCCGTAAAAGCTTTAACCCTGTCGAGATGGAGCTTTACATTTCTCTGCAGTAATTATTTTTCTGGATTGCTTACCCTTAAAGGGTTATAGCGGTATGTTGTGAATCATTACAGCAATTATTTTCCACACAATTCTTAATGGTTAGACACGATCAACCTAAGTATTTATAACTATTGCTCCTTCGTAAACGGATTACAAAAACTCAATATGATCACACATTTCTTCTGGCTCAAGAATTTCCCAAATCAAAACTAATCCTCGAATAATTTGGCCAATTGATTTATTTTGTTGGGGGCAAAAAGCAATTCCTGCATGGCCAAGGGAAGATTGTCCCAGTCTTAAAAAGTCAGTATCTTGGGTAAAGATTACACGGCCATTGGAGGACGCAAAATCTAATTGCCTTTGATCAGAAACTCCCAGCAAGTTGACCTCTGGAGTTGTCGTAACATCAAGACCCCGATGACGTAACCCAAGGGCAATGCTATAGCTCACGTTTTCATCAAGATGAAATTTAATCCTATTGTCCATGCATTTTTCTCAGTTTTGCTTGGACTAAAGACGGTGTTTTAGATTTAATTTGCTCGGCAAAGTTATGATCATCCGCAATTTGCTGCCTAATTTCTTCAAGATGATCATGGTAATAGGAAAGGGCCGCATAGACATCAGCCAAGGTAATACTAGGATAGTGGTAAACAATTTCATCGGGGGATAGTCCCATCTTTTCGTGCCAGATAACAACATCCTGAACTGTGATGCGATGGCCGGCGATGCGGGGCTTTCCTCCACAGGTTCCTGGGGTTATTTCAATATGATTGATGGAGGTTATTGTCATTTTTCTCAACGGGTAAAAAAGCGATAATAGCTAGAAACAAAAAATTCCTTAATGGGAAAAGCCAGAAAAGTTAACGGGTTAATGGTGACGATAATATTGCGACTATCCCGCTTTGCCCCTTTAACTACCTGTTTGGCCACCCAGGGAGCGGCCATAATTCCCACCGGATTGAGGTTGCTTTTAAATGGCCCCAGAATTAATTTGCGGATTACACAGGGGGAATCCAACCGCCGCAGGGTAATTAAATCCCCAAAAGTCCGTTTACTCAGTTCATATAAAGGACTAAACGCCGGATTCACTTCCGCTTCCGAGGTATTGATCCACACTTCCTTGGTGGCAATCTGACGGTTGGTTTTGACGGTACTTAAAAATAATTCCACCATGCGCCAGCCCGAAAAAGCGTTTATTTCATAGGCCTGTTCGATCGCCTGGGCATCCCGGCGTTGGTGGACGTTAATCCCATGGTTAATGACCAAAATATCAATCTCGGCAAACAATTCTTTGAGTTGGTTTTCTTCACCGATGCACCATTGCTGGGTTCTGATGGGTAATTCTTGACCGTCCACATCAATAGTTATCTGTTCACCAGAGGATGTGAGGGCGATCGCCTTGGCCCCTTGACCATGTAGTTCCTTCAGTAAAGCCAGTCCTAAACTACCGGAAGCACCGGTGACTGCAACTTTTTTTCCTTTTAGTGACAGGGCAGTGCCAAGCATTTTATCCACCAAGGTCAAAGTTCCACAAAAGTAGGCATCGGGGTCATCAAAATGGTGTCGCCAATGGTAGGTACGGTTCACCATCCAGGGAGCCGGGGGGGTTAAAAATGGCCCCGGACGATGGGTCAAATCGGTGATCTCATCCGCTTGGGGGACTCCCATTCCTCTGGCGATCGCCGATGCTAAGAATCCTAGGGTATAGACGCAACCGGCACTGGCGGCGAGAATCAATGGCCAATGGTCAGTTCCCTGCCACATTAAAGTCAACAAAGGCGGCCAGCAACCAAAAGCCAACATTACCAACGCCTCTGGCACATCGTTATACCAGTGGGCCTTGCGGTAAATGTCTGGGTTAATTACCGATAAATCGGGACGAAATACCCGGTGATGCCAACCGTGGAGACGGTATAGGGGCGACCAGACATGGGCTAGGGCATGGTAAAAATCCCTTACCAATTCCACCCAAAGCACTGAAGCCAGGGCTAGACCAATCCCCATCAACCAAACCATTGCCATAAAGCCAGCTAGGATTTTTTCATAAAGTTTCGTTAAGTTGATGGTAACGGTTTCTGGGCCTAGGAAGATCTACTCAGCGGGGGATTTTCTTGGAAATTTGGGGATTTCAGCAGACTCAAGCGATACATCGTTAGCAATAGTCATGGAAATTAAAATTATTTAAAAGTGAAATTTATACTTCAAAATTCCGCTAACTTCATCCATTTCTACGGTGGCTAATTCGCCCAATTCAGCTTCTTTGAGAAGATTATTAGCGGTTTGAATATTGATTTTTAGACCCTGCATAATCTCCGCCTTGCTGAGCATTTGTCTTTCTTTGGCGAGTTCTAATAGATCCAGCATCAAAGTTTCGTCATCTTTATTGATTTTTGGTAAAGCTACGGTCTGATAATTTTTATTTTTTAATCCGACAAAACTAATCCAAGCCCCCATAATCACAATATTGCTCAGAAAACTAATTCCCACCGCCACCCCAGCGGCATCCGAGCTATCGGAGATCAAATGGGCGATCAGACCGCTAATTATGGAACCTAGGAAAACAGCACTAAAGCCAATGCCAGAGCAAACAATGCCTGGAATACTAATGATTACGGTTCCCAACAGCACAATTAAGAATGCAATAGAAATATTGCTAATAGTTAAATCTTTTTCACCAAGTAATATAAATAAAGCTAAGGAGATTATTAAACCTAATCCTCCTGCCAGAACAGTACTATTCCAGCTTACTTCCCAGTTTGATTTTAAATATTTGTTAATTATTATCTTGCAAGCAAATAAAGCAAATTGGCAGGGTTAAAACCGAGGCTAAAACTGCATCTTTAATATAGCTTAAGGGTAATCCAGAAATAGCAGTTGTCAATGCGGCTATCAGGATTAAAAAGCAAAGGGTTGCAGAGAATAAAAATACGTAAATAATTGGTTTTCTTCTCATTTATTTACTCCCCAGGTTAATGAAGATTATTCTGAATCAATAATTAATGATTATAAACTATGACTATGATCACCGTTTAGGCTCTGATTACAGCAAAAAAACTATTGGCGATCGCCATTTTCTCCGATTACCCGTCGTAACCCGTGGTAGAATTGCGAAGATTTTGACCAGAATCTCCCCTCCGCAAGAATTTTATTAATTTCCCTGTATGAAGCTTATCGATTCCCGTGGCAGAGTTTTCGGCATAGTTAGCCTGCTGGATTTAGGGGCTGCCTTGATTATTCTCATGGTGGTGGTAGGGATTTTTGTGCTTCCCGGTGGTTCTGGCAAAAGCATCCTGGCCCAGGCCAATGCCTCTTCCATTGAATTAACGGCGATCGTTCGGGGTTTAAACGTCCTCGATCCCCAGGTAATTTTGGATGAGTTCAAAGCAGAAAGAACCAATATTATTATCCGCAATCAGCCCGCTGGCCAGGTGGAAGTGGTCAACGTTCAGGAACTACCCCGCAATTTGGCGGTGCCCCAACCCGATGGTTCCGTTAAATCTCTGCCAGATCCCCGTCCTGAAGCCAATTACAGCCGGGATATGTTGCTAACCTTAAAAGGTAAAGGTGATCTTACTTCCACCGGCATGGTGTTGGGGGGACAAAAAGTGAAGATTGGTACAGTACTGGAATTGGAAGGAAAAAACTATAACTTTAATGCCAGTATCATCGGCATTGGCCAAGACAAAGGTTAGCCCTAAATCCTATCCTGCTGGAAAAAACAAAGTATTTCTTTGGAATGCCCTGGCGGTGTTGGCAGAGTATGGCGAACTGTCTTGAAAGGTCTTAGCCTACATGGTTATTCTGTCAGACCATGTTGCAGGGCAAAACGTACTAGTTCAGTCCGACTATTGGTGCCGGTTTTGGTGAATAGACGGCTCACATACTTTTCCACATTGCGAACACTGGTTTTTAGCTGGGCGGCAATTTCCTTATTCATCAAACCCTGGGAAACCAAATCCAAAACACTCTGTTCCCTTGGGGTAAAGTCGAGTTTAATCGGGGAAGGGGAGGTTTGAATGCCGCTGGATTGGCCAATTTGTTCCTTTAAAGCCCGAATTTCTTGGTAAATTTCCTGTAATTTGGCCGACTCGCTACCACTGTCGGAACTGGCCTGTTGGCGGGCCAAAAGATTCCGCACGATCGCCTCCAACTCATCGGGGTCAAAGGGTTTAGACAAAAACGCATCACAGCCGGTCTGGTAACCCTGAATGCGATCGCCGGTCATGCCCCTAGCAGTCAGGAAAATCACCGGGAGGGACTGGAAACGGGGATCTTCCCGCAACTGTTGCAAAAACTGGTAGCCGTCCACCTGGGGCATCATAATGTCGGAAATTACCAACGCCGGTAGATGATGCTGTAGATAATCCCAGGCCTCCGTGGCATTGGCTGCCAAATCCACTTTGAAATCACCGCTATCTTCAAGAAAAACTTGGACGGATTCCCGCACACCGGGCTCATCATCAACTAACAACAGGGAAATAGGTTCTGCCATGGCGGTAATGCAAAGGGGACAATAGGAGCGGATACAAACTGCTAGAGCAGGTTTTGGGAGTGGCCGATCGCCTTATCCATCAGCCTATCACGGAGGCTAAACTCAGACTGAACCAGCTTTTAGGGATAACGATTAAGCTCCAGGTCCCATTCTGGCTCAACTTTAATGCCAGAGCAAAATCTCCCCTGTTAGGATGGAAGAAGTGAAAAATTTCTATAAACCCTTGCTAATACGTTCTTTGAAGACGATGAAATGCCCGACTTGGTTGCGCCGAATCAGCGGTTATTTATTGACTTTTGCAGTGGGAACAGCCGTTGGTCTGGCCAATTTACCCCATCCTGTGGCGGCGGCGGACGACTTTCCCCCGGCTCCAACGCTGACAGCCCAAGCTTCAGTCCCCATCAGTGCAGAAAGTTTTGTGGCAACGGCGGTGGCTCTCACGGGGCCCGCGGTGGTGAGGATTGATACGGAAACTGTAGTTACCCGCCGTGCGGATCCCATTTTAGATGATCCTTTTTTCCAGGAATTTTTTGGTCGCTCTTTTCCCATTCCTCCCCGGGAACGCAGGGTAGCGGGTCAAGGCAGTGGTTTTATCATCGATGGCAGTGGCATCATTCTCACCAATGCCCATGTGGTGGATGGGGCCAACAAAGTAATGGTGACCCTCAAGGATGGCCGCACCTTTGACGGAACAGTACGGGGCACCGACGAAGTTACGGATTTAGCCGTAGTAAAAATCGACCCCAACGGATCTTCCTTACCCGTGGCAACCCTAGGCAGCTCCAGCAATTTACAGGTGGGAGATTGGGCGATCGCCGTGGGAAATCCGGTGGGTTTGGATAACACCGTTACCCTGGGGATTATTAGTACACTAGGGAGATCCGCTGCCCAGGCCGGTATCCCCGATAAGCGGGTGGAATTTATCCAAACCGATGCGGCCATTAACCCAGGCAATTCCGGGGGGCCATTGCTCAATGCCCGGGGAGAAGTAATCGGCATTAACACCGCCATTCGGGCCGATGCCACCGGCATTGGTTTTGCTATTCCCATCGACCAGGCAAAGGCCTTACAACAAACCCTGGCGGCGGGGGGCACAGTTGCCCATCCCTACATTGGGGTGCAAATGGTAAATCTCACCGTTGACCAAGCCCGACAAAATAATCGCAATCCCAATTCTCCCTTTGTAATTCCCGAAGTGGACGGTATTTTGGTGATGGCGGTTCTTCCTGATACCCCCGCAGAAAAAGCCGGTATTCGTCAGGGGGATGTCATCGTTGCCGCGGACGGTAACCCCATTAAAGATGGGGCCCTCCTACAGAGAATTGTGGAAAAGGCTGGCCTGAACAATCCCATTAAAATAGAACTACTCCGTGGCGATCGCCGTTTAAGCCTGACCGTGCAAACCGCCCAACTTCGTAACCCCAACAGTTAAGTTTTCCGAACTTCCTTGACCTATGAAAAGACGTTACCTTTTAGAAGCGGGCACCGCCACCCTAGGAGCCTTGGGACTTACCCAATATTTTCGCTCAGCTAACAAACCTCAATCCCAAATTCTACTAGAACCAGAACCTCAGCTCATGGCTAAAACCAACGAAATTTTTGAAATCACCAAAACCGATGCCGAATGGCAAGAACAACTAAGCCCGGAGGCCTATAAAGTTCTCCGTAAACACGGCACCGAACGGGCCGGAAGCAGTCCCCTAGATAAAAACTACAGCCAAGGCACTTATGAATGTGCTGGTTGTGATCTACCTCTTTTTTCCTCCGAAACTAAGTTCGACTCCGGCACCGGTTGGCCTAGTTTTTACCAACCATTGGATAATGCCGTAGCCTACACCGTGGATAAATCTTTTTTCATGACCCGCACCGAAGTCCACTGTGCCCGTTGTGGGGGACACCTGGGCCATGTTTTTGATGATGGCCCCAAACCCACCGGCAAGCGCTATTGCATGAACGGTGTTTCCTTAAAATTTGTGGGTGCTTAAGTTTTAAAATCCTTTAAATTTTGGCGGGTTTCACTTTAGTGAGTGTCTTTTGTCCCCTGGAACGCCCATGTATCAATGGCTTTTGACACTTCCCTAGACTGAAAACCGCTATCAACGTTCTTTACCTCCCCAAACATTCGTGGCCCGTTACCGTTCCCAACTCTATCCGACCCAACGTCCCCGTAAAAAAGCCCCCAGTAGTTCCAAGGGCAACTTTTTGAAGGGACTATTATTGCTGGGTTTGATCGGGGGGGGGATGTGGTACTTCAGTCCCCAAAACAAGTCCCAGGGTTTACCTTTTGCTGACCTATTCACGATTCCGGCGAACCTACAACAGGCGGTTAATCCTAAAACCCTGGTAATAACAAAACGGGTGGATAACCCCGTCCCGGGCAACGGCAAAACCTTTTCCAGGGATGGGGGGGAAAGGCTAGACCAGTTGGCCGGCACCATTGTTTACGAAGGTACTTCGGTTAAGGAATTAGCCAATGCGATTCGCCCCTTTGCCAACAACGACGGAGAAAAAGCCCGCCTAGCCTATAGCTGGATTACCCAGAACATTGCCTACGATGTCCCCATGGCGGAAACCCGTAACATTGACGATTTACGGCCGGAAACTGTTTTGGCCCGGGGGGAAACCATTTGCTCTGGCTATGCCAACCTCTACCAAGCTTTAGTGAGAGAATTAGGTTTGGAAGTGGTAATTATTGAAGGGTTTGCCAAGGGTGGGGATGTCATTGTGGGGGATGATCCCGATGTTAACCATGCCTGGAATGGGGTCAACATTGACGGGGTCTGGTATCTACTGGACACTACCTGGGGCGCCGGCATTGTTAGTGACGGTAAGTTTGAAGCCAAATTTAATCCTAATTATTTTGCGACTCCGCCGGAACAATTAATTGTTAGCCATTTTCCTAGGGAAACCCAATGGCAATTACTTGCCCAACCCTACGATCGCCAAACTTTTGACCAGTTACCGGCCCTCACCCCCAGATTTTTCCGGGATCAAATAGCCTTGGTCAGCCATGCCAAAAATGACATCCTTACCGGGGGAAACCTAGAGGTAGATCTCCGGGCTGGCAACGATGTGCAGGTAATGGCCCAGTTAGTGGACAAGGCCGGGCAACCCGTTGATAAGCAATACACCCTCAGCCAAAGCCAAGGGGGACGGGTTAAGGTGAATGCGGCTTTTCCTCAAGCTGGAGATTATAAGCTTTTGATTCTCAGCAAAAATTCCCAGGAAGAAACCTATTACCAGGCGATCGCCTACGATGTTCAAGCCCAAGGATCCGGGGAACCTTTTCCTAGTACCTATGGCACCTTCAGTGAAAAACAGGTGAAATTAATTTCTCCCCTGCGGCGATCGCTCCCCATAAACCAAGCTAGCTATTTCCAGATCCAGGTACCAGGGGCAGAGCAAGTAGTGTTAGTGGATGAATACCGACGGCAAATGATTCCCCTCGAACGTACCGGAGACATTTTCACTGGATCAGAGGTACTTTCATTCTCCAACGTTACGGTGGCGGCCCAGTTTCCGGGCAGTGATCAATTTTGGAGTTTACTAGAATATGATTAACACTCCCCCCTAGGTTAATTTGCCCAGTAAACCCAGTAAAAGAAGAGTGAGTTCGTAAAAAGTGTTCTGGGGAACAGGTTAGGTTGGGGCAGAGACATTAAACTAAGACTATTGAAGTCCGCTTAGACCGTAAATTTAGTCTTTTGGAGAGTCGGTTTTTATGTCAGACCTTAACCGTGGCATCATGAAATTCGAGGGAGCTGATAAGCCTTTCCTCGTGGCTGTTTCGGCGATATTTATTTTGGGGGGTATTGGGGCCCTGATTATCTGGGCTTTGCGCGTGGCCTATGCTGTGGGCTAGAGGCCACCAAAATACCCAAACTTAATGACCCAATCCCTTTCCGCAGAAAAACTCCATTTCACCACCAAACTAGCCTACGGTGCCGGGGACTTTGGCCCAGCCATTACCGCCAATATTTTGGTATTTTACCTGCTGTTTTTTCTTACGGATGTAGCGGGGATTCCAGCGGCTTTGGCGGGTAGTGTGCTGATGATTGGTAAGGTTTTTGATGCCATTAATGACCCCATCATCGGTTTGTTGAGTGATCGTACCCGGAGCCGTTGGGGTCGCCGTTTGCCCTGGATGTTGGCGGGGATAATTCCCTTTGCTGTGTTTAACTGGGCCCTGTGGCTAATTCCCCATTTCAGCGATAATCGGGCCGTTAATCAGTGGGGATTATTTGCCTACTACACGGTGATCTCCATGGCTTTTAACCTCTGCTATACCACCGTCAATTTGCCTTACACGGCCCTAACGCCGGAATTAACCCAGAACTATAACGAGCGCACCAGGTTAAATAGCTTTCGGTTTGCTTTTTCCATTGGGGGAAGTATTCTCTCCCTTGTGTTGTACATCCTGATTGCCAGTGGCCTCCCCGATCGCCCCCAGGCACAATTTTCCCAGTTGGGCTTAATGATTTCCGTCCTGGCCCTATCGACCTTGGTGTGGAGCGTGTTACGACTCCAGGAAAAAGGCAAAGACCCTATACTTTCCCCTTCCGTACGGCGGCGTTTATCTCCCCTACTGCTAACCGCCGGGATAACCTTAATGGCCTTGGCGATCGCCAGGTTATTGGGTTTATTGGGGGGAAATGGCTTTGACTATGTGGTTTTCTTCCTTCTCCTACTGGGCTTACTGTGGAGCGGGTTTGGCTTCACCCTCAGGGACAGTGCCATAGAAAGCCATCTGCAAAAAAATCCTGAGGCCGTTACTTCCCCAAACCAAGAAAGTCTACCCCTACTGCAGCAGTTGAAAATTGCCTTTAGTAATCGGGCTTTTCTTTTTGTCATTGGCATTTATCTCTGTTCTTGGTTAGCCGTCCAACTCACCGCCTCCATCCTGGTTTATTTTGTCGTGAGCTGGATGGGATTGAGTGAACAACAATCCGGCACCATTGCCCTCGCCGTCCAGGGCACAGCCTTGGTAATGTTGTTTGTTTGGCAGTCCCTAGCCCAATTTTTAGATAAAAAAGTAATTTATTTCCTCGGCACCATGATTTGGATGGCGGCGGAAGTGGGACTGTGGCTAGTACAACCTGGGCAAGTTACCCTACTTTATACCCTGGCTATTTTTGCCGGCGTAGGGGTTTCCGTTGCTTACCTCATTCCCTGGTCAATGATTCCCGATGTGGTGGATTTAGATGAACTGAATACCGGTAAACGCCGGGAAGGAGTCTTTTATGCCTTTATGGTGTTATTGCAAAAAATTGGTTTAGCCCTAGGTCTATTTTTGGTGGGTATCACCCTGCAAGCATCCGGATTTATCGCCCGCATCCCCGGTGATCCCATTCCCGTTCAACCAGAAAGTGCGCTCTGGGCCATTCGTTTTGCGGTGGCACCATTGCCCGCCTTTTTTTTGTTGGGGGGATTAGTCCTCGCCATTTTTTACCCCATTACCAGGGCTGTTCATACTGATATTCGCCAGCAACTCCAGGATCGCCAACGGAATATTGTTTAATAATCCAATAAATGGGCAAGCAACAAAAAACCCGCCGAAGCGGGTAACGTTAAATTTAAATCAATGTTTAACAATTAGGCTAAGCAATTAAGCAAAACTGCAACCTAGTAGCGACCTTGGTTTTGGTTGGGCTTGTGGACGATGAAGCTCACGGTCTGACATTGTTTGATGTTGTCGAAACCAATGACCCGAATATAACAATTGGGGTTCTCGGAACGACATTCCCGAATTTCCGCTAATACTTCATTGGGGGTGGCACCACCGAACAGAGGCAACTTCCACATGGTCCAGAAGTGGGTTTCGGGTTGGGGATCTTCTTCAAATTCCACACCGGGGATAAAGCCTTGCTCCAACAGAAAATCAATCTGTTTGGCAATCTGTTGATCCGTTAAGGGGGGAAGGTAAGAAAGGGTCTCGTAGCGACGCTCTTTAGGTAAAGTTTTCATGAATTTCGTTTTCCTGTCTGAATAACTACTTTAAGAAAGGGAAGAATCGTTGGGGTCGGAGGGATCTAATCCCAACTTTGGTTCTGTTGCGGGGGACGTTTCATTGTCAGCGACAGTGCGGGTCAGGCGTTCCAGAAGATGGCGACGGTGGTCGATAGCAGATTCAGCTAAGCTACTGCGGGCCATGCCGGGTAAAAAATCCAACACTAGTTCCGCAATATCTTCCCGCACCGCCAGAATTCTCAGCACCAGCTCCTTGTTTTCATCGAGGAGTTCCGTTAAAAACGCTTCTCCGTCTTGAATGTTATGGCTGGCAACGTAATGATTCAACCAAATAGCTTGGGGGGGGTTAGTCTCCCTTAGCTCCGACTGAATCCGGAGAATGGCTTGGTAGGTTAGATAACTTTGCAGTACCTTTACCGTCGCCTGGGCTATTTGCCTCGTTTCCATGAACGCCTCTCCACAGTTTGCAGTGATTCAGTTGAACAGTTATCAGTCGGTCAAGTCGCTATGACGTAAGTTATTAACTGATTTTCATCGTTACAACTGTTAGCCACTAACGAATTGACCGGGATTGACTCAAATCAAGTCACACTATTGATAACTGTGCACTGATCCCTGGTCTCTGCTTAGAGGGTGTCCATTGCCTCGAACTCAAACTTGATTTCTTTCCAGAGTTCACAAGCCGCGGCCAACTCAGGGGACCAACGACAGGCTTCCCGGATAACATCGTTACCTTCGCGGGCCAGGTTACGACCTTCGTTACGGGCTTGAACACAGGCTTCGAGGGCCACACGGTTAGCGGTTGCACCGGGAGCGTTACCCCAGGGGTGACCCAAGGTACCACCACCAAACTGTAGACAGGAATCATCACCGAAGATTTCCACCAAGGCAGGCATGTGCCATACGTGGATACCACCAGAAGCTACGGGCATGGTGCCGGGCATGGAGGCGTAATCTTGGGTAAAGAAAATACCCCGTGAACGATCTTCTTCCACGTAGTCTTCGCGCATCAAGTCAACGAAGCCCATGGTGATGCCCCGTTCCCCTTCCAATTTACCGACGACGGTGCCGGAGTGGAGGTGGTCACCACCGGAGAGGCGGAGACACTTGGCAAGGACACGGAAGTGAATACCGTGGTTTTTCTGACGGTCAACTACGGCGTGCATGGCACGGTGAATGTGGAGCAGAACTCCATTGTCCCGACACCAGCGGGCTAACGTGGTGTTAGCGGTGAAACCACCGGTGAAGAAGTCATGCATGATGATCGGGGTGTTGATTTCTTTGGCGAATTCAGCCCGTTTCATCATTTCTTCGCAGGTTCCTGCGGTGACGTTCAGGTAGTGACCTTTCATTTCGTTGGTCTCGGCCTGAGCTTTTTCGATCGCCTCTTGCACAAAGAGGAAACGATCCCGCCAACGCATGAAGGGTTGGGAGTTGATGTTTTCGTCGTCTTTGGTGAAGTCCAAACCACCGCGTAAACATTCGTAAACGGCACGACCGTAGTTTTTGGCGGACAGACCCAATTTTGGTTTGATGGTACAACCTAACAGGGGACGACCGTATTTGTTTAATTTGTCCCGCTCAACGGTAATACCGTGGGGAGGGCCTTGGAAGGTTTTAATTAAAGCTACGGGGAAACGAATATCTTCTAAACGAAGGGCACGTAGGGCTTTGAAACCAAAAACGTTACCAACCAACGAGGTCAAAACGTTGGTAACCGATCCTTCTTCAAACAAATCTAGGGGATAAGCAATAAAGCAAAAATATTGGTTATCTTCGTTGGGAACAGCTTCGATATCATAGCAACGACCTTTGTACCGATCCAAGTCGGTGAGGTTGTCTGTCCAGACCGTCGTCCAGGTTCCGGTGGAAGATTCCGCGGCAACAGCGGCGGCGGCTTCTTCGGCGGGAACTCCTGGTTGGGGGCTCATGCGGAAGCAGGCGAGTAGATCCGTATCTTTGGGGGTGTAGTCGGGGGTGTAATAGGTCAGGCGATAATCCTGTACGCCCGCCTTGAACCCTGCTTTGGCTTGTACCATCTAGGTCAGTCCTCCATTAAACATTGAATAGCCTAGCTTTCTCCCGTGGGCGAAATTTGGCCGGATAAAGCCTACTGTCGCCCCAGAGACAGTTATTATTTACAGTTATTTGGCTTCGAGAAAAATCTG
Organism: uncultured cyanobacterium; assembly: GCA_963704945.1. Taxonomy (GTDB): domain Bacteria; phylum Cyanobacteriota; class Cyanobacteriia; order Cyanobacteriales; family Microcystaceae; genus Synechocystis. The sequence goes on along the minus strand of CAVPII010000013.1, from coordinate 34,677 downwards.
CGACAACCCAGCAACTATCTGTTTTCTGAAGGTAATCTTATCACGCAGGGGTTTCCTTTACTCCACGCTATGGCATCCATTCACTGTTTTTTAAATTACAATTTGTGGACTTTCTGATTAGTATTGCTGATGTTTTATTCTGAAGCTGATTAGCTGGCCTTGTAGTCCGCCTCCATTGTTGGGGATTGTTAGGACTGATGGGCGATCGCCACTCCTTTGGTCAGTAAATCTAGGGCGGCTTGATATTGCACATCGGTGGGGGATGTTACTTCGGCAAAGCTAATCATGGGTTGGCTAACAACTTCATCGGGCATAATGCCTAGCTTATGGATGTCGTGGTGTTCGGGGGTTTCGTACTTGGCCACGGTAATGGCAATGCCGGCACCATCGGACAGTTCAAACAAGGATTGGATTAATCCCTTGCCAAAGGTCTTTTCCCCTACCAAAATTGCCCGGTGATTATCCTGCAAAGCCCCCGCTAAAATTTCGCTGGCGCTGGCGGTGCCCTGGTTGACCAACACCACTAGGGGACTATCGGTTAAAGCCTCCCCATTGGCCGTGAAGCTTTCCTGGGTACCCTGGCGGTTTACGGTGTAAACAATGGTACTTTTCGGCAACCAGAGGCGGGCAATATCAATGCCAGCTTGGAGCAGGCCACCGGGGTTACTGCGTAAATCCAAAACATAGGCGATCGCCCCCTGGTTTTTCAACTGACTGAGGGCATGGGCCACTTCTTCGTAGGCATTGGCACTAAATTGACTAAGGCGGATGTAACCCACCGGGCTTTGGGGTCGGGAAATGTCTAATTGGGCCACCACCGGGCTGAGGGAAATTACCTGGCGGGTAAGGGTTAAACTTTTGGTTTTTTTGTTTTCTTCCGACAGGATTTTCAAGCAAACTTCCGTACCTTCAGGGCCCCGCATCCTTACCGCGGCTTCATCTAGACTCAGGGTCTGGGTATCCACCCCGTCGATTTCTAAAATCTGATCGTGGGGTTGTAGTCCCGCCGCTTCCGCTGGAGAGCCGGCCAGGGGCGCCATAATTTCTAACTGATCCGTTTCTGGGTTGATGTTAATCTGTAGGCCGACCCCGGATAGTTCCCCCGTGGTGGTAACGCGCAAATTGTCGTATTGTTCTGGTCTAAGCAGACGGGTGAAGGGTTCGTCCAGGGTAGCTAGCATTTCTTCGATCGCCGTATAGGTTTCTTCCCGACTACGGAGGGGGCGCTTAACGTACTTCTCCCGCAATAGCCACCAATTTTGATCGTTAAAGGTTTCATCCAGATAGGATTGGTTCACCAGCCGCCAGGATTGCAACAATAGTTTTTGCTCCTCTGTGAAGGCTAAAGCTGTGGAGGTATTCCCAAAATAGGTGACAACCCCAATTATTAAACAAAAAGCCAAAGCCCAAAACCGCTGTGTCCGTTTACCCATTCCTGTACCTTGCCCCTGTAACGCAAATTTTACAAAACTTCGTCAATTTCTCATTTTAGGATAATAATTCGAGTCTTGGCTGTTTACCTCCAGTGGGGATTCCCCCATTTTTCCTTTTTTCTATGCAAAATTCCCCTGCCCCTTCCCGTTGGCAATTTATTAAAGAAAACGGTCTGCTGTTAGTTTATGCCCTACTTTTAGCCCTACTACTCCGTTTCTTTGTGGCGGAACCCCGTTATATCCCCTCCGATTCCATGTTGCCGACCCTAGAACAGGGCGATCGCCTGGTGGTGGAGAAGGTGTCCTACCATTTCCATCCGCCTGAGATAGGGGACATTGTTGTTTTCCATCCGCCGGAGTTGCTACAAACCCAAGGTTTCACCGTGGAGCAGGCCTTTATTAAAAGGGTAATTGCCCTGCCTGGTCAGACGGTGCAGGTAAAAAATGGCGTTGTTTATCGGGATGGCCAGCCCCTCCAGGAAAAATATATCTTGGAGCCGCCCCAATATAATCTGCCTGCGGTGCGGGTGCCGGAGGGTCAGCTATTTGTCATGGGGGATAACCGCAACAATAGTAATGATTCCCATGTGTGGGGATTTTTGCCCCAGGAAAATATCATCGGCCATGCCCTATTTAGGTTTTTTCCGGTAGGCCGTTGGGGTCAGGTATAGTTACCTGTTGCCCCTGCAAGAATCTGGCGATCGCCGACTGGATAGTTTCCAAGCGTTGGCAAATTTCCTGACATTCCTCCACTACGAAATTAAAATCATTCAGGTAACGGCGAACGGGGGTATTTTCCTGTTTTTCATTGATTTCCGTAATCCTTTGGGCTTGATAGTTTTGATGGTATTGCCGTAGCTGTTGGAGGGTGTCCGCCAGGGGCGGTAAGGGCTGGGGGAGGGATTTATGTTGGAGGGAAACCCGGAAATTTTCTAAACTTTCCCGTACTTGTTCTGTAAATAACTTAATTTGGGGCGGCGGCGGGCTACCGGAAGCATTTTCCAAATGACTAATGAGTACCCGAAAGCCTCTGCTCAAGCGGGCCAGATAATTGGTCATGGTGATGGCTGGTTCCTCCGTTCCCAGGGGAGTGCTGGGATCATTAAGTAGCCGTTCCAAGGCAACTTGCATGGCGGTGGCAGCCAAGCGGGCATCGTTACGAACTCCTTCCAATACCTTTGTTTCGAGAGCTTTTTCCCCCAATAATGCCGGGGTTAATGCTTGGAAATATTGCTGTAAGGCAGTGACCATTTTTGTCCCAGCCTGGGTAAAACGTACATCCTCCGGTGGCCGCAAAAAACCAAAGGCCAGAATAAAAGCAATAAACGTACCAATCAGAGTACAAACCAGCCGGGAAAGTAAGGCATATTCCGTGGGCATTTCCGGGGCAATGGCCTTCAGGATGAGGGCAAAGGCGGTGACAAAAAAGACAGCAAAACTGTAATGGAATCTCAGCAGGGCCATGCCGGTGGCGATCGCCAAAATCCCCAACAAGCTTAGGGCAAAGGGGTCATTAATAAACCGCAGGGCAATGGACATAACCGCTACCCCCAAGAAAGTACCTAAAAGCCGGTTCGATAACCGTTGAAAAGTGAGACTAAAATCCGGTCTAAGTACAAAAATCAGGGTTAACACAATCCAAAAGCCGTAGGGAATCTGGGTAGTTTTGGCAATTAATATTCCTGCCATACCACCAATGCCCAACCGTAAACCATGGCGAAAGAGGGGAGAATTGATGGAAAAGTTATTAACCAAAGGTTCCCACCAAGGATGAATCTCCATCTGCCGATAATTCAGTTCAACATTGGTTTGATCACCATCTCTAAAAAGTTGGGGATTTTGCAAAAGTTGAGCTAATTGAATGGTCTGTTGCAATTGACCGGTTAAAGTTTCCAGATAGTAAATTAATTGCCCCACCGTTGCCAGGCTGTTGTAATCGCCAAAATCTTCCTTGAGAGTCTGCCGTTGTAACTGTCGTTGCTGTTGCAGGGCTTTGATCAGTAATTGGAGGCGATTAGTGTCGGGAACTTTTCTTTTTCCAGTCACCATTTGGGCTAGGTCTAAGCAAATGGTTCCCAATGTTTCCACCGCATCCTGCATCAAAATTTCTATGGTTTGCAGTTGGGGAAGATTGTGGAAGTTAATAATTTCGTGGAGGAGCATTATGGTTTTGTTTAACCGCTCCAAATGTTCAATTAAAACCAGTAATAACTCCCTTAACCTACTTTGGCCCCAGACCCCCCGTTTGCTTTCCACCAAAAGTTTTCGGGATTTTAGTAAATTTTGCCGCAGTTGTACCACCAGTTTCTGGGCCTTAGGATTGTCCCGGTCAAAGCTTGATTGGGCTGTTGCTGTTAAATAATTGCCCATGGTGGCATAGTTGCTGGCCACCGCCTGCCGCAGGGGTTGGTTGGGACGAAAGGGCCAGATGAAAATGGCTAACGCTAAACTCCATAGCCCACCGATCGCCAGGGAAATAAATTCAAAGGAATCGGCACTGACATTTTGGGTGCCGAGTAGGAAAGCAAAACTGGTGACAATGCCCACCATTCCCCCCTGTTCCCCATAAACGGTGAGATAACCGGAAAAAAACATCACTAAACCGGTGATTGCTAGACCCAGAAACCAGCCATCCCCCACTAAACTCCCCCCCGCCATGGCGATCGCCGCCCCAATCCAAGCCCCCAAAATAGTTTTCAAGCGTACCGAGTAAAGTCCCCCCACATCGGCCAGCAAAATCAATTGGGCAGCCAAAGCAACCCCTAAGCCAAGTTGGGGGTCTCCCCACCAGAGCCCCAAAAGGTAAGGCACTATCATGGCTGAAAAGGTTCTGATCCCCCTACCAAGTTCAATGCCGCCGCTGGTACGGGTAAGAAAAGCAAAGCGTTGACGGAGCGTCACCAACATTAATTTTGAAAAAAAACTTCCCCCCCATTTTGCCCCGTTTATAAACTGAAAAAAAAATTACAGGGATTCCACCAGTGACTTTGGGAGAAAACCATAGCCGATTGTCCGGGTCTGCCTTTTTACATCAGCCGAGGCAGGCAACAGGAGACAACATCAAAAAAAGCCGGTCCAATTGAGATATTTCCAACATCATATTTAATTCCGGGGAAGTGGAACTGAGCAGCAGGGTTTTGCCCAAAGCTTCTGCTTTCCGGTAGGCTTTGACCAGGGCAAAGAGGAGATTGCTATGGATGGTTTTTACCTGACTAAAATCCATAACTAAAATGGAAGCAGGGCAGGTTTCAATCCAGTCTAAAATTTCACATACCGACAGGTATTTACAGGAAAAAAAGAGATATTTTTCAGCCTTATTTTCGGCAGAGATAATTAAGGGAGAAGAGGAATCATTCATAGTTTTATAGGTTGGGGGAATGGATAGTATCAATGGTTAGTTGAAAGATGGTGTGGTTTGGAAATTAGGCGAGGATTGGTGCCTGACGAACCAAGTCTTTTAAGTGCCGTAGAAGATTAAATTTGGGAGCTAGGGGTTTGGACTGAATGGCTTGGTGTAATAACTGACTCGCCTGGGCATAGTACTGACTAGGGGAAGCGACGGTGACCGTGGTGGGATTAGCTAGAAAACGGACTAAATCCCCCGGACATTGGGCAATGGGAACACCTTTAGTGGCTAGGGCCTGGGCTAATTCTACTTGGTGATCATCGACGTGTTCACCGAATTTATGACTGCGGGGTACCAGAACAAAGGGTTTGTTCAGTCTGGTTAAAATATCAAAACTGCCTTCTCCACAGTGGGAAATAATCAGCCTAGCTTGCTGTAGCAAAGCTTGAAAATCCTCCTGGGGTAATACTTGATATTGATTGACTCCTGTGGGGAAAAAAGTACAGCTACCATATTGAACTACTACGGGTTCCTCCGCGAGGTTAATTAATTGTTGATCAATCAAATACCCTATCCATTGCATTAAGCGATTAAAGGGAAATTTTTCGGTGCCGACGGTAACAAGAATCATAGTTAAATTAGGGGGCTGGAGTTAAGTGGATAGCAGATCTGTTTCAGGCTAGGGATTGATTTTTAAGCAGAAATTTGAATTAATTCAGCCTGGGGATAACGTTTTTGTAGTTGTTCCCATTGCACATAGAGCAGATCAATCCAGGGGAGGACAATTTTGGCGGAAAGGCTGATGTCATTGACCCGGGTGAAGGACTCGATAAAAACGGTTTTAATCCCCAGAGTCTTAGCCAAGAAGATAAAAGGTACCGCCACCCCAGCCCCGGTGGTGATCACCATATCGGGCCGTTCTTGGGTTAAAACCCTGGTCGCTAATTTTAGGTTTCTCCACAGGTTGCCCAGGTTACGGTTGGTGGGGCCAAAAGCCCAATGCACAGTTTCCCCTGCTAAATAACTTTTAGTGGTGGCGGTGGAAAAGGTTACCCATTGGCGATCATGACTTTGCCAAAAGGGAGCTAGTTGATGAAGGGCATTAAAGTGACCACCGCTAGAACTAATCAGTAGGAGTTTCATTGTTGGAGTTGGGGGAAAAAGTGAACCGTTTGCTTGAACTATCTTCAGTATGCAGGAGCGGTATTTACGCTAACGTTTACGCAATTGTCTAACTTTTCCCTAGTGGGCCTCTGTTGTTGTTGATTTTGTAATCGCCGTTGCTTAACCCTGGGCAAGTTGGGTTTTGGCGCTGGACTGACGGTGGATTTTTTGGGCTTGCATCGCACCGGTAGTCTTAATGGCGATCGCCTCAATGGACTGATAGAGCCGAGGAGGACAGAGCTTTAACAGACAAGCGGCGGCCAAGGTCAGGCTAGTGCGACGGGGTTCGGTCAGAATAATTTGCCAATGGGTACTCAATGCCTGGCCAAGCAGACTAAGGGCATGGTCTGTATCCTGGAAACGGATAGCTCGCCGGGTCAAGTAACGCAACTGGTAGGCCTTGGCTGGTTTATACCACTTAGCTACTAAATCGGGGGCATAACGGGCAGTTTTGTCCATCACCTGTTGCCAAGATTCAAATTGTCGTTCCACATCGGCCGAGAGACCTTCTCCATTAACTCGGTAGAGAGTGAGGGCCTGGGGAATACCGGCAACCTGCCAATCGGTGGTGATGGCAATGCGAATCCAGCATTCAATGTCCTCCGATCGCCGTAAATCCTCGTCAAAATAACAAACCTCCGGGGTGCCATGGCGGTCATCAAGAAAACTAATCTGCTCCAACACCCGACGACGGATTACCGGAGCTGAACCATTCCCAATCGGATTACGACAGAGGAGATGCCCAGGGGTAATCTCGCTGAGCTTAGGCATTTGATGAATACCGAGGGGGTGACCCTGGGAGTCAATAAAAGAAGAACGGCTGAAACTGATCCCCACTGGGGGATTTTCCCCTAGATGTTGTACATGGAGAGCTAACTTTTCCGGTAACCACAGATCGTCAGAATCTAAAAAGGCTAGATATTCCCCCCTAGCATGGCGAATCCCAGTATTGCGGGCCCCCGCTAGACCCCGGTTCCGCTGACGAACAATTTTGATACGGGGGTCGTTGAACTGTTGGGCAAGGGCTAAGCTACCATCGGTAGAGCCGTCGTCAACCAGGATTATTTCAAAGTGCTCATAGGTCTGGGCTAAGACAGAGCGGATGGTGTCTGTCAGATAATCTTCAACGTTATAGACCGGGATAATTACGGATACCAGTTGCATAGGGGAAACCATGGGGGAGAGACTGCTTTTACATCTTCTATTTTCCCCCCTGGGGATCTACGCTTCCGTTCACGCCATTGTTTAACTTCCGTTCCAATTTGTCTAACTTCAGATTATTTCTTTGGCCCCTAACTACCCGGATCCATCAAAATAAGTAGAATTGGTAGAGTTAAATGAACTGTCACTTCTGACCAGACGGTCAATGGAGAAAACCCGCCATTGGTCTAGTTTGAAAGGTCGTGATTGATTATTAATGCCTCCATCTCCTCCCCGTTCGCAGTCCACGATCGCCCTATGCTCCTCCCCTCTGTAAGCCTTGAGCCAGAATCCATCAAGATTTTAGTGGCAGAGGACGACAAAGCAACCCGTTTTCTGCTGACCAGGGCCCTCCAGGAAGACAATTTTATTGTGGAGCAAGCCACCAATGGTCAGGAATGCTTAGACAAGTTTCTTAACCTACAACCGGATATTGTGCTTTTGGATGGGGTGATGCCAACAATGGACGGTTTTACCTGCTGTCAACGTCTGCGGGATTTACCCAGGGGTGCTGATTTACCCATTTTGATGATCACTTTTTTGGATGATCAAGCTTCCATTGATAAGGCCTACCAAGCAGGGGCAACGGATTACATCACCAAACCAGTGCATTGGTCTTCCCTACGCCGTCGCATTAAACATTTAGTACACACCCAAAGGTTAGCCCAGGAGGTGCAACAACTCCAGTTAGCTTTGGTGGATCAGAGCAATTGGTATGATCTTTGGAGCCAAAGTTTGCAGTTGGTAACCCGCTTTTCCCCCAACACTGCCACCCTAAAGGCTTTGCTACAACAGTTTTTAAAAAACCTAGGCTTAGCTCAATTGATTCTGGTCGAACGGCAATCTGAAAAGGTAATTTCAGCTAGCAATGGCGAATGTCCATTGCCTGAAGGCATCACCGCTTTACCGATCGCCACCTATGCCGAACTGCTCCAGCAAAATTTATCCGAGATAGACATCATTGACCGTCATCACCAACCCACCGCCATGGAACCAGTCCTTGCTTTGCTTTGTGACAATGGCGGCCTGGATTTGATTATTCAACCGATTCTATTCCAAGAACAAGATTTGGGTGTTCTTTTAGTTTTGTCTCCCCAACAGGCAGATGGTTGGTCGGAGCATACCCGACAACGCTTGATAGACCTTAGTTACCTAATGGCTATTTTTCTGCAACAGGGAAGGGTTTAATTTTTCCAGCTAGGGATATCCAAGGATAATAGAAACAGGGAATTTAGGTCAGCATCATTAGCTATGGCGAAAAGGTCTTTAAAATCATCGGTTACGGGGCGCAGTCGAGCTAAGCAGGCCATAGAGCGTCGGGGGTGGACCCAGGAGTATCTAGCCACAGAAGCGGGGCTTTCCACCCGAAATTCCGTTTGGAAATTTCTGACGGGGCGACCTGTGGACAGAAATATTTTCATGGAATTGTGTTTTCAGTTGGATCTAAATTGGGAAGAAATTGCCGATCTTCCCCAAGATGTCCCGGAGAAAACTACGTCCATCGCCGTTGAGGATCCCTTTTGCCCTGATTATTTGGCCCTGAAAACAAAGTTAAGATACCAATTTTATAAAAAATACAGCACCATCCGGTCTTCCTTTGATCTGACTCAGCAGTTTGACCTCAAAAATTTCTACACCGATCTCAAACTCTTACCCCATTTAAGCCACCAACAATGGTTGGATGTGGATGATCTGCAGACATCCTGGGAAAATGGCGATCTCCCAGCGGAAGATGATCCCTTTTCCCTTCAGGAAATTCTTGAAGACCATCATAAGTTAGTACTCCTAGGTAAGCCCGGCTGTGGCAAAACCACCCTCTTAAAACATCTCACCCTCCAATGTTACGACAGTCAAATCCAAGCCGAGGTCATTCCCCTCTATATTCCCCTCCGGGAAATAGAACGCTACCAAAAGGATTTGGATGACTGGAGCCTTGAGGCTTATTTACAGCAACTTTTGGCGATCGCCGATCCAGAGTTAACAAGTCCAGTCCCACTATTGACGGCGGGAAGACTCTGGTTATTATTGGACTCCCTCGACGAAATCTCCCGCAAGTACAACGAAGACTTTTTACAAAAAATCCAAAAATTTTCCCAGGATTTTCCCCAGGTTTCTATTATCATCACCTCCCGCATTGCGGCCCAAAATTACTTCTTTTCTGGTTTTACCTACCTTGAAATTGCCAACTTTAGCCAGGCTCAAATTGAAACTTATATTCGCCGCTGGTTTAGTCAAGCAAACACAAAAGCTGAGGAGCTAATTACTAATCTTAATCAACCAGACAATAGGGACATCTTAGAGCTAGCTAAAACCCCTTTGTTATTGGAATTAATTTGCTGTGCTTTCCAAGAACGGGCTAAATTACCCAGCAAACGCACCAAACTCTACCGAGAAGGCATCCGGGTTTTACTTAACCGTGGTGCCCGTTCCCAAGCTTTCCAAACCGACTATGGATATAACGCCTTAAGCCAGCCGGAAAAGCTGACATTGCTCAGTAGAATTGCCTCGGAAACCTTTGCCAGGGGACATTTTTACTTTGAGAAAGAAGAAGTATTGTTAATTATCAGGAACTACCTGTTTAGCACCCCGGATTCCTGTCTAGATTCGGAAACTTTTTGGCTTAGAAGTGAAGCCATATTAAGGGCAATTCAAGTACAACATGGGTTTTTGGTAGAACAGGCAAAGGGAGTTTATTCTTTTTCCCATGTCACTTTTCAGGAATATCTCACTGCTAGACAGTGGAGCAACAACAATCAATTAGCTATTTTTGATCCATCCCAAGATACCTTAGATAGCCTTGCTGAGCATTTTAGTGATCCCCACTGGCAAACGGTTATTGGTCTTACCCTTTCCATGGTGCCCAGCGCTGACCATTTACTACAACAATTGCACAATACCATTGGAAAATTGATCACCTCCGATCCGACCTTAGTGGCGACAATCAAATACCTAGAGGTCAAAAGCAATAGCCTGACTACAAATCACAACCCCAGTGCCGTTAAAGCTTTTTACCTCGGTATGCTCTACGGTTATGGTTTTAATTTGGCCACCCAATTAGACAAAGACCTAGGTCTTCACCCGGAACCGGCGATCGCCTTAGATGTGCAACTTAATCGTGTGTTAGGCATTAGTGCTTCATTGGTACGTGATCCGGATTTTGAACAGTATCTGAACCTATTCTTCGCCCTCGATCTGGAACAACGTTTCCCCCTTGCACCGGCTATGGCGGAAAGCCTTCAGTTTTGTAAAGACCAATTACCGTCCCCTTTGGGCGATAAGGACATTGTCCTATTGTGGTGGCGAGAACAGGGGAGTGCCTGGCATAAATCCCTAGAAGAATTTATTTATCAATGCCGCTATCCGGGGTTCCCCCCTACCCTAACCAATGTTCAAGAAGAAAGATTAAAAAAGTACTATTATGCACTTATCTTTTTACTTAGTTGTAGCCGGGAAAAATATCATATTAGTCCAGCGGCCCGGGCATCCTTAGAAAATAATATCTTTAGTATTATCTTAAACAATATAACCACCAATGAGTCCAATGAGGCTACTGATATTCCGGCCGATCTTTAGTGGCATAAAACGCCAAACCCATAATGATTAAACCAGGCCAATATAAGTAGGCAAGAATTTCTAAATTTTCTCCAAACGTGTAGAGAAACAGAATTAAAAGAACCGCTAAACCCGCCTCCCCAACAGCATACCTTTGGGCTTTGATTAATAACACCATTAAACTCATAAGCATAGGAATAGCGAGGGAGTAAAAGCCCACAATACCTTTAACAAATAACAAACCATACCAAGTATGGTGGGAACCAATGGGCATATATTCCACTAGATGGGGGCCCCGTTCCACAATGCCGTGGCCCCATACAGGGGCTTCTGTTTCCCAACGATAACCCGCAATATGTTTGAGGGTACTGCGAACCCGACTAGATTCGGCCTGGCCTCGGTAAACTTACGCATTAACGTATCCATTAGGTTTAACAACCAAGGGGCAAGGATGCCAGTAATGGTACTAGCAATTCCCAATAGGAACAGGGTAAAAGGACGACTTAGACGGGCCAGTCCAAAAGTTAAGATAGGAGTCAGAATTAGGGATACTAATGCCAGACGAGATTTACAAATTTGGGCTAAATAAAGGGAACCAATAATGCCAAACCAACGCCATTTTTTGTTTTTTTCCTTCAGAGCTAAAACAAAATAAACATTAGCCACAAAGCCTAGGGCTGGCCCCCAAGGGGTAAACAACCTTTGGCGGATGGAGCCATCAAAATCGATTTCATAAAGGGAGACGTCAAAAAAAGTTGGGCAGGCCCTCCCACTGCTTTGAGGGGAGAAACATACAAAATTTCCGGTAAATGTAGAATGGGGGCAATAATTAATAAGGGCGAAATAATTAGGGTTTGTAAACAAATGACACAAACTGCCCGATAAATAATTTGGGGACGGATGGGGAGACAACCCGCCAGGGGATATAAAGCTAAGGCGGCCCAGCCCTTGAGCCAGCCAATGGAAGATTTAATAATGGTGCCCGTGGGTAAATCAAAGTCGAGATGCCCGATAATTAATGCCACCTGCATCATCAACATACCAATGATCCAAACCCAGATCATCCAGTTAATTTTGATTTTTTCTTCCGCCGGAGTTTCTTCTGTTTGTAGCCACCATTTAATGGCAATGTAAAGACCTAAAATAATCCCTAAAATGGAGCCAACAATATAGGTGGCACCGATCAGGTAAAAGCCGTAGGTGTAGACCATGCTGTACCAGACCAGCCGCTCGGGAAAATTTCGGGGTTGAAGGGGCTCAGTCACTCAAGGATTTGGCGAGAAATTTTGGTCAGTAGCACAAGGATTAGGTTACGCCACCATAGCAGGGTTAACCCGAAGGTAACTAATACAGAACCAAGAACCGCTCCGGCCAGGCACTAATTTTGTTCTGGGGGCAGTGGGTTCCTCCGGTAGGGTGGGGGGTTCCACCAATTGCATCAAGGGGAAGGAGCCAAAGGGATCACTTTTGCCCAGGTCAACCTTGGCTAAGGTGGAAGTAAATACCGCTTCGGCGATTTGTAGTTTACGCACATAGGTTTCCAAGACCGATTCTTTTTCCACCAATACTTTGAGGCGATCTTCTAGACTGGTTATTTCCTGGGTTAGACTCTTCACCTCCGCCATCAGTCCGTCATATTCCGCCCTTAGAGTCACTAATTGTTGAAACAATTCCCCCCGTTTTACCCCGGAATCGTTACTGTTATCTAGGTTAAGGCGCTCAATATCCTCCAGGGTGACCGATTTACCTAATAGTGCTTTGCCCCGTTCCAACACCGTCGCCAGGGCCGCCTTTTGTTTTTCTTGAAGCATTACTACGTCCGGATAGTTGGGGCCCCGTTCCTCCCGCAAAGCATTTAATTCTGTACTAGCAGTGGTATATTCATCTAAACTTTTTTGTAAATATTGATCCGTTTGTAGCACTAATGCCGTCGAAGCCTGTTGGGGAGAAAGTTCCATCGTTTTACTAAGGCTCTGGAGGCGATCGCCAAGTTGCTGGGTTCTGGCAATTTGTTCGGCCCTTTGTTTACGGAGGGTTTCAATGGTACTAATCAAGTTGGTGATTTGCTCAGAGGAACTTAGGCCGGAACTGGACTTATAGCTCGACACCTGCAACTGCGCTTCGGTGAGTCTATCTTGGGCTTCCGTTACTGCTTCAGTAATTGCTTGATCCCGTTTTTCTTGTTCAACTTGTCGAAGACTGTTTAAGCGACGATCCAAGGTTTTATAGAGGGTCAAGGCCTTCTTTTGGGCCATTTCAGGACTAGGCCCCGTTTGGGAAATGCGGATCGTAGTGGTATTGGGCACCAACTCAATTTTCGGTTCATTAAAGTCTTCATTATCAATGCTTAAACTTTTAGCCGATTCCGTTAATACGGTTTCCCCCAAGGCCAACAATTTATAATTTTCCCTTGGATCGGAAGAACTACTAAAGGCGGAGGTGCTAGAGGTTATGGCCTGGCCCACATCTGGCAAATTAACGTTGACTCCCTGGCCATTGCTGGCTATGTGTAATACTAATTCACTGGTATAGGTGGGGGGGGTATTTTTAAGGTAATACAGGGTTCCAAACCAAACTAGGGCATTGGCCCCCACCGCTAGGGATAAATATTTGCTAATACGCCATAGGGGCACAGATAATCCCTTGGGTTTATCCCCTGCCAGTTCCACTTCTGTTTCTGTTGTTGGGGGAGATTGTTCCGGCCTAGGAGCATTGGGGCCTTCTACCTCCTTAGGCACCGACAAATCCACAGAGGTAGAGGGGGAGGAATGGGTCATTCTGCTTACCGAAAAAAGAGATTACGGAAAATCAAGAACGGGTCTAGGGGCCCCAGGAAATCCACAATGGATCCAAAGATATCCCTGGTGTTAGTCATGCGGGAATCGTAACAAGCAATGGCATCCCTGGGCATCAATAGGGGATTGTCCTCATTGTCTCGGGAGTCCCGCACCAGGGTTTCCACCGGCCGCTCTGTTACCAATGTTTCTCCTGTTTGGCTATCTACCCGCACAAGAATGGCCTGCCGATGGGCATTGACATTGAGGGTTCCCCCCACACAGTTGGCCGCCACCACCGCTTGGCTAAAACGGGCTCCGTAGGGAAAGGTAATCCCCTCCTGTTGGTTACCCACCGCTGAGGTGGCATTACTTGTGGCTGGCACCGTCAGGTTAGAAACAAAGACCTTAATGCCCGGGGGCGTAATTTGGGAAGGTCTAACTATTTCCGGTTGGATGGTTCCCGTTGTCTCCACCACCAGGCGATCGCCGGCCACCAGGGGCAGGTCATTAAAAGTTTCCCCGGTAAATGCCCCGGATAGATCCATGGTAATTTCTTCTGCTCCCCGCTGCAGGACTATCTGGCGTACATCCGCCGTTGGCAGTACCCCCCCGACCGCCCGGAGGGCATTGGTGGTATAACGCCAATAGGGATAGTCCCCGGTAACGACTTGATTGGTGGGGACTACCACCGCTTCACTGCTGGGGGGATCGGGATTATTGAGCAAAACCCACCCCGGTTGAAATACCTCCCCAGCTACACTGACCTGAATAGGGGCCCATTCCAGAATCTGCACCGACAGTTGCAATTTGTCCTTAGGGAAATAACCTTTTTCGACTAGTAACTCCCGTAAATTTTCCTCCACCGTTGCCCCTTCTAATCCCACCACCATTATTGGGCCCAGGTAGGGTATTTCAATGGCCCCGGCTTGGTTGACCACATAAACCCCAGCAAAATATTTCTCGTTGGGAATGGATATCTGTAGGCGATCGCCGGGGGAAAGGGGCAGGGCCAACACCCCCTCCTGCCAACCCAGAATCATTATCCCCAGTGCCAATAACCAACGACCCATGGGCTAAACCTCCCCAGCTAAGGCTAAACGACGAAAAACCGTGCGGGAAGCCCAGACAGAAAACAGTGGTAAAAAGAACCAGTGACTTAGCAGTACTGCTAGGGCCACCCCTTGGGGACCCCCCTGAACCCCAATCATTAAACAAACGGCGAAAATGCTAGTGAAAATCAGATTCCACCACAGATCCCATTGGGGCTTATCCACTGCCAACAACAGTTGGGAAGCGGCATCGGCAAAGGGACGGGGAATGGCAGACAGGCAAATTAAGATCAAAATGGGAATGGCCGTTAACCATCGTTCCCCAAACACCAAGGGTACATAGAAGGGCGCTAAACCGGCCTGGAGTAGGACAAAGGGAACAATGGCCATGGCAATGGTTTTCTGGCTTTGCCAATAACGACTTTGGAACTGGGCCAAATTATCCCGCACATCACACAAATGGGGTAAAAGGGCCGCTTTGATGGAGTTAATAATGCCTAAGCTAATACCTAGGCCAGCATTAAAGGCAAAGTAATAAACCCCCAGGGCTTCCACGCTTAAAAAGCGTCCAATGATGAGGTAATCCAAATTACTGCGGAGGGTATGGAGTAATTCCACCCCCAGGACAGAGCGCCCAAAGCCCAGTAAGTCCCCCCAATGTTGACGGGAAAAACCCTTGGAGGGTCGCCAGGGATGGTAGCGACGCATAAAATAAACCCAGATGGGGGCCACTAAAATCTTAGGTAAAATGATCGCCCATAAACCAAATCCCAACAGGGCAAAAATGGCCGAGAGAATGTTATCGCTGGAAACTTGGCTTAATTCTGCCAGGGCGATGATCTTAAATTTTCCTTCCCGTTGAATTAAGGCCGCTTGAATAATGCCCAGGGGAATGGTGAGCAGATTAAAAGCCATGGCACAGATGGGCAAAATTAGGCGTTGATTGTCGTAAAAAGCGGCAATGGGAAAGGCCACTAAACATTGCACGCAAAATAGGCCGATGAACATCAACCAATTTAACCAATAGGCTGACTCCGCCAATTCCTCCAGGCGATCGCCGTCGGTTTGAATTAGGCGAATAACGACCCCATTGCGGGTAAAAACCCGGACAAACTCATTGGTGGTTAAAACCAACGCCGCTAGGCCATAGTCCTCCTTGGTTAGAAAGCGGGCCAGGATAACGGTGGCGATTAGTCTGGAAACACGAATAACTGCCCCAGAGCCCCCCAGCCAACCTAGATTCCGGACGAAGGTGCCATCTTTGCGGCGGAGTTTTGCCTTTAATTTCCCTATCCAGTTCCTCACCTTGTTACCTCTGTCAACCAATCTAGCCAGGCCAGGCCGCAATCTTCCCAGGCTGTCCTGACATTTTCACGACCCCTTACTCCCCAATTCTGTAACTGTTGTGGCCGTACATTGGCGATCGCCTTAGTTAACCCTTCCACTTCCCCAGGGGAACAGAGTAGACCAAATCCCTCCACCTGTTCCGGCAAACCATCCACCGCCGTGGCAATAATGCCCTTAGCCGCCGCCTTTGCCTCCAGGGCCACTAAGCCCCAGGGTTCCCATCGGGAAGGAATAATCACCCCGTCACAGTCGGCCAAAAAACTCGGTACATTTTCCACTGCTCCCTGCAAATGTAACTGGGGGAGGCCGGTGGCTAACTTTTGCATTAATGCTTCATCCTGGCCATAGCCCCCCAGCTTAAATTTGATCGGCAAATCAGGGGGTAACTTGGCGATCGCCTGTAGTAGTAAATCAAAACCTTTTTGGGGGGCAAAACGTCCATAGGCCCCCAGGGTCATAACAGTTCCTGGTGTTTTCGAGGGCAAGGCTAAAAAGTCCGCCAAGGGAGAAGCCGGGCAGATGACTTGAACTTTTTCTGGGGGAACCAACTTGTTAGCCGTTAGCCATTGGCGCTGGGCTTGGGACACACTGATTACCCCATCGGCTAAACCATAGGCCAGTTTTAGCAACTGTCGAAACCGCCCCCGGGCCCTGACTTGGTGTTGTTCAAATCCGGCGGAGTAGTGGTGTTCACAGATGTACACCGGGGCCTTGGTCTGGAATCGCCACAGGGAAGGCAGATATTTCCAGGCGGTGGGATAGTGCCAAATAATTACATCCGGTACTTGATGTTTAACCTGTTTAAGTCCCCGGTCAAGGTTCAATACCTGGTGGTCAAAGGTCTCCCCCAGAGTTGAAGCCAGTAAATTTTTGACTAGATGGTTAGATCCCCCCGGACGGCGATCGCCAATGAGATGCCAAACGGTTTTCATAAATTCCCCAAGCTACGGGACGGGGCCGCCTTCCCCTCTAGCCAGGGACTAAGATCCCGCTGGAGCAGACGTTGGCAAGCGAGGATATCCTCCCCATATTGGGATTGTAATTGTTGTTTCAGGGTGGGGTCGAGGCGGGGGGTGGTTAAATTGCGGTGTTGGATCGATTGCCGCAAAGCTTTGGGGAATAGGGGTTTAAGTAAGGTTTTGAGGGGATTGGGGCGGGTGAGCAGGCCATGGAGCCAGGGATTTTTGGGCATGCCCGATTTATTGGGGCGTTCCCCCATATCCGCCATAAATTCCGTATCTACCCCTAAAAAGTCGTAAATATCCTTGAGTAAACCCTGGGCATCTTGGCGTAAATCTTCATAGAGATAAACCCGGATCTGCTCAGCGGGAAAATGGTCATAATATCTTTGCAACTGCTCGGCATAATAACCAGCTTTTTGGTACTGCCAAAACCATTCCCAGTTTCCTTCTTTTCTTGCTTCTTCCTGCCCCAAAGCCTGGGCAAAATCTAAGACTGTTTCCCGGCCATCCCGCACTAAATGAAGATAATTAGCATAGGCCCGATCCACCGGTGCCCGCAGAATAACGATTATTTTGGCCGAGGGACAATGGTGGGCAATGTTAGCCGCTGAGTGAGTATCGTACAAATACAGGGGACAGGCTTCGCCGATCGCCGTTTCCGTGGTCACCCCGGCAAATTGTCGATGATATTCTTCCATATCGGTAATAGAAAAATCCCCCACCGCTTCATCCCCAGGGCCTTGGAAATTTAGTACCTGACCTTCATAGGCAAAAAAGTTAGTTTCCTTGCCAGGGGTCATGTAAATTTGCGGATGTTGGTTTAGGTACTGGTGTAGAGCTGTAGTACCGGCTTTAGCGGCTCCAACGATGAAAAAGTTAGGCAGTAGGGAGGATTGGCTGGAATCGGGGGAGGAAGTTTTGAGGGCGAGCATTGCGACAGGAAATGGGGTTCACGAAATGGGATTTGAATAGACTCTAACAAGCACCATTTTCTTTGGCAAAAACAACGGTGATGGTTTTAACCAAGAGTTTAAGGTCGTGCCAGATGCTCCATTTTTTCTGATAGCGCAGATCCAAAGCCACCACTTCTTCAAAATCCGTAATTGCCGAGCGGCCATAGGCTTGCCATTCCCCAGTTAAACCGGTTTTTACTTCCAAACGTTGACCATGGTGGATTTCGTACTGATCCACTTCATCCAGGGTGGGGGGACGGGTACCCACCAGGCTCATTTCCCCCATTAAAATGTTCAGAAACTGGGGAAACTCATCAATGCTGGTTTTACGTAGAAAATGGCCGACTTTGGTGATGCGGGGGTCTTGTTCATTCTTAAAAAATGCTCCCTTGCTGTGGTTTTCCACCTGGCTTTTTAATTGCTCCGCATTGGTCACCATGGAGCGGAACTTCCAAATTTTGAATTGTTTACCCCGGTAGCCACAACGGATTTGGGAGTAAAGTACCGGCCCCGGACTGTCCAATTTAATGGCGATCGCCACCGGCACAAAAAGAAGGGCGGTAATACCTAAACCAATGAGGGAGCCCGCAATATCCATGGCCCTTTTGAGCCGACAGCGCACCGAAGGATGCTCCGCCATTTCCTCTTCCCCTTCTGGGTTAACAATCTGGTTGGTCACTTCCGGCAGGGTCAGGTATTGATCTAAACCGGCCTGGCGGAAAAGATCTGCCACCTGGGGGGCCACACTCCAACCAAAAATTTCAATACCTCTGGCTTTAGCCCACCGACAAAGACGACGCAGATAAATAATGGCACTACTATCTAGGTCTTGGGTTTTGGCAAAGTCGAAAATCAACCGTTGGAATTGTGCTTTTACATCAATTCCCTGCTGGAACCAATGGGTAAGCCGTTCATGGAGGACTAAAACTTCCTCTTTGCTAAACAGCACAGGTATTTCGACGAGTTGAATTGCATTAACCATGGTGGTAAGGGTGAAGAAAATAGGGTGGGCTGGTCTGGACTTGACCTATATTCACTATGACGGCTCCCCATTTACGTTCCCGTTGACGCAACTGTCTAAGTTTCTGCTTGCCATGTCTAACTTCCTGGGAAATTAACCTGTTGCATGGACAATGGAGTACAAAATAAGCGTCCCAGGGGGGGAGTAATATCTGAGGCGATCGCCGATGCCGGAAAGGAAAACAGCATATCGGTACAGGCCCACATTGGTTAAAACTTGGTTAACAATTGAGGACAATTTTAAGAATTCTCACAAATCAGATCCCCTTTTCCGATTTACCAAGAAAATAAGGCAAAGCTCAATCAGCAAGGATGATCATGGGGGAAATTAAACGCATTGGCATTCTAACCAGTGGGGGAGACTGCGCTGGATTAAACGCCGTAATTCGCTCCGTGGTACACCATGCCATTGGCACCTACGGCTGGGAAGTAATTGGCATCCAAGAAGCAACCCAAGGATTGATGGAAAATCCCCCCAAGGCGATCGCCCTCCAGCGGGATAACATCGATCACCTACTAATGATGGGGGGCACTTTTTTGGGTACTACCAATAAAGGTAATCCCTTCGCTTTTCCCATGGCTGACGGTAGTTTACGGGATCGCACCGAAGACATCATTGCCGGTTACCGTCAGTTAAACCTAGATGCCCTCATTGGCATTGGGGGGGATGGTAGTTTAGCTATTTTGCAGCGCATTGCCCAACAGGGGGGCATTAACCTCGTGGGTATTCCTAAAACCATTGATAACGATGTGGGAGCCACGGAAATTTCCATCGGCTTTGATACCGCCACCAACATCGCCACCGAAGCCCTCGATCGCCTCCATTTCACCGCCGCTAGCCATAGCCGGGTCATGGTATTGGAAGTAATGGGCAGGGATGCGGGACACATTGCCCTGGCCGCGGGCATTGGCGGAGGGGCGGACATTATTCTCATCCCTGAAATTCCCTACCGCATCGAGAGTATCTGTAACAAAATCCGGCAACGGCAAGCCCAGGGGAAAAACTTTTGCCTAGTGATGGTGTCCGAGGCTGTCACTAAGAAAATGGGGGAAACGGTTAAACAGACTCAGCAATTTGGGGAAGATCGTTACGGTGGCATCGGTAAATATATTGCCGAAGAAATTGCCAAAGGCACCGGCGCAGAAACCAGGGTCACCGTCCTTGGCCATATCCAACGGGGGGGCATTCCCTCCCCCTTCGATCGCCTTTTGGGCAGTATTTTTGGGGTGGCGGCGGTGGACTTAATTGCGGAGGGAAAATTTGACCACATGGTTGCTTGGCGTAACCGTCAGACCATCAGTGTCCCCATCGCCGAAGCGATCCAAACCTACCAAACAGTGCAGTTGGACGGCCCTCTGGTTAAAACCGCCCGGGGTCTGGGTATTTGTTTGGGTAACGAATAGGAGGAAATCTAGTTCTTGGACACTGGAGGGAGAGCCCCCGAATAAATCAAGCCTTTTTGGGCATCAATGGTCAAAATAGCGCCATCCCGAATTTTTTGGGTGGCCCCCTTAAAGCCCACGATCACCGGCACCCCCAACCGTAAACCGATAATAGCGGCATGGCTAGTCAAACTTTCTTCCTCGGTGATAATGCCCGCCGCCCGTCGCATCATATCGACACAATCGGCATTGGTGGAGGGTAATACCAAAATTTCTCCCTGGGTGAATTGGGCAATATTACTGGAATGACTAGCCACCCGGGCCCGGCCACTCACGGCTCCCTGGCCAATGCCTACCCCCCGGCCAAGGATGGCTTTTACCACTTCCACCTTGATCAAATCCGTGGAACCCGCCACCCCCTGCAACGTTCCCGCCGTCATCACCACCAAATCCCCATCCTTGAGAAAATCATTCTCTTGGGCCACATTAATGGCGGCCTGGAATGTTTGGTTAGTGGAAGGTAAATCCAATACCAGCAAAGGTTTCACCCCCCATACTAACTGCAACTGCCGGGACACATCCACATGGGGAGTAACGGCCAAAATAGGTGTTTTGGGGCGGAACTTAGACACATGGCGGGCCGTGGAGCCGGTTTTAGTGAGGGACATAATGGCCGCGGCATTCAAGGTTTCCGCAATTTGGCTGACCGCACTGGAAATGGCGTTGGGAATGGAAGTTTTACTGGCCTCCGCCTGGGAAGGATTAATATCTTCCTGTTCAATTCTTTCGGCAATTTTGGCCATAATAGCCACTGCTTCTACAGGAAAATTACCGATCGCCGTTTCATTGGAGAGCATCACCGCATCGGTACCATCGAGGATGGCATTGGCCACGTCGGACACTTCGGCCCGGGTTGGGCGGGGACTGTTGACCATGCTGTCCAGCATTTGGGTGGCGGTAATGACGGGAATACCCAACTGATTAGCGGTGGCAATTAATTTCTTTTGCAAAATGGGCACATCTTCCGCCGGTAGTTCTACCCCCAAATCCCCCCGGGCTACCATCACCCCATCGCATTTTTCCAACACCGCCTGCATATCTTTGATAGCTTCATGCTTTTCAATTTTGGCGATTACCGGCACCGATTTTCCCGCCGCCGCAATTAAACCTTTAATTTCATCAATGTCCTGGGGATTGCGGACAAAACTCAGGGCCACCCAGTCCACCCCCTGATCCAAACCAAACATCAAATCTTCCTTATCCTTGTCTGTCATGGCCTTGACGGACAGATAAACTCCGGGGAAGTTTACGCCTTTATTACTAGAAAGGGTTCCCCCCACAATGACCCGACAGTGCAGATCCCTGTTCACCGGGTCAATCTCCTCCACCAACATTTCCAGTTTGCCGTCATCAAGCAAAATCCTGGCTCCGGTGGGTACTTCATCGGCCAAGTGTTCATAGCTGATGGAACTAATGCTTTCAGTACATTCCACCGGTCGACTAGTGAAGGTATAGGGATCGCCATTTTTTAATTTGACCGAACCCGCATCATTCAAAAATTTACCCACCCTGATTTTGGGCCCTTGTAAATCCTGCAAAATCCCCACCGGCTGATTCAATTCAAAGGCAATTTGGCGGATTAAACGGATACTTTGTTGGTGGTAAGCGTGGTCACCATGGGAAAAATTAAGACGAAAAGTGGTAGCACCGGCCTGAATTAGTTGTCTCAGCACTTCCTTGCTTTGGGTCGCGGGGCCGATGGTGGCGACAATCTTAGTACGGCGGGGAAGGGGAGACGTTTGCATAATGGGCTGGAATTTAGGGGCAGTTAAAAATAGTAGTTAAGTCCGTTGGGTTTCAATCGGCGCCAGCGAAATATTTCCATTATCCAGCACGATCGCCGTTTCTTCGCTATCACCTGGCGGGACAATGGTAGGGTGAACCTTGGGCTAGTTTTTGCTGAACTCTTGTTATTGGTGATGGATGTCTATGGATGCCGCCGGCTTTTTGGCTTTATTAAAGGACTACAGTCGTTTAGAAGTCCGCACTCCCCAGAATGATCAAGAAAGGGAGGAATTACGCCGGGCCATTGTTTGGATTTGCGACCAGAGTGAAGCGGAAAATCTGGGTATTTGTGCCGACGACCAAGCCACCGCAGAAAAAACCCTGAAGGAATATCTACAGGGTTTAGGTTATCCGGAGGCCCACTGCGAAGCGGGGCCATCAGTCCAAGGGCCGGTCTATTTGAAATGTAATACCCAGTCCCTCAGATTTTATTTGGATGGTTATGAAGGGGATTACCGGGGAGTATTAATTGCTTGCCAAACGGAGGACGAATCCCTGGCGGGAACCTACGGCTATTTCCCCTCGGATCTATTCCAGGCTTGAAACCGTCTGCCAGGGAACCCCAGATCGTGTTTTAAAAGCCCCCCAGTATTGCCGAAGCTTTACTAGGTCGATTTAGAGGGCAAACTGAAACTTTGCAGGCAGATCCCAGGGGGCTAGCCAATAGTATGGAGTTTATGGGTTTCCCTAATTGTCTTGATTTCTACCCATGCCTCCTCCCCGACGGCCTTGGCGATCGCCTCGACGTTCCTGCATTAACTGGGAAAACTTTTGCCGTTGTTCAGGGGTAAGCACCTGGCGGCTTTCCATCATGCTGTTGAAACGCATTTCCCCCAGTTCTTGTCGTAAATTCTTCACCTGGGTATGTTTTGCCCGGATTTCGCCGTCACTGCCATTGCCGGCCATCAAAGTGCGTAATTCATTCTGGCTAGTGCGTAACCGCTCAGAAACTGATTTCATCTGGTCTTGGTACTTTTGGCGAATGGCTTCCAACTGTTGCTTTTGGGTAGCACTGAGGTCTAGGGATTCCATCCATTGACCCTGACCTCCCTTTTTGCCCCCCCACTGGGCCATCATTTCCGGTTCCGGTGACAAATCAAAGTTAGTTTCCCCCAACGCAGTCTGGGCTCCACTAGGCAAAGCTAGACCCATAACCGCAAAACTAGTTAATAAACTGGCAACAATAATATTTTTCATGGTGATTAATCTCTCAAAGGATAAATGGTAAAGAAAGCTCTGATTTGGTCTGGTTAGTCTAGGAAAATTAGGGGGACGGCGGAGCGGTTAGTGACCACCATTCCTGGCTGGGGCTGGATGAAGCTTCTGGCATGGTGGTATCACTCCAGGAGTAACCTTCTTCCAGGGTGCCGGCCCAAGTTTCCTGGAGGAAAGCTTCTAACACTTCCATATCCGGTTCCTGGGCTGTTTGGGTTTGGCGCCAATGGACACCACCCCCCACCAAAACGGCGATCGCCAGTAGACCCCCGGTCAACCAAGGCCAAGAAAGCCGGGCAAAAAAACTCGTTTCCTGGGGAAGAAAATCAATCCGGTTAATCTGGGCCAATAACCTTGCTTCCAATTGGGGAGAAGCCGGCGGCACCGACGGACGATGGTTCTGGAGAAATTGTTTGAGTTTTTCGTCCTGATTAGTGTCAAAAGACATCGTGAACTCCCTGTTTTTGCAAGAAATCCCGCATGGCCCGACGGGCGTAGAATAGGCGGGACTTGACCGTTCCCCCTGGCAAATCAAGAACTTTGGCGATCATTTTTTGGGATAAATCCTCCAGATCATGGAGCACCAGCACTGTTCGATGCTCAAAACTCAAACTAGCCAAACCCCGTTGCACCAAATCTTGGTAATGGAGTTGCAAAAGATCGAGACTGTCCTGGGGGCGGGACAACTGTAGGGGAATTTCTTCCTCCGCTGTTCCCCTGCCACCGTTGGGCTGATAGAGTTTTTCCCTTGATCGTCCTAGTTGTTTTCGGGCATCCTGGGCTACGTTCCAGGTAATGCGGTAAAGCCAAGTGGCGAAAAAGTTAGGATTACGGAGTTTAGGCAATCCCTTCCAAACCCGCAAAAATACCTCTTGAACAAGATCATCCAGGTGGGGCTCACCACAGAGTTGGTAAAGGGTGGAACGGACTTTAGTCTGATACCGGCGATAAAGTTGACGAAATGCTTCGGCATCACCCTGCTGACTTTGCTGGACAATGCTTGATTCGCTATCTTCTGCCACTGGATTGACTAAGGGCTTAACCAACAAAACCTACCTCTCTGGTGGTTACGGGGGTTTAGACCCTGGACTGGTGCCCTAGGTTCAATCAACGCAGATTAATTCCCGCCAATGGGAGTTGTTGCCATTGGTAATAACGGTAAATTCGTCTGGGGGAAACTATTTTGGCTTATTCAAAAGACCTAATTTTTGCAAAGCTGCCATTGCCGCTTGTTTGGTGGCAATTTGCTTACTGGGCCCCGAACCCTGGCCACAAATTTTGCCCGCTACACTGACGGTAAAGGTGAACTCTCGGGCATGGGCTTGCCCCGCCATTGCCACTTCTTGATATTGCGGTAACTCCTTGGTTGTCTCCAAAGCCCACTGTTGTAACCTGCTTTTCACGTCCGTGGAGGGCATGGGTTGGGGGGATTGGCCCTGGCTTTTTTCCCACTCTTCCAACATGGGAATAAATAATTCTTCCACAAACTTTTTAAGGGCTTCTAGGCCAGAATCCAACAGGGAAGCCCCCATCAAAGACTCGAACACATCGGCAAGAATGGACGCATTATCCCTGCCTCCGTCCTTTTCTAAACTTCTGCCCAAGCGAATTTCTGGACCAATATCCAAAAATCTGGACAGGTAGGCCAATTGGTTTTGGTTCACTAACTGGGCCCGCAAACGGGTCAGCTCCGCCTCGCTGAAATGGGGGTAGCGGTCATAGAGCATTTTGCCCACTAAAAAGCCCAACACTGCGTCCCCTAAAAACTCCAGGCGATCGTAACAGGCATTACCTGGATGTTCGTTGCGGTAGGAACTATGGGTGAGAGCTTCTAGTTTTAACTGTTCGTCCCCAATGGGGGGTAAGTCAGAATGGTTCACACTCCCCGTTCGATGGATCTTTCAGCTTGGGTAAATTCTAGTTGAAGGCGTTTTTTGAGTTTTTCAGGAATAGGACGGGAACCATAGGAAGTATAGTAACCAGCTAAGGAATTTAGGGCCGTCTGCATGGTGGTGAAAGACTTTAACCCGCCAGCATTGCCATTACGACGGTAGCGGGAAACATAATCATTGATCTGTCCCCGGGCAGTGTCCTGTAATTCCTGGCGATCGTTTGCCTCTGGGGGTAAATCGAGGACTTCCCTCATGGTGGCAATGACGGTGAGGGTGTCTTGGCTATAGTTGCCCGTGAGTCCCGTACCACTGTCGCAGGCCGTCAGACCAATTGTCACCACCAAAACTAAGGCTAACAGCCGTGCCAACTGATTTCTTAAAAAGGACATCACTGAGGATTCTCTCCCTAGATTATTGCTAGATTTTTCTTATCCTATCAGTTTCAACGGCCCCCCTTGGCCTCTCTTTTATGGCTTTTTCAGAATTGGTTCGGGCTGATCTGAACCGCCAGCTTTACTAGGGGAATTGGCTTGATTAGCCAGGGCTTGGTTGGTGACTTGGAGGGCAATTTTTTTGATGGAGTCTTTATATTGCAAGGGAGCGAGGATGATTGCCTGTTGGAAAAAGGGATCCGCTTCTTTTAATTTTCCGGTCTGGGCCATGATCTGGGCCTGGGCCAATACGGGACGAAAATCGTTGCTATTGACTTTGCTGGCGGCTTCATAAATGGCGATCGCCTGGTCGGGACGATTTTGGTTTAGGTACACTTCCCCCAATAGAAGTTGTAGGGAGGTGACTTGCTCTGGGTCAAGGGAGCCGGGGGCCGTGGTTTGGACTTTGATGGCCTGGGTGATGGAATTTTGCACAATGGCGATCGCCTCGGCGGGGCGTTCCTGCTGTTGGTAGAGAGCACTCAAACCTTTCAGGGCCTGGACATTGTAGGGGGACTGGGTCAGAATTTCCCGATAGACCCGGGCGGCTCCAGCATCGTCTTCGAGTTGGGATTTAGCTTCGGCCAGTAAAATACGATATTGCACCTGGTCGGGGTTAAGTTGTCCAAGGCGTTCCAAAGGGGCGATCGCCTCCGCTAGGTTTTGTTGTTGGAGGCGAATTTCTAACAACCCCTGCAAAGCATTGACATTATCCGGTTCCCGTTCCAACACCAACTGGTAGCCTAAAGCCTGATTTTCCAAAGGTGTAACCGCATTAGCCGTGCCATTATCGGGGGTAATGGGTCGCCAAATACTGACCACAATGGGGGCCAGGGAAAATAAAAGAAGGGCGCTGACCATCGCTCCAATGCCGACGTACACCCAAACATCTCGCTGTGTTTTTGACGTTGCCATCCCAGTGCCTCCCCTCGCAGAATTTACTTAGAAATTTTATGGAATCTAATCTGACTTGATTGAATTTAAATGCCTCCAGCATAATACCTGCTTTACGGAAGTGCGCCAATGTTCGGGGAGCTTTGGGAAAATGCTTAAATAATGGGGAAAACAAACGGGGCTCCCCAGCCTATTTGCCAGAGGAGTGAACAGTGTCAATTAGGTTAGTGGTATTGGACATTGACGGCACGATCGCCGGTGAATCAAATCAGGTTAACCCCGCCGTAATCGCCACCATTCAACGGGTGCAGGAGCAAGGCATTGCGGTGGCCCTAGCTACGGGAAGAATGTTTAGTTCTGCCCTCCGTTTCCATAGCACTATCCAATCCACCCTGCCCCTGATTAGTTATAACGGCGCATTGACCAAGCATCCCCATACCGGCGTCGTATTAAGGGAAAAACCACTGCCAACGGCGATCGCCTTGGAGATTTTGGAGCACTTTGAACAGCCCCACCTGCGCCCCCATTTGGAAGTCCACTGTTACCACGACGACCAATTATATGTGCGGGAAATTACGGCGGAGACAGAGATTTATATGGATCGATCCCAATCCTTGGCGAAAGAAACCCCGGATTTACGGCAAATTATTGAACGAAACACCATCAAAATGTTGGCCATCAGCCGTAACCCATCCCTGATGGCAAAACTAATGGCGGAGCTAGGGCAACGTCATAACAGCCAAGATGTACACCTTACCCAATCCACAGAAATTTATTTTGAAGTAACCCATCCCCAGGCCAACAAAGGTTTAGCTATTAAACACCTGGCAGAAGAAGTTTTAGGCATCACCCCAGGGGAAATTCTGGCGATCGGCGATAACTTTAACGACCTAGAAATGTTGAAATATGCGGGGATTGGCGTTGCCATGGGAAATGCCCCTAGGGATGTAAAGGCCGTGGCAGACTGGGTAACAGCGGATGTGGAGGCCGATGGGGTCACACAGGCCCTGGAGAAATTTTGTTTAGGACTAGATTAATCCCTAATTCGTTGGCAAATTTTCATGTATATAAAAAAATATTTGGTGCTTTACATTAGTCAATTTTTTTATCAATCATAATTTAAATTAAATGTCCCATAAGCATTGATAATGCCATGGCTCACCCTGTTTCCAAGACTATGCTTATTTGCCAGAATATAACCTGTGCCAAACAAGGTTCCCTGGAATTATTAAATATATTGCAACAAATGTGTCCTCCAGAAGTTGATCTTGAACCGGTAGGATGTTTGGGACAATGTGGTAGTGGCCCCATGCTCTTAGTAATGCCCGACAAGATTTGGTATGCCCATGTGCAACCGGAGGACTTAAAAATTATTATTGAGTCCCATCTTTACCGAGGTAAGCCATTTCAGTCCAAACTATACAGAAAATTTCATCCTAGCCAGAATAGTTTGCCGAAATTATTTTGGTGGGCAGTTTTTGGCGGTGCAGTCATTACCCTAGGGATAATTATTTGGTTTTTACTCGGTCAAACGGACTATTTTTAATCCTTCGCTGATTATCTTTCCTTTTGTTAGAGTATTGCTAGATTTAGTCAACATAGTTACTTGTAATCATAGCTAATGAAAATATTATCAAAGCCCTGGAGCCTTATTTTATTGGTGACCATACTCTGTGTGGTAGTTATTGGTACTGTCCAGGCAAATGAAACAATTAACCCGGCCGACTGCACATTTAATGGTTATCACCTCTACGGCAAAATTGAGCTTGTGGACTCATTTCCCGATGTTACTGCCCAGGTGGTAACTGCTTTTCCTGAACTCAACGTTCAACTAGTCAACAACTTTCCTAACGACTGTGGGCAATGGCAAATTGTCACAGCTTTTCCCGATACCAAAGTCAAAATTGTCGAATCCTTCCCCGACATAAAAATTCAGTATGTAGATGCATTTCCCGGTCTTCCCTAGGCCAATATTTGTGTCTGTATGATTTTTCCCTGCCGATTGCCAATAGTGTCGATTTTCAGCCCATGTCCCTGTGAAATACCTGTCCTAACTCCTCAAAAATTACTTGATAGGCGATCCAGCCCTAGCTTGAACATTTTATCTGAGCAATCTGAAAAGATAATCCCTATCAAGCGACTAGCAGGATAATGACATTAAATTGAGATGATGGCTTTGCACTTTCAGACAACATTGATCACGAAAACCTCCACTCTTCTCTAATGTGTTGTTGAACACGACCACCAAAATAACTTAGAATACACCGAGACTCTAAAAGTCTAACTAACTTAAATCATATTGTACTAGTACGCAGGGCAATATTCTGGGAGTTCTACATCATATCCGTTACTTTGATCAATTGCGATTTGAGTACATTCTTTTTGTCTGAAGTAATTCTCCATTTCATCGACCGTTGTTGGATCAACATTAACAGAATTATGTTTATGATTTTGATACCAAAGAATCAATGACAAGGTGGACGACACAATCATTGTGCTAAGAATACTTGCAATAATATGGAGTCTTTTCATGGTTTTCCTCAGGCATTGGAGTACTCTTTTTATTTTAGCTCTTCCTATTAAAAGGTAATAACACTTACATTTTGCGTCAATTCAAATAGTGATTCAGATTAGAGATTGTCCTGTTTTTCGTATTTAATCTAGGTGACCTTTCTCAAGCTAAAGTAATCCTGTTTATATCTGCCTGGCACTGGATATAAAATTGAGCGGAGAAGGTTCAGTACCCAAATTGTAATGACGCAACATCCTTATATTCCAAGTCGAAAGATTCCTGTAAATTTTTTTTGCTTATAAAAGTAATAGTTTCTTGGACAAGATCATCAACTAATTGGATTTTTTCAGGTGTGAGATCAATGATTTCAGTCCAGATATGCAAATCAATATTGATAAGTTTGTTGTTTTGTTGTTTTAGTTTTCCCCAACTAGAGTTGATTATGCTAACTAAGTTTTCCGTAATTTGTGTCGGAGATAAAATGACAAATACCATACCCTCATAACGAAAGATTGTTGATTGAGGATTCAAGCAATGACGAAGATAATCAAGTAAATTTTTGAGTAAATCGTTGCCAATATCATAGCCAAGTAACTGATTAATCTGTTTAAATTCCTCAATTCCCAAAATAGTTAGGAATGGTAACGGAGGCGCTGAATGGGGATTCCGTTGTTTCAGCTTTTCGTTTTCTAACATTTTTAGAAAAATCTTACGATTTTGACAACCTGTTACCGGATCATGGATTAGATTGTCTTTTGCCGATTGTCGAAATTTCAAATTTGATAGGGACAACGCCAATAACTCTGCTAGGAAGTCTAATTCCCATGATTGTTCTAAGGGGTTTGGAACCATCGAGTCCGTCGCAAGCAGAGAAACGCCTAATACTCCCAATAAATTACTATTGTTTATCAGGGGTTCACAATAGTAGGGAATTTTCACTTTTTCCCCCTGAAAATGGTGACAGCAAATGCCTTGGTTTGGGTCTGACATCAAATGGCGTTTGCCCCTCCGGACTCCCCAGCAGGATTGGGGACTGAAATTGTCCTTAACATTTAACCCATTGCCCCAGCGAATTAGGGTTGTGAGTTCTTCTCCTTCCCCATCGGCGATCGCCAAAAAACCTTGACGATTTTCCAATAATTCGCCGCCAATCGTTTCGATGATCGAGAGGGATTCTGACAGGGATTGACAGGTCTGTAACTGTAAGTTGAGGTGATTGAGTAAGTTAGCTTGGTGCTTATTTTTTTCTAGTAAAGCGACGGAATGGGACAATTTTTGGTTAGCTAGCTTAATTTTAAACTCAGCAGATATCTGTTCGGTCATGTCCACCGCAGTGGAAAGCACCACATTATCCTGATTAAAAATGCGCCCTAGGTTAGTTGAGGTAAAATTCCATATGCGAATAGTACCTGCTTTTGTCCTCACCCGAATTTGTTTTTTCTTTGTGTGCTTCTTCGTTTCAAAAACATCTTTAATTAGACCCTTAACTTTTTCCGAGTCCTTTAGTTTAGTTATCCAGGCATCAATGGTCGGAATTTCGCTGTGCTGGTAACCCGTGATACTAGTCCATGTTTGATTAATAAATAATACGTCACCGTCCGCATTATAGATAATCACAGGATAGGGTAATTGATTCAGAATTTGATAGAAACTTATGTCCCTTTCCCTCAGACCGGTTTCCACTTGTTTTCGGGCACTGATATCTTGGATGGCTGAAATAAAATACTGGGGTGTTCCGTTTACATCCCGGATTAGGGTCACATCTAAACTTATCCATACCAGGGATTGATCCGAACGGATATAGCGTTTTTCCATGGAATACCGTTTAATTTTTCCCGTTAATAATTGTTGAACATAGTGCAAATCATCGCCAAGGTCATCGGGGTAGGTAATCTCTTGAAAGCTGAACGCCATTAGTTCTATTCTCGGAGTAGCCAACGATTTGACATAACTTTTGATTGACCTGTTGAAAGCGACCATCTAAGCCAACCCTTGCCAGGCCAATTTCTGCTTGGGAAAAAACGGTGTGATGAAATAATTGACACTGCTGACAATATAATTCGACATATTCTTGGCTTTGATATTTTTTTTCCAGGGCGATGCCATTGGCGGTTAGCTCAATCAATTGTTGGTCCGCCTCCGACAACGGTGTATTTTTTGCCCTAAGTTCGATGGCCAAATATCCCCACAGGCGATCGCCGACGGATAAGGGATAGGTGGCACAGGCCTTAGCCTTGGCTGAGATCCCCAACGCCGTTAGTTGATTTTGGGCAGAAAATAGGCAGTGGCCTTGACCAATGCGGTGAAAATTATCCCCTAGGCAATCCTCAATGGTCTCAGTCTGACTGAGTTTGAGCGGTGGCCTAGGCAAAATTGCCGAGGGAGACCACTCCTCAATGAGCTTGGTACGATGACAGTTGCTTGTTTCATGGGAAATCAACTGCGCCACAAATACCCGATCCACTGCCAATGTTTCCCCTAGACAGCGTAAAATTTGGTGTATTTTTTCAGTTTGGTCAATTGTTGCCAACAATAACTGTTGGATCCTTAAAATAGCTCTTAAACAATTTTTTGTATCACTCATTTTCATAACTCCTAATTAATAATTGCTATGAATATTGTCGTAAATTAGGTTTTAATGACCCGATTACGTCCCTCACGTTTGGCTTGATACAGTGCCGCATCCGCCCGGGCCAACAACTCACTTTTAGTGTCTGTATTCGTACAACAAGTGACACCAAAGGATGCCGTTATTGATGGTAAAGCTTTACCCTGAAAATTCAAGCAAACTTCTGAGATTTTAACTCGAATTCTTTCGGCAATTTCCGTCGCCTTTTGCAAGGATGTATCCGGCAAAATAATCAAAAACTCTTCCCCTCCGTAACGACAAGCAATATCGGTCTTGCGAGTAGTATCCTGCAATAGTCCAGCCACTTCTATTAATAATTCGTCTCCCACCACATGGCCATAGTTATCATTGAACTTCTTAAAATAATCTAGGTCTAGCATGATTATTCCTAATGTTCGTTCATAACGTTGGACAGAATCAATTTCTCTATTTAAAAATTCTTCCCAATAATGACGATTATAAAGACCAGTTAGGGAATCTCGAATACTTTGAAATTCTAAAATCCCCCTAAGTTCAAGATTGCTTAAAGCCAAGGATATATTTTCCGCTAAAGCAATGGCAATCTGTTTTTTGTTTTCAGTAAAGCTTATATTTTTAGTACTAGTAATTACGAGTAAGCCTCGACCTTTTTCCGTGGAGATTAGGGGAATACAAAGGGAAGCTACAGTATTACTGTCAAGATGGGAGCAACGAGGGCGATGGGTGTCATTTGGGTAGTTAGTAACATGATTTTGACGCAAACTCCAGCAGTCAGTGACAGGAAATATTTGTTCAGTTAAGGTCTCTCCCCATCCTAAAACATTGGTAGCCAATTCATTTTTCTGATCAATCTTAAAAATTGCGCCGTTGCAATCAGGGAAAAGTATCTTCATAAAATGTGGCACAACCTCATAAATTTCCTGGGTTTGACGACAGGTCTGCAGATATTCATTCAGCTCATTAATTTTTAAAATATCTTGGTTATAGTCCGCCAATTGAGTTAGGGAAAATGTGAGCTGTGCATTGGTTTTCTGCAAAGATTCTTCAGCTTTTTTTCGCTCGGTGATATCCGTTAATATTCCTTCGATTTTCAACAAGTTATTTTCTTGATCAAAAATAGCCACTCCTCGATCTAAAACCCATAGAAACTGACCGGATTTAGTTAAAACTCGATATTCTGTTGCAAAAAAGTTAGTCCGATCTTTTTGAACTAAATCAAGTTCATTCTGCACAGAAGCTTGATCATCTGGATGAATTAATGCCATAGATTTTTCTATTGAACCTCCCAGTTTTTTAATTTCTTTGGGGGTATAACCGAGTATGCTTTCTATTTCGCCTTGCCATTCAATAGTATCTTCAACAATATTGTGGGAATAAACAATTTCACCTATGGCTTTAACAAGATTTTTATTTTTTTCTGCGAGCCTTAGCTTTTCCTTCTCCGCTTCACGGCGATCGCTGATGTCCTGAATCATGACAATGGCATAGTCAAACTGATTATTATCATCAAAAATACCAGAGAAAACCGATTGCCCCCAAAAGTTTAGTTTATCTTGACTAATATACCGAATTTCCATTTGATAATATTTACGACTATTCGTTACTAGTTCTCCAAAGAAATGCAATTCTTTATCTAGATCTATCGGGCTTATATACTCATCTAGGAAATGTCCGATCATTTCACCTTTAGGATAATAGAAAAGAGTTTCTGCCGTCCTATTAGCTTTAATTATTTGACGATTTCCATCTATTTCTAAAATGGCGATCGCCGCCTTATCGAACATTGCTTTAAAGCGAAATTCTGAAGCATATAATGATTTTTTATAAATATATTTTTCAGTAATCTCAATTCCATTGAAAATGTAGCAGTTGATTTGATTATTAGGGTTTATGAACGGGATTTCCTGCCATTCCACAATATATTTTGTGGCCGAGTCTAGGTTCTCTTCATCTGTCAGGTAGACTTGGGAAAAATTATGATAACTAATGACTAAATCGCCGGGGAAATCAGCATGGGATTGGGGAATAAATACCTCTGCAAAGGTTTTTCCTTGAACTGCTTCTAATGTAATTTCAAAAAGTTCTTGACAACGGGAATTAACTAAAATTATACGTCGTTGACTATCTACCACAACAGTTAAGGTGCTGGTATTATCGATTACTGCCGCTATAAACTCTTTATCCTGGATAAGTTTTTCCTGGAGTTTTTTATATACAGTAACGTCTGCCGATGTTAAGAAGTCTGGGGGAGTTAAGTAGAAAAATAAAAATATGCCAATGCCATTAATCAAGAGACTACTGATGGCTACCACAAACCAACCGTTTAAAAAAGGAGCTTGAATTTCCCTAAGATTAATTTTGTGAACTAATCCCCAACTATAGGGGGGGATTAGGGAATAGGCCGTAATTACCTCTTTGCCATCGTGATCCTTGAGAATTTGGGAGCCTTTCTGACCTTGTAAGGCTAACTTCATGGCCTTTGACCAATCTTGATTAATTTGACTTTGGTCAAAAGTGAAATAGCAACTAGGATAGCCTTGGCGACGGGAATATATGCAGTCTATTGCTTGACCTGATTTTTTACCAACTATAATTTCTTCTGTTTTAAACCTGGTTGGATTCTGGTGGTAACTCTCAAGAAGCTCTAAGATTTTTTTTTGATCAAAATTATTTTTTAGAATAGAAATAAGTGTTGAGCTATGGGCATTCACAGACTCTAATATACTTTGGGTATTCCGAACTTGGGCACGGTAGCTTAGCCACAATCCAACTGAAGCCACAGCCAAAGAAAGTGTGGCAAAGTTAATTAAAACTAATCCGACTCGCCTGCGATAATTAGGCATTAATGTACTTGCCAATAATTGTCTTTGTTTTATCCCTCGCCACCGACCAAACAACTATTTAATTAACCTATTCAATATTCTCACAAATTTTCAACTTTGTTGCTTGTACTATTTTGTGTTGCAACCATTTATTTTATTTTTGCATACCCCCTCGAATAGAGTAGGGGTATGCATGTGAACTACCCCTTCCTGCTCGTCGCAGTAGCCTGCGTGCGAGGAAGGGGAATTCCCGCTTGTATCAGTTAAAGATT
>CAVPII010000012.1:0-25891 GCA_963704945.1 uncultured cyanobacterium | reverse complement strand
ATTTCTAAAATAATAGATTATTTTGCTAAATTGCCAGTCTAGCGGGGGCATAATCGATCCGGCCACCACCCCATTCGCTCTTTCCGATTTTTTCCAGACTAACAACCACATTCCCCACGGTCACTGTTAGCTTTGGCAAACTCCCTTCGTTTGGCTCCAGGTCACCTCGGATTTCTTAACGGCGATCGCCTACCAAAAACTTTCGCGGTGCTCCGCCCATAACGGATAGGTTTGGGCGTTGGTGAAGCGAAAAAAGCAATTAATTCGATTTCTGCTTGTTGTTGAATATACTGCTTTAACACTGATGAAGGAGCACCTCCGCAAGAAATTATGCAATAGGAACGACTCCAGAAAATTGGCTTACCTCGATAAATTTGATTAAGGTGTTCAGCAAACTCTTTTCTGATCAATCGACTAGAAACAGTCTTTAGATTATTGACTAATTTTGATGGCTGAACCTTCGGGTTAACGGAAATTAGGAGATGAACATGATCTGCTTCTCCATTAAATTCAAGCACATCCCTTTCCCATCTTTGTATTGTGGCTCAAAATATTTCATCTAATCTTTCCAGCATTGGCTTTGTAATGCACTTGCGCCGGTACTTTGTGCAAGCGACTAAGTGAAAATGAATACTGTAGGAGCAGTGATAGAGTTTGTTTAAGGGTTGCGACATCTTGAGTGACTAAGTAACATAGGACTATCCCTCTTCCATCAAAGTCGGTGAATTAGAATGGAGATAAAAGGCTAAAAAGCCTGGAGGGAGTATAACAAGGACAAGAGAGGCGAAAAAGACAGTACAGTGTATAGATACATACCTTAGTGGTGCAGAAAAGTGCGAAAAGGCTTGATATGAGTGCAGGGACTACGCATCTAAATAAAGCCAGAGTCATGAAGGATTTTGAGTTGAAATCACTGCAACGACGGTTAAAAAATATGATAAAGGGATCGAAGAATTGGAAAAAACTGCAACTCAAGATTTCTCGGTTGCATGAACAAATTAGCAATACTCGCAGGGATTTCCACTTTAAAGTTGCTCACTTGCTTTGCGACCAGGGTGATGTTATTGCGGTGGAAAACCTAAACCTGCTTGGCTTGTCTCGTGGTTTCCTGGGTAAACACATACTGGATGCAGGGCTAGGTCAATTCCTTAACCAAATTTTGCCCTGGGTTTGCTTTAAAAGGGGAAAAGGGTATCTCAAAGTTGATGCCCGTGGAACCTCTCAGCAGTGTCCAGACTGCGGAAATCTAATCAACAAGACACTCTCCCATCGGTGGCATGATTGCCCAAATTGTGGGTGTTCGATGCCACGGGATATTGCGAGTGCCATTGTTATTCAACAAAGGGCCGTGGGGCGCACGGTTCAAGAAAAAGCTTGTGGAGACGGTCTGACGGGGGTTCAGCAATTAACTTTGCTTGATCTAGTTAAGAGTCACTGAAGCAGGAATCTC
This sequence comes from uncultured cyanobacterium, assembly GCA_963704945.1. Taxonomy (GTDB): domain Bacteria; phylum Cyanobacteriota; class Cyanobacteriia; order Cyanobacteriales; family Microcystaceae; genus Synechocystis. The sequence continues at coordinate 24,441 of CAVPII010000012.1, read as the reverse complement.
CGTCTGTACCCGCAGGCTCAGAGGGAGAGCGTCAATTTCTGGGGTCTAAAGTCTTTAAAGTAATCACAGTAATCTTTTTAGGCGATCGCCGTGACGGGTTTATTTATTGTTCTACTAGCATCTGTTCTATTTTGTTTTCACAATGTCATTGTCCGTATCCTCTTTGCAGAGCAGGATATTTTAGGAATGTGGGAAGTGGGGGGATATGTGGCCCCAACCCTGTCGGATTCCCTGATTTTATTACTACTGCGGATGATTTGTGTGGTGCCAATCATGGCGGCCATGGCCGATCGCCTCTACGACAATACTTGGCAAGATTTGGGGCGATTGGGGAAAAAAGAAAATCGAAGCCTCCTCTGGCAGGCATTGGCCTGTGGCTTCTTGATGTTCCTCTATTTGGTGCTGTTGTATATTTCCATTAGCCTCATTCCGACGGGCATTGCCATCACTATTTTTTTCACCTATCCCATTTTCACTGCCCTGCTGGCTTGGAAATTATTTGGGGACACCCCCAGTTTGTTACGGTGGGGCGTTATTTCCCTCACTTTGTTAGGAACCCTGTTAACCATTCCTTACCGTAGTGACCCTACCGCCCATTCTGTGGGATGGGGCATTGCCTTGGCGATCGCCTCGGGAGTTGCCTATGCCCTTTACACCGTGTTGGCTCAGCAAACCCTACCCAAGCTTCATCCCGTCCCCTTTACCTGGATTAGCTTTGCCACTACCTTAATTTTGGCCACCTTTTGTTTGCTGATTTGGCATCCTATCACCATGGAATTGCCTTGGCTGGGCATCTGGATTGGCTCCCTGCTATCGGCCCTGTTTACCTTCAGCGGGCACCTGCTTAATAACTGGGGCATTCACCTCATTGGAGCCAGTCGAGCGGCGATCGTCGGGAGTACCAACCCCGCTTTAACCGCTGTTCTAGCAGGCTTAACCATTCAAGAAACCCTCAACGGTGTGCAGATAATTGGCATTGCCTTGGTCACCATTAGTATTGCCCTGTTGAATTATGACAAGGTGCGTCGGGTTGAAAATTAGCCATGGCTAGAAAGATCAAATCTTGGTTGATTTCGACTTTTAAGTCGGGCATAGAAATCCGCATCAGCCTATGTAAATTGGCGCCGTCCCCTCCGGTCATAACCACCACCGCCCCAGGAAAACGTTTTTGCCAATCTTCCACATAGGTCTTTAATGCCCCTAAAATCCCGTAAACCACTCCGTTGAAAATTGCGGAGGTTGTATCCAATGCCCAGGGATCTGGTAAATTTTCCGGCAAACTTGATAAATCTAAGCTAGGTAAGGCCGCCAGGCGATCGCCAAGGGTGTTTAACTGTAGGCCCAGACCAGGTAAAATCGCCCCCCCCAGGAGATTGCGGTCTTGGTCAAAGCCGGTAATGGTTAAAGCCGTTCCCCCGTCGATCACCAAACAGGGAAAGCCGTAGGTTAAGCCCGCCCCCCAACCAGCCAAGGCCCGATCAATGCCAAAGCTGGGATAGAGATTTCCTAAAGGGAGATCCGCCAGGGTCAACTGCCGGGGTTGATAGGTCAACCAATTTTTAGTTTGGCTCGGAACCACGGAAGCTAATATCAAAGGGACTTCCCCCAAGGCGCACTGCGTAGCGGATCTCTGCAAGATCGGTAATTCCTGCAAATCCGTCCGCATGCCCCGTAGCTCCGGTTTGCAACAAAGTATTGCCCTTAAAATATGCCCAATGCAGACGGGAGTTGCCTATCATTAAGGCTAACCAGGGGTTTTGACCGCCCATTCCTAGACCATGGCTAACCATTAAATTCCTATGAGTCGCAAAAATTTAATTACGTTGGTAGTTTATGTTGTTTTTACCCTAGGCCTCAGTTTTTGGTTGGGGCAACAGGCTTATCATTGGCTACCCCCAGCGGCGGCCCAGGAAGCTCAACCCGTGGGGGACTTATTTAGCTTTTTGGTGACTTTAGGGAGCATGGTTTTCTTTGGGGTGGCGGGAGTGTTGGGCTATTCAGTTATTTTTTACCGTTTTACCCTGCAAAATTCCCAGGGAGCGCCAATCCGAGGTAATGCCCGTTTAGAAATTTTTTGGACGGTGGTGCCCCTTGTCCTTGTCACCTGGATTGCTTGGTATAACTACATCATCTATCAACGGATGAATGTCCTCGGCCCCATGCCCATTGTGGAAGTGCCGGAATTGCTGGGTCAAAAGGCGATCGCCGCGGAACCGTCGGAGTTGTTAATGGCCCAGGAGACTATTAATCCAGAAAGAATTGACGTGGATGTTAAACAATGGCTCTGGACATTTAACTATCCCAATGCGGGAGTCATCAGCCATGAACTCCATTTACCCCTTGACCGCCGGGTAACGTTGAACATGACTTCCCAGGATGTGATCCACGGTTTTTATGTCCCCAACTTCCGCATCAAACAAGACATTGTGCCCAACCGGGAAATTGAATTTAGCTTCACCCCCAACCGTCTTGGGGAATATAAACTCCACGATTCCCAATTTAGCGGCACCTATTTTGCTGTGATGACGGCCCCGGTGGTGGTGCAATCTTTGCCCGATTACCAAGCCTGGTTAGAAAGCCAGCAATCCAATACCCCAGGGGGACTGCCTAACCCCGCTTTGGATGAATTTAAGCAAAGTCCTGGCACTTCCTTAAAAAGTGGTTGGCCCAGTGTTACCCCGGCGGAGCGGAAATAGGACTGAATCCCCCCTAAATCCCCCCATGTGGGTAAAGATTTGTAAAGTATAATAACTTAGAATTTCAATGTAGTTTTAGCGGTAGGGACTGAATGGATAAACTAATGCGGATTGAGCGGCTATTGCTGATTGGGCACATTGCCTCCATGGGATTTGGGCTGGCGGGGTTGTTGTTGGTATTACCCCACCCAGAATTTATCGCCCAGTTACCGGAAATTGGCAAATTTGCTTTTCGGTGGTCCATGGCCGGGGGAGGTGTGGTCTATATGCTCTTGGGCTTTGCCGCTGTGACGGTGTACGCATTACGCAACCTTGGTCTTTTACCCACCCTAGGATTTTTGATTCCCGCCCTAGGCATTTCCGTGTCCGCTGAATTATTGGGCACAAGCACCGGCTTCCCCTTCGGTTACTACCGTTATTTATCGGGTCTTGGCTATAAAATTGGCGGTTTAGTGCCCTTCACCATTCCCCTGTCCTGGTTTTACCTAGGATTCTGTTCCTACCTTCTGGTGAGGGCCGGATTGCGCCATAGCCAAATGCCTAAAATTGCCCAGGAATTTTTGGCGATCGTCGTGGGTTCCACCCTATTAATGTCCTGGGACTTTGTCTTAGACCCCGCCATGAGCCAAACCACCATGCCTTTCTGGGTGTGGGATGTACCGGGGGCCTTCTTTGGGATGCCCTACCAAAACTTCGCCGGTTGGTTCTGCACCGGGGCTGTATTTATGACCGTTGCCACCATCCTTTGGCGTTTCAAAAAAGTAGAATTACCGGAAACCGGTCTTGGTTTACCCCTTGCCATCTATCTCAGTAATTTTGCCTTCGCCATGGTGATGAGCATTGGTGCCAATATTTATCCCCCCATTTTCCTGGGCTTACTGTTGGGGGTTGCACCGGCATTGTATTTCTACCGCCGGGCTGGGGAAGATTCCCGTTCCACCGCTGTTTCCCGCCTCAAGTCTGTGATTGAGCAGGACAAGGCTGATCTGGCCGCTGTTAAATAGTGGTTTCAAGCAGTGAACCTGCCACCGTCATAATGCTCTCTGTTTGAAAATTTAAAACCAATTCCCTTAGCTTAGTGGCGATCGCCTGGTGATCAGTGGGCATTTGGTCAATTAAATCCAGCATAATATCTGCATCAAAACAGTAGGCGGCATCATACATTTGCTGTAACCAATCGGGGGACATCTGAGCTAAATCTTCCTGACATAGCTCAGGTTCTTCTGAGGGAAAAGAAATGGGAGAACTTGCAGAGAAACTTTCCTCTCTTGGAGGAATTATTTTCCTTAACATTTGCAATAATGGTTCGACATTATAAGGTTTCAGTAGAAAGTTTTTAACATCGGCCTTTAGTGCTAATTCATGGTTTTCTAACAATCCACTGGTGGCAATGATTTTTACCTGGGGATTAATATTTTTTAGCGTCCGAATGGCAGTTTCTCCATTGAGGTTGGGCATCATCATATCTATTATTACTACGCTGATTTCCTGTTGATATTCGGCATAGGTTGCTAGGGCTTCCATCCCATCATTAGCGGTCAAAGTTCGATAATGATATTGTTCCAAAGAAGCCTTGGTAATCTCTCGCACGGGGGCTTCATCATCCACAATTAAAATTAATTCTCCCTGACCTAATGGCATTTCCGACTCAGTGATTATTGAGGTAATTTCTTCTTGGGTAGCAGGTAAAAATACTTCAAATTGTGACCCCTTCCCGACTTGACTATCGACCTGGACAAAACCGCCATGATTTTTCACAATTCCCATAACCGTTGATAATCCTAAGCCTGTACCTTGACCAACTTCTTTGGTTGTAAAAAATGGATCAAAAATTTTCTCCAATAATTGGGGTGACATACCAACTCCTGTATCGGCAACCATTACCGCCACATAGGAACCAGCTTTTGTTTCTAAATGATTGAGGGTATCTTGTTCCTCCCATTGGCGATTTTCAGCTCGAATAGTTAACTGTCCACCGTTAGGCATGGCATCTCTGGCATTGACTAACAAATTCATAAAAACCTGATTCATTTGAGTAGAATCTGCCCTAATTGTCCAGAGTTCCTTGACGGGGATTTGCACCAAAATTTCGATGGATTTAGGAAAAGTTTGCTTAGCAATACTGATCACTTCCTGGACGAGATAACCAAGTTGTAATGTTACATGTTCTCCCTCTGTTGCCCGACCAAAAAAGAGAATTTGTTTCACTAAATTAATAGCCCGTTCCGTACTATTAGCAAGCATTACCAATAGTCGCTGGGTTTGCTCATCCCTTGCCGGCAATTTGAGGGGAAGGAGTTGACTAACACCTAAAATAGGGGTCAAAATATTGTTAAAGTCATGGGCAATACCACTGGCTAAAACACCAAGGCTTTCAAGGCGTTGGGCATGGTAAAACTGTTTTCGTAGTTGTTCTTTTTCGGTAACATCACTATTCACAATCAAAATCGATTGGGGTTGATTAAAGAGATCCTTAACCAAGGTGCGACGACTCATAACCAGGATTTTTTGGCCTGTTTTAGTGATTTGTTCTAATTCCTCTTCCCAACTGCCTGTTTGTAAAGTGATTTGCAGCGGTTGATCGAGTTTATGATCAAAATTAAAGAGGGCTTGGGTCTTGTTCCCTAGGACTTCGGTTTCTGTCCAGCCATATAACCTTTCTGCTCCTTGATTCCAAAATAAAATTTGATCGCCTAAATCTGTAACAAAAATAGCATCAGTGGCAAGATTAATTAAAGAGGCTTGTTCGACTGTTTTCTGTTCGGCCTGTTTGCGTTCGGTAATATCCGTTAATATAGTATTCACATTCCAACAACCATTGCTTTCATCCCATTCAGAAAACGGGGTATCAGCAAGCCAACGCTCTGTGCCATTTTTGTGACGAAAACGATACTCAACAGAACTATTTTCTTTGTGTTGCTTAAAGTCAGCAAAGGTTTGGGCAACAATACGCTCTAGGTCTTCTGGATCAACACGACTGGCCCAGAGGGTTGGATCAGCCATTAACTCGGCGGCAGTGTAACCCAAGAGAAGTTCACATCCCTCAGACCAATAATCAAATTCCCAAGTCTGATTGGGAAAAGCTCGATAACGAACAATGGTGGCGATCGCCTGCTTGAGAACTTGAGTCAATTTAGCCGCTTCTTTCAGTTTATATTCAGTAATATCAGTGACGACAATGCTATTAATGAGTAAACCATCTACATTGATTTTTTTAAAAGATAACTTAACAGGAGTTTCTTGGTTATTTTCAAGGGCAATAAGTGATAATTCTTGACTTAGATTTTCCTGGGTTGAAGTCTGGGCCAGCAATTGAGAAAGCGTTCTCCGATCCCGAGGTACAATGAACATTTCTAAGGAAGAACCAATCAATTTTTCTAACGGATAATTTAATAGTTCTGAGAATCTCCGATTGCAATATAAAATCATCCCCTCACCAGAAACAGTAATGGCACCTTCTGCCATTTGCTCTACCAGAAGTTGATAGATATAGTCCACTCCCTGAAGGGTAAAAACCCTTTGTCCTTGCGGAGTAGAAACAACAACTGCATCAACTTCGCCAGAATGAATTGCCCCTAAAATTGCTTCTGCGGATTGCAATTTTTCCTGTACTTCTGCCAAAGATTGGCGTAGGCTTGTTACTTCTTGCTGTAATTTTCCAATTATTTTTCTTGAACTTTCCACCCTTTTTCTTCCTCAGAATAAGCTTTGTACAGCATTTAGGGCATTATTAATCTTTGATTTTTTTATAATGCTAATTTGCCCCCCTATTTTGAGTTATTATCTTTGGGAATTAAATTAAGACCAACCAAGACTTTATCTGTGTCCGATAAGTTGCCAATAATCTTCTGTAAAGGGAGAGGCAATTGTTTAATTAAAGTAGGAACAGCAACAATATTTTCAGCAATCATTGCTTCAGTTTGCTGATAAATATCAATCACTTCTAATTCATAACGGCCCTTGAGATACTCCTCACAAATCTTTTTAATATTTTGCAAAGCCTTAATAGATTGGGGAGTTGTGCCTGCAATATAAAGCCGTAAAAGATATTGCTGTTCACCAGACTGGGATAGGGCTTGTTCAAAAAGCTCAGTAGTGGTTAGGTTTGACTTTTCTGGAGTGGTCATTTTTATATGCCATAAAGAAGATAAACAATTCAATTAGTCTTATGGTCTTAACTTTTAGTCGCTTAAAGGAACTAGCTGTAATCCCACTAATACTTTTTCCGTATCCGATAAATCACCAATGATTTTTTTCATCGGGGGTGGTAACTTTCTGACGAGGGTTGGCAACGCAATAATGCTATCGTCGATCGCCAGATGAGGCTGTTGGCTTAAATCAACAACTTCAATGGTATATTCCCCTTTTAGATGTTCTTCACAGATTTTTTTTAGATTTGCAAAAGCCACTAGGGACTTAGGGGTTTGCCCTGCCACATAGAGCCGCAGTTGCCAGGCTGAATTCCCAGTTTTGGGGTTAGAATTTGATGAATTGTCAGTCATATTTTTTTACTTATGAATAAAATCAAAATTTTTATGGTTTTATGATTAAATTTTATCCTCAAATATTAAGGTTGATTAACATTTCGTAATTTCCCCAGAGAAGCTCGGTTTTCTAGCATCCCGTGCTGATACTCTTCCTCTGCTTCTAGGAGTAAAGCTAATTCCGTATCTTGATTATTTAACTGCATTTCTAAAGCTTGAATCTGGGCTTTTAATAAATGTTTTTCTTGCTCCATATCTCGTTTTTTTCGTTCAAATTCTTGTTGCCTTTGATTCAGCATAATTTCTTCCTCCCGTTGCTGATTAATACGCGCTGTACCTGTTAAAACTTTTCCCTCTCCTAAATAAACTTCTACTAAATCAACTCCCTGCTTGGTAACGATAAATTCCCGGACTTGATTGGAGTGCACCATACCACGGGATTTTAAAACGTAGAGAACCCGATTGCGCTCCCCATTACTCTTCAGGGTTTGCAATTCTAGCCAACTATCCATTAAGGAGGAAACTTGAATTTCTGTTCCTTCTTGATCACTACCCGTATTGCCAGAGGTTAAATCCGTTAAAAACACCGTAATTTGCTGACTTTTCAAATAGTCAATTAAACGCATAAAAAAGTTTTTAGTTTGAATTAAACTACCACTTAAAATCAAGTTACTCATCGGATCAATAATCACCGCACTCGGTTGAAATTCCTTGACCCAACGGTGAATTTTAAATAAACGCATCTCAAGATTATAATTGGTAGGTCTGACGGCATCAAATTGCAATAATCCCTGGTCAATATAATCAGCTAAGTGCAGATTAATAGAGCTTAAATTGCGTATAATTTGCTGGGGAGATTCTTCCGTCGCTAGATACAAACAACGTTCTCCGCGTAAACAGGTTGATTGGGCAAAATGAGCCGCTAAAGTAGTTTTTCCTGTGCCGGCTTTACCTGTGACTAAAATACTGCTTCCCCGATAATAACCCTGGCCACCAAACATTTCATCTAATTGGGGAATACCCGTAGAAATTCGCTCATTAGAAACGGCATGATTAAGCATTAAAGACGTGATTGGTAAAACTGAAATGCCGGTTTCTTCAATTAAAAAAGGATATGCGTTGTTACTATGACGTGAGCCTCGATATTTAACGATTTGAAGACTGCGGGTGGCTATATCTTCAAAGGTTTTTTGCTCTAGTTTGATGACGCAATCTGAAACGTATTCTTCTAAGCCTTGACGGGTTAAGGTATTCTCTCCTTTCTCTCCTGTAATAATAGCTGTTACCCCCTGCTCTTTTAACCAGTGAAATAAACGACGCAGTTCAGCCCGGACAATATTGACATTTCTTAGGCCAGAAAATAGAACTTCAATTGTATCTAAAACAATGCGTTTTGCGCCAATTTTATTAATGGCATAACCTAGCCGAATAAAAAGAGCTTCGAGGTCATATTCTCCCGTTTCTTCAATTTCACTAGCTTCAATATAAACATGATCAATAAGAATTTTTTTATCTGCGATTAATGCGGTCAAATCCCAGCCTAAAGAGGCAACATTTTGAATAATTTCTGCCGCCGTTTCCTCAAAGGTAATCAAAACCCCTGGTTCACCATATTTCTCTGCCCCCCGCACCAAAAATTCCACACCAAATAGGGTTTTGCCGCACCCCGCCGAACCACAAATTAAGGTTGCTCGCTCCTGGGGTAAGCCACCATTGGTGATTTCATCGAAGCCTTGAATGCCGGTGGGACATTTGATTAATGCCAGGTTTTGGTTGTTTGTCCATAGTGGATAAAAGATTAATTTTTAGTAAAGACTTTACTCATATCGTAATTTATTCCCCTAAATATTTCTTAAAAATTTGTTAAAAATTTGTAAATAGTATAACAGCCAAAAGCTTAAGTTTGGGTAATTGTTTGATCAAAGCTGAAAGGAGTAGGTTTAGAAATTTCATAACCCTGGGCATAATCTACACCGATCGCCGTTAGAGCGTCTAAAATTTCCCCATTTTCGACAAATTCCCCAATGGTTTGTAAATTCATCACATGGCCAATATGATTAAAACTTTCCACAATCGCTCGATCAACTTGACTATGAATGAGATTTTTAACAAAACTACCGTCAATTTTTAAATAATCTACGGGAAAATATTTAATATACTCAAAGGAATTCATACCATGGCCAAAATCATCAATGGCAAAACTACAACCAAGTTGTTTGATTTCATTGATAAATTGGATGGCCTGATCGAAATGGGCGATCGCCGTGGCTTCCGTAATTTCAAAACAAATATTTGAGAGGGGAATCTGGGTCTTTTCCAATTCCTGTCTTAAAAAATCGAAAAAATATTCATTATTAACGCTAGCGGCGGAAATATTAAGGGCATATAAATACCAAGGGTCGATAATTCCTCTGGGATGTTGTTGAAAATAGAGATTATATTGCTCAAAAAAGTGATGAATAACCCAACGGTCTACAGCCGGCATGAGTTGATACCGTTCAGCGGCGGGCATAAAAATTCCCGGAGCAATGATTTTCTGATTTTGATCCAATAACCGCAATAATATTTCATAATAAATGGGTTTATGGTCTGCATTAATGGGGGTTACTTTTTGGAAATAAAGACGAAAATGATTTCCCTCTAATGCCTGATAAATTTTGCTCACCCAGCCTCTTTCTTGGCGTTGTTGCAATAAGGCTTGATCGCTATCTTGATAGACTTGCACACAGTTTCTGCCCCGATCCTTAGCCGCATAACAAGCCGCATCAGCTATGCCAAATAGGGTGTTTTTGTCCATCATCTCAGGGGCGATCGCCACCACTCCAATGCTGACACTAATGCGAAAAACTTGTTTATCCCAGGAGAACCGCAAATTTTCGATCACATCCCTGGACATTTCGGCAATTTCTATGGCCTTTTCCAAGGGGCATTGATACAATAAAAAAGCAAATTCATCGCCGCCTAAACGAGCGAAGATATCCGCTTCCCGTACTTGCTGTTGTAGAAGACGGGCAACCTGGCGTAGCAATTCATCCCCCGCAAGATGGCCACAGGTATCATTAACTACTTTGAATTGATCTAAATCTAAATAACATAAAACATGGTGTTGATAACCCTCATTATCTATAGCTAAGATTTCTTCTAATTTCTGTTCAAATCCTAAACGATTCATTAAGCCAGTGAGGGAATCATGACTTGCTTGCCAGGACAATTGACGGGTGAGATCACGGGTAGCAGTAATATCTCGAAAAATAATTACGGCTCCCAATACATTGCCTTGGCGGTCTTGAATGGGAGCGGCAGAATCATCAATGGGAAACAGGGAACCATTACGGGTAATTAAATTAGTATTTTGAGCCAGATTAATTATCTTAATTTGATCTAAGGCTTGAACTATCGGATTTTCAACAGGATTGCCAGTAAACTCATTAACAATTTTAAAAACTTCAAATAAGTGTGTTCCCTGAGCTTCTGTTTGCGTCCACCCTGTCAGACTTTCAGCAATAGGATTGAGAGAGGTAATATAACCGTCAGCGTTAGTGGTAATGACGGCATCTCCAATGGATTTAAGGGTGACTTGGGCTAACTCTTTTTCAAAAAATAAGGCTTCTTGAATACGCTCATTTTTTTCTATTTGTTGAACTAATTGGGCATTTTTTTGGGAGAGATTGTGCTGGAGTTGCTGAATAGATAAATGGGTTTCAATGCGGGCTAATAACTCTTCCATTTGAAAGGGCTTAGTGACGTAGTCAGCTCCCCCCACCGCCAACCCTCGAATTTTATCAAAGGTACTGGTCAAAGCACTTAAAAAAATGATGGGAATATTAGCGGTTGCTTTATCTGCCTTTAATTGCTGACAAACTTCGTAGCCGTCATAGTCAGGGAGTTTAATATCCAGCAGAATTAAATCCGTGGGAGCCGCTGATGCACCTCGTAAAGCCATTGCTCCAGTATCACAGGCACGCACCTTATAACCTTGGCCCTGTAATGTATCCCTGAGCAGGCGGAGGTTATCCAGGGAATCATCAACAACCAAAATGGAACCTTTTGGCATGGGTAGTCACCAGCCCTGTGAAGGAATTCTTACATATAGAGCAAGTCTATTATCACTTTAACTCAGCCAGTGGCATCGTTACGGCGATCGCCATTGGAGCTACCCTATTACTGCCGTTCCACCGCCGTTGTATCATGGAGAGTTAACCGCTACCTGTCAGCAAAGGTACATTACCTCGAGGACTTATATTCAGACAGGGCATTGCGGCGTAAGTCTTCACCATCGTGGGCTCTTAACCTACTCCATAACCAAGAATACCCAGGGCAAAGACGGCGATCGAGTGTAAAAGACTCAACCCAATGGAGACCTGCAACAGTGGGGATACCGGCGTGGCTTTTAGCCTTGACTTAACCATTGTTCCGTCTTAGTTGGGGATCACCTTTGCCTTTCCCTGGGCTAAAAATATCTATTGCCATGGCAAGACAAGCTCGCTATCAAAACCTTGGGGGACTTAATCTGAAGACTGAGTCCCGTAGCTTCATTTGGCGTCGTCGCTTCTTTGTACGCCCCCATCGTATTGGGCTTTTGTATAGAAAAAATTGCTTTGAAAGAACTTTAGAGCCGGGAATTTATTCTTTTTGGGATTTCCATTCAGAATTGGAACTTTTTCTCCTTCCCCGTTCTTCTCAATCCTTTTTCGTCATCAATCAAGAGGTGTTAACCAAGGACAATATTGCCCTGCGCTTTTCCTATAACATCACCTACAAAATCACAGATGGTCAGAAATTATTGACCTATGTTGATCCTAATCAAACGGGATATGGTGGAGGGTATGGCGATGGGTTAACCGGTATGATTGAAATTCTGATTCATCCTCTGACCCAAATTTATTGGCGCAGGACTATTGGTCAAATTAACAGTCTTGATCTTAATGAACAACGGCAAGATATAATGCCTGATGTTCCTGGCGAGTTGCAAGAATCCATAGAAAAGTTTGGGATCATAATCGAGTCGATGCAATTGCGGGATATTACCTTTCCCAAAAGTATCCAGGATCTTTTCGCCCTTCAATTGGAAGCTAAAATTCGGAGTCAAACGGATTTAGAAAACGCCCGTACGGCCGTAGCCACTGCTAGGGCACTAAAAAATGCTTCCCAATTGATGGGAGACGATCAGAACATCAGGTTTATGCAGTATCTGGAAACCCTAATCAAAATTGCATCTTCTGGTAAACATACTTTTGTCGTTGGGGGGGCAGAAAAAACACCATCGGATAATTAATTGATAATTAAGTCTGGTGATGATTATCTAGGTCTCCACTAGGATTAACCCGAAATTGTCAGAGCGACGAGGGTTTATAAAACTAACTTTGTCATTGGCTGCTCTACCCTAAGACCCTGTTTGGAAAGTTTTAGTTTGCCCCATAATTATATCTAGTCTCCCCTCAAATTTAGGGGATTAGGGGCGCTTTTAAAACATATTCTAACAGCAGGGAAATACTTGACTTACAATTCTAAAAATAATGTTATTCATTGCCATATTTTGCACAGGACTACTGCTTTCCCAAGGGGTAGCTACTTTTATATTGCTTAGTCGTTTGCTCAAAGGGGCCCGACGGCGATCGCCATTGCAACCTGTTTTTTTACCGGCAGAAAGTTCCCACACTGTTTCTGTGGTGGTGCCGACGTTGAATGAAGCGGCCAGAATTAGTCCTTGCTTAACTGGTTTAGCACAGCAGGGTGCACCGTTGAGGGAAATTTTGGTGGTGGATAGTCGTTCCACCGATGGCACCCAAGAAGTAGTCGAAGATGCCCAACAAGATAATCCCAGATTGAAACTGCTAACGGATGATCCCCTGCCGGAGCAATTGGGTGGGTCGCCCCTGGGCCTTGAATTATGGCTTTGAACAGAGTGATCCCGCCAGTGAATGGATATTGGGCATTGATGCCGATACCGAACCCCAACCCGGTTTAGTGGCCAGTGTGGTTCAAGCAGCAGAACAGGAAGGTTACGATATTCTTTCCCTTTCCCCCCAATTCATTCTCAAATACCCTGGGGAATGGTGGTTACAACCGGCATTATTGATGACGTTACTCTACCGTTTTGACTCTGCTGGGGTGAGAAATCAGGCTCCCGAAACGGTCATGGCCAATGGTCAATGTTTTCTCTGCCGGCGATCGGTTTTGCAGGCCTTAGGGGGCTATCAATTAGCTCGCCAGTCCTTTTGCGATGATGTTACCCTTGCCAGGGCGGCGGCCCAGGAGGGTTATCGGGTGGGATTTTTGGACGGAGCTAATTTGATCCGGGTAAGAATGTATGAGGGCATTGGGGAAACCTGGCGGGAGTGGGGGCGATCGCTGGATTTAAAAGACGCCACGGTGCCAGCGAGGCTGTGGGCGGAGGTAATCTTTTTAATTTTGGTGCAGGGCTTACCCATCCTACTCTTTTCCCTGTTGCTGATTATCTGGGGGGAAGATTTTGACTTTTTATCCCTCCAATTGGCGATCGCCCTCAATGCCTTTTTATTGTTAATGCGTTGGGGCATGTTACTGGCCATTTATCCTTCCTACCAACGGCGATCGGGCACAGGGGCATGGGCTTATTGGCTTTCTCCGTTAGCGGATCCCCTAGCGGTCTGGCGCATTATTCTTTCCGCCTCCCAAACCCCCAAACAATGGCGGGGTAGGTTTTACCCGCTAACTGACAATCACTTAACTTTTTTTGATAGACGTTGATAGGTGGTTAATAGGCCTTGGGCGTCGCCCACGTTACCAGGAAACAATACCACCGGCAAAGCAGGAAAACGGGGATGATCCTGATCCGTCCTAACCAGGGAACAGCCAGGAATAATTTGTCCTAACAAACGTACAGAGGTTAACCCCAAGCCAACGCTCAGCACATCATTGGAAGTAATGCCCCCCTTGCTAATTAAAAAGCCAATATCCTGGGGAAGTTGTTGAACAATTTCCATTAACAATAGAGACAGTTTAACTCCAAAATCCAGGCGACTTTGTACAGAATCAAAGCTTAATTCTCCCCGGCTAGTGTAAATTACTGGAGTTTTCCCCACTGCCCGAATTTGGTTAATTTGCTTTAGGCTATTGGCGATAATTTCTGCCCCTGTCCCTGGTTGATCCCGTAATTGTTGCACCGGAATTTCAATGCCTTGGACAGTGGAATCCTTGAGCAATTCCGCTAATTGTTCGGTGGTTTTTTGCACGTGGGAACCCACTAGAATTATCCCAGGCTGATCCGTGGGTTTATAGCTAGCCATGGCTTCCGGGGCCACCGGTTGGGGGCCAAGATTAGCCAAGGAAGTGAGAATACTCGCCGCACTCCGTAATAAAAAATGCTTCCCTTGATTACTAGCGGTTAATAGACTTTCCGCCAGGTGATCAAAATCTGCTTGGCTTTCCCCGTCCACCACCACACATTGATTATCAGTAAAACTTTCCAGGCGTTTTATTAATGCTTCACTGTTGGAATTTTTTAAATCATCTAGGGTAATGCGCTCCACTTGATTAGCCGCAATTTTACCTTCGGTTTTTTCTGTTACGTAATCGGGTAAATAACTATGGCTATAACCGAAGACCGAATCCTGGGCAAATTCCGTTTTTGCCACCGGCACTAATTCGCCATCCACCTTTAAATAATGAACACTGTCTTTCGTAAACCTACCCCCCTCAAAAAAGGCTGGCACTAGGAAATGGCCATCAAAGGGCCCCAACTCCCGATTAATCACATCGGTTTCCAAGGGGTAATGGCCCCGGAGGGTCGAATCAGAACGACTCACCACTAAGTAATGTTCAATGCCTTCCGCCACCAAGGCTTCCTTTAAATTTCGGCAAATGTCCACCACCACCTGTTCTGCCTGGTGGGGAGGTAACGCCCTGGTGTTACTGAGAATAAAAAAGATGGGAATTTGATCCTGTAACCCCCGCCGCAGAGTTTCCTGATCCCACTCCATCATCAACAGACAACTATGTACCGTTTGGGAGCCGGTGGGGTCATCGTCAATCACAATAATTTTGGTGGGATCAGCCATGGGGAAAAAGATTTGTCTAAATTCGTTCTAACGCCCCCAGTCTAAAGGAAAATAGCCATAGTTTATAATTTTGATAGTCTGTTTTTGGATTCTATGCTGGAAGTTTTGGCGGTTATTTTAATTGTTTTATTAGGTTCCGCTATTTGTTCCTGTGCGGAAGCGGCCCTATTTTCTGTGCCCTTGGTTAAAGTGCGGCAATTGTCCCAATCTAATAATCCGTCCGCCGTTGCCCTACAAGCTATCCGCCACAAAATGAACCGCCCCATTGGCACCATTGTGGTAATCAATAATATTTTTAATATTGTGGGGAGCATTACCATTGGTAGATTAGCGGCTCAAAATTTAGATGATGCTTGGCTAGGGATTTTTTCTGGACTCTTAACTTTGTTAATTATTGTCTTTGCCGAAATCATTCCTAAAACCCTCGGAGAAAGATACGCTACGACCATTGCTTTGTTGATAGCTATTCCTGTTCGGTTTTTAAGTATAGTTTTTACCCCTTTGGTCTGGTTAATTGAGCAAATTACTAATCCTTTTACCAGGGGTAAAAAGTTACCTTCCACCAACGAAGCAGAGATTAAATTTTTGGCTACCCTCGGTTACAAAGAAGGGGTAATTGAAGGCGATGAAGAGCAAATGATCCAGCGGGTGTTCCAGCTCAACGATTTAATGGCAATGGATTTAATGACTCCTAGGGTAGTTGTTACTTACCTTTTGGGGGAGCTAACCTTAGCAGAATGTCAACAAAAAATTATTCAATCTCAACATACTCGGATTTTAATTATCGATGAATATATTGATGAAATTTTAGGTATTGCCCTTAAACAGGATTTATTGACCTCTGTAATTCAAGGAGAAGGTCATAAAACCATTGCGGAACTAGCTAGACCTGCCCATTTTGTACCGGAGGGCATGAGGGCCGACAAATTATTAAAAGAGTTCCAGGAAAAACGAGAACATCTGATGGTAGTTATTGATGAATATGGTGGTGTGGCGGGGGTCGTTACGTTGGAGGATGTGATTGAAGTTCTGACCGGGGAAATTGTTGATGAAACCGATAAAAACATTGATCTAAGGGAAATTGCCCGGAAAAAAAGAGAATCGGTGCTTCAGCGTTTATCATCGTCTCTGCCCTAGACAGGAAAAATGTCCAAGACATCATTAATAGAACTAAAGTTCTTTTTGGGGATTGCAACTATTTTTATGCGGTATTTTCCCTGCATAATCCTCGACCATTGGCTTAGGTCACTGCGGTTTCTGCCAAAAATTCTTCCAAAGTGGAAAGTAATTCATTGGGTTGGAATGGTTTGGTGAGGTAGCCGCTGGCCCCAAAGCCTGGGCTCGACTGCGGTGCAACGGGTTTTCCCTGGAAGTGAGCATCACCACCGTTAGCTGATGCCAAACCCTGTGGGCTCGAATCAGTTGCAAAAGGCTAAAACCATCCATATTGGGCATTTCAATGTCACAGAGGGCCAGATCAATGCCCTGGGTTTGACGGTTGAGCAGATCCCAGGCTTCTTTGCCGTCCCTACATTGGATTAGGCGGAAAGTTCCCCCCAATACTCGCTGTAGAGTCCGGCGTACCGTAACCGAATCGTCGATAACCAAGATAGTTTTTTGTCCACTGGGCTGATTCCCAGCGCCCATGCCACTGCCTGGAAGGGTCAACTCGGTGCGCCAGAGCACGTCAAAGTTGTTGGGAATTAACACCGGCACGACATCGCCGGTTCCCAATACGGTGCAACCTGCCACATAGGAAGGGATGGGGGTAATGGCATCCAGGGCTTTGACCACCAGGGGCCGTTCATCGACAATTTGTTCCACTGTCAGCAACACTGGCCGATCGCCTAGGTTAACCATTAGTCCAACTTTGGGGGGTAAACCGGGAGCGGGGATAAATCCTTGGGGATAGGCGTGGGGTAACACCTCCTCCAGGGGGCGGGCGGGCATAACTTGGGACTGCCATTCCACCTGGCCATTGCGAATGGGGTAGTCATCCAGGGGTAAAATCCGCAACACACTTTCGGAAGGAAAAGCGAGTAACCGCTGTTGGTAACGCACCAGAAGCAGAGGCAGAATATTCAGGGTAAGGGGAATACGGATGAGAAAACGACTACCCTGCCCCAGCTTGGTTTCCATCTGCAAGGTACCCCGCAGAGCTTCGATCATCTGTTTAACGATGTCTAGCCCTAAACCCCGCCCGGACAGATTACTGACCGCCGCCGCCGTGGAAAACCCTGCTTGAAAGAGGAAATTAAGAATTTTATCCTGGGGCATTTGGGGTAATTCTGCTTCCTTGACCCAGCCTAACTCCACCGCCTTGCGTCCAATTTTCTGGGGATCAATACCCCGGCCGTCATCTTCCACGGTGATTAACACTTGGTTGTTGGCGATCGCCGCCCTGAGGGTGATTTTTCCCTGGGGTGATTTTCCCTGGGCTTGGCGTTCCGGCACAAATTCCAAACCGTGGTCAAAGGCGTTGCGAATTAAGTGGGTGAGGGGAGTCCGCAACTGATCCAAAATTGCCACTTCAATGAGGGTTGTTTCCCCTTCGATGGCAAACTCCACTGGTTTCTTGTGGCGATCGCCTAATCTTTCCAGGGGTTGGGCAAAGGATTGGGCTAGGCCCCGGAAGGGTACGAGGCGGGATTGGGTTAACTCGTCGTCCAAACGGTGCAGGGATTGGCTAGTTTGGATCAGGGTTTCTTGCAGGTCCCTTTCCACTAAATCCACGTCCTCTTGGATTTCTTGCACCTGCACCATCAATTCCTGGAAGCGTTGCAAAATGCTGTGGACCGCGGTGTAACTATCCATTTCTAGGGAATCAAAGTCCACCAAACCGGGAATACCTAAGCTATTGGTCTCGCTAGCAACGACTTTGGTTTGGTCACTGAAGGAAAGTTCATCGTAGAGGGATTCCACCTGTTCCCGCATGGGAATCAGTTGTTGCCCCCGTTTTTTTAAGTTGCGGCTAGCTTGTCGTAACTGCTTGTCGTACTCCAGCAATCGTTCCTGGTTAATTAACAGCTCACTCACTGTATTACTTAATCTATTCAGGCGATCGACGGGAATCCGTAGGGTTTGCCTGGTGCTAGGGGTGGCGGCGGCCGGTACGGTCGGGGATTTTGCAGGAACGACAACCGGGATTGGGACAGTGGGGGCGGTTACCTCATCAACCTCTGGCAATGGCTCCGGTTCGGCCATAACTTCCGGCTCCGGGGTTAATTCCCCTGCCAAAAACTTTTCCCGTAAAGCTCTTAAATCGGCGATCGCCGTGGGCAAAAGACTGGGCAAATCCACCTGGGGCCGCACCAATTCTCCCCGAAAGCGATTACCCGCTTCTTCTAACCAACCACAACTGAGGGCTTGCCCCAGGAGGGTACATTCCTCCAACAACAGACTAAAACTTTCCCTTAACTCCGACGCTGTACCCCCCCGCTCCAGTCGCCGTTCCACCCGTTCTAGGCAAGCTTCAAATTCCACCGTCAGGGAAGTCCGCACAAATTGGGACACATCGCCGCTGGTTTCTTCTTCCCCGGAAGAATGGGGTTGACACATTTCGAGAAATTCCCCCAGAGCTAGGGCCAATTCCGGCGGCTCATCACTATCTACCAACTGCCCGCCATTGGCCAACTCCACCATGGTTTGGGTTTCTTCGATGGTCATACCAATTAGACCCACCGCCATGGCTTTGTCTTCCACCCGCCCCTGTTCCAAAGCCTCAAATAGATCTTCTAAACGGTGACAAAGGGTTTGTAGTGGCGTTAAAGCCGACATCCCTGCTCCCCCTTGAGGGAATGGGCCGCCCGTCCCATGTCTTGGATTAACTTTTGCCGTTGTTGTTTATCTACCCCCGGCCCTAAAACCTTTTCTAGGGATTGGAATCCCACCGTTAACTGTTCCAAACATTCCGGGGCATCTTCCTCTAGAAAAGCCTGGCGAGCTTCGGCGGTAATGGCGGCAAGGGTGGCGGCATCAAACATGGTTAACCAAATTGGAGATTAGGCGTTACGACTGAGAACTTGAAAAAATACCGACCTATTCCACTTTGAACTTACCGGCGGCGGTTTGCAGATCCACGGCGGTTTTAGCAAGGGATTGCAACGAATCGGACACCTGTTGGGATTTGTCCGACGTAGCTTTAGCAACACCGGCCACATTTTGCACGGTTTCGGTCACCATCTGGGACGCCGCCCGTTGGGATTCGGTGTTACGGGAAATGGAATCCAGAAGAGTATCAATCTCTTGGCTAATCTGGGTAAGATTTTGCAAAGTTTCCTTGGTTTTTTGCACCAGTTGGGTGCCGGTAACTACTTCGTTGGTGCTTTCTTCCATCAACTGGCTCATCTGGGAAGTTTCTTCCTGGATGCTCAGGATTACCTGTTCAATTTCCTGGGCCGAGAGGGTGACCATTTCCGCTAACCGTCGTACTTCGTCCGCTACAATCCGGAAGCCTTGGCCGTTTTCCCCTGCCCGGGCGGCTTCGATGGAAGCGTTAAAAGCCAGTAGGTTTGTTTTCTCTGAAATACCAGAAATAATCCCAACAATTTTGGAAATTTCCAGGGAAGATTCCGCCAACCGTTTCGATTTTTTGGAAATTTCCGCCACCCGACCCCGGACTTTATAAATACTGTCCACGGTTTCGTCCATGGTGTTTTGACCCTGCTGGGCGGCTTCGTTACCCTGTTTGGCGATCGCCGCCGCAGTTTGGGCACTTTTAGCCACGGATTCAATGGATTGGGCCATTTCCGCCACGGAGGCGGTGGCAAATTCCAAAGCCCGGGATTGTTCCATGGCATTGTCGGACAAACCGGTGATTTCCTGACTGTCCTTTTGGGCTTGGCTACTTACTTCCGTCGCCGTATCCACCACCTGTTTCACCAGTTTCCGTAATCCGGCCAGGGTGGCATTGAACGCATCGGCGATCGCCCCGACGGCCCCGCTTCCACGGAACTACGGACAGTTAAGTCCCCTTTGGCGGATTCTTCAATGTTGGTTAATAGCCGCACCACCCCATCTTGGAGTTCTTCTTTCTGTAACCGTTGGTTTTCTGCTTCCCGTTGCCGATCCAAGGAAGTTTCCTGGAGGGATTTGGTAGAGGCTTCAATCTGCTCCGCCATGGCGTTGAAGGTGCGAGCCAGTTCCCCCACCTCATCTCGGGATTCCACTATCGCCCGCATACTGGTGTCCCCTTCCCCCAATTTTTGGGCAGTGGTCTGTAAATTTTTCAGCGGCTTAGTTAAAGTTCTTCCTAGCCAATAGGCGATGATGGCGGCCACCACCAGGCCAGCCCCCACCCCCATTTGCAGTAAAAAGGTTCTTTCTAGTAGGGACATCAACTGTTGCTCTTCCGTACCCCGCACCAGGAAAGCCACCACTTGTCCCTGGGGGCTTATTACAGGTTTAACGGCAAGGGTAAAGGGTATACCCCGCAGTTGTGTACGACCGACGGATATTTCTTCGGAACCGTTGGCCTTAGCCTCTTCCAACAGAGTTAAATCCGATAAAGGTACGCTATCGGCAATCCTGGCATTGCCCTGATCGTCAGGGACTTGCAATGCGGACACGGATAGTTCTAATGCTCCAGTGGGGTTAATGGTATAGATGGCGTTGTAGCCGCCGTTCAAAATTTCCAGGGTTTCCCGCACCACACTCCGGGAACGATCGCCGAAATCGAGGATATTACCTTCGATGCTGACGTTGTAGTTATTTTCGGAAATGGCTAATTCCGCCATGGTCTGGTTTTTCAGTTGGGCCTGCCCACTAACCAAAGCAATAGCCATCCCTGTCCCTACTACCCCCACCACCGTTAGGGCACTGGAGGTTAAAAAGGCGGTGAATTGTTTGGCGGCGATCGGTAGGTTAGCCCAACGTTTTTGGAGAGTTAAGTTAGACCGTTCTTCGTCTAGGGCCAAGTCGTCGGTGGCCGCCGCATACTTAAGGGTTCCCGTCCAGCCAGTGGTATTGATTACCCGATTAGGATCGGCCAATTGGGCTTCGATGCCGGCGATCGCCTGGTCACAGGTGCTATGGAAAATTCCTTCTTCATCGTGGATCTTTAAATCTTCATAGGCCGCTAGGGCATCGGCTAAAAATCCCCCCGCCTCCAGGGCACTGGCAAAACTAATCTGGGCCACTAGATCATCGGGGCGCTCCTGAATAGTTTCCTGGAGCATGAGGATCTCCGGGGGATAAGCCTGCTTTTTTCTTCTTCTGACAGGGCTTGGGGAGCGGGGGTAACTTCCTCTAATTCGGGTAAATTAGAGCCAATTTCCGCTAAAGCCTTAGAGATGGTTTCCCCGTAAATGCCATCGGTATCCAGGGCCTGGGCCCGACGGTAATAGTCCGCCGCCTCTTCCCAAAACTCCTCTTCCTGTAACGCACCGGCTAAAACAATATTGGCAAATAAATCATCGGGGGCCGCCGCGGCCATTTTTTCCAGTTCGATTATTTCTTCGGAAAATTTGGGTTTGGTGGTAGAGCTGGCCATAGTAATTAGCAATAAAAAGTCAAGGTGAACGGATTAATGGTTGACGGAAAATTGGGGGAATTTTGCCATCAAATTACACTTTTCCCATGTCCGGTAAGGGGGCCCCACTAACCCCTCCCTGGAACCAAGCAAAAACCTGATCTACGTCCAAAATGAGAATGCTTTCCCCATCTTTTTTGCCTTCCCCCAGCAAAAATGGTTCATTAATGGGGGCTAATTCCCCCTCCCCAAAGCTGACAATGCCCTTCAGCCCCCTGGCGATCGCCGCCGCCTGGATGGATTCCCCCGCCAGCACCACCGCTTTGGTATTTTCTAAAGTTCGATAATTTAAAGCACTGGCCATGGTTGGAGAAAGAAGCCGGGGTAAATCCACCACCCAGAGTAAATTCCCCCGCTGATTACTTACCCCCAAAAGTTCCGGCCTTACCCCCGGAATCAGACAGAGGGAATTGAGGGGAAAGGATAGCACTTCCCTGGTTTTTGCTAAAGGGATGGCCACCGTTAGAGCTAAGCCTAAATCAATCCAGAAATAGTCCGTTACCATAGCTTAACCTGGCAAAACAATGGGGACAAAGGGGAGAAAATTCGCAATTTTTAAGACTTTTAAGAGGTTTTTTAAGAAATATAGGGCTTGACAGTTTTCATCAATTCAATGGGGCTATAGGGCTTAATTAAATAGGCATTGCCCCCCTGGCGCAGGGCCCAAAAACGGTCGTAGTCCTCATTTTTAGTGGAACAAAAAACAATAGGCACGTCTTCAAGGGCGAGTTCCCCCCGGATTTTGCGGCAAAGATCATAGCCACTAACTTCCGGCATAACAATGTCCAGCATGATTAGATCTGGCACTGTATTTTTTTCTAACCATTCCAGGGCTTCATCGGCATTGTTACAAATGACAGTTTGGGTTCCCAAAGACTTTAAAAGTCCCTGTACCAATAACTGATCGGACTTGGTGTCTTCCACTACTAAAACGGTTTTCATTGACATCCCCCTAAATAATTGCTGATGAATTGCTGATGATAAATAATGGTAAACCAGGAGCGGAAACTAAGCGGTTACAGAGATAAAACTCCGCACCGTATCCACCAATTCCTGGGGCTGGAATGGTTTGGAAATGTAACCCACGGAACCGTGCATTTTTGCTTTCATCCGGTCTAGGACTCCACTACGTCCAGTCAACATGACAATGGGAATGTGCTTTAAGGCTTCCGATTTATTACAGATACTACACAGTTGATAACCATCAATGTCGGGCATATTGATGTCCATCAAAATCAAGGCTGGCTTGGAGTGCATGAGGGTAGTTAAGGCGTTGGCCGCCTGTTTGATATTAATCACCCGGAATCCCGTTGCTTCCAAGGCAAAACTCACCACCTTTTGAATCGAGGGGCTATCGTCCACACAGGCCACTACGGGGCGATTATCTTCCTCCTCAAATTTATAGGGCACCATGGTGATAATGCCCTGATCCACCAAAGTTTTGAGAATGATGGCTACGCTGAGGGTGCTAGTGTGCAGTGCTTTGGCGATTTCATAGACACACATCCCTCTCTGCACTAAGTTGGGAAGTTCTTCGTAACGGTTAAGGAGGTCACTGGTTATATGTTCGAGTTTAAATAGCCCCGGCAGAATGGCATCGACGTTGTCGGCGATCGGTCGCTGAAAAGGGGAATCAATGGTGCTATGTACCTTCAGCCAATGTTTGATTTCGGTGGCTACCGGTTGCATTAACTGTTTGAGATCGAGGTAGAGCAATAGGCGATCAAGGCCTACGGTTTCCTCGAAAACCCAATGGGATTGCTGGAGAGAGAGGATTTGAATTAAGGCTTCCTGGGTTAATCGGGCCAAAATGGAACGAATTTCTTGGAAGGAAAATTCCTGAGATTCCCACAGTTCGCACAGATATTGGTAGTCGCTGGAAATATTTCTGCGGAGTTTGATATTTTTGTCGGGAATGTGACGTTGGAATAGATAACTAAGCCGTTCCACCTGTCCTTGATCACTGCCGGCGTAATGGATGCGACCGTTGCCCAAATAAACCCGCCAATGAACACCAGGGTTGGCTTGACTATGAATGATCAATTTACCGGAACTTTCGTTGGCAATGAGGTTCTGCAAAACCCGGTATAGATTTGGATTTTCACTGTTGGACTGGGGAGAAGCTTCCATAGCATTAGGGGGAGCTGACGATGGATAAGCCAATCCAAATTGGTTAGAATTCGTGGCTACACTGGGGGAAGGGGGAGAGTGCATAGGACAACAATGGCGGGTAAACAACAAGGCCCATCAAGGGATAGAAAAAGCCTCTCGACAGCCTATCAACCAACTTCACAGAGAGAGCCAGGGGGACTAAAAACAAAAGCTAGTTGTATATTCTCTGTGGACTAAAGCATCGCCTAATTTTGATGACCAGCGATAATATTCCGTTATCTAATTTATGTTATTGCTAGCCCTATGTTCGTATTCCTTGCTACATTTACTATGCTCAAATCCTAAGGTTTAACTACTTACGTGGATGAGAAAAATTTTCCTGAAAATAGCAAGCTTAGTATTTATACACCTAGGTGGCTTCCCCAGAAAAAGCCCTTGAGAAACAGCTTTCCCGGCGTTTGTCCTCAAAAAAAAGTGGGGCTAAGAATAAACCGTATTAAAAAAACATTGGAATTTTCAGTGATTTCCAAAGAAAATGCTCAATGTTTTTTCCAGTACAACTAATCTTTTATTTAGACCTC
>CAVPII010000011.1:0-69456 GCA_963704945.1 uncultured cyanobacterium | reverse complement strand
TTTTAGTTGACGTAGCCTTCAGTTGGTCTTAAATGCTACCACCCATTATCGAAGATACGCCACAAGTCAATGCTCGGTGAAAAGGCATTGACTCGGTAATTATTGTTTTTTTAATCTGGTAGGGAAATTTGGCTAATAATTATTAGTTAGCTTCCCCGGTTTTTCTATTACTATTTAATCGCTGTTCCTAACTCTTGGGCATCGGATTCCCCTCCCTTGGCCAGGGCTTGGTAGGATTTTTCTAACTCTTTCCGTTGCTTAGCTTCTGCCGATGAAAGTTGGCCTTTGAGCCATTTCACTAGCAGAGCATCTACGGAAAACGCACTGGCTCCGTTGACAGTAAAAAACAGGAAACAGGCGGCATAGACAGCAGACAATTCCAAGTAAGGGATGCTGAGACCAGCAACTAGAACGTGATGATACATGGCTACGGCCATGGTCGCTAACAACCCAAAAGCAGAGGGGCGGGTCAGCAAGCCAAAGGGCCACTAGAGGAGCACCGATGGACTCGGTAAAGGCGGCAACATAGCTGAAAAAGATAGGAAATGGTAATCCAATATATTCCACATAGGCATGGGCAAAGCCTTCGATGTCAGATAACTTATCCCAGCCGTTGTGAACCATGAATATACCAACAACAATCCTCAATACCGTCGAGGCAATCTGTAAGCCTGCGTTGGATTCCAGGTTTGGTTTCAGAACCTCTGTTAATAGCCTGATTCCCTTCAGATAAGTTTTCATGTGAGTTTTTGCTGATTATGAGAGATAACTTTAAGTTATGTCAATTATTGTAACGAAAAATTAAGGAAGAACAAGGCAGGCCCCCTGTTATCCCCCTGCTTTTAATCAAAGTCACGGAAAGCCATCTCTCCATAGCTGACAATGGGCGTTGGTCCTTAAATTTTCTAAACTTCTCTGCTCACCGTGGAAAATATGACCATCAATCGTTTCTTTTTAGCTATCCTCTGGCTGGCGCTGGTTATTTTTGCCTTTGGTTTTGCTCCCCCTAGTGACCCTCAAACTGTAAATTTGATCAAAAATCTTTCCATTGGACAGTGGCAAGGTATCAATCCGGTAATTATTGCTTTGTTTAATCTCATGGGAGTTCGACCATGGTTTACGGAGCTATGCTTTTGGGAGATGGCGATCGCCAAGGGAAAAAAATAGCGGCTTAGCCCTTTGTAGCAGGGTCATTTTTTCTAGGAGCTTTTGCGCTCTTACCCCATTTGGTTATACTGCCAGGTAGTTCTAATATGATTGAAACAGAATCCTTTAATGAACCTACTAGACTGACAAAGTTTTGGCATTCCCCTTGGTTAGGAAGGGTCTTATTTCTTAACGGCGAGCGTCAATATTCCATTCCCGTTATTTTCCTATTTAGCACCTTTATTTTATGCTGTGGCACCAGTCGTTTTTTCGACATTATTAGGGAACCCGATGGAAATGGCGGATTGACTGAAAAATGAATATCCCTGGTCAACCTGGGCCAAAATAGGATCTTAAGAGTATTGCCTGTATTTTCCGAGAACTGAACCTATGCTTCCCCGTCAACAACCCCGCCGTGTGGCCCGTGAATTGTCCCTACTGAGCTTGAGTCAACTCAGCCGTAAGGATACCAGACCCGAAAGTTTGGAGCAGGCCGATTTGGAAGCTTTGCTATTGGCCGCCACCCGAACCCTGGGCGGGGAAGTCCATGAAATTTTAGAGACAGCCTCGGCGGAATTGAGCCGTAGTCACGATCGCCTGTTAAACAGTGAAATCCGGGCCAGTAACGTCAACAGTGCTAAGGCCATGTTGGAAGAAGCCATGACCCTAACGGAAACCGTGATTAATCGCCTGGCCCTAGCGGTGGATTTACCAGAAATGTTGCAACTGGCCGGACAAATGGAAGTCCGTAAATTCGCCCTGGAACTCATCGGCACCGTCTGTCGGCGGCAACAACAAATTGATGAGCAACTCCAGGAAGCGATGGTAGACTGGCAACTGGGTCGTTTGGCAAAAATTGACCAGGACATACTCCGCCTGGCGATCGCCGAACTTTATTACCTAAATGTGCCCCAAAAAGTAGCCATTAACGAAGCGGTGGAATTGGCCAAACGTTACTCTGGCCCCGATGGTCATCGATTTATCAATGGCGTATTGCGTCGGGTCACCGAACAAAAAACTAATTCTTCCCCTGTCCCCGGTGGTGAACTTCGTTAATTATTTGTTATTTTTTGTTTGACTTCCCTAAAAATCACATCTATGGCGATCGCCACCCCAGCCCAATGACAGAAGCCAAAGCCACCCCTGAAAAAAAAGCCAAACCCCCCGCGGTGGAAGACAAGCCCTTCACCGAATTTATTAACCAAGATTTTTTACCCGCTTTGCAAACCGCCCTGGCCAAAATTGGTCTGGGGGATGTGACTTTGGAGTTTACCCAAAAACCCCTGCCCATCTCTGGGGCTGACAGCAAGGCCTATTGGCAAGTCCAAGGAAATTGGCCCAGGGACCTGAAAAAATTCAACCTCTACTTCTTTGACGAAACCATCAAAGGAAGTAAGGGCTTTTCCTACAGCGTTGAGAATCGTCCCCCCAGCACCCTGGAATCCTTCATGATTGACGAACGTAAAGTCACCCTGGATTTAATGGTGCTCTATACCCTCCAACGGCTCAACGGTCAAAAATGGCTTGGGGGCAATTAATTAAGGAAAAGTGATAGCGGCCAATTTTTCCAAACCCCATGACCAATTATTTATTACTCGCCGCCGACATTAACAACCTGCCCAGGGAACCAGTATTACCCATGGGCACCATGGAAATAACCTCCCTGGTGGAAAATTTAATTTTTCTGCTTCTGGTGGCAACCCTGGTGGCCTTGGTGTCCCGATGGTTGAAAATTCCCTACGTGGTGGGGTTAGTAATTGCCGGGTTGGCCATTCCCCGGGGTATTTCGGTGGGGTTGAATCCGGAATTAATTCTCAATTTATTTCTCCCCATTCTCATCTTTGAAGCGGCAATCAACACCGATATCAGTCGTTTACGCAGTACCATCAAGCCCATTTCCGTGTTGGCGGGGCCTGGGGTGGTTCTCTCCTCCGCCATCACCGCTGTCCTGTTGAAATTTGGCCTGGGCTTAGCTTGGATTACCGCCGCCGGAGTTAGTGTAATCCTCACCATTACCGACACCGTTTCGGTCATTGCAGCCTTTCGTACTGTGCCAGTGCCCCGACGGTTAGCCACCATTGTGGAGGGGGAAAGTCTCCTCAACGACGGGGTAGCCATGGTTCTACTGAGTGTGATTACCACCATCCACATCCAGGGCAGTTTTACCCCTGGGGAGGGTGTTAAACAAATTTTTATCGCCTTTGTCGGGGGAGGCTTACTAGGTTTAGGGCTGGGCTATCTTTGTGTAGGATTATTTCGTCAGTTGGACGATGACCTCAGCGATATTTTACTAACGGTTTCTGTTTCCCTCGGCACCTTTCAGATTGGTCAAATGTTGGGGGTTTCCAGTGCGATCGCCGTAGTGGTGGCCGGTCTGGTCATTGGGAACTTAGCCTTCAAACAAACCTCCCCTTCCATCAAAGTTACCCTGCTCAGTTTCTGGCAATATGCCGGTTTTGGCGTTAACACCCTGATTTTCCTCTTGGTGGGCATTGAAGTTTATCCCTCCATACTCCTAGCCACCATTCCCGCCGCCTGCATTGCCATTGTGGCCTATCAAATTGGCCGGATTTTCTCCATTTATCCTCTCCTTTATCTCCTGAGCTTTTTTGATCGTCCCCTGCCCCTGCGCTGGCAACACGTTTTAATTGCAGGGAATGTCAAAGGATCCCTATCCATGGCCTTAGCCTTGAGCTTGCCCCTCACTTTACCGGGGCGGGATCAAGTGGTGACATTGGTTTTTAGCACAGTGATGGTTTCCTTAATTGCCCAAGGCCTAAGCTTGCCCTGGTTGGTTAAAAAACTACAATTAACCAAGCCTTCCCCTACCCGCAAAAAAATAGAGAGCCTCCAGTTAAATTTAGTCAGTGGCAAAGCCGCCCAAGCGGAGTTGAAATATCTTCTGGAAGCAGGGAGTTTACCAAAATTTTTATACGAAGAATTATTTGCCGATTACCAAGCCCGCATCGCTAGTTCTGAGGAGGAATTAAGGACATTTTACAATCAGCGCAATGTTAGTTCCGAGGGTGAAGGGGAGAAGGAATACCTTGATGGTTTGTATCGTCGGCTTTATCTAGCAGAAAAAAGTGCCATCAACAATGCCCTGTCTAAAGGGTTACTACCGGAAGAAACCACCGATGATTACCTGCAAATACTGAATGAAAAACTGCTAGCTCTCCAGGACGACTAGGACAAAAAAATAGGGCTTATTTCCAGGGAACAGGAAGTCTGGGGATCACCGGATATGGAAAATTAAATGCCCGCACCATAAATAAATTGGGAATTGTTGGCGGAAGTGGCCTCCGCAAAAACCTTAGTAACCTGGGGCTTAATAAAGAGTTTTTGTCCTATTTGGGGATTAAGACGTTGCCGTTGTTCCCGGTTGAGATGGGCCATCACCGTTGTTTTATCAGTTAACAGTAATTCCATTTGTATTTCCCAACCCAGGTGAATAATTCTTTGTATCGTGGCGGCCACCGCACCGTCCTCTGGTTTAGTTAATAGTTCAAAATCATGGGGCCGGACAAATACATCTTCATGGATACCGTTGTCGGCATCAAAAGCATGGTGATTAAATAAAGTAGCAGTACGGGGTAAAACGTTAACATCTCCAATAAAGCCCATCACAAAAGGACTAGCTGGATTGTCATAAATCTCCTCCGCTGTGCCCACCTGTTCAATTTTGCCGTTGCTCATCACCACGATTTCGTCCGCCACTTCCATTGCTTCTTCCTGGTCGTGGGTCACAAAGACACTGGTAAGGTGAACTTCGTCGTGGAGTCTGCGTAACCAAGCCCGCAACTCTTTCCGTACTTTGGCATCTAACGCCCCAAAGGGTTCATCCAATAATAAAACCTGGGGTTGTACCGCTAAAGCCCGAGCTAAGGCCACCCGTTGCCGTTGCCCCCCCGATAGTTGGGATGGATAGCGATTACCCAGCCCTTCCAGTTGAATTAGGGAGAGTAATTCTTCCACCCTTGCTTTGGTTTTAGCCGGGGGATGTTTACGAATTTCTAAACCAAAAGCAATATTTTGGCGGATCGTTAAATGCTTAAAAAGGGCGTAATGTTGAAAAACAAAACCAATATTACGTTTACGAATATCAACATGGGTGGCATCCCGACCATTGATAATAATTTGTCCCTGATCGGGTTTTTCTAAACCGGCGATCGCCCGCAGTAGGGTGGATTTTCCGGAACCAGAAGGGCCCAAAAGGGCGACCAATTTGCCATCGGCAACTTCCAAGTTAATGTCTTTGAGGGCGGTGAAGTTACCAAATTGCTTAGAAACATTGGTGATGATAATACTCATTTAAATTTCCTCAGGTAAATATAAAAAAGGGTAGATTAGCAAACAAAAAAATGATTTTTGACAAGAAGTTACACAGATTGCTGATGCCCTGTGCGTCGCTCCAAAATTTCTTTCAATACCAGGGTTACCAATGCCAACAGAGCTAGAATCACCGCCGCACCGAAAGCCGCTTCAGTTTGATAGTTTTTGTATTCTTGCTCTACAAAAATTGGCAAAGTACTAGTTTTACCCAAGATGCTTCCAGAAACCACCGCCACGGCTCCAAATTCCCCCATGGCCCTGGCATTTGTTAATAACACCCCGTAAAGTAAGCCCCAACGGATATTCGGCAAAGTAACCCGCCAGAAAATTTGCCAATCCTTTGCCCCCAGAGTGCGGGCCGCTTCTTCCTGTTCTGGCCCCAACTCCTCCAGTACGGGAATAACTTCCCTGGCCACAAAGGGTAAGGTGACAAAAATGGTGGCAATTACGATGCCAGGCAGGGCAAAAAGTATTTGGATATCCAGGGCCGTGAACCAACTACCAATCCAACCATGCTTGCCGTAGAGCAGGACAATCATCAGACCCGCTACCACAGGGGAGATGGAAAAGGGTAAATCTAGAATGCTCAACAATAAAGCCCGACCGCGAAACTGATTACGGGCCAAAACCCAGGCCGCACATAGACCAAACACGGTGTTTAGTGGAACAGTAATCAGGGCTACAGTGACGGTTAACTGTAGGGCCGACTGAAAATTACGATCGCCTAGGGCTTGAACAAATGGCTCTACCCCCTTGTGGAATGCTTCATAAAAAACGGCGATCGCCGGCAGAAGTAATAATAAAACTAAATAGAATAGGGCTAGGGTAATTAGTAAGTTTTTAACCTTAAATGTTTTAGGTAAATTAATCATTGGCGTAGCGGCGACCCCATTGTTGTAGCAAGTTAATAATCAGCAGTAGTATTAGCGAAACAAATAACAGTACAGCACCGATCACCGTCGCTCCAGAATAGTCATATTGCTCTAACCTCTCAAAAACCAATACGGGGGCAATCAAATCTTGAAAGGGAATGTTAGAAGCAATTAAAACCACAGATCCATACTCCCCCACGGCCCTGGAGAAACCTAGGGCAACCCCCGTTAAAATGGGGGGAATTAAAGGGGGAAAAATAACCCGCCAAAAGGTTTGAAATTCCGTTGCCCCCAAAGACCAAGCCGCTTCTTCTGCTTCCTCTTCCATTTCCTGTAGAACTGGCTGTAAAGTTCTGACAATAAAGGGTAAGGAAATGAAAAGCATAGCCACAAATACCCCCAAACGGCTGAAGGCAATCTTAATGCCGAAGGGGGCAAAAAATTGACCAACCCAGCCGGTCTGACTATATAAAGTTGCTAAGACTAAGCCGGCAACAGAAGTGGGTAAAGCAAAGGGTAAATCGACGATGGCATCGACAATCTTTTTGCCAGGAAATTGATAACGCACTAATACCCAAGCCACCAATGTGCCCATAAAACCATTAATAACACCTGCGGCTAGGGCAGTAATAAAAGTAACGTTATAGGTAGAGATGGCCATGGGAGTGGTGGCAATTTTCCAAAAATTCTCTGCCCCTAAGGAAGCCGCCTTAGCGAGGAGGGCCGCAATGGGTAACCACAGAATCAATAATTGATAAATAATGGTGACGGCCCACGGCGGGGAAATATATTGCCAAAATTTAAATTTAGCAAGCTTTTGGGGAAGGGAAAATAAACTCAATTTTGTTGTCATATTACCAACCGTCTGGCACTTGATCTAAAAGTACAGTTATTTGTAATTCTTCTAGGTAGGCTAAGGCATCGTTGATTGCTTGAACATTACCAATTAAAGTTAATTTAAATTGACCATGGCCACGGTTATTGCCTAAGGTTGCCGCCAGGATATTAACCTGTAATTGATATTGGCTCACTAATTGGGTAATTATAGGCTCTCGGCGATAGCTTTCTGGGATGCTTAGGTAAAGGGTTACCTCCGTAATTCTTGCCAGGTTTTTAGGGTTTAATTGAGCGAAAGTTGATGATGTCATGGGTTGATCAAACTCAATAAAAGATTATGAAAATAGCTATTGTTTGCCAACTTTAGTGATGACTTGATCGAAAATGCCCCCCTCATCAAAAAATTGTGCCTGGGCTTTTTTCCATCCCCCAAAATCTTCAATAGTTGCCAAGTTTTCAACCTTGGGAAATTGATCGGAAAATTTAGCTAATATTTCAGCATTAACCGGGCGAAATCCAGCTTCGGCAAAAATTTGTTGTGCCTCTGGGGTGAAAAGATATTGCACAAAGGCATCGGCCACTTCTCGGGTGCCTTTTTTGTCAACAACCGCATCGACCACCGCAATGGGACCACTAATGGCAACGTTGAAATCCTGGGGAATAATATAGGGCTGATCTTCCCCTTTTTGTTTTGCTAAAAGTACTTCGTTTTCATAGTTAAGCAACACGTTTCCCTGACCCTGCTTATAAAAAACGTCCGTTGCTTCCCGGGCATCTTTAGGTAATACAGGGGCATTGGCTAGAACCTTACCCGTAAAAGCAAAAGCTTCATCCTCTGTGCCGCCGGTTTGAGTCACGGCCCCCCAGAGACCAAGGAAGTTCCAGCGGGCTCCACCGGAGGTTTTGGGGTTAGCCGTAATTACTTTGATCCCTGGATTGGCCAGGTCTGACCATTTTTCCACTTTGATATTGTCGGATTTCCGGGTTACGAAGGCGATCACTGAATTGGTGACAATGGCGCCGTTGGGGGCTTCCTGTTCCCAACCGGGTTGAATTAGTCCTGCGCTTTCTATTTTTTGTACGTCGGAGCTGAGGGCCAGACCAACGATGTCTGCTTCTAGGCCATCAACAACGGCCCTAGTTTGACTGCCAGAACCACCATAGCTCTGTTCAAAGGTAACGTCCTGACCGGTTTTGGCTTTCCATTCCTCTGTGAATTTAGGAATGATTTTTTCGTAGGCATCCCTGGTAACGGCGTAGCTCACTAGGGTTAAACTCGCCGGATCTTTGCTGGTATTTTCTCCCTGTCCTGGCTCGGTGGTAGGGGTAGAGCTGTTGTTGCAAGCGGTAAGGCTACCCACCATTAAAACGGCGATCGCCGTGGTACCCAACGAAAAAGAGGATCGAGCCATGACAAAATTCCCTGCATGAAAAATTCGTTCGTAACAGTAAAATATCATATACGAAATATAAAACATTTACAATTCAAACTCTATTCATTGACAATCGAAATGCAAGTGCAAGATGATTTTATTGTTTGTCCCCTCGATCAATGAACAAGGGTTGACCTAGCTGGACGGGGAATGCGGGTTCTTTCAATGGGAAAAAATTCCGGCTCGATAAATAATGTCGGCATCGAAGTCGGGCGATCGCCATGTGCATTTACAAACCAGTGCGGATGGATATGGCAAAATAATTTCAACTTAGTCCTCCGTTAACACCCCATGGAATTTAGCCAACTAGTCGATCGCCTACAGACCCAGATCAAAGCCCACAGTTTGACTAACCATGGAGAACGCAATCCTGACATTGGGGGGGTTGCCGCCCTGGCAGATGCAACATCGGGACAGATCAGTTATGTGGAAAGTGCTAAATACGCAACCCCAATGAAGAGCACCCAGGCCAGTGCGTTAATTTTGCCCCTGGACGAAACCCTCCAAGCCCAAGCCGATAGCCAGGGCCTTGCTTGGTGTGCCACGGCTAACCCTCGACTATTGTTTGCGGCGGCGATCGCCGTTTTTTATCAACCCTATCGACCCCCGGCGGCAATTCATCCCACCGCAGTCATTGATCCTTCGGTGCAATTAGGCAACGCGGTCAGCATTGGCCCCCATGTGGTCATTTACCCCGATGTAATTATTGGCGATCGGGTCTGCATCCACGGCAACGTAGTCGTTTATCCCGACGTGGTTATCGGAGAAGATGCGGTGCTCCATGGCAATTGCACCATCCATGAAAGGACTCAGATTGGTAACCGTTGCGTCATCCACAGTGGAGCGGTCATTGGGGCAGAAGGTTTTGGCTTTGTACCCACTGCAGAAGGGTGGTTCAAAATGGAACAATCGGGGCAAGTGGTGTTGGAAGATGGGGTGGAAATCGGCTGTAACAGTGCCGTGGATCGCCCTGCGGTGGGGGAAACTCGCATCGGCAAAAATACCAAATTAGATAATATGGTCCATGTTGCCCATGGTTGTCGCATCGGAGAAGCCTGTGCCCTAGCGGGGCAAGTTGGTGTGGCCGGAGGGGTCACCATTGGTAATCGGGTTATCCTTGCCGGTCAAGTGGGGGTAGCTAACCAATCAGAAATTGGGGACGGGGCGATCGCCTCTGCCCAGACTGGAATCCATGGCAAAGTGGGGGCTGGGGAAGTGGTATGTGGTAGTCCCCAGATGTCCCATAAAGCCTATCTAAAGGCTTCCGCCATCTATAAACGGTTGCCGGAAATGTATGAAACCCTCAAACAACTCAAGAAAAAGGGTTAAACGGCGAAAGTCAATGGCAAACCGCGGCAACAAAACGTTCAATGCCCGCCAGATCTGGATGAATTTGAATTTTGTGGTAACAACCTTCTGCCTTCTAACAATGTCACCACCCGAGAAGCCTGGCCCGCCATGATTTCCACAATCCAAAATCCTCCTGGTTGTAAATACCTAGGCGATCGCCGGATTAGTTGTTGCACACTTTCTAGGCCATCTTCCCCCCCATCCAGGGCCCTGGCCGGTTCATGGTTAATTACCTCCGGTGCCAGTTGGGGCAGTTCTGACCGGGGAATATAGGGGGGATTGGAAACCATGCCTTGAACTTGACCCCTAAGAAATTCCAAAGGATGCCACCAATCTCCCTGGTGAAACTGAATGCGGTGGCTCAGTTGATTAAGATCGGCATTTTCCCTGGCAATGGCCAAGGCCTCTGAACTTTGATCTACCCCATGGATAGTAGTCTGGGGAAAAATTTCTGCTAATCCCAGGGCGATCGCCCCGCTACCAGTACCAAGATCCACCCACGGGCGGGAGGCATCAGGACTGTAACCTTGGGATTGTACTATATCAATAATTAATTCCGTTTCCGGTCTGGGAATCAGCACGGCCGGGGTGACCCGTAAGGAAAAATTACGCCAATTTGTTCTGCCCAAAAGATATTGCACTGGATATCTTTCCTCCACCCGCCGTTGCCAGCCCCGTTGAATGTCTGCCCAGGATTCGTAGAGGCCAATGGTCGGTTTTTGCTGAAAATCCCCCAGGCGTAGGGTCAAGCGATCTAAATCTGTCCAACCCTGGAGTAACCAATCCAATTCCCCCCCCTCAATGCCGTTGGCGATCGCCGTTTGTTGGGCCTTTTCATACCAGGAGGCAAACTCTTGACCGGAAATAGTTGCTTTAATTGCCAATTATCTCCACCCCCAGGGAAATAGGTAAAATACAAAGGAACTTGCTCATTTTTTATATTTAGGTTAGGAAACTTAAGCAAATGTTGATTGCCCCACTGCCCCATTATCTCCCCCAACAGCAACGGTCAACCCGTGGCAGATAATACCGAACGGTTTCAAGGAATTGTTTTATGCAAGCAAAATTCCCAGTGCCTTTTGAGCTAGGATCTCAAAGTTTTTGGGGCGGGAATTTACCCTCCTTATCCGGTGGAAGAGGATTTTCAAACATATGCACTACCCATGCCCTGGTAACCCCAGGACAATCCAGGAAAAAACCAGATTCTTATTGGCAACGACAAGAAAACGAAATGACCTACCGGACTAAAATTAAATAACTGGCCATTGACGCTAAAAAAAATTAACCTTGCCATGGCTACCAATTCCTGTTTACGAATTCTGATCATTGAAGACAACTTGGCCGAAGCCCGTTTATTGCAGGAAATTTTAAAGGGATCCCCCCAGGAAAGCTTTGAATTCCAGCATGTGCAAAGGCTTGGGGATGGGATGGCCCTACTTGAGCAAGGGGAAGCTTTTGACATTATTTTGCTAGATTTGACCCTGCCGGACAGTAAAGGTTTAGACTCTCTGCTGAAACTCCAGGGCCGGGCCAAACTTTGCCGATTATTGTGCTGACCCATTACCAAGATGAAGACCTAGCTTTAGATGCAGTGCGCCAGGGAGCCCAGGACTATCTGTTTAAAAGGGACGTGAATTTGGATACTCTCCTGCGTTCCGTCCATTACGCTATTCAACGCCATTGCCTGTCTCAAAAATTAGCAGAGGAGAATCATACCCTCAGTGCCAATTTAAAACGGCAAAAACTGGAACTATCTAAGGCTAAAGCAGATAATCAGTTGAAGTCGGAATTTGTTTCCATGTTGTCCCATGATTTCCGTAATCCCCTCAATACCATTCTTCTCTCGGCGGGGTTGTTGGAAGAAAATGGCGATCGCCTCAGTCAGGAGCAAAAACACAGTTACTTTCAGATGATCCGCACTGCCATTAAGGATTTAGACGAATTACTATCGGAAGTTTTATTACTGGGAAAAACGGAAAGTGGGCAATTAACCTGCGAGTTTGAACCCCTGGATTTGCTCATGTTTTGCCAGGATTTAATGCGTTTAGTTAATAGTGCCCAGCGACAACCCCGTCAGATTGATTTTTTCACCAAGGGAAACCTACAGCAGGGTTTATGGGACACCCATTTATTACGCCACATTATTTGTAATCTCCTCAGTAACGCCATTAAGTATTCCCCGGCTCCAACACCGATTTTGTTTGAAGTGATTGCCCAGGACAAAACGATGATTTTTAGGGTCA
This sequence comes from uncultured cyanobacterium, assembly GCA_963704945.1. GTDB lineage: Bacteria > Cyanobacteriota > Cyanobacteriia > Cyanobacteriales > Microcystaceae > Synechocystis. The sequence continues at coordinate 57,243 of CAVPII010000011.1, read as the reverse complement.
CAGACCAAGGTATTGGTATTCCCCCCCAGGCTATGGCCGAATTATTCACTCCTTTTTTCCGGGCCAACAATGTGGAGGGGGTGACGGGCACCGGACTGGGACTGGCGATCGTGCAACGGTGTGCGGGCATCCATGGTGGGGAAGTTGCGGTGCAAAGCCAGGAAGGAAAGGGTTCCTGTTTTACCGTCCGTTTACCCATTCTGGAAGAAGAAAGTTAGAACGTGTTTGAAAAGCCCCCCTGGCCCCCCAATTCTGGGGGGAAAGTCTTCAAAGTCCCCCAAGTTTGCCGGAGCTTTAGTGAGGAGATTTAGGGGGCAGATCATAACTTTACAAACAGGCTCTAGTTAACCATAGATAAATTTAGGATTTGACTTCGTGAATTTGACCTGTCCCATTCCCCTTGATCGTTATCCCCAGGTCTTGTTAGCCCACGGTGGTGGCGGCAAGTTGATGCAACAATTACTGGGCGAAATGTTTTTCCCCATCTTTGGTGCCCCCCTACAAAGTGACCATGATGCGGCGGTCTTTGGGGTTGAGCGAGGTCAATTAGCTTTTACCACCGATTCCTACGTGGTTAATCCTCTCTTTTTCCCTGGGGGGGATATTGGTTCCTTGGCCATCCACGGCACAGTTAATGATCTGGCCATGGCGGGGGCTACTCCTCGATACATCAGTGTCGGTTTTATCCTCGAAGAAGGGTTGTCGATGGAAACCCTGTGGCGGGTGGTGCAATCCATGGGGCAAGCGGCTAAAAACTGTGGCGTACAAATTATTACCGGTGATACCAAGGTGGTGGATCGGGGCAAGGGGGATGGTATTTTCATCAACACCAGTGGCATTGGCTTTATCAATCATGGTCAGATCATCCATCCATCCCAGGTACAGGTTGGCGATCGCCTCATTGTCAGCGGTGATTTGGGAAGTCACGGCATGGCTATTATGGCGGTGCGGGAGGGATTGGAATTTGAAACTACCATTGAGAGCGACTCGGCCCCCCTCCACCGAGAAGTGTCAGCGTTATTATCGGCAAACCTTCCCATCCATTGCCTGCGGGATTTAACCAGGGGAGGCCTGGCCAGTGCGGTTAACGAAATTGCCCAAACTGCCGGGGTAACTATGCAGTTAACGGAAAAATTAATCCCCGTGGGGGAAGAGGTGGGGGCGGCCTGTGAACTCCTAGGTTTTGATCCCCTTTACGTGGCCAACGAAGGACGGTTTTTAGCCATTGTTCCCCCGGAAGCAGAGCAGGCCACAGTGGAAATCTTGCAAAGCTTCCATGCCCAAGCTACGGCGATCGGCACCGTCACAGCAAAAAGCAGTCAAAGTTTAGGCTTAGTCAGCCTGAAAACTTCGATGGGAGTCCTGCGGCTGTTGGATATGATTAGTGGGGAACAATTACCCCGCATTTGTTGAGACGCTTAGGGATAAGAAAGCTGGCCTTAGTGACGGCAGAAATATGTAGTTTTATTGCTAGGTGGAAGCGTTACTTGACTTGCGTTCGCTCGGAAATAATGATAGGTAGAAGAACTAAAACGGCTTGCCCAAGCCCACTACTATAAACTGCCGTTGGGAGAACTTTTTAAATGCGAGACGCGGTTACCACTTTAATAAAAAACTATGATTTGACCGGTCGTTACCTGGATCGGAACGCCATGGATGAGCTCAAAGCTTATTTTGAGTCTGGTTCGGCTAGAATTGCCGCCGCCTCCATGATTAATGGCAACTCTGCCACCATTGTTAAACGGGCCGCCGCCCAATTGTTCGAGGAAATCCCCGAGTTAATTCGCCCCAGTGGTAATGCCTACACTACCCGGCGTTTTTCCGCTTGTTTGCGGGATATGGACTACTATTTGCGCTATGCCACCTATGCCCTGGTAGCGGGGGACAACAACGTTCTAGATGAGCGGGTGTTACAGGGATTAAGGGAAACCTATAGTTCCCTGGGGGTTCCCATTGGCCCCACCGTCCGCGGTGTTCAGATTATGAAGGAAATGATTGAGGCCATGGCGGAGGATTCCAGTCTCGGCTCCGCTGATTTTATTGCGGCTCCCTTTGACCACATAACCAGGGAATTAAGCGAAGTCTCTGTTTGAGGTATGTTTTGAGCTTTGTCAAGCAGTATTAAGAATGTAGGACAGTGGGGGACGAATGTCTTCTACTGTTTTTCTTTTTGCCCCGGAGTATTGACAAGCTATGGGGCAAGGTGTTTTTTTATTAACCTGCCTGTCTGCTACAATTTTTGAGATTCAATGAGTTGTGATCAATGGCTGTAACGCGGGCAAAAATTGCTTTAGATGCAATGGGGGGGGATTATGCCCCCGAAGAAATCGTTGTCGGTGCTATCCGCGCGAGTCAGGAATTGGATGTGGAAATTTTCCTGGTCGGCGATCGCCAAGCCATTGAGGATTGTTTAGCCCGTCATCCCCACCAGGGAGCGAATCTTAGCATTGTCGATGCGGAGGGGGTGGTGGAAATGGAAGAGGATGCGGTGGTGGTACGCCGTAAGCCCAAGGCCTCCATTAATGTGGCCATGAATTTAGTCAAGGAAAAACAGGCCGATGCGGTGGTGTCGGCGGGGCATTCTGGGGCGGCCATGGCTTCGGCTTTATTACGATTGGGCAGATTAAAAGGTATTGATCGACCGGCGATCGGCACCTTATTTCCCACCATGATTCCTGGTAAGTCGGTGGTATTGCTGGATGTGGGGGCCAATGTGGATTGCAAGGCAAAATATCTGGAACAGTTTGCCCTTATGGGCACAGTGTATAGTAACTACGTACTGGGAGTAGAGAGTCCAAAAGTAGGACTGCTCAACATTGGCGAAGAACAAACCAAGGGCAATACCCTCGCCCTCCAAACCTATGAACTCCTGGAAAGTAACCCAGAAATTCCCTTTGTGGGCAATGCGGAAGGGCGGGATGTCCTTTCTGGCAATTTTGATGTGATTGTTTGTGATGGTTTTGTGGGCAATATTGTCCTCAAGTTTGCCGAAGCAGTGGGGGAAATTCTACTGCATATTGTTAAGGAAGAATTGCCCAGGGGTTGGCGGGGAAAATTAGGAGCAATGATCTTAGCTCCCAACCTCAAACGCATTAAACAACGGGTGGATCACGCTGAACATGGGGGAGCCCTACTGTTTGGGGTGGATGGCATTTGTGTAATTAGCCATGGTAGTTCCCGCAGTGGTTCTATTTTCAATGCCATTCGCTTGGCTAAAGACGCGGTAAATAATCAGGTGGCTGTCCGCATCAGTAATGCCACCTCCACTCTGATGGAACGGCAAAAGACAGAGGAGTTGCAAAATATCTAAAAATGGTGGGGGCTATAGTGACTCGGGGGCCAGCTTTGTCCTATGCTTTAAGCCTGTAATTGCTCAAATTGCTCACCAGGACATCATCGGGAGTCGGAACTTTTGAATACCCTTGGCAATGGCCTCAAAATTATTGGCAGTGGCACGGCGATCGCCGACCAGAGTTTAACAAATCAAGACTTGAGTGCCATTGTCGAAACCTCCGATGAGTGGATTAAGTCCCGCACAGGCATGCGCCAACGTTATGTCTGTTCCCCTGGGGAAAATCTGGCTAATTTGGGCATAAAAGCAAGCCAAAATGCCTTGGCCATGGCGGGATTAGGGCCCCAGGACATAGATTTAATTATTTTGGCCACTTCCACCCCCGATGATCTTTTTGGCACAGCGGCCCAAATCCAGGGGGGACTGGGGCCACCAGGGCCTTTGCCTTTGACGTGACGGCGGCATGTTCCGGTTTTGTGGTGGGGTTGAACGTTGCGGCCCAGTTCCTACGGACAGGGGTTTACCAAAGAATTTTATTGGTGGGAGGGGACGTGCTCTCCCGGTGGGTGGATTGGTCAGATCGTACAACCTGCGTTTTATTTGGAGACGGGGCCGGGGCCGTGGTTTTGCAAAGTCAGCCCCAGGATAATTTGCTTGCTTTTGAAATGTACACCGATGGCAGTGGCAATGGTTGTTTGAACTTACCCTACCAAGGCGTTGCTAAAGACCTTAGCCCAGGCAAAAGCGTCGTCCAGGGTGGTTATCAACCCATCACCATGAACGGCCGGGAAGTGTACCGGTTTGCCGTGGCTAAAGTGCCGGAAGTGATTGAAAAGGTCTTGTTCAAAGCCCAGTTAACCACCGCTGACGTAGATTGGTTAATTCTCCACCAGGCTAATCAACGGATTATGGATGCCGTTGGCGATCGCCTGGGTATTAGCTCGGAGAAAATCATTAGCAACGTGGGCGATTATGGTAACACCTCCGCCGCCTCCATTCCCCTGGCATTAGATCAAGCAGTGCGGGAAGGGAAAATCAAGGCAGGGGATGTGATTGTAATGGCCGGGTTTGGGGCCGGTCTAACCTGGGCGGCAAGCGTTCTACGGTGGTAGTGAAATTCCCCAGTTTCATTCTCAATGCCATGGTCATTGTGGGTTGACATAATTTTTATGCCTAATGGACTAAAACGCCATTCAGGAAAATATCGGCCAATCCCTCCGCCATTTCCTGTAACGCTTGGGGGGGAGCCTGGGGATCAATAACCGTTTGTTCAGAAAAACCTGCCACGGCAAACATCCCTAGGAAAACCTGGGCGACAATTTTAGGATTCATGGGACGATAAATGCCTCTGTCCATGGCCGTTTGAAAAAACGCTTCGGCCACATCGGTCATTTTGTCGATGATTTCCGATTGAATTTTTTCCTGTAGTTCGGGGTGATGTTGGGCTTCCACAAAACAAACCTGGAGCAGATATTTATTTTCCCGCAGGTGGAACATCCTCCGTTTCATCACCTGGGCGATCGCCTTATAACTGCCCATTTCACTCAGCTCGGTTAAAAGATCGGTGAGAATTTCGATCCACCCCGCCGTGGCCACCTCCACAAGGATGGCTTTTTTGTTGGCAAAATAACGAAATATGGTACCTTCCGCCACATTGGCCGCCTGGGCCAGATCTTTGGTGGTGGTGCCTTCATAGCCCTTGGTGCCAAATAATTTCAAAGCCCCCTTCAAAATGCGATCATGGGTGGAAGCTTCGGCCGGATTCGTAAAGGTCGCTCCGGTGCTGTGATAATTCTGTTTTTTCATGGACTATGCCCCTGAACTTACCCCGCTGTTAATGTCATTGTCCGTGAAAAATCCCGATCGCCCCATGGATCACAAAAAATCTTCATAATTTCAGTACTACATGAAACGCCCCACCCTCTATTGTGCGATTACAGGCCATGGTTTCGGCCATGCGGTACGGACAGCTTGCATTGCCCAACAGGTTCAGGAACTTTGTCCAGAAGTATTAGTGATTATGGCCACCCGCAGTCCCCGTTGGCTGTTGGAATGTTACCTGGAAAAGCCCTTTATCCATCGTCCTGTGGCCTTTGATGTGGGGGTTATCCAAGCGGATAGTTTACAAATGGACGAGGGGGCAACCCTAGGGGCGTTGCAAAAAATTTATGCCCAAGAAAACAAGTTGGTGGCAACGGAATCCAACTATCTCCGCAATAATCGGGTGGACTTGGTACTGGCAGATATTCCCGCTTTAGCAGTGGCGATCGCCCATCGAGCCGATATTCCCTGTTGGATGAGTAGTAATTTTGGTTGGAATTTTATTTATCGGGACTGGGGCGAGGAATTTGGGGAAGTTATTGAGAAAATTGAACGGGATTATCGGCAATGTGATTTATTATTTCAGTTACCTTTATCGGAACCCATGGAAGTTTTTCCCCATAAAATTTCAGCGGGTTTATTAGGGGGAAATCCTAGATATAGTGAACAAGAATTACGGGAAACTTTTGGGATTAAAACCGCCAAAGAAAAGACCATTTTATTAACCTTTGGAGGATTAGGATTACAGGCCATTCCCTACGAAGTATTAAGCAAATTCAGGGAACACCATTTTATTAGCTTCGATAGCCAAGCTCCCAAGTTAGATAACTTAACTATTATCACCGATCAAACCTATCGCCCCGTGGATTTAATGCCCATTTGTGGCCGGGTATTTTCCAAGCCTGGTTTTAGCACTTTTGCAGAGGCTTTAAAGATGGAAGTACCCATTATTTCCCTCACCAGGGATGGTTTTGCGGAAGCAGAAATTTTACTAGAAGGTTTGCAGAATTACGGAGAACATCAAATCGTACCCCATCAACAATTTTTTGAGGGTAACTGGGATTTTCTTTGGGAATCCCCCCATAAACCTCGGTTGACTCAGAAGTTAGACAAACATGGCGATCGCCAGATTGCGGAAAAAATTGTTGCCCAAATTAGCTGATTTTGTCCCCCAACTCGGAAAAGGTCAGGGGATTTTGGTAAACTCATGCTTAGAAACGATTTTTTAATCCTTGCCAACGCTTGAGATAACGGGAACCTAAAATTACCACCTGTTTAGAATCTAGCAACCGATAAAGCCAGAGTTTGACCCAATCAAAAATCAAAAACCAAAGGAAGGCATAGCCCCAACTGGCTAGGGTCCACATCAATCCGATGGGGGTCATGAGAATACCAAAACAGGCCATGAGGGTGGAAATTGCTACGGATGCCCCGGTGGCCATCAACATCTTGGGAGCAGGGGGAATCGACCAGAAAGGGCCCTGTACCCTGGTGACGTAGATGGTCATCATGCCCCCCACCGCTAGATGGAGATAAATGAGGGTTTGCACCATTTCATGGGGAAGTCCTAGATATTTTTCGGTGTAGTAATACAGTAAGAAGGTTTCCACCACCCCCACCAATCCGATCGCCGTGGCGAGGCTGATGATGTAGGGCATATTCCAGCGTTGGGGAGTTTTAGGGATTCTTGTATTGTCATAGGCAATGGTGACCATGGAACCATCATTGATTAGGGCCAGTAACACCAGCATAATCACGGTCACTGGATAGGTTCCATAGACAAAAATCGCCATGGTGATAAAAATCAGAATCCGCACCGTTTCCACAACCCGGTAGATGCAATAACTGTTCATCCGCAGGAAAATTTGGCGGCTCAGTTCAATGGCATCAATAATCACCGATAAACCCGGTGTCAGTAGTACAATGTCGGCGGCGGCCCGGGCGGCATCCGTGGCTCCAGAAACGGCAATCCCGGCACTGGCTTGTTTTAAGGCGGGAGCATCATTGACCCCATCCCCCGTCATGGCTACGATGTAACCCCGTTTTTGCAAGGTTTCCACAATGTGAAATTTATCCTCAGGAAAAACCTGGGCAAAGCCGTCGGCCCCTTCGATTTCAGCCCCTAGTTGACTCAATTGGGTAGCTGGGGTCTGGCGGAATAGCTCGGCATTCAATACATTTTGCCCTAACCCCAACTGATGACAGGTTTCTTTGGCGATCGCCACCTGATCTCCCGTAATCATCTTGAGGGGAATGCCTAAACGCTTAGCATTTTCAATGGTGATTTGGGAATCCGGCCGGGGCGGATCAAACAGGGAAATAATGCCAAGAAAATGCCATGTTCCCTGATCATCGGTGCGGGCCACCCCCAAAGCTCGATAACCCTTTTTCGCCAAAGCCATAATCTCTGCATTGACCGCCTCCGCAAAGGCCTGATTCTGGGCATCGAGATCAAGAATTACCTGGGGCGCTCCCTTGCTGGTTTTAAAAGTACGACCTTCTTCATCCGTCACTTCCGCTTCAGTGCGTTTACTAACCGGATCAAAGGGAGTGAAATGACTAACGGTAAAATCATGGAGAATGTCCTGGTTTTCCAGACCATTAATAATCGTTAAATCGATGGGATCATTGTCCTCCCGACTAGAAGCCAAAGCGGCCGCCAATAAAAGCTCTTGGTTATCCACTCCTGCGGGAAGATAGGGATCTCCTAAACTCAGTTGATTGAGGGTGAGGGTACCGGTTTTGTCCGAGCAGAGCATATCCACCCCGGCCAACTCATCGATCGCCGATAGACGGGTGACCAGGGCATTTTTAGCCGCCAATAATTGGGAGCCAATGGCCATGGTTACCGCTAGCACCGTTGGGGTCGCCAGGGGAATGGAAGCCACGGTCAGCACCAAACAGAACTTCAAAACTCGAATAAAGTTATCCCCTTCGTGGACTCGCACCACCAAAATGGCCGCCACTAGGAAAAGGTTAACAATAATCAAATAATCTGAAAGTTTGAGAACCGCTTCCTGTAAGTGATCCGTATTTTCCGCCTCCGCCACCAACTTGGCCGTCTTGCCAAAAAACGTATTAACCCCCGTGCCACTAACCACCGCTTCCGCCTGACCCCGCTTCAGAATCGACCCGGAATAAACTTCTTCCCCCACGGAGCGAGTGACCGGCAGGGATTCCCCCGTTAGGGCCGCTTGGTCAATGGATACGGTATCGCAGTTCAACAGATTAAGATCCGCTGGTAAAACATCGCCAATCTTGATGCGGACAATGTCCCCTGGCACCAATTCCCTGGCTGGTATGGTTTGCCAACTACCGTCTCGCTTGACATTAGCATTAAGGGCCAACTGGGCCTTGAGGGCTGAAACCGCATCCCCGGCCGATTTTTCTTCCACAAAGCCGATCATGGCATTACCGATCAGCAAACCAAAGATAATAAAAAAATCCACCCAATCCCCCACCAAGGCGCAGAGGATAATCGCCGCCTCAATCATCCAGGGCATGGGGCCCCAAAAGTAGGAAAAGAGCAATTCCAGATTACTGGTCTTTTTTTCGGCTAGCTCGTTATAACCATGCTGAGATAAGCGATTTTGAGCTTCGGCAGTGCTTAATCCCTGGGGGGATGTATCTAGTTTTCGTAAAATTTCTTCTAGGGAAGGAGATTCTGTCTGCACCGGGGAATTAGTCATAGCTTGTTTGAGGTCAAAGACCAAATTACTATGAAGTTATTATTGACTATCCTGACTGGCAAAAATCCATAGAAAAGTTAACTTTTAATAAGTATTGGCGAAGATAAATAATAATAATTCTCAACTTAAATAGATGATTCAGTTTATTATCTAGTGGTCAGTATTGATGACAAAACAGAAGGTTTACCTAGTCTTATGCAAGCTAAGGGTCTCTTAATCAGGAAGTATTCGCTTTTTCCCCTTAACTGCCATGGAATTGACTAGATATTGCTGTAGATGGGGAGATAACCAAGTAAAATAAGCGGTATAAACGGGAAAGCGGGGTTGAAGATTATAACCATTATTTGCTAATAATTTTTCCAAGCTTGTCACCGATTGGTGATGGTAGTCCGGGTTAACTTCATCAAGGGGAACAATGCCCCCCAAATCCCTGACCCCAGCGGCCAAGCAAGCTAATAAATCGTCTTGGTTGGGTACTAAGTTTGGGGGGATTTGTAAGGTTATTTCTTTGGGTAAAATTTCTTTAGCTATGGTGACAACTTCAACTAAACTTTTCGGATCATAGGCTGGAGTTAAATCCGTTTGTTTTTGCCCAGGACTGTGGGGTTGTAAAATCACTTCTTGAATGTGACCATATTGTTGCTGAATTTTGGCGATCGCCGTTAAACTCTCCTCTGTTTCTTGGCAAGTTTCCCCAATGCCCAATAAAATACCTGTAGTGAAAGGAATAGCTAATTCCCCCGCTAATTCTAGTTGCTTTAACCTAAGTTGGGGATCTTTACTGGGGGCCTGGCGATGAACGGTGGTTAATAACCGGGGAGAAACCTGTTCCACCATTAATCCCAGGGAAAAATTCACTTCCTTTAAACTAGCCATTTCTGATCGACTTAGAGGCCCCGCATTGGTGTGGGGATAAAAGCCAAAATCCAGAGCTAGTTTTGCCAGATCATAAATTAACTTAAACCAAGCCTTTCTCCTTGGCGATCGGGGATGAACTTCCCCCGCAAGGATTAAAATTTCCCTAATTCCTTTACCATCCAGGTGTTGTAAACGTTTCTTCGCCTCAGTTAAACTCAACCATTGATCCTGACCCGGTTCCAGCCGAAAATTGCAATAGGTACAGCGATTAAAGCATTCATAGGTAGGGACGAGGGTATAGGCGGGACTGTAGGTAATATCAATCAAGGCTTGATGGTTGGAATGGGTTATTTTCAATGTAATTAAAACCCTTTTTTATTATTTTCTAAAAGGATCTAAAGCCCCTAAAATAATCATAAAAAACTTTAACAAAATTATCAATATTAGTGAGATTTTTACCATGGAAATTGTCCGATCGCCATTGCCTATTCCAACCTCTGCCGATCGTCCCCCTTGGCGATTATTGCCCTACGTCCAGGGCTCTGGATTGTTGCAGATGGCCATGGACACCTGGCTACTGGAAGATTATTTTCCCCGCACCGGGCGATCGGTGTTGCGTTTCTACGGTTGGTCTCCCCCGGCTATTAGCCTTGGTTGTTTCCAAAAAGCCTGGCCGGATCATTGGCAACATTTAACCTGGCAGGGGCAACCGTTAGAAGTGGTGACAAGACCCAGCGGTGGCCGGGCGGTGTTACACCAAGGAGGCTTAACCTATGCCCTGGTGACGAGCACATCGAGGGAGGAAAAAGACGGCAAACCTACCAACATATCTGTGAATTTTTAATTCAGGGCTGGAAAACATTGGGCTTGGATTTGACCTACGGCATGGGAGGGCGGGGCTACATCCATAACGCCAGTTGCTTCAATACCGCTACGGTGGCGGATCTGGTAAGTTCCACCGGGGATAAGTTAATTGGTAGTGCCCAACGACAAACCTCTTTGGCCATACTCCAACACGGGGAAATGGTTCTTAACGGCGATCGCCATTTATTCGAGCAAGTATTTCAACAACCGGCCCCCTGGCAAAAAAATATTGGGGAGTTGACGGGGCATCCCAGTCTGGAAAAAGTTTTGGAAATTTTAACAGCTACAGCGGAGAGCCATTTCCAGTGCCAGTTAACCTGTGAACCTTTAAGCCAAGAAGAATGGTTGGGGGTGAGTAAACGACTGGGAGCAACCCTTGCCCATTAAGCCAAGACCGGGTAAAAGTCCCCACGGGAAAAAGGGAAAAAGTTTAGAATTTAGGGGATATTGGCGATTCTGCCAGCCAAAAAAATTCTTACAATCCTATGACCGCCACCCTTTCCCGTCCCGCCTGGGCTACCAATCTCAGCCACAATGCGTTGGAATTTGACCGCACCCAGTTAGCTCTAATTTCCGGGCAAGTTCCCCCAGGACTGAAAGGAAGTCTGTACCGCAACGGCCCCGGTCGCCTCAGTCGAGGGCAAGAAAAAGTTGGTCACTGGTTCGATGGAGATGGGGCAATCCTGGCGGTACATTTTGGGGAAGGCAAAGCGGAAGCCCTGTACCGTTACGTCCAAACCACAGGTTATCGAGAGGAAGAAAAGGCCGGTCGTTATCTCTACGGCAACTACGGTATGGTGGATCCCCAGGGAGTTTGGCACTACTGGAAAAGTCTAGTCACCCAGACAGATATCTTGAAAAATGCGGCCAATACTTCGGTTTTGGCTTTGCCCGATCGCCTGTTGGCATTGTGGGAAGGGGGACAACCCCATGGATTAGATTTGGAAAATTTAGAAACGTTAGGGGTTGAGAATTTTGGCGGAGAATTTCAGCCAGGGCAACCCTTCTCTGCCCATCCCCTGCAAGATCCGCTAACGGGGGAAATTTTTAGCATTGGGGTGGATTTCCAGTTCAATTTAAATCTTTACCGTTTGGATCGCCGGGGCAATTTACTAAAACGGAATCGCCTTAAGCTTAGCCGCACCCCCTTTTGCCATAGTTTTTGTTTGGCGGGGCCCTATATGGTGTTATTTTTGCCCCCGGTCACCCTTTCTCAATTTTCCTTACTGTTGGGCAATGTGGCCTATGCCGACGCCCTGGGATGGGATGCGGGAGGCGGCACAAAAATTTTAGTCATCGATCGCCAAACGTTGGAAATAGTCAGCGAGGGGGAAACGGAATCCTGGTTCCAGTGGCATTACGGCAACGGTTGTGTTTTAGCCGACGGCAATGTGCGACTGGATTTTGTCCGCTTTGGGGACTTTGAGCAAACTAACGAGTATTTGCGGGAAGTACCCACCGGGGAGGTGAAAACTTCCACCAATGGGCAGTTATGGCAGGCCATTCTCAATCCCCAGACGGGAAAAATGGTGGAATTGACCAAAGTATTTGGGCGCAGTGGGGAATTCCCAGTGATTAATCCCCAATTAACGGGCCAGCCCTGGCGCTATACCTACATGGCTCTGCAAAGACCGGCAGAAGTTCTAGGTTCCCAATGGTTCGGGGAAATTGCCCGCATCGATTACCACACCGGCGATGTTATTACGGCCAAGTTAGGAGAACATCAATATCCGGTGGAACCCCTTTACATTCCCCACCCGGACAATGGGGACAAGGGTTGGATTACCACCGTGGTTTACGACGGCGATCGCCACCGCAGTGAAGTGTGGATCTGGGATGCGGATGATTTAGAGGCGGAGCCCATTTGTCGTTTGGCCCTACCGGAGGTCATTCCCTTTAGTTTCCACGGCACCTGGCGATCGGCTTAGGTTCCATCACCATCAAGTTGGAGAGCACTAATTTCCGATAAAATTTGCTCAAGTTAACGGGAAATATTTATGATTCCAGCTTGGCTGTGGATTGGGGTAATCACCTTTGCCCTTGCTTTTGTTTGTAACCGTCTGTCCCCAAGGGATTTGGCCTGGTTTAATCGCCTCCGCCGTCCGTCTTGGTTGACCTTTGAATGGGCCATTCCTTTTATCTGGATTTCTATTTTCATTGCCGGGGCCATTTCCGCCACCCTTACTTGGCAAGCCACCCCAGCCCCCGGCCACCGTTGGGGACTGATGGCCGGTTATATTTTGCTGGAAATTACCGTCATGGCCTACACCCCCGTTATGTGCAAACTCCGTAGTCTCCGGGTCGGAACCATGATCGGTGCAACGGGCTTTTTTGTGGGCCTGGCCCTGGCGATCGCCGTCAGCGAAGTTTCCTGGACCGCATTCGGTTTTTTAGTACCCTTTTTGCTCTGGAGTCCCATCGGCACCTATGTTACCTGGGCGATGATTCCCCTCAACCCAGCGGAACTTTGACAAATCTAAACAAAAAAGTAGCCCTCTCCAAAGAAAAGGCTACAGTAAAAATTTGGTTTGGGTAGAAGCGAATCTTAGATTAACTAAATCAGCAAAACCTAGGCTTCTTTTTGCTTCCGGGTGCTCAAGTCACCAACCTTAGCAAATACACCCCATTCCACTTGTTCTTCCGACAGACTAGGATCAACCCCAGCAAATACGTCACGGAACAGAGTCCGGGAGCCATGCCAGATGTGACCAAAGAAGAAGAGCAGGGCGAATACCGCATGGCCGAAGGTGAACCAACCCCGGGGACTGGTGCGGAATACACCATCGGAATTGAGAGTTTCTGTGTCAAAGTCAAACGCTTCACCCAATTGGGCTTTGCGGGCGAATTTCTTCACGTCAGAGGCGTTAGTGAAGGTCTGACCATTCAAAGCACCACCGTAGAAGCTCACCGTTACGCCGGTTTGTTCCACACTGAATTTGGACTCAGAACGACGGAAAGGAATATCAGCCCGTACCACACCATTTTCATCGGTCATGATCACAGGGAAGGTTTCAAAGAAGTTGGGCATACGACGAATGTCCAAAACCCGTCCTTCTTTATCCTTAAAGATCGGGTGACCCATCCATTCCTGGGCAATACCATCACCACTATCCATGGCACCGGTACGGAATAAACCACCTTTAGCAGGGCTGTTGCCAACGTAATCGTAGAAAGCCAATTTTTCGGGAATAGTTTCCCAAGCTTCGGACAAGGAAGCACCGGCCGCAACCTGACTGTCCACACGGCGTTGAATTTCTTCCTGGAAATAACCCTTATCCCATTGATAACGGGTGGGGCCAAACAATTCGATGGGGGTGGTGGCGTTGCCGTACCACATGGTTCCCGCCACAATGAAGGCGGCAAAGAACACCGCAGCAATACTGCTGGAAAGTACGGTTTCAATGTTCCCCATGCGGAGGGCTTTATACAACCGTTCGGGGGGACGTACTGTTAGGTGGAAAAGTCCAGCAATGATACCGACAATACCGGCCGCAATGTGGTGGGCTACCACTCCCCCTGGGTTAAAGGGGTTAAAGCCCGATGGGCCCCATTCCGGTGCCACCGGCTGCACATGGCCTGTCAGACCATAGGGATCCGATACCCACATTCCTGGGCCCCAAACACCGGTGAGGTGGAATGCACCAAAACCGAAGCAGAGCAAACCAGAAAGGAAAAGGTGAATACCAAACATTTTGGGTAAATCCAAAGCGGATTCACCGGTACGGGGATCAACAAATAATTCCAAATCCCAAAATACCCAGTGCCATACAGCAGCTAGGAAAAGTAGTCCAGATAATACGATGTGGGCGATCGCCACCCCTTCAAAGGACCAGAATCCGGGGTTTAAACCGGTTTCCCCAGTGACGCTCCAACCGTTCCAGGAACTGGTAACGCCGAGGCGGGACATAAAGGGAAGGACAAACATGCCTTGCCGCCACATGGGGTTGAGCACAGCATCACTGGAATCAAAAATGGCCAACTCATAGAGAGCCATGGATCCAGCCCAACCAGCCACAAGGGCGGTGTGCATTAGGTGAACTGAGATGAGTCGCCCTGGATCATTCAGGACGACTGTATGAACGCGATACCAAGGTAGTCCCATTGACGCTCCTTCTAGTAACGAATAGTGTTTTGTGTCTTAAAGACGTTTTAATTTTTATTCTGCGCTGGGCTAAATAAAACCCGTGCCTATAGGTTGTGTTAACCGAACAAGACAGACAGAGTCAAGTTTTATCTATTATCCCTTAGAAAGTGAGAATATTTTGAAGGATTGTAACGAGCCGTCAGGATTTTCGCAAGGTGATGTAGGGATGGGGAAAGGGATTAAAAGACCCGTGGACAGTACGGTTAGCCCCACCAATGTTCCTTCAGCAGACAAGTTCAATTGCCTCCACTACCCAAGGGCACTGCCTCACCGGACGCTGACCTAGGGGCTTCAGGGGCTTCCTTGGCAACACCATCAGCGGGCTGAACAAAGAGGGTTAGGAAAGCGGCAATCAATAAAAAAACGCCCCCTAACACCACCGCCATCAGGCGATCTTCATGGAGAAAGGACTGCATTACCCAGCCAAAGGCCAGGGAGACCCCAATCTCCGGTAACACAATAAAAAAGTTAAAAATTCCCTGATAAATGCCACGCTTTTGAGTCGGAATTGCATGACTCAAAATTGCATAGGGAATTGATTGAGCACTGGCCAGGCCATGCCAAATCCGATCATCGATAAGAGCAGGAGCCAGGGTTGATCCATCCATTTCACAGATATTAGCCCCAGACCGCCCCCTGTTAAACAAAGGCAATGTAAGACTTTACGGCTTATGCGGCGGGCCAGTAAAGGCAAAAGAAAGGCAAACAGAATACAAACTGCATTAAAAAAAGCGTAGCAAAGACCCGCCCATTCGATGCCACTGTTGTAAAGGCTCGAATTCAAATCCACTGCCCCAAAAATGTTGCGGGCAACGGCGGGGGGAAAATAAATAAAAAAGCAAAAAATCCCCAGCCAAGTAAAAAACTGTACTCCAGCCAGTTGCACCATCGTTTTCGGCAAATGGGCTAGGGCGTCGAGAATTTGTTGCAGGCTGTTTCCCAACCCCCCTCGGGCTTCTTTTAATTCGGCAAAACGGTCTAAATTTTGGGGCGGTCGCTCAGGGGTGGTGATAATCGTCCAGAGTATCGTGCTGAGAAATAATCCAGCCCCAAGGTAAAAAGAAAGCTCCACAGTCATCGGAATAAGCCGGCTCCCATTGGTGGTGGGATCAACGTTAAACAGATGGTTCAGAAGCCAGGGCATACTTGATGCGGCAATTGCCCCTATTCCTACCATGACACTTTGCATGGCAAACCCTTGGGTGCGTTGCTCCTGGGGTAATAAATCCCCCACAAACGCCCGAAAAGGAACCATGCTGACATTGGCGCTGGTGTCTAACAACCATAAAAGTCCGGCCGCCATCCACAAAGCGGAACACCGGGGCATCAGGATTAGGGCTAGTGATGCCAAAACTGCCCCTACGAGCAGATACGGTCGTCTACGCCCCAAAGGCCCCCAGGTATAGTCACTTAAATTTCCCACAATCGGTTGTACGATTAGTCCCGTTAATGGAGCCGCTAACCACAAGATTGGAATACCGTGGGCACTGGCTCCCAAATGCTCAAAAATGGAACTCATGTTAGCCATTTGTAGCCCCCAACCAAATTGGATGCCGAGGAAACCGACATTCATATTCCAGAGTTGCCAAAGGGAAAAACGGGGACGACTAGAATCTTTATCGCCAGCCTCCACCGCAGGGGAGTTTTTTGTCGTTAAGGTGCTGGTATCAGTCTTGGCCATGCTTTACGTTACCCTTGATCGCTTTTGTATCGCAAGGGAAAATTTTTGGCCGCTAAGGTTGAAACCTATATCGGTTGATGGTTTTGTTGGTTAAATATATTTGGATATTCTATCTAGATACTTGAATCCTAGCCGTAAATAGTTGCCCACTTTTGTCTGTATTTCTCCTTAGCCAATTTCAGCAATCAATCATTGTTTCAAGTTCTAAAGTAATTTGCATTAAGATCAGAACCACTCAAGCGGTTTGTCCCTTTGAGAGTAGGTTAGGCATAGTCGTGCCACACCAAGCTTGCCGAAGTTAAGTCTTTACCTTACTTCCGTGAAAACCGCTATAGTGAGTTTCAATTCCTCGGCTAAAAAGTATAATCAATTTTAGAATACCTTTACCATTACAGAGGATATTTGGGATAGTCTTAATTTATCTCTCTACTCTTTTCCTAAAGTTTCCAGCGCCCCCTTAAAAAAACCTGCAAGAAAGTATCGCTGTCATAGATGAACAACCTCTGGCAATTACCCAATCCTCTACCGGATCAAGAACAATTTGATCTTCTTCTGCAAAACTCAAAGATAGCCTTGGAGCGAATTATTTCCACTGGGCAGACAACCCCAGAGGGAGAGTGGTATGATCAACCCCGCCCCGAATGGGTAGTACTATTGCAAGGAACAGCGCAAATCAGCTACGATTCTGGCGAAGTAATTAACCTAGATAGTGGTGATTATCTTTTAATTCCAGCCCATCAAAAGCATCGGGTAACATTTACCAGTAATCAACCAGCTTGTATTTGGCTGGCGTTACATTTCAACGATGATATTTCTCCATGAATAGCTCAATATTCTATCTGGAAGTAGAAAATATACAGGTAAAAGTTATCTATAAAAATATCAAAAATATAAATCTCAGAGTTCATATGCCTGACGGACAAGTTATTGTCTCTGCTCCTTTTTACATCGAACAAAATTTTATTAGATCTTTTGTCGAATCTAAATTATCCTGGATTCGTAAACAACAACAGAAAAGTCGTAACTATCAACCAAAAGAAGAACTGAAATATCAAAATCACGAAAATCATTATTTTCAAGGTCAGTCTTATTTACTGAAGGTAATTGAGCATAATTTACCTCCAAAAATAGAGCTTGTGGGCAATAAATTAGAACTTCATATTCGTCCCCATACAGGACTAGAAAAAAAACAACAAATACTCAGTGCATGGTATCGTCAGCAATTAACCGGTCTGATTCCACCATTAATTGCCCAATATGAACAAATAATGGGGGTGAAAGTTAAGGAATTTAATATTAAACAAATGAAAACCCGCTGGGGAAGCTGTAATCCCCGATCTCAGCGTATTTGTCTTAATCTGGAATTAGCAAAAAAGCCTTTATTTTGTCTAGAATATGTCACTGTTCACGAAATGGCTCATTTGATTGAACCTTCCCACAATGCGCACTTTTGGGGCTTATTAGACAGCTACTTGCCCCAGTGGAAAATTTATAAAGCTGAACTTAATAGGTAAAATATAGCTATTAACGTTATTCTAAGTGCTTCATTTCACTATTAAATTACCATGCCCCTAGATCGCCAAATACTGAAGCAACAACTATTTGAATTAGTCCAACCCCTACAAACAACCAAGCGGGGTAGTCCCCTCACTAACCGCACTTTACCCAATACAACTTCTAATCAGATTGAAGCACTGGTGACGGCGATCGAGGCCCAGAATCCAAACTTGTCTCCCCTGTTATATGCACCGCAATTACTTGATGGAAACTGGCTATTAAATTACTCCACTGCACGGGAAATCAGATCCCTGGATAAATTACCCCTCGGATTAAAGGTTGGTCGTGTCTATCAGATTATTGATGTGGCAACTCAGTCGTTTTTAAATCAGGCTTTTGTTTCCCATCCCCTTGGTTTAGCCTCCGGCTATGTGAAAGTAACGGCAAGGTTTGAGATCGCCAAACCAGATGGGGCGGTGCTTCCCGACAAACGCATCAACGTGGAATTTTTAGAAAGGACGATCTCTATTCAAAAGTTAATGGGCATTGCTACGCCACAATTAGATCCAGCCAAGGTTGTACCTGCCCGATCGCCAGAGGGTCGTATTCCATTTTTGGACATTACTTACATTGATGATGATTTAAGAATTGGACGGGGGGGAGAAGGAAGTCTTTTCGTCTTGTCTAAGGTAGATAAAATATGTTTGTAGTCGAGGTTTGAAAAAAGTACTTTTGCCCATGCCTTGTCTGCTCTGGGCGGATTAATTACCGGTAGCTATGGCAATCAAAATGAAGCTATTACTGGGGAGTTCTAAATAGGTTTAACGCTCACTTGATTGATTGGAGGGCTTGGCTTTTGGCGATCTGAAGACAACTGGGTGAGCTGGCTAACATTCTTGGTGACGAAATTTCGAGACTCTATGGCGATCGCCTGGATGAAGATGATTGCCATCTGTTAACCTAATGAGGATAATTGGGTTCTCCCTGAATTAGCCAATATTCATAATGTAAAAAGACAAGAAAATTCCACCATTTTCATTTGTTTTTATCTTTAGTTAAAATAGTTAAAAAATACGATCTCAGAACCCTATGACCACAACTCAAATTGTCGTTGCCAATCCCCTACTGCAAGGCCGAGGCCTGCCCGCTTTCGATAAAATTCAGCCCAGTGACGTGGAGCCGGCGGTGGAAAGCTTGGTGCGGGAGTTGGAAGCAGAATTGACTGAGTTAGAAAAATCTGTGCAACCCACTTGGCAGGGCTTAGTGGAACCGTTAACCCGTCTGGAAGAAAAGCTTAGTTGGACTTGGGGCACGGTTTCCCATCTGATGGGGGTAAAAAATAGTCCTGAACTACGCCATGGTTTTGAGCAGGTACAGCCCAAGGTAGTGAACTTCATCAACCGTTTAGGGCAAAGTCGTCCCCTTTACGAGGCCTTTTTAGCCCTGCGGAATAGTCAAGAGTGGACTAATTTGGAGCCTGCCCAGCAACGGATTGTGGAAAGCAATATCCGGGAAGCGGAGTTAGGGGGTGTGGGTCTAACCGGGGAAAAACGGGAAAAATTTAATGCCATTCAACTAGAACTAGCAGAGTTGGGCACCAAATTTTCTAACAATGTGTTGGACTCCAGCCAAGCCTTCGAGTTAAAGCTGACCACCCCAGAGGATGCGGCGGGTTTACCTCCGAGTTTATTAGCCCTTGCGGCCCAAACTGCCCAACAAAAGGGAGAAGAAACGGCTACCCCGGAGGATGGCCCTTGGATTATTACCCTGGATTACCCCAGCTATCTGCCGTTTATGAAATATAGTCAGCGGTCGGATTTGCGGGAAAAGGTTTACCGAGCTTTTGTGCGCCGGGCGGCGGATGGACAATGGGACAATCACCCTTTGATTGAACGCATTTTGGCATTGCGCTTGGAAAAGGCTCAGTTGTTAGGTTTTGCCACCTATGCAGAAATGAGTTTGTCCCGAAAAATGGCGCCGGATGTGGCCGCTGTCGAAAAATTATTGGAGGAATTGCGATCGCCAAGTTATCCCGCCGCAGAAAAGGAATTTGCGGATTTGAAGAAATTTGCCGGATTGGAGGAACTCCACCATTGGGATGTTTCTTACTGGTCGGAACGGCAACGGGAAAAGGAATTTGACTTTGATGCGGAAGCCCTGCGGCCCTATTTTCCCCTACCCCAGGTCTTGGAAGGTTTATTCTCCCTAGCAAAAAGACTTTTTGGGGTAACTATTCAACCCAGTGCTGATCCAGTTGCCGTTTGGCACCCCAACGTGCAATTTTTCCAAGTGTTGAACGAATCCGGCACGGCGATCGCCAATTTTTATTTAGATGCCTACAGTCGTCCGGCGGAAAAACGGGGAGGCGCTTGGATGGCGGATTGTCTAAACCGGGGTCAGGAATTGGTTAACGGTAAAACTTCCTTGCGTCTGCCCGTAGCCTACGTTATTTGTAACCAAACCCCTCCCGTGGGGGATCAGCCCAGCCTGATGACTTTTTATGAAGTTACGACCCTGTTCCATGAATTTGGCCATGCCCTGCAACATTTACTGACCACCGTTAATTACAGCGGTGCGGCGGGCATTAACAACGTGGAATGGGATGCGGTGGAACTGCCCAGTCAGTTTATGGAAAATTGGTGCTACGACCCCACCACCCTCTTCAGTTTGGCCAAGCATTATCAAACGGGGGAAACGTTGCCCCAAGAAGAATACGAAAAAATCCTGGCTACCCGGAACTTCATGACCGGCTCAGCCATGTTGCGCCAAATTAATTTCAGTCTGCTAGATCTGGAATTACACCACCGTTACCGCCCCGATGGCCCGGAAACAATCCAAGAAATTGGCGATCGCCTGGCCAAACTGACTACTATTTTGCCCCCATTGCCGGAAAACGCCTTCCTTTGTTCCTTTGGTCATATTTTTGCAGGGGGATACGCCGCCGGTTACTACAGCTATAAATGGGCGGAAGTGCTCAGTGCCGATGCCTTTGCCGCCTTTGAAGAAGCTGGATTAGACGACGAAACCGCAGTGCAAAACACCGGTAAACGTTTTCGGGATACAGTCCTTGCCCTGGGGGGTAGCCTAGCTCCAGGGATCGTATTTGAAAAATTCCGGGGACGACAACCCCAAACAGAACCTTTACTGCGTCACAACGGGCTTTTACCGGCCTAACATAGGCGGAATTCCGGGGCAGAGTAGGAGAAGTTTCGGCTATCTCCAAGGTCAACTGTAGGTAGATTCCTTGACTGAGGTTGACCTATTCTTCCCCTGGGCTCCCACCTGTTGCGTAGAGACTAAGGGGTTAAGCAACCGTCAAAATTCCCCCCATGACAGCAGACTTCTTGGAGGTACAGCCCCTTTATCACCGCAGAGCAAGGAGTTCAATAATTTATTATTTCCATGGATAGCAAAAGTATCAAGAAGTCTTTTTACATAGAGTATTAAAAGATGGAATCCTTGCTATTTGGAAACTCAAATTTGACGCATTTGCACTAAATTATGAATTTTAATTTTCCATCCTTGTAAAACTTCCATCCACTGGCTTTGTAATAAACCGACCCAAGTTTTTTTATTTTTCTTCAACTTTCTTCACCGATAGGTTTTTGCCGTTGTCAGAAAAGCACCTGCATGGATTACCAGTCATGCCTTCTTTAATCCTGACGAGTCATTGATAATACCAAACCGTTGCATCAAGTCTCGGGATCTGGACTTAAAATACAAGTACATTTAATTACTTAAAATTAGTGGGCTATGCTACGATAAAAGTAAAGTATTGATCAGGATATATCTCAAAACTTAATCAAGGATCGGAGTACGAAAATTCTCTCGACGTTTAAGGGCAATTTTTTTACTCTTTTCTGAACTAACTCTTTCAGTTATTCTCGTAAGCCATGGCCCGTTCCCAGCCCCCAGCCCGCATCGTTTACCAAGAATTTGGCCCGGTAGAAAATCAAACTCCGGCAGAGGTGGTGGATGTTCCTCCCCAACAACAAAATATCCGCATCCAGGCAACCCGGTCTGGTCGCAAAGGAAAAACGGTGACGGTGGTGAGCGGTTTACAATTGTCAACGGCAAGTTTACAAAGGTTACTCAAGGATCTTAAAAGTTATTGCGGCGGTGGGGGTACATTGAAGGAGGGTGATATTGAGATTCAAGGGGATCAACGGGAGAAAATTCTGGCATATCTTTTAAAACAAGGTTATAAAGCTAAAACAAGTGGTGGCTAAACAGCCTAAAAAGGCTCCATTGCTGTTAATCCCGTAAATCTTCGCTATACCCACCTACAGTCTTCATAAGATAACGCCCCCACCCATTGACCCCCCATTGCCCCACCATGGTTATCCACATAAAACCCATCGGGATTGTTCTCCAGCAAGCGAAGTTAATTACGCCTGGACAGCTAGAGGTGGCACTGTATGAGCAAAAACAGTTTGAGATGTTGTTAGGGGAAATTCTTTCTCACCATGGTTGGATTTGCCAAGAAACAGCGGATTTTTTTGTCGAATATTGGCCTTTCTTGGTTAAGCACCCCACCCACGAACCGATTGGCCATTATCTCAAACTAGCCCACCTGTTAAACGATGAGCAAATAGAACGGATTTTGAAGGAGCAACAACGACGGAGGAACCTTTTTGGCTCCATTGCCGTGCTCAACGGCTGGCTCAAGGAAGAAACCATTAATTTTTTTGTTAATAGTATTGCCAACCCCAGGGGGATATCTCCTCCACTTCCTGACATTGTTATTCCCGTTCCTCAGTTAAATGTTGTTCGTCAGCAACCGTCCCCTTTTGTCGAAGCGCAAGAAAGGGAAACCTATCAACAAAGTCTTCCCAATTCCCTTGACGCTGACCTCGATAAGGTGCCTGAGAATCATCGACCGGCAAGGGTAATGTCTGATTCCTTCAACCAGGCCGCTGAAACTCTAATTCTGTCTGATCATCCATTCGGCGATCGCCATACCGCCGGGAATAAGCGCCAGGGCGACCCAGATCAGGAAAAAGATCATTGAACGCTCTTCCCAGAGGACTGTGCTTTTTGCCAACACCCTGAGAGAGGGGGCTATATTGCTCAGGCTAAGACTGTCCACAACAACGGTCATAGCCCAAACTTTCTAAAATCAAATCGCTAACCGCATTGGCCACTGCGAATTCGCTGTAAAAGCTTTCCCGAAAATCGAAGGCCTGCATTTCTGTGACAATGGCAATCACAAGGGAACCCAGATCATTTTCCCCTTCTAGCCTTTGGCGCACAAAAATCTGGGCGGCCCGTTCCGCAATGGTCGTATTAATGTGTTCAGGAATAAACTCTTGATTCAGCCAATGCTGGAGGCCTTCCCGTAGCCAATTACCTTCTTGGACAGGGTCTTGGAGGGGGGGCAAAGTGATGGGGGGAATGGGTTCAACTGCCATAGATCCAAAGCAATCCTTTCCAGGGAATAAGGTCAAGGGGCGGGCAAACAACAGCTATCCTAACAGATTCCCGCCGGGGCAATTTTTCCGAAGATCAAACCAAAAGATCAATTGGATCCTTTCTGTTGACTGCGGCCATCCTGCCAGGTGTTACCGATGCCCTGGATAATGCCTTTGCCCACTAGCCCGATCGCCCGACCGACTACCTGGGTCAATAGAAAAACAACCCCATTACCGAAAAATTTAATCACCGATCGGAGCCGGGGAGAAAGGGCATCTCGACATTCCAGCAAAATGGTGACGAACCAAGGGATAGCCCGGAGTTGTTCCAATTCCCGTTGGCGGGGGGCATAAATTTGGGTGGTAACAATGCCCTGGGGCGTCAGGTAAAAAAGGGTGTACTGACTTTCAAAAATTTGTTGGGGGTTGAGCCAATAGCGACTGAATTGGTAATACCAAGCCAAATCGTTACGGAATCGGGCCACCTGGCGGGAAGAAAGCATTGATTGTTCGTAGAGGGCAATTTTAATCGATTCATGGTCAGCAAAATAATTCAAAATAAAGACCATGGTGCTGTTGGCCAATTGAATGACCAAATTTTGCCCATATAAGTCACTATAGCGATTTGCTTCCGGGGAACCGAAAGGATAGGTTTTTTGATTAACTGTTAGGGGATCAGCAAACAGTAAGTGATGAAAAAGACAAGCCACAAAGGGAATTGTTGTTAGCTTTTCTTCGGTAATAATTGGTTGATAAACTTCCAATAAAGCTTGGATTTGTTCGAGGGTAAATTCACTCTTGGGCTGACAATATTTACCAAAAAAAATCAGGGTGACAGAACGCCACATTTCCCCCAGAATGGAAACATAATTTGCCGGCAGTTGCTCCGGAGTAATGCGGAGAGCTTTCAGTTCATTGATGGTGGTTTCCAGTTGCCTTTGGCTTAGGGATAATAATTCCTGTCGCTTGAGGGGTTGCAGAATATCTAATTCCAGGGGAATGGGGGTAAGATTTTCCACCTGCAGAGGCAGTTGATTGAGGATCTGGCCTAGGGGAGCCAGGTTAACCGGGGGATTTAAGGCTAGGGCTTTGACCCCAGAGGGGCGGGGCCGGAGGGTAGCCACGGGCTCTTGGCCTGCCTCCGGGGAAAAAATCTGGGTAGATCGATGCCATGTTCTTAAGCGACGGGGCATCAGACGTTGGACGATCCAGCGGGCCACGGTTAATTCCCGTTTTTTTCCCTGCCAAAAAAGACGGTCAAAATCCGATAGGTTGATAATTTGTAAACTGGCTTGGGTTTGTTGCAAGCTTTGCTCAATTTGCCCCAGGCCATCCCGAAATAATTTCCAAATTAACCTTTCCCAATGGCTTAGATTTTGGGTTGCCCCTGCCCCGGAATTTAGACTAGGCCAACAGGTCTCCCCAGACTGTACTTGTTTTAACCCCGCTACCAGATCGGCGATCGCCGTTCCTTTGGGAAAATAGGCCGCAATGCCGTGGGTTTTAGAGGCCAATAGTTGGTCATATTCCAAACTAGCCGTGAGCAAACAAATAGCGAGGGAAGGATAGGTTGCTTGTAGTTGTCTTAGTAATGACCAGCCAGAATTGGACTGCCGGGGAAATTGGGGATCAATTAGTAAAATTTCCGGGCTGAAGTTATCTAACAGTTGCCGCAGATCATCTAATCTTTCCCCCTCCCCTAAAACCTGTATCCCAATTTCCGCCGTTAGGGCAGTAATCAACCCCAAACGAAAAACGGGATCTTCATCAACAATCAAAATCGTTAAGGGAGATTCACTCACGACAATGCCAGGGCCACAACATCGCCCATTCTAGCCTTCGACAATCCTTTCGCCACCTTAAATTTTCAGGGAGATGGGGATGTACACTTAAGTAAGGATATCTAATTGGTTAGTTAAGGAATGCTAATCATTCATATTCAACGGTTTTTGTAATAGGATATCCCTATGCATTCAGCTTCCCTACTAGTAGTAGACGATGATCCGGACAATTTTGACGTAATTGATACTCTTCTGACGGACAAAGGGTATGAGATAAACTACGCTGATGACGGACAAAAAGCCATTGATAATTTGGAAATTTTTCAGCCAGATTTGTTGCTGTTAGATGTGATGATGCCAGGGCTAAATGGCATTGATGTGTGTCGCAAAATCCGTTCCTTACCCCGTTGGCGGGCCCTGCCGATCATCATGGTGACTGCCCTAGACAGCAAGTTAAGTTTAGCCACTTGTCTGGAAGCCGGGGCCGATGATTTCATTACTAAACCCCTAAACCGTTTGGAATTACAGGCCCGTATCCAGGCCATGCTTCGGATTAAGTACCAGTATGATGCACTCCAGAATCTCCTCCAACATCGGGAGTCCATGGTAAATATGATTGTCCATGACCTGCGTAACCCTTTAACGAGTTTAATTTTAGGGCTACAAATTTTGCAGACGGGCAATTACAATCCCCAAACCATGGATCAGAAATTAGATCGCATGATTCATTCCAGTCAACAGATTCAGCATTTGGTGGATGATATATTGACCATGGCTAAACAGGAGCAGGGGAAATTTTGTCTGGATTACCAAGATGTGAACTTGGCGACTGTCATTACCCAGCTCTTGCAGGATTACGAGGCGATCGCCGACCAGAGGAATATTACCCTGGAAAAAGAATGGGATACACAAGAGATTTTACTGCAGGTGGATCTGCCAATTTTTCAACGGATTTTGGGTAATTTACTCAGCAACGCCATCAAATTTTCCCCCGACGATGGCACCGTCAGGGTAATAGCCCGAGGAAAAGACCCTAACTTCATCCAAATTTCCTTTGAAGATCAAGGGCCAGGGGTTGAGGACGACCTAAAACTCAGAATATTTGAACCTTATGAAACCGGCACCATGATGCCCAATATTGCCCAAATTGGTCTGGGTCTGGCATTCTGTAAGATGATGAGCAAGGCCCACGGAGGCACCATCGCTGTCAAGGATAATTGTCCCCAAGGGGCCATTCTTCGTCTGACGGTACCCCGGCGACCTCCTGTTTCCCAGGCTTGTTATTATCTGCCTAGTGAAGTTGAAGTACAGCCCCTTTAAGGCACCATACCGAGCCGGTGCCAGCCATCCCCCCATAAAGCAACTATGCCAGCGGAGAGCCGATTTTAATTATGTTTAAGCATTGCCTAATTTGCACAGATTTTTCCGATGGACTGCAACGTCTGGCCGGTTTTGTGGAAGAACTTTCCCTCTGTGGCATCCGCAAATTAATTTTTTTGCATACCATTTCCGTTTGGGAAGATGAACACTTAGCCAATGTGGACGAGGGCAAACTCAAAGAAGCGAAAGTTTATCTGGAATCCTTGGTCACCAATGTGCCCGAAGGGGTAGAGGTGAAGGTGGAAGTATCCTCGGTGCGTTATCTGGATCTAGTTAACAAGTTAGTCAAAGAGGAAGCCATCGATGTAATCATCAACGGGATGCCGGTGCGGAGTGATCTCGAATCCAAGCTTTTCGGTAGTCATACCCTTTCTTTGGCCAAGTCAACGGAAGTGCCGGTAATGATTTTGCGTCCCCAGTTAATTACCACCTACACCGTGGAGGAGATGGCCCTGCGTTGCCAACACCTCTGGCGAAATTTATTGATTCCCTACGATACCAGTACTTCTGGTCGATATTTAATTGAACAATTGAAACGGGTTTTGGAAAAAGCCCCGGCAGGGAAAGTGGAATCTTGCTATTTTCTTTCCGTGGTGGAGGATGGTATCCGTAACCCAGAACTATTGGAAAACCGTCGCCGGGAAGCAGAAGCTGATATAGCTAAAATTAAGGAAGAATTTAGCAGTTTAGTCCCCAATATTGAAACGGAAGTGCTCCACGGTAATCCCATTCAAGAAATTCTCAATGCCGCCTTTGTGAATGACATTACGGCGATCGCCGTGGCCAGTCGTCGGGCTAGTTTGTTGGATTGGACTGTACCCAGCTTGACGGACAACATTTTGAACCGTAGTTGGTTCCCGTTGCTATTCTTTTCCCCCAAAGGTTAGGGTAATTTCCCCCTTTAGGAACATCTAAAAAAATCCCCCTGCTCAGTTAAAAATACTGGACTGGGGGATTTACTTTTTGCGGAAATTAGGACTTTTTAAACGGCAATGCCACCATTAATGTCCACACCAAAAATGGCCGCTTGGGCTGTTGCTCCAGGGGAACCAGGGGCGAAAACATCTGAGGAAATCCAGTTCCAGTTAGAATCCGCATTCCAAACACCGATTTCGCCACTGCCAGGATCTTGCCAAAGCACTTGATTAATTCCGTCAACTGTTTCTGCGGCCAAGGCTTGCCAGTTACCCAGATTATTCTCAAAAGCTTCCCCTAGGTATTTGATGGGGGTTGTTAAACCATCCCCGGTTTGGGCGTAGTAATTACCCAAGACCCCCTCCAGAAGACTAACATTACCCTTGGTTTCCACATTGGTCAGGCGATCGCCTAACAGTCCATCTTGATTGAGGTCAATTTGGAAGGTAACTTCAGCTTCCAGGGTTTTGAAAGAATTTGCGAGGCCAAGTTTCAGATGAAACCCAGTTCCAATTCAGCATCAGCATTCCATAGCCCAAATTGATTAGTGTCAGAATCTTGCCAGAGGACTTGGTTAATTCCGTCCACTGTTTCCGCTTCCAGAATTTGCCAATTACCAAAGGTACCGGCTGCCAAGGGCTGGTCTTCGTACTTCAAACTCACTTCCATGCCATTGGGCAGTTCAACAAAGAATAAACCATCCTTGGCCAAACTAGAGATCTCATTTGGACCTGTCTGTCCGAAGCGGAGGAAAGCCAACTGACCACCTTCAACCAAACCAGCATCCCCGATGATGCCATCCCGAAGACTATGGGCTTGGACATCAAATAGGAACAGGGTACCGGGGGTAGCATCGAATAGGGAAGAAACATCTACGATACCGGAAGATTCCCAATTTCCAATATCACCGGGTCGACTATCGGTCTGTCCTTCGGGGACAGCATCACGATTGATCTGACCAACCCGAGTGAGCATGCCACTATTGGGGTCTAGACGCCAAATGGAAGCCTCTTCCCCGGAGGTCAAACCAAACTCGCCAAAGCTACGATCTTCCTGAAGGTAAATTTGGCCATCATCAGCCCATTCCAGGTTGTCGGGACTCCGTAGACCAAAGTCAGGCCCAGCAAACTGTCCGGCACCAGCATCATCGCCATCATAAATAGCGTTTATATCAGCTGTAATGTTAGTCAAATCTGAAAAGTCGAAATCGAGAATATAGGTGGTTCCCCAGGAATCTGCAGGAAACAGACTATCGCGACCAGTGGATGCCAGAACTGCAACGGTGCCATCGGTAGGGCTAGTGGCCAGGTCTTCCGGACGGGAGAATTGGAAGGCTCCAACCTGAGCGGCTAAAGCATCCTGTTTGGCTTGGGTAGCAAACCCAAGGGCATCGTAACCATCTGTGCCGGCAAGTTCAGGACGATAGTGCTCTATCTCCTTAAATGCTCCCCCCCGACTTTGACCAGTACCGTTAAATTGCTGTGGAGTTGTTTCTCCTGTATCCGCTACCCAAGCGTACAGTTTACCTTGGGCTAAACCATTGCGCACCAAGAACTCAGGGCCCTGACCTTGACCCTTTTCCCCCACATAAAGTAGTAGTGGTGCCCCACCCCGGTCATCTCCAATCAACAAAGCCACTTTATCTGCGGTGCCAGTATCTAATTCAGTGACACTTTCCCAAGCGGCAACTCCCATCCATGGCACAGCATAAAGAGTCTGACTAACGGGATCAAGTACATATTCTGTACCGCCGTCGGTTTCTTCTCCGGTGAAGAACATGGCATCAACTAAGCCCCGACCTTCAAACTGACCAGCCTCAATATATTGGGCAGAGCAAAGTCGATTCAGACCGCCGAATTCTAAATCATCTGGGGAATCGACTACTTCCCCAGCACGATTGATTATGGTGTTGTAGGCAAGGCCAGTTCCTTCAACTTCGAGACTCTCGGTGTTGATGTCAAAGTAAGAAACACGCGCTCCCGTTAGTGATGTACCATTAGCAAGCTGGTATACATAGCCCACATTAGCAGACAGTTCATGGTTGGCCAGCACTCGCACCGTATCACTGTCTAAGGTAAATGCCCCTAAACCATCAAGGATGCCGGGGGGAGCATAGTTGGTGTTGGGATCCGCCTCCCCAACGGTGAAGATGGGATCAACAAAATAGCCATTAAGTCCAATTAATTGAGGGGTGGTGAAGGTACCAATCGGATCGAAGTTCAGATCAATTACCGTATCTTCCCGGAAAGCCAGGTTTTGAATGCGGGTATCAAATGCCGGGGCTGTATCTGCCTGGTTGAATGCCGTCTGCGGGGTATTGAAGTTGGCTTGCAAGATATTCCGCCAAGGCATCCTGCTCAGAACCGTCGGGGGCAAAGGTAGCTAAGCCGGTACGGGGGGCATCGAAGCTAAGTTTAAATTGACTAAATTAGCAGATTCACCACTGGGGAAGGGATAACCATCGCCGCCGCCAGCGAGGAAGCCCAGGGTGACCATGCGGAAGGTACGGCTGGGATCTCCCACCAGTTGGCCATCTTTAACCACTACGTCTAGGTCTTTGCCAGTTTCATCTTCGATCGCCAGGGAAAGAATGCGACTACCGGGGGCACGGTTGAGGTCAAAGCTAAAGGCAATGCCGCTAACTTGGGGGAATCGACCCTGTTGGTTACTACCGTCACTGGCGGCCACCCCATGCTCGATCAGGGCTAATAACTCAGCCGCAGTAACGGTGATCAGACTAAGGCCGTTGTTGAAACTCAGGGCATTGGCAATGTCTGTCTCGGAAATTCCCCCCTCGGGTTTGACGATGTTGCCTTCTGCATCAGTAACGACTTCGTTGGGGAGTCGTAAAGGATCGCCGGTTCCCCCAGTCGGAACTAAGACCCGTCCAATGTCATCCCGAATGCCACCGCCATTTTTAAGGGAGATAACCACGGTGGGATCCGTTTGTTTGGCGATCGCCAAGTTAGCATCGGCGGTGAGATTACCCAGGTTGGTTTCCTGTTGACGAATGGCTGGCCGTAAACCTTCGAGGTAAACATTACTTACCCCAAAGACATTACTTTCTTTGCCAACAATCACTTCCCGTAATTGATCCACAATGGCTTGAATTTCCGGGTCAATCAGGGCTTCAGCATTGAGATCCGTCACCCCTTGGGCATCGGTGGCATAGGCCCCACTGATTAGGGGATCATAGCTTTCAGGAATAATTACCCCCTCGGCATCAAAATCAATCACTAAGCGGCCAACATACTTATAGTTTCCATCGGTGTTGACCACAGCCACGGGCTTACCATCGGCATCGGTTTTGATAATGGGGTAAACTCCCTGGGCCGTATCCCCGGCTCGGAGGCGATCGTTTTCATCCACCAAACGGGTGTTAGAACCACCAGCCACAATAATATCAACGTGGCTAAGGCGAGAAGCTAACTCCTGTTCAATGCTGATCTGCTGCATATGGGCCAACAGCACCACCTTATTCAGCCCCGGATTGGCCAACAGTAAGGCATCCACATCGGCTTGAATAATGGCGGCCAAGGCATCCAACTCCGCTGGGCTGGGGCTACCACCAAAGGGACTAGGCAAAACCCCCACATCACCTGGACTAGAAATTGTTCCCAGGGTTGGGGTGGTGGCCCCCACAATGCCAATTTTTTCACCGTTGACCGTGATGATAGTACTGGCCGCAATTTTGCCGGGGATAGTGCTGGCTTCCTGGCCATCCGCTGTGAGCAGAGGGCTTAGGTTACCATCGGTGCTGAAGTCGAGGTTGCCACTGAGGTAAGGGAAGTTTGTTCCGGGGAAGTTTTCGGCTTCATTTCCACCAATTAGATCGGCAATTAACCCCGTACCCAGATCAAATTCATGGTTCCCAAAGGCGATCGCCTGGAAGCCCAATTCGTTTTGAATTAGAATATCTGCCCGACCTACGCCGCCAAACACATCTTCTGAGGCACTGAAGAAAAGGCCCGGAATATAAGCGTCCCCAGAGGAGAGAATTAGATTATTGGTAAAACCGAGAATACCGTCATTGTCTATGTCCTGTTGCAGTAGGGCATTGAGCACAGCGGAAAAGCGAGGCGCATCATCCAACGCAGGTACTCCCCCTTCCTGGTCAGCGGCGTGGAATAACTGTAGTTTAAACGGCTGGGGAGTGGGTACATTGACCTCAAAAATAGCGGTGGTTTGGCTAACCTCATTGCTCACCACCAGCAATGGTTTCCCATTGGGGCTATCGGCGGCATCAACGAAAACTAATCCTTCCGGGCCGGAATCGGTCAAATTAGACTCAGGATCGATGGTGAAATCCCGGGAATTAATGTATTGGACAAATTCCGGGGCTTCAGGGTTGGTTACGTCATAAACCATTACACCCCCTACCCGTTCTAGGCCGACAAAGGCAAAGGTACGGCCATCGATGGTACCCACTGTTACCCCTTCCGGCTCCGGCCCCTTATTGTCACTGCGGTTGTCTAAACTATTGTTGTCGTTGCTGGCATTGAAAAAATCCGGTATGGATTCAGAGACAATCCGTTCAAAATCTTCGCCACTGTCGTAAATTAGATTACCGTTGCTATCCCAAATCGAAAAAGAACGGGAGCCATAGGTATAGAGTTGGTCAAAATCTCCATCCCCATCAATGTCCCCAAATTTGGTGGTTACTGTCAGACGACCGAGGTTTGCGTCCGCTTGTAACTCTGCGGCATTGGGAAAAGCTACCGGGTCTAAAATTAAATCTTTGATCCTGGCTTCTTCCAGAAAAATATCCCCTTCCCCATCAAACGGAGGCGACAAAACGTCATCGCCGGAAGGGCGGTTGCGGGCATCCCCTTCGTTGGCAGTGATGTAATAGGTCTGGCCACCGACGGTAAAAGAAGCAATGCTATCGGGCATGTACATCCCGAAAATAGGCCAATTTTGAATATTGATCCCGCCATCCCGATCACTGGCGTCCAATCCATTCCCTGGCAAGCTGTGGTCTTTGAAGCCCAGGGGCAGAATTGCTTCCACTGTGGCGCTGGCAATATCAACCACGGCCACGGCGTTATTTTCCTGCAAGGTCACCCAAGCTTTGGTGCCATCTCCGCTGAAAGCAATATATTCCGGCTCCACGTCTTCGGCTACGGTGCTATCCCGAACAAAGTCACCATTCTCATCGAAAATCTGACCAAAAAGTCTTACTCCAGAGGACTGTAAAGCGGCTTTCTGGCCATTAAAACTATCAAAAGTTGCAGTCTGGGCAACTAGATTGGCAAATCCACCGGTAATATCGACAATACTTACTGAACCGACGGGATCAACCGTATAACTTTCGTTTGGTTCCCCTTCATTGGCGGTTAAAACCTTCGTCCCATCGGGGCTAAAGGTGACCATATCAGGCAAAAAGCCCACCAACACTTTGCCCAAGAAAGTACCAGTGACTGCATCAAAAAACTGTACTTGACCGGCTTCTTGGTTATTAAAATCATCTCGAATTGCCAAGGATACCGCCACAATTCCGGCGCTAGGAGTGCCGACCTTCCCCACCGCCACACTGTTAGGTGCAGGGCTAAAACCCGGGGGAAGTCCATCAAGATTTAGTTCTAAGTCCCCCAACTTGATAGGGATGGTGGGGTCGGTCAACTCTAAAATTTCGACCACAGATCCCGCCACCACAAATAGGCGCATAGTACCGGGGTCAAAGGCGGGAATTTCGGACCCATTGGTACTGGCAAAGCCACCAATCTTAGTGAGAAATTGCATCGTAGAACTTTTCCTTATCTTTAGAATTAAGTCAATAACGGCCAACCCCACTTTATAGGACTAGATCTAAATAAAGATTAAGAACAGATTAGGTTTAGATTAAGCTTTTATGAAGGTGCTTTTTTTACTTGAAATAGCACACATAAAAACCCTCAAAAAAACATTTATTAATTCAAATTAACTCAAAAGCTTTTTGGATGGTAAAAGATGGCAAAGTATGATGCAAGAGGTATTTGCCTGGTTTTTCCTTCACATTAGAACTGTGTTATAAATTTCTCCCCCATGGTTTGGTCTTCCCTTTGGCAACGGTGGTTGCACTGGCTCAAGTCTCGACATTACGGCAGTAAGGCTATTGATAGTCGCTATGCGATCCGTTCACTTTCACAATACACACAGTTCATTTTTCTCAACCTTGTACTACATAACCATTCTAGCCATCACTCGCTAACGAGACAGTGCCAGATTTCAAGTCCCGCTGGGCAATAAAGAATCATTAATATAGACATTTTGCTGGGGAATACCAATAGAGATACCTTCCTTATCAAAAGCATTTTTAAGGCGAAGGCGATATTCCCTTGCCACAGCCCATTGTTCTAATGGTTGAGTTTTAATAATTAGGCGAATTAAAATTCCAGTATGGGCTATGTTATCAACTCCTAGGATTTCTGGTGGTTCTAAAATCAAATTTTGCCATGCCGCTTCTTGATACATTTCATTGGCGATCGCCGTCATTACTGTCATTACTTTTTCCACATCGGCATCATAATTCACTTCCACCGCATAATTAACCCGTGACCATTCACTGGATAAATTTTTCACCATTTCAATCGTACCATTGGGAATGGTAATTAACTCACCGTCTAAGTTACGCAATTGGGTAATTCTTAATGTTAATTGTTCGACTAAACCTGCTTGATCACCCACTACAATTACATCTCCCACCGCATATTGGTCTTCCCATAAAATTAGTAAGCCAGCAATTAAATCCTTAAGTAAATTTTGCGAAGCTAAGGAAACTGCAAAACTAAGAAAGCCAAAAAAGACGGCAATAGATTGGGAAATAGCGCCAAGTTGGTGAAGATGGTGAGCTAAAATACCACCCAATATCAAAAAAATAATTGCTCGTAACCAACCCCTAAAAGCTCCGACCAGTGTGGGAGCTCTCAAACTCTTACGCTGACTAGATTGTGTTCTAGTCCATTGTGCGGCCCAAGAATCTGCGAAAGCATCACCAATTTTAATAGCTAGCCTCACCATCAATAGCAACAACAAAATCAACAATGGTGTTCCAAGGGTTGCTTCCTGTCCAAAAGTTACTAACCAATCAAAAGGAGCCCAACCCATCTGGTTTGTTTCCCCCGGATTAAAGTTTCTAATGCTTATCCCGATGATCCAATTACTTAAAGGGCGGGAAAAATAGAATAAGTAGCCAATATAAGCAATACCTATTAACCACATCAACCATTGGCTCCAAAATAAAGCAGAGCGGTAGAGGGAATTTAAACTTTTGCGTTGCCGCAAAGCTAACTTATGTAATTGGTGGGAAATTGTTCCTCGTTCTTTTTTAGAATCATCGGCACTTACTATTTCCTCTGTTTGAGAAAGAATATTATTTTCTACATCGGCTAACCATTGCTCGAATTTTTTTCGCCTCAATGTTAAAAATTTCTGTAGAAATAACAAAATCAAACTTGCAATACAAAGACCTGTAAAAATAACTAATGCTCGCTGTGCTTGGGCCAACAGATAATTTGGTTGACGTGCTTGCCAGGCTTCAATTAATGATTCCCTAAGCAATTTAGCCGCTCTTTCTGCAATCTGTTCTGGCTTTGAACTAACAATCCTTGGTCGTTCAATTTCTGCTTGGGTAACGGAATAAATTACTTGTGGCACATCATCGCGGGGAAAACCAGCTAAGACGGTAATTGTATTGTTGAGATTGGTGACTTTAATCTGTAACTGTTTTTCTAATTCCCGTTTTTGTACTTCTAAATCTGTGATTCCATTTTTAGCTAAAACTCTGCGGGAATAATCGGCCATATTGTCTAGAATTCTCTGGATTTTGCTATGAATTAAATAGGAGCGAGTAGCAGCTTCATAGTCCTTAAAGGTTCCGTCTTGATTTTTATTGACAACCGAAGTTTGGGTGGATACTGTACCAATTATTTTTCCATCCAAAAAGACTGGAACCATCTCCAAATTTCCATTTGTAAAAACTGGGATGGAGGGATAGGCAAGACTATCTCCTTTTGGTATTTCTAATCCTGGTATCATCTGGGCAAATAATGGATTATTACCACTGAGAAAAATGATGGTTATCAATGATAGTATGAATAAGCCAGTACGGAGTTGAACAAAAAAGAATCGCTTTGCTCGAGCTAACTGTTGAGTGATTAAATTCCGATTAAATGGCATAATTAGGCTAGAATTGGTTTTCTAATTCTGCGGTTTAAGTTCAGGTAAAACCTAGCAGAATTGTTATAATTTAGCATCTTAATTCTCATATATATTAATTAGATAACCGGGAAGATTGTTAGAACGTGTTTGAAAAGCCCCCCTGACCCCCCAATTCTGGGGGGAAAGTCTTCAAAGTCCCCCAAGTTTGCCGGAGCTTTAGTGAGGAGATTTGGGGGGCAGATCATAACTTTTAAAACAGGCTCTTATACGATTAGTAGCCAAGAATATGAAGTCTGTATAAAAATATCTCTGCTTTGATGGTATCAATTGTTACTATTTTTATTTTCAAATGCGATGACTCCATCCGTGATGCGATCATAAAAATTTTCAAGACCAATTTGTTGATCCAGTTTGGCGATCGCCATTTTATTCCGCACTGTATCCCGCAGGCGTGACCAAGCCAGTACCATACCCTGACTTGCTAATTCTGCTTGTAGTTTAGCCAGCATTTCCATCGCTGTTGTATCAATCACGGTGATGCTTTCTGCATCAATTAATACTGTTTTAACTGAATTTTGGGCGGACTGAATAGCAGTTTTTACGGAAGACCGAAAGTAATTAGCGTTGGGGAAAATCAAGCTACTACTAAAGCGAAAAATTAATAGTCCTGGTATTATTTTTGCCTCCGGGTGCAAAGCAACATTGCGATACATTTCAACGTTGGGTATTTTTCCTAGAACTGCAACCCCTGGATGGCTGGCACGATGTATTAACAAAATAATGGATGCAATTACCCCAATGGCAATGCCATGCAACACGCTCAAAAAGAGTACGCAAAGGAATGCTAAACCGGCTACATAAAATTCAATGGGACTAATCTTTTTTAACTGCCAGAAGTAGCGCCAGTTTGCCAATCCAAGCATGGCTTCAATAACGATCGCCGCTAAGGTTGCATGGCATAAATTACTGAATAATGGCATCAGGAATAGTAGCGTTAAAATCACTAAAATTCCCATTACCACCGCGGTAATCTGGGTTTTGGCCCCAGCGGCGATCGCCACCGAGGTTTTAGATAAACTACCTACAACTAGAAAACCGGAACTAAGACCAGAGAGTAAATTAGCTGGCCCAAGACTGATTAATTCTTGATTGGGATCAATTTCCTCTCCTGTTTTTACCGCGGCGGCACTGGCTGCCCCCAAGGATTCTGCATAGCCCAAGAGGACAATCGCCAATGCTCCCCCTGTGATTCCCTGTAATTGATTGAGGCTGATTTGGGGGAGTCCCAACGGTGGCAAGCCTGCTTCAATGGAGCCGATTAAATCTAGTCCCCGGTCCCCTAACCCCAATACTGTTACCACCAGAATGGATAGAATCGCCACGGTAAAGGCGGAGGGTAAGCGGGGAAAATAACGCTTCAGCACAAACAAAATGCCCAGGCTACCTAAGCCCATGGCCATGGTTGTTAAGTCAGATTGGGGAAGATTATGAAGGATTGCGGCCAACTTTTGCCAAAAATTTCCTGTTCCTCCCTCGATGTCAAATAGCTTTGGAACCTGACCAATAATGGTGATCCAGACCAACCCCTGAATAAACCCCTTCATTACCGGCACCGGGATAAAGTTAGCTACCCAGCCCATTTTGAACATGCCAAAGAGCAGAAAAAATATCCCCACCAACAGGGCAATGGCTGACGTTAAAGCTAAATATTCCGCTGAACCCTGACTGGCGATCGCCGCTACTGTAACGCTAGAAACCAGCGCCGTTGCTGAATCCGGGCCCACAATCATGGTGCGGGAAGTGCCCATCAACCCATAGGCAAACAGGGGAAAGGGGACGGTGTACAAACCATATAATGCTGGAAACTTTGAGAGAGCTAGGCTCCCAACTAAGATAAAGCGTCCTTGAGCGACACATAATATCGACAAGCATAGGATCATTAACAAATGCGGAAGGCGCTCCAACTAATTTGCCAGCGGGAAGGGTAATGGTTGCTTGATTGGGTAATACTGCGATTAATTCACCTTCAGGCGCAATAATTAAATGATCGGCACTTGATCCCGATGCATTAAAATTTCCCCGGGTGATGCACTCCTCCATTCCCCCAAATAAACTAGCTTCAAGAATTCTCTTTTTGTAATATCTTTGAAAGCAATCTCATACAATTTTTGTTCATCAGCATTTAATTTTACCGCCGTCGTTGCAAGAGTAAAATAATTAGGTTGACAATATTAACGGCTAAAAAAAGGAGGTTCCAAATTACTGGTGTCCAAAGGGGCGGATCTTGCAGTAAACAGTAGGGAATAAAGGTTAGTTGAGCACCGATCGCCAATAAGCGCAACGTGAGAATACTACTAACCGTAAAGGAAATCAAGGCGGTAGCCGAATCTGGCCCCCACAATCATGGTGCGGGAAGTGCCCATCAACCCATAGGCAAAGAGAGGAAATGGCACTGTGTACAGTCCAATCAGGGGAGGCACTCCAGCAATTCCCGCATAGGCCATTGCTTCTGGCACCATCACTGCCCACACCGTTAAACCAGCAATCAAATCCTGGCTCAACCATGCAGGCTGATAGCGAGGTAACCAATCTAAAGCAGGAAAATATTGTTTAATCCGGTTTGGGAAGGTCAACTTTGCAGGGGAGTTCAAAACGGGTAAATCTATTTCTTCTATTTAACTTGCCAAATTTTAACGGTTTTATCCTCTGCACCACTGTACAAAGTATCACCATCAGGGCTAAAGGCAAGGGACAGTACCCAACCTTTATGACCCTCTAACGTGGTAAGTTTTTTGCCTGTATTAACGTCAAAAAGCATGATACTTCCTTCTTTATTGGCAGTTGCTACCAATTGACTGTCGGGGGAAACGGCGATGGTATTGATTTCCAAACTTGGCCCTTGGTAGAATGAACTTCTTTACCATTAGGTAAATCCCAGATTTTGACGAAGTTGCGTACAGCCGCTACCAAGTTAACACCGTTGGGAGTAACCGCTAAGCCGTTAACAAAACCCGGTTGTTGTGCCGATGTTTTTAGTAATTCATAAGTCTGAGCATCCCAGAATTTTATGGTGCGGTCACTGCCGATCGCCCCGGTAATAAATTGACTACCATCAGGGGTAAAGACAACGCTGGTGGTGGGACCGATATTTTCCGTTAAGGTTTGCAACAGTTCCCCGGACTCCACATCCCAAATCCGAATGCTACGATCCCCACCACTGACGCTGACTAATATTTTTTCATCGGGGCTAAAGGCAATGCCACTAACTTTGTTCGTATGACCACTGAGGGATTTTATCCGTGTTCCATCCGCAACCCGCCGTATATCGACATTATTATCAGCGGCGATCGCCATCAATTGTCCGTTCTGATTAATCGCAATATCTGAAAAATCATTAACCTTACTTCTTTGGGTATAAATTACGGTTTGTTTTTCTGTATCGATCAAGTTAATAGTGTTATCCCCTGTGCCTACAATTAAATATTTGCCATTGGGGGTAACATTTAATGCAGTAACAATGCCATCAAATCCCTCTAAATTCTGAACAGTCATTTGCGTTGGAGATTGGGCTAACTCTATCTTTTCTCCCTCAGAAGTAGTAGAATCAATTGGCTTAACTCCAATGGCAATAGAAGGAGCAAGAGTTGCACCGAAGAATAATGCAGTTAAAAAAGTTAAGGAAAAGCAAGATTTTATCATAATATCAAATACCTATAATTAAGGGCTAAAACGATAATGATTACGAGAGAATTCTAACTTAGAGAAGTAAGGTCGTCAAATCATCATCTATTATGCTAGCTTTTCCCATTTCCCCCTTTAGATGATTAATTATGAACAGCAAAACAATATTTACATTTTTATTGCTAGTCATTTTTAATTTAACAGCAATTCCTCTCAAGGCACAGACAGCAATTTCCCTTGATAATCAACAATTACCAACCCCAAAATTGCGAGTGGGAGTAGCAGGGGAACCACCCGGTGTTATGATTCCAGCAGAGGATAAGGATTCAGATACAGCCATGACAGGTATTGCGGTAGAAATGTGGGAAATACTTGCCAATGCGTTAGAGCTTGAGTATGAATTAGTTTATGATGATACAGTTATTAACGTCTTAGATAAATTGGTTAATCAAGAGATAGATATTGCCATTGGTGGTATTACCGTAACAAACAAAAATGTAACTCGGTTTGATTTTACCCAACCTATTTATCAAGATACTCTTACCATCCTTACTCCCATCAAATCTCAGACCCTTTGGGGCATAATTAAGCCTTTTTTAACATGGGCATTTTTCTCATCAGTTATTGTTATTTTGTCATGTTTATTTATAGTAGGTAATCTACTTTGGTTAGCAGAACGCCATCATAATAGTGAACAATTTCCCAATTCCTATTTAAAAGGAGTTGCAGAAGGAATGTGGTGTGCCTTAACCACCTTTAGCACCGTTGGCTATGGCGATCGCTATCCCATTACCCATTTAGGTCGCTTGATCGCTGGGTCTTGGATGGTCATTTCCGTCGCAATTATTACCACCCTAACGGCAGGGATTGCTACAACTTTAGCGATCGCCTTTTCTGCCCAACCTTACCAAAATTTACAAAAACCTAGTGACCTAAAAGGACTACGTTTAGGGACAATTTCCGGTTCAACGGCAGTTCAATGGGGCCAATATTATCAAGCGAGAATGGTGGGGATTGACCATATAGCAGGAGGTATTTCCTTGTTGGACTCTAACCAAATTGATGGAGTACTCTACAGCCGCCTAGTGTTAGAACATTATTTACAAGCAAATCCTAAGGCACCCTATAAACTGGTGGACTTTGACATGGGGCATCAAAACTACAGCATTGCCTTGACCCCTGAAAATCCCTTAACTGCCAAATTAAATGAAAAATTATTATCTATTGAGATGCAACTTCGCTTTAAACAAATACAAGAAAATTGGTTTAAACCTAAATCAAATAATTAAAAACATTAACAAATAATTAGAGGATATATATCTCATTGTTTTTTAGTTAATCAACACCTGGAAAAATAAATTTGTGGTGCATATTCCCCTGGAAATGGAGATGTTTAAGACTATCAATAATTCACCGTCGGAGAAAACAGCCATTGTCAACGGGTAACGAAAAAGCTAAGCTCAAGGGCGGCGCATTGCCCTAGTAATCTGGGGTCAATTCCTTGGCAGTATCGACAATTCTGAAAAATCCTTAAAATATCTATGCAACAACGTGGCGTGACAATCTGGTTAACGGGGCTGAGTGGAGCAGGGAAAACCACCATTACCGAAGCCCTAGAGAAAAAATTACGGGAGAGTGGTTATCGCCTCGAAGTTTTAGATGGGGACGTGGTGCGGACAAACCTCACCAAAGGTTTAGGCTTTAGTAAAGAAGACCGGGATACCAATATCCGTCGCATCGGTTTTGTTTCCCATTTGCTCACCCGTAACGGCGTTATTGTGCTGGTTTCGGCTATTTCTCCCTACCGAGCTATCCGGGAAGAAGTCAAACAAACCATTGGGGATTTTCTGGAAATATTCGTCAATGCGCCCCTAGATGTGTGTGAAGGAAGGGATGTAAAGGGCTTGTATGCCAAGGCCCGCAGTGGAGAAATTAAAGGCTTCACCGGCATTGATGATCCCTATGAACCGCCCACGAACCCCGACGTGGAATGTCGCACCGACTTGGAAGAATTGGACGAGAGCGTGGACAAAATTTGGCAAAAACTGGTCGATTTAAAATATATTCAGGCTTAAGCAAAAATAATCCGGGGTGCAGTCTCCTAGTCTGGGCTAGCCTTGCGCTAGGATTGACCTTGATTAACTTAGGGCCCGATAGTTCTAGTCTAATCACCAACCTCGACAACCGTAAGCCAGTCAGAAATTTTGCAATGGAGGCAATAAATAGCGGTGAATCCCATTGAGTTGATTCAAAAAGGCGGAGTGGCCATGTGGCCTCTGATTCTCCTATCAGTGTTATCCGTAAGTACGATCATCGAAAGATTATGGTTTTGGGGGCAAATTCTCCTCAAAAGTTCCCAGACTGCTTCCCGAATTTTGGAGACAGCGGCCCGGGATTGGGACACTGCCATTCGGGTTGCCCAGGATAATCGCCGGTTTCCCATTGCTAAATACCTGTTGGCACCGTTGCGTTTGCCCCACCCAGAGCCGGAAGTTTTTCACCTGGCGTTGGAATCGGCGGCGGATGATCAATTGGCCTTAATGCGGCGGGGGGACAAAATTCTGGAAGCTATTATTGCCCTGGCGCCCCTATTGGGTTTGTTAGGAACGGTGTTAGGGCTAATCCAATCCCTTAGTTCCATCCAAATTAGTGATTTGGGGACAGCTTCCACCGCCGGGGTCACCTTGGGCATTGGGGAGTCCCTAATTTCCACCGCGACGGGGTTGATTGTGGCGATCATCAGTCTGGCTTTTTATCGCCTCTTCCAGGGGTTATGGTTTAACCAAATGCGGGTATTTCGCAAAGTGGGTAGTGAGTTAGAGGTGTTGTATCGCCAACGCTGGTTTGAAGAGGAAACAACCTACAACGATGGGCCTGCCCCTAGCCAAGAAGTGGAAAGTTTGCCCCAGGAATCCTACTGATTTTTGCTTTCTGGAGTTGCATCCCCTCCCCCTAGAGGTTGCCCAACTTGATTTCGGTGCGTTGTTGTAGTCGTTATTATGGTTACGGAGTACCCCTTCGGTTCTGGCTCTGTAACCAAGGCTTTTTATTGCCCTCCCCCATCCCCCTAAAATTCCCATGGCATCCTCCCCCAAAGTTCCCAAATCGACCCGCAAGCTCCAAGCCCTCTACCATCCCACCCGCCCCCTTTCTCTTTGGCAGGATAATCAACACGACCAGGGGGAAGTAAGGATTGAGATTATTCCCCTCATTGATGTAATTTTCTGTATTCTCACCTTTTTCATTCTGGGGGCGGTGGGTCTGTCCCGTCAGCAGGCCATTAGTTTAGACCTACCCAGAGCTAGTACCGGAGCCCCCCAAATGCGGGAGATGTTCATGGTTAGTCTCGACGATCTAGGGCAACTTTATGTGGAAAAACAGCCCGTCAGCCAGGAGCAGATGGTCAGTGCTTTGCAAAATTACCACCAATACAATCCCAGTGGCCTGATTGTGCTCCATGCTTCCCGCAATGCCAGCTATAACGATGTGGTGCAATTACTGGATATTCTCCGTACCGTAGGCGGCGATCGGGTGGCGTTGGCGACTTTACCCGGCGATGATCAAAATACCCCAGGTATGACCCCCAATGGCTTTAATGATCCCAATTTAGGCATGCCGGGGGTATTGCCAGGTAATACTTATTCCCAATACCACCACTCCGGGAATGCCAAATTTCAATAATCTTAGTCCCAACAATCCTAGTAATCCCGGTACTCCTGATTTTGGCAATACGCCTTTGCCGGGGATGACCAATCCAAATAGTAATTTACCCACCAATCCTGGCATGACCCCTAATCTTCCAGGGTCCCCTAATTTAACTCCGGCTCCCACCGTTCCTAATGCTTCTGGCCAGGGTAATGTTGTTCCCGGTGCGCCCCAACAATAATCGCCCATGGTTTCGGCTCGACAACTAGCATTTTTAGCTTTGCGGGACATTGACCGCCGGGATAGTTACACGGATGTGGCCATTGACCGAGCGTTGCAAAAACATTCACTGTCCCCCCCCGATCGCCGTTTGTTTACGGAGTTGGTCTATGGGGTGGTGCGGAGGCAGAGGACTTTAGATTGTGTAATTGAAAAGCTTGGCGATCGCCCGATCAGTAAGCAACCCCCGGATTTACGACGGATTTTGCAACTGGGGCTGTATCAATTGGGTTATCTGGATCAGATTCCAGCTTCGGCGGCGGTCAATACCAGTGTGGATTTGGCCAAAGCCAATGGATTGAAGGGATTGAGCAAAGTTGTTAACGGTATGTTACGCCGCTATCAACGGGGACAGGAAGGGGGAGAAGGAATTTTAGACCAGGGAAAAGTTAGTTTAGGAGAAAAATATAGTTTCCCCGATTGGTTGGTGGAGTTATTTAAGCAAACCTGGGGCCAGGAAGAAACGGAAGCTCTGTGTGCTTATTTCAACCACAATCCCCCTTTGGATATCCGCATAAATCCCCTAAAAACTACACGGGAAGAAGTAGGCAAGATCTTAGCTGAAGTAGATCTCACTGCCACGGAAATAGCTGGTTTACCCCAAGCCCTGAGGGTGGAAGGGAAAACGGGGGCCATTCCCCAACTACCGGGTTTTTCTGAAGGTTGGTGGACAGTACAGGATGCCAGTGCCCAATGGGTGGCCCAGATTCTTGCGCCCCAGGCGGGGGACATTGTTTTTGATGTCTGTGCGGCCCCCGGTGGTAAAACTACCCACATTGCCGAGTTAATGGGGGATCAAGGGCAAATCTACGCTGGCGATCGCCATGGTTGGCGGTTACAAAAATTGGCTGTTACCCAACAAAGATTAGGACTAACCAGCATAAAAACCTGGGAAGGGGATCTGACCCAACCGGGGACAAAACCTCCTATGGAGTTGGTAGACCGGGCTTTGCTGGATGTGCCCTGCTCTGGGCTAGGAACCCTGCATCGCAATCCCGATCTGCGTTGGCGACAAAATCCAGATACCATTGCCACCCTTTTACCCCTGCAACAGGCCCTGCTCAAGGCGATCGCCCCTTTGGTTAAATCC
Organism: uncultured cyanobacterium; assembly: GCA_963704945.1. GTDB lineage: Bacteria > Cyanobacteriota > Cyanobacteriia > Cyanobacteriales > Microcystaceae > Synechocystis. Next base: position 13,076 of record CAVPII010000011.1, on the reverse strand, counting down.
GGCGGTGTTTTAGTCTATGCCACCTGTACTTTGAATCCAGGGGAAAACGAAGCCCAAATTCAACAATTTTTGCAAACCCACGAGGATTGGCGATCGGAAAGTTTTGCCTGGATTAGTCCCCAGGGGAAAGAGCAGTTAATTACCGACGGAATGCTGACCATTCTGCCCCACCATCACCACCAAGACGGTTTTTTCATCGCAAAGTTGAAGAAAGCTTAACAATCCCAGCGGCGATCGACGTTTCCCCTCCACAATGGAGATAACTGTAGAAGTTGCGGAAATAGTTAAAATCCCCTGGGTAAATTTTCCAGACCATTCCTATCCAAAAACTGAATCCACCATGGGTACCAACGCCAAAACTAAACAATTGTTGAAAATTCTCATCGGAGCCGCCTGGCTAGATGGGGTGATCCAAGCTGAAGAACGACAACATTTACGGCGTATTGCGGCGCAATATGAACTGGAAAATGATCCGGAACTTCAAGCCCTGTTATCGGAACTAAAATCCGTAGAAGCTCCCCAATGCTATGCCTGGGTGAATGAATATTTAGGGGACTACCCCGGCGATGAAGACTATTCCGAGCTTTTGGAAGCCCTCAGTGGTTTGCTCTATAGTGACGGCGACATTCAAACCCAGGAAGCCCAATTACTAGCTTCGTTGCAGGAGTCCGATCCTAGCCATAATCATCACAAGTCTTCCCTCGATAGATTTTTAGGAAAAGTTCAACACCTCTACCGCCGAGCCCTACAAAAAACAAACTGAAAACTTTGGGGTTAGCCTTGGCCTGTTCTTTAAGTTACGTAACAATTTAGTTAATGCTTAAAGTTTCCATTGCTGGCAAGTACCCTATGACCCCTGATCCTGTACATAACAATCAATTCGATGTGGCGATCGCCGGGGGGGGCATTGTCGGTTTAGTGTTGGCCGCCGCCCTGAAGGGGAGTGGCTTAAAAGTTGCAGTCATTGAAGCCCTACCCAAGGAAAAAGCCCTGGAAAAACCCCAAGCCTATGCCATTTCCCTACTGTCGGGGAAAATTCTGGCGGGATTAGGGGTGTGGGACAGCATTAAAAATGCCGTTGGCCATTTCGACCGCATCCAAATTTCCGATAATGACTACAGCGGTACAGTGCCTTTTACGAAGGAAGATGTCAATGAAGGGGAACTGGGCCATGTGGCGGAACATCCCGTGATTCTCCAGGCGTTGGAAAATTGTGTGGAAACAGCGAACAATATTACTTGGTTTCGCCCTGCTAAATTGATTAGCTTCACCAATAACGGTGAGCAACAGCAAATAACCCTACAACAGGGGGAAACTCAACTTCAAATTCAGACAAAGCTACTTATTGGGGCCGACGGAGCCCGTTCCCAGGTTCGTTCCCAGGCCGGTATTCAAACCAAGGGGTGGAAATATTGGCAATCCTGTGTGGCCTTTACCATCCAGCACCAAGCAAAAAGCAATAATACTGCCTTTGAAAGGTTCTCTGACACTGGTCCCATGGGCATTCTACCCTTGCCCGGCGATCGGGCTCAGATTGTCTGGACTATGCCCCATGGCCAGGCCCAAACCTTGGCCAATTCGTCGGTGGAAAATTTCGTCGAACAGTTAAAGCAACGCATTGGCGATCGCCTGGGGGAATTTCATTTAGTCAGCCCCCGACGTTTATTCCCAGTGCAACTAATGCAGAGTAATCGCTACGTGCAACCCCGACTAGCATTGGTGGGGGATGCGGCCCATTGTTGTCATCCGGTGGGGGGCCAGGGTTTGAATATGGGCATTCGGGATGCGGCCGCTTTGCCCAGATAATTGCCGTCGCCCAGGAAAACGGGGAAGATTTTGGCACAATTGCAGTGCTGAAGCGGTATGAACGTTGGCGCAAATCAGAAAATTGGGTCATCCTCGGCTTTACTGATCTGCTAAATCGTTTCTTCTCTAGCCATTGGCCCCCGGCGATCGCCCTGCGGAGAATGGGGCTACAGGTATTGCGGCAAATTCCCCCGGCAAAAAAATTAGCTCTGCGCCTGATGACTGGGTTGTTGGGTCGTAAACCTCAATTGGCCACGGGACAGTCCTAATCAGTTTAAACGGCGGCCAATAAGACTACCCAATAAAATTCCGATCGCCCCCAGCACCAAACTACCCAAACCATAAAGAATGCCTTGTCCCATCTGCCCGGTGCGCCCCAGGGCCGTAACTTCCAAAGCATAGGTGGAAAAGGTGGTGTAGGAACCTAAAAAGCCCACCGCCAGCATTAACCGCAAGTCGGGGGACATCAAAGTGGGTTGGGTTGCCAGGGTTACCACTAGGCCCATGGCCACACAGCCAGAAAAATTAATTAAAAAGGTGGCATAGGGGAAATCATTACCAAAAACCTTCGCCAAAAAGATCGTGCCATAGTAACGACAGAGGGCCCCTGGTATGGCTCCCAAGGTAATGGCCAATGGCGATCGCAACGAAGCCGGCATGGCCCCCAACCATTGCAGTAGGTTATTCATTCAAAATCATCAAAATCGAATTCTTTTTCTAATTCCCGCTGGGAAGGAATGCCACTGCGCCGTTTGCCTCCGGGCATAGAGGAAAATAAACTACCCGCCACCAGCCCCCCTGCCACAGAGAAAACCAGCAGTAAACCCACCGGCATTTGAATTGACTGGAACATTAAAAAGCTGAGGGAAACGGGGGTCACATTTTGGATAGTCAGTAAAGCCAAGGACATTAAACCCAACGCCAACACCATGGCGATCACCAATTGACTAAAGCGACGCAACATCCAGTGAAAACTCCGATTTGACCCTGATTTAACTCCCCAAGGATAGCTCAAAATTTGGCTGGCTCTGTCCCCCATTCCCCATGGGCGTGGGTTAACTTTCATGATGGGATTAGACTAGATTGGTCACTTTGTCCTATTCCCTTTTTTTCCATGTTTAGACCCATTGCCGCCCAAAAGATGGGACTGACATGCCTAGGGAAGCCACCTATCGTAGGAATAGAGCAATAAAAGCTCTCATTTGGTCTCGGTGTGTTAGGACGTGTCAAGGAGATAAGCTGATGAAACTACAGCATTCCAAACCCCATAATTCTGTCCGTCGTGTGCTTCGTTCTTGGGCTGGCCCCTTGGCGATCGCCTTGGTGGTAATTATCGGCTTGGAAACGGTGGCAATGGCCACTTCTTCCAGTCCTGGGGAAAGTACCGTTGTCTATAACGGCAAATGCCCCGGCGACAGGGACGATGATTGCAAAGACTAGGCATTAAAACGCTGTCCGTTGGTTCCCCAAAGTTATTGATTACTCCTAGTAACTAACTATGTCAAAGCTGGCGGACTGCGGCCTTTTCTAAACATCACTACGGCAGGCGAGGGATCATCTCCTTCACCTCCTTTTTTTTTGAGAATTGGAGCCCATATATAAACTGGTTGCAGGTTTCGGATAGCTTGCTAGGCAAGAAGTTAGTGCAGATAAACTCAAATAGTTGTTTAATGAAGAAGTGAATAAGAATCGAAAATTGGGATTGATTTTCTAGTTGCTGAACTTATTTTCTCACTTTGAAAGCATGATAAATCTGGGTTTTCAACTCTGAATCCGAAATTCCAATATACGATTAAAATCCTGGCTCTGAAGCTTAACTCAGGCAGAAATCCCGGAGTCGGAGTATAAGCCAAGCTTTTCAGAGCATAATTCAAGCGGCTAATTTGCTCAAAACGCATCATCAGTAAGGGCTTAAACTTGTCTTCCCAGGAAAATACACGTTCAATCGTAAAAAACCTTTCTTCATAGATAGCTTGTTATTTGAAGCAAGGCTTTCCGTGGCAGTTTTGAAATGCTTATGACCACTGAAGCCGAGGTTATCTTCTCCTTTTTTGGCTAAAGTTTTGTGAGCATTGACAAGGGCAGCAATTCCATTGAGCTTTCCCTCTTTAGCAAATCCCCAATTGTAATAATCTTGCCAATAAACACAGCGATCAGCCCCGTGCTACAGAATCTCAACTAGAAATTGGAGTTGAGTAACCCACTCATTAGGTTAAGTTTGCTATCGAACCAGCCAATTAAATTGAAAATACTGGAGATGTTATGCGGTGGTTCTGAAATTAGGGTATCGATCTTAATCAACTCATTAAAATCAACAGTAATTGGCTCTGCTCGTTGTTGACCATTACTGTCATAGAATTTTACCCCTGCTAGTTGCATGATGTTAATTAACTCTTGAGCCATGATGCCATAGGCGATTGTTGTAGGATGAATGCCGTCTAGTGAAAATAAACCCCCTTGCGTTCGTCCTTGGTTTCCCGATAAGAAAAATTGAGAGGTTGGTACAGGGGAAAGGGCTTGCAATGCAGAGGGAAGTGGATAGGGAGTCCACCAACTGGGTTTGGCTGAAGGGTCTTCAATATAGCGTCGCGATGCTAGTCGATCCAGTAAACCTACTGTTTCAAATAAATACCAGTCTTTTCCCTGTATACGTCCTGCCCGAACGACTTCTGCGATCGCATCGTTATATTGATCGATGGCACTATCAATGGCACGAGCCTCCTGTCCTGTGATCTGAGGATGTTTAGTCGGATCAAAAGTTTTATTGTCTATCCAAGGCAAGGTGTAGTAGGGGTAATAACGAGAGCCAGGTTCAAGTTTACCTCCCACACCACGGGCAAAGGGGGCGATCGTTACATGGGGAACAGTACCCCAAATAACATGACGAGCTTTAATTTTGCTAACTTCTTGAACAATTAAATCTAACTCTGCCTGAAAATGTTTAGGTTGCCAAACAGTATATTTATCGTTAACGTCCATATCTTGATAATCATCGTCCGACCATTTAACTTTAAACGTGAGGATACTTCCCAAGGCGTTGTTGGCTCCAATCAGAATAGTCAGGGTTTCAATGCCTCCTTCTTCTGCTAATGCTGCCGCAGCTTGTAAGGGAGTAAGTGCATTACCAAGGGGATTTCGTGCGGAGTTCAAAACTCGAAGAGCAGCACGATCATTGGCATTTTCAACGATTTGTTGAAGAAAGTCATCTTTGGTAGGTTGAGCATCGATCTTTTCCTGGGCAATATCAGCAGTACGAGATAGAGTATTGCGTAAATCCCAGCCATAAACAGCCAAATTATGGTTAATTCCATGAGTTTTTGGTAACTGTAATCCGCCTTCCCTTTCCCAATAATCCTCAATTTTATCCAGATGTTCGCGTAGAAACAGTAGGGCTGGCATTAATTCCCACCAGTCAATATTACTGCCAAATTTTCGTTCAAACTGACGAGCTAGAGTTTCCAAATTTAAAGGCAAGCCATCTCCTGGTCCTTCGTAGGTAGGATGGCGAAAATCTTTGTCCCAGCCTAATTCTTTCGCAATCAGCATAGGGTAGGAATGAGCGGTATTGAAGATCGCACCGCTTTGGAAGCCATGAGTTAGAGAATCTCCGATCGCCACCAGTCGATGTTGGGGGGTTTCTTGATGGTTAACGGTAACGGGAATACCAAGGGTTGGATCGGTTTCGGGTTGACGGGGTTCTGCTCGAATGATTACGTCTTTTGGAGTTTTGGCATCGAGCATATCGGGCGTTACGGTTCTAGGCATGGTTTTGTCCTTTTAAAAATATTGTAAAATTGGCGTAATCTTGACTACAAAAGGTTGTCAGTAATTTACTGAAAATTTCGATAAAATACTGCTAAGTTTTACTGATTTATAGGAGTTACGGTGAGTTGGAGGCTACCGTGGTTATTGCCATAGGCGATGATCACGTCGTTAGCAAAACAGTAAAGAATTCCTGTTTTGGGGCTGTGATGTTTTTATCTGTGCCAATGAGGAAAAAGCTGTTTTTGTCTTCGAATGGAGCCAATAAGTGCAAACCATTGTGCTTGGGGCATCCGCCGTAAACTTTCACAGCGTTTCATGAAAAAGTTGGGACTTTGATAGCCGTCGGCATCGCAGGTGTTTTTCCAGTCTGTCTCATTGACCTGTTGCTTGAAAATGATAGTTCTGTCCGGCAAGGAGAGTGATTCCGGTATCGTTCCAGAGTGGTTTTGGTTTCTTGTTACAGAAAGATTTTTGTTTGGCATTATCTTTTCTCCTTTTTGATGAAGGGTGTAGAGTTTGCGAGGGTGAGTTGGAGATATATTACGAATGCATGGGGATCTGCATAATATCTGTTGTTTATTTTTATCTCTAAACTAAGCAATAAATAGCTCACTTTATGCTAGAGATTTTGTCTAAATAGTTTAAAAATTCTTCCCCAGATTCAGTAATCTCACAACATTCTGTTAAATTCACATAGTCTGAGTCAGTCTTGCCATATCTACTAGCTTTCTGTTAAATCACTGATATATTTATATGGAGGCTTAATTTTGATTTTAAGTTTTGAGTCTCTTAAGCGTCTTAATTCCGCTGCTGCTTGTTCATTGACATAAAACTTAAAGGGTGTATTGTTCATAGTATTTTCTTTAAGACCCGTTAATTTTTCAATCTCTTGTGGAGTAAGAAGTAAGGGATACATAAATCGTTGAAGCTGGTTTAATTCATCGATTTGTTGCTGTTGAAGTTTGTCTAAATCTGCTTTTGCTTGATCCACTTTATCTTCTAATTTTCTAAATTGAGCTTTCAACCCTTGAGCAGATATATCTAAAGTTTCAAATATTTTTGATGTTATCGTAAAATAAGAAAATAATAAGCAGTAAGGTTACATCAGGAAAAGTCAAATCAGGTATTTTAATGTTATCAATTGAAACTTTTTCTCTGATATGTATATTAGGAATGATGTTTATACCTGTTTGGAAAACAGGGAAAACAACAAGTTAAGAGATAAGTAAATCAGTATAAATTTAGAGGCAATGTCTAAAATTTTTAAATTACTTTCTGTTTCTTGTTTATTAGACATAAAAGTTAGTCTCCTTTGATAACTTTAATTTCTCGAGAGGTTAGTCCGTATGGGTGGGCAACTCTATCATCAATCTCTGCTTCCCACTCTCAACTTAATGTCCAAGATTCTTCCAAATAAAATTTGTAACTTATCAAAAAGTGCTGATTGGCTCAGGGCAAGGGTTTCAGACGAGCAATTTTAGCCTAATGTTTAAGGGGGCTGAGAAGAATAAAACCTTAAAATCCTTTCCATGTAACGCTTGCAGCCTTTTTTGATTTGACACACCATTCGTCTACAGACAGAATTTTCCGTGTCTGAAACCCCATCAGGGGAATCACCATCGGTTATTGAGAAGTTACCATTTTATGAATCTTATTTAAAATGCATTCCATTTGTTGCGGCTAAGAAAAAAACCATTACTATCAGGATTACTACACATTAATCCAGTTCTTTTTGACACACAATTAAAACCTGAATTTTTCCCAGGTATTTTCATAAGAAAGTGTATGGTTGCTGCCGCCAATGGTATCGCTAATACAAAGAATTTCAGGTTTACCTTGCTGACGAAGTAAAAAACCAGCCCCCCAATCAAATTCACAATAGCCAGAGTAGGGCTGCGGAGGTAAGGGATTTAGCATACTTCGTATTTCGCAACGGGGAATTATTTCCTCGCTGATAGGGGCGCGGTCAATTGTCCACTGGGAGTAACAAAGCTAGTAGTCTCATCATTCGATGAATTTCTTGTGTTCTGAAATCGGGGTTCAGAGGCAAATAGGCTCGTTGTTTGAAGAGACAAAAACAGATACGCACAAAGGCTGATTTTTCATTTTCTGTCTATACACCATTGCTCTTAACTAACGTGATTCGTTATTGGTTGTGGATGTATAAGTGTATAAGGTGGTCTGCCGTAACCCATTATTTTAGTGTTGCTAGTACGGCGCACAACTTGTCCACCACTGGAGTCAATAGAAGTATTTCCCGAATAGCAACGATAGAGCCATCAGGGTTGACCTTTTCAACAATGCCAGTGTGGTCAGGTGATCCATCACCATTCCCATAAAGACAACATCCCGACTTGAGGTGTGGTATTCCACCATCCACGCTCTTTGAACCATTTTGCTGCATAGGGATGGAAAGCGAAACCTTCGGTGTGGTAATTGGTAAGGGTAAATCAGCCATGTAAAAGCAATAAGAAACAAACATTGCTGCCCAAGGCTGATAGTCAGTTTCGTTCCCAAACACCAAACTTATTATGGTTAGAACCTGGAGGATTTTCTTTGTAGCCAATTTCGTTAGCTGCAACTTGCAGAACTTGTTGCGCAGTTGTCATAAAACTAAATTCTCCTAAAAATCATATCAGAGATTTTTGATTAATCTTCAAAACTTAATGCTCATGAGATGAGGTATCACCCAATTTCCAAACCTTACTCAGTGCTATTTCAGAGATAAGACAAGAAGTGAGTGGTAGATTGAGCGATACCTACCAGATTTTGCAATCAGTTAGTCAGGCGTAATGGGAAATTCCCATGCTGCATCCATGATGGGGCCAATCACACCATCAACTTTTAAACCTTTTTGTTGTTGGAATTGTTTTAAGACCATCTCATCACGTTCGTCGAAGACACTATCAGCATCGAGATTCCAACCTCGGTAAATCATTTGCCGTTGCCACAGCAAGACATCACTTCCATCCATATAAGGACTAGTTAGCTGAATATAACGTCCCTCCCAAACAGGTAAGAGGAGGGGAGGAACATCATCACCTTTATAAGGAGGACGACCATAACCCATAATGCCATGACTACAATCTACCCGTTTAACCTGATTGTCTTTATTACCTTCAATGGCGACAATAGAGCCATTAGCATTAACTTTTTCGACAATCCCTACATGGTTAGACACACCATCACTATTCCAATCGTAAAAAACAACATCACCACTTGAGGGGTTGTATGCCACCATTCTTTATTTTTAAACCAGTCAGCTACCCATGAGGACAGAAAGCAAACCCTTGAGGTGTGGTAGCTGGTAAGGGTAAATCACTCGTGTAGAAACAATAGGAAACAAACATGGCGCACCAAGGCTGCCCGTCCATTCCATACCAAGCGCCATATTTAGTACGATTAGAACCCATCGGGTCTTCTTTTGTGCCAATTTGACATTTTACTCTGTAAAGAACTTGTTGTGCAGTAGTCATAGTCGTAAATTCCTCAATAAAGTAAACGTGAAACTAAAATTTGTACCGTTTAAGATTGGCTAAAACAAGCATTAAGCCTTGCCATTCCTCCCCAATTTTTAAAATGAGTGGTATGCTCAGCATTAATTTGCTCTAGTAATAGCGGCTGACCGTTTCCAGAGCCAGGAAAAACGACATACATTACATCGTTAGCAGCACCACCTGTCCTGGGACTCAAAAGGAAAATGTCTAAAGCTTTAGCTAAGGCAATTGATCCCTCGCCAATTTTGCTAAAGGGCCAATATCAGCATAAATAGCGTTAGCGATCTTATCGTTCTTATGATTAAAGACAACGGCAAAATCTCCTAGTTTTGCCCCTGCACTATGATTGCCAGGCAGGACAATGTAGGAATTTGGCTAGAGTCAACATATCGCCGAGGATCAGTAGTTGCTTTACTCGTATCCTGCTAACGCGGTCATTGAGATATAGAATCCTGGCGCAGGAGCTCCATTCTATTTGAATAACAGGATTTCCACTAGGCTTCCCATTGTCAGTAACCAATGCCCACCAGTTACCTGGGTGTCCAGCATTTCCGAGAGCATCAAGACCTTTGTTGTCATCGGGTTTCGGATGGTAGGCTTTGGGCGCGCCATCCGCATCAATAGTCATCCCAGATTTGTAAAAGACAGTTGATAGTCCGTTCCATTTCCAGACTGGGCGATTGGCTACAGTGAAAAGTTGAGTCTTGTTAGCACAGCTTACGGATGAGTTTTGTGACAATACAGAGTCTATATTTTTTGCCATTAATCCGGACACACCAGCAAGAATTAAGACTATTAACAATGCTTTAGATTTTTTTTTCATGGAAACCTCCAAAAGTAATTTACTTTTAATCTGCTACAAAGCATCAATTTGATCAATAATAATAGCAATTCTGGTTACATCTCCTGTGTTAATAACAAACAAAATATTCTGAGTCAAGCCAATAAGTAGATTAATATATCCCAAAATTTTATTCACTTCTTCTAATTGAGCGATCGCTTGATTGGCCTTGTTAATTGAAAACTGAAGTCTAGTCGCTCCATTCGTGAGATCAACAATAATAGTGTCAAAAATTTGAATCATTAATAGCATCTATCCATTCACTAATTAAGTCTTCGACTGCAATCATTTAATTAAAATCATTTAGCCCAATTCGGTGTTGACGATTTAAATGGCGACGACGACTAGCCACTATACGGCGTAAGTTGCGTAAATTTTCTCTTTGTTCTATCATCTCGTCAAGCGTTACTTCCGATCGATAATTTAACTGATTATTCATGATAAATTACTCCAGTTGTTTGTTATAAAGTATTATAAAGTTCAGAAAAACTCAGTTAAAAGTTTGTTAAAGTCTTTTTAATGATGGCTGAATACTGACTGAATAATTAGATAAGATTTGTCGAGCTTTTTTGGATTTGTTGCGGTGTTAATTTAGGTATATTTGGCTGTAGAGATTGATGTGGCTGGACATCCGAAGACAAATAACCTTCCTGTTGACATAGAGTTTTGAGCTGTTGCAGTCATATCACCTCGAAATATTTGAGCTAAAGATTGGTGAGTTAGAGATGTTTTTTCGAGGGATGTCGATATATGCTTTGGCAGCAATTTTCCGGGATTCAATAGCTTCAATTCTCTGTTTATAATCATTTTCTAGAGACATATACACTTCACTGCTAGTATCGGGTGTAGTTGCAAGTGCCTCAAGATATAATAATACATTGTCTCAATATATTGAAGATTTTCATCTTCCTCGTCTTGCAAAACACCAGTAACATAATAAAAATTAATTATTTGTTGCAAATTATCTATAAATTTGGTGATAGTGTCGTTGCTGCAAATGATGATAGGTTTGAGTTTTCTTGTCGCTGCTAATAGCAATCAGATTAGTAATGATGTGGCAATATTAGTGCTATTAGTCACACTATTTAAAGAGATCTTGATCTCCTTTAACAAGCTTAGTCTCTGTGCTGAGACTTATAATTGATTATTTTGATTGCCCTAAGTTTTAATCAAAAGTCACTGTATTACTACTTGCTAAGCGTCCCAAAGTTTCTACATAAATTACTAGGACATCATTTGTATTTTGTATTAGCTGTGACTTGATTTTTTTGATTCACATTTAAGTCGAATTTTTGTGAGTGGAAAATCAAATTGTTTTGCCTCAGATGCTCCCGAAGAAGACGAATTATTATCAGTAAATCTTGTTTCATTAAAATTAGATCCTATTGATAAAAAACTATTAAAAGTACCTGATTGGAGTGTATCTTATTTTCAGGCTGAAAGCCTAGAACATTGGCATATAGAATGTGTACATACTCTTTGCGTGTACATAAATCGCTAAATATCTTGAATCATCTTAGCTGAAGTAGCTTGAATTAATACAGATGTATTTCCAAATTCCTCAACTGCAGTTAAGTCCTCTTGACAACCGACCGTCATCAATGAAATAGGTAAAGCAAGGATTATGAATTTTAATGAATTTGTCATAGATAACATAATTGTTCTCCAAAAGTGATAGAACTAAATTGCGTTTTTGATAATCACTAAAATACTTATCTCACAAAAAGTTGATATTTTTTGGTGCCAACAAAATAAGAAATTAAGCGATTGAATTAAAACAGCTAATCTTTACTTTTTAATTGTATGAAAATCCCTTCAAGCAGAATTTCTCTTGATTTTTGACAATCCAATCAGGTAAAGAATATTCCTCAAGAGATTTTGCTGTTTTCGCTTTGAGAAATTTGATATAGCAGAGGGAATTTCTCCATCCTCAAAGAGAAACTTAGCAGGATTTTCAAATAAGAGTCTTTTTTGCTCAGCTTCATTGAGATGTTCAAGGAACGGAACGATAAATTCTTTTTCATGCCAAGTATGAGATATCATAAAAGCATCTGTCCCAAAAAGTACCTGGGTTTGGTAGTGCTTTTTGTTAAGTAGTCCTTTAAGATCCCCAAAATATTTATCTTGTAGTTCATGATCGTGTACTAATTCATGATATGAAACATCAGCAAATACACTAGCTTTTGATCCTATGATATTTAGTCGATAGATTGAGCGCATCATCGTTTGAATATTTTTATGCCACTCAAGAGATAACTGTGTCTCACAATCAATCAGGTGTTTGATATAAGTTCCACCAAAATGAGCAAAATTCACCTTTAGATTGTAGGTTTTGATAGTTTCAATCCACTGCCAAGGATATTCTTCTTTCCAAATATCTTGCCAATTAGGATTGTGCTGTGCATATGCTCCTCGTGTCGAACAGTGAACAGTTATAGGAATTCTTTCTATACCACAATAGGCGTACATTACTTTGAGTGCATTATCAATTTCTTGCGATTCTCCAGCTCCTGGCACAGGGAAATACCCTAAAGCAGGATAGAGTTTTATTCCTAGAAACCCTTTATTTTTCAACGCATTCTTGCAGATTTCCACTGCATGTTGACGACGAGGATCGAACATAATAAAGGGGAAAATTTGCCAAGGATATCTTGCTGTAACTTTGGATATTTTATGAATTTGATTGTCTTCATCGCTGTTGTCTCGATAACAAGCATAAGGAACATAGTTTTCGCCAGTTTCTATGGCTCTTTCCTGAAAACATGCTTCGAAATCCATCATGAGAGGAGTAGCCATTTTTATTCCTGCGTCCTCCATTCTTTTAATATAGCTAGCTGCTACATTTTTGATGTTATTATCACAATAAATTCTTAATGTCTCTTCAAGATGCTTATATCTTGCTACAGTTAAATCTACGATCCCTTGAGCGATCTCTTGGATAGCATGTTCTCTTACAGACTTCGGGAACTCCTGAGAGGAGCTTGAACATTTTGTCTGGTACAAATGCAAAATTTAGAAGATGACAATGAGTATTGATAATTGGATAATTAGTGGATGGCATGAAAAACTCATTCTCAGATTTACCCAACGTTAATCTTCATGAGCGTTACTCCTTGCTTAACCTTCCTACCTGAGTAAGAAGAGGACCCAGACTAGCTAACTATGTC
>CAVPII010000010.1:0-29863 GCA_963704945.1 uncultured cyanobacterium | reverse complement strand
GGTAGGATGCCGAAAATCTTTATCCCAGCCTAATTCTTTAGCAATCAGCATGGGATAGGAATGAGCTCGTATTGAAGATTGCACCGCTTTGGAAGCCATGAGTTAGAGAATCTCCGATCGCCACCAGTCGATGTTGGGGTGTTCCTTGATGGTTAACGGTAACGGGGAATACCAAGGGTTGGATCAGTTTCGGGTTGACGGGGTTCTGCTCGAATGATTACGTCTTTTGGAGTTTTGGAATCGAGCATATCGGGCGTTACGGTTCTAGGCATGGTTTTATCCTTTTAAAAGATATTGTAAAATTGGCGTAATCTTGACTACAAAAGGTTGTCAGTAATTTACTGAAAATTTCGATAAAATACTGCTAAGTTTTACTGATTTATAGGAGTTACGGTGAGTTGGAGGCTACCGTGGTTATTGCCATAGGCGATGATCACGTCGTTAGCAAAACAGTAAAGAATTCCTGTTTTTGGGGCTGCGAGTTTTTATCTGTGCCAATGAGGAAAAAGCTGTTTTTGTCTTTTTCAATGGAGCCAATAAGTGCAAACCATTGTGCTTGGGCATCCGCCGTAAACTTTCACAGCGTTTCATGAAAAAGTTGGGACTTTGATAGCCGTCGGCATCGCAGGTGTTTTTCCAGTCTGTCCATTGACCTGTTGCTTGAAAATGATATTCTGTCCGGCAACGAGAGTGATTCCCGTATCGTTCCAGATTTGTCTTGATTCTATGGTGAAAGGCATTTCTTCGATTTCCATTTTCTTCTCTCTTTTCTGCATATTTTCTAAATGTTGCAAAATATCATGCTTTTGTACTTGACATACAAGAAGATTAAATTTGTTGTCAAAAAAAGTCTTGTTTTGTTCATAGCTTACGTCCTTCAAAACTAAATAAACTAAATACTGCTATTTTATTTTGTTAGCATCAATCCAAATTTCAGATTGCTTTTTAGGCAAGTTATGATACTTTTCCGGATAGATTAATAAGTTTAAAACATCCATCTGGTTTTTCAGGACAATATCTCTCCTTGAGAGCTATTTGTAGTTCATTGGCTAACTCTTTTTCCTCCTTATGGAAATACCGAATATCTCCATATTGGCCAGAGGGAGAACTATATTCTTCAATAAATTCTATCCCTGGGGCATTCCACTCTTCTGATAATTCTTTTCTGAATTTATCAATATCTTCCTTTTTGTTTTGATTGTTATATTGAATAAAAACTAACCCTTTTTTCTTGTCTTTATCTTGTTTTTCTCTGTTTAGCAAAGCACTCATAAAAGCATTGTTTTCTTTTAGAGCAGATTTATCTGTCAATTCTTCATTTATCTCTGAATTAGCATCGCTTTTGAATGCTTCCATATTCTTTATTTTATCCATTAATTTTTTTGCTTTTACAGCATCTAGTGCTTCAATTATGTCTAGAGCTTTTTGTGAAATCTGGGTATTTTTTTGTTGAGCAACAAGATTATTGTCAACAATATTATCAATAATTGTCTCTGATACATCTATCAACATATCTCGATGCTTCGTGTTTTTTCCTCAAGAACATATAAAGAATACAGTATACTTAGTGCAATTTCTCGATTTTCTTTATCGGAAGCTAAGTGCTCAATAGTAGTTGCAAAAAATTTAGCATCCTCTAGTTTTTGCTCAACACTATTGAGATTCTGGTTGATAAAAACATTTGAAACCGCAATGATTAAGAGTATTATTGTATTAAAAGCACTTACCCAGTTCCTAGTAGTCTCTGAGCGATTTTTGAAAATTTCAGAATTTTCTTTATTTTCTTTATTGGTATTCATAATTCCAACCTCTATTCAATATGAAAGTCAATTAGTTATGGCGGTTTGCATTGAGATGGGGTCTATTCAAAAAGTCTGTCCTTTGGATGGTGAACTTCGACTACGCTCAGTCCTTACCTAACTTCTGTGAAAACCGCTATAATTCCTTAAATCCAAGAATCTCCCGATATTGATTTAGTTCTCTAAATCTATTCTTTACGATTTCAAGTTCTTCGATAAACAGACATAGGAATATACATTGTTCCTTGTAAGTGTGAATAAATTGAATTGATTAACTGAAATTCACTATCACGAAATTTAATCCAGTTTAATTGAGCTTGAACCAACACGGTTGCTGATCTGGCTGAAGTTTAGCTAAAAGCAATTTATAAACTCTACAGCAGATTCGACATCCAGGCGGCACAACCAAAGTCTATAGTCATAGGTATTTCAGCCTCTTTCGCCGTACCAGGTTGATACGCTATCCGCTGTATTGAGTTCCCGATCCCAATTGATATAGGCTTGGTCAAGACATCTGATGGTTCCCATGGTTGACTCATTTTGTTCGAGACATCTCTCTAAAGTCTTATCAATAAGAGATTCTTGTTTATATGCTTGGGTTTGAGCGTGAACAAGAGGATTTGCCATCAACCATAATAGCATTGCCAAAAATATACTTTTCGAATTCATTGTGATTGATGGAATTTTAAATTTCAAAAAGGAGGAATATTCAAGAATTATTATTAGGATTGGCAGAATAACTTTCTGATTACTTGAAGTATTCCTCAGAGATGTTCGGATATATCAGATCTAGATCATTACCGAATTCTGATCAATCCAGAAATAGACGACAGAACGTGATTTGTGAACACACTGATTTCCGACGTTACCCTCTGCGGTATTAAACATAGAGCCTCCAGAGCTATAACCCCGGACAATGCCAATGTGATCGAACTCACCCGGCGTGGTAATCCAATCAAAAGTAACGATATCGCCTCGTTGGGGAGACGTTGACCCCGGTTGACACCAATATCCATTCTGTTTAGCCCAATATTCCCAGTAGGCAACACACGCCATCGAGGCCCAAAATCCATTCGGCTGATCAGGAATAGAAATACCCACCTGACGACAACAATAAGCG
Organism: uncultured cyanobacterium; assembly: GCA_963704945.1. GTDB lineage: Bacteria > Cyanobacteriota > Cyanobacteriia > Cyanobacteriales > Microcystaceae > Synechocystis. The sequence continues at coordinate 26,944 of CAVPII010000010.1, read as the reverse complement.
ACAAAGGCACCGCACCATTGTAGTTAACAGGCTGCAGAACCAGGTGGTCCCAAGTCTCGCATGATTGGACGTAAGGGAGCAAGATATTTTTCTGCCTCGCTATTGGCACCATTCCATTTCAACCCTTTCGCCGCTTCAATAGAGGCAAAAGTGGCAAGCCTTTCACGAACAGAGTCATCAGGATCAATGATTACGTCCCCAACTTGCCGCCTAACACTTTCCAGGTAATGGGGCCAACTTCACCATCGATCTGTGAACTCGTAGTGGGCTTGAAATGTTTTACCGCCGTTTCAGTTTGATCGCCAAAATCCCCATCTTCGGGGTCCCTACATTGAAGGAAAGACTATTAAGAGCACGTTGTAGCGCCTTCACATCATCCCCTTTGACTCCCCACCGCAGGATACGAGTCAAGACCGGTAAATCTGAAACAGGAACAGGAGTCGGCGTAACCGTTGGAGTTGGCACTGGTTTACCGGACGACGCAATATGGAAGGTACGAGCGGTGGGGTATTTGCCCAGCCAAGCAATTAAATCTTCGACACTACGGTCTTTAAATTCAACCGCCTCCACTAATTTAGAACCATCCCAACCCGCGCCAGCGGAAAAGATTTGGCTATCATCTTCTGTTCGGTAAAGTTCTAGCCAAGTCACGGTTGGTAAACTGGGCGTTGATGGGCCTAGGGAAATTTCTCCCCGTTGCTCCATCCGCTTGATAAGAATCGCCGCACCACATTGCTGACTCACCAAATTGCGGATTCGGTGTCCATCAGAGGCGTATTTGCCTTTTCTGTAGTGGTTGCAAAAACTCCACAAGTAAGGAGATTTAACTTCCGGATATATTGACGGAGCCCAACCATTATAGGTTCAAGAGAGCACAAAGTCCCCGCGACGCTCCAATCCGACCAGGTTGGCCAGGGTGAAGAACGAAATGTAAGCGCGTCAACAGCGGATTCCTGCGCCATGTAAAAGGTGGATTGCCGGGAGGACGACCCTCGGGTACATGGGTTGTTTTTGCCGAGAGAGGATCGCCGTTATGGGGATGGGTATTGAAATTGAGGCTGGACTCAGCGAGTGGATGGACGCAATAACAAACCAAGGAAAGCCCGTTTTTTGCTCACAGCTTTGTATTGTGCCTTATTGGCGACCATTTTGTCGATAATTTTGTCGGCGTCATCAACCCGATCAGGATTAATAATCATCGTAGCGTAAAGAGTTTCATACTCTTTTTTCAAGGCATGAGTTAAAGATGGCATAATCTAGTCTCTCAAAAATAATAAATGATTAATTGAAAAAAATAGAGGAATGGTGAATAGCTAACCGAAGTTTTGGGTGCATCTCAGTTTTGCGGCCAAGTTATTTTTAACTATAAGCTTAATTTAGTACTCCATTGAGGTACGCACAGCGATGTTTTAACATTTTGAACATTTTTGGCTTCCCATTGCGCTCCTGCTATTTTTACTCGTGAGGCAATTTGTTTAATGAGTGATTCTACTGCCCCCGAACCAACAGATGCCCCAGTTTCTTGTCTAGCTTGATAGTCAATGATTCTATGCTGATGATTTTCCAGGTAACGAATAAAGTCCACAGAGTTAATTATTTTTGCCCCCTGAAGATATTTTTTCGCTTCCATTGCTTTTCCTCGCCATAAAAATGCCTCTATTATTTTCAAATTATTACTCGATGCTGTCATTTTGTGAGCATTTTCCATTAAATGATACCAGTCTAAATATCTCCTCTTTGTTCAGTAGTTCCTATTCGAGCAAATATACTCCAAACTCCATCATGACCGTCCCCTAAACATCCTACTTTCTCTGCCAATGGCTGAGAGTTTACCCAACTACATAGACTTTCGTTATCCTTAAAATAGGCTACTTTTGCTTGTCCATGAACATTTAATCCCTTATATTCTTTCCATTTGCAGGGTTTTCCTTCCTCTGTTCTCAATCTGATCATTCCTCCATCCAGACTCATTTCTTCGTTCGGTTTTTGCAGCATAACTTCTTTCCAATTTATTCGATGAACTAGTCTTTGTTGGGTGCTGTGGGATATTTCAATTCCTGTCAAAGTAGCAATATCTTCTTCCGCCCTTGCATAGGATTCATTTGCGCTCAACAATAAACAACATTTTTGTAAATATGGACTCTGACGCTTTCCCTTTTCTAAACCTAGTTTTTTCCCTTGTTTGTCCGTTATTTCTAATTCACCTATGATACTTTTTACTCGCTTTTTTCGTCCAGCTTTTGTTCCACTCTCTTTTTGGATAAAAAAATCCCTAATTCGGGAGTTACGTATTCTTGGGTCAAAGCCCTTACTGTTTTTTCAATACCCTCTAAATCCTTTATCGACTCCTTCTCTGCTTCTGCATGAAGGATTTCAGCCATACATCGACTATGATAGATTAGTTTCTTTTTGGTTTCAATATCCATTTTTAAACCTCAGTGCTCAACCACACCACCATACCTTACCTAAATATTAATAATCTTGAGTATAAATACTCGTGCAGAACTGAGATGTACCGAAGTTTTTAGATTTGCCTCCAAATAAGTTGAAAGAATTTTTAGTCTTTTGCTTCAGCATTTGCGAGTTGATCACCCATTGTTCAAACCCAAAGTCGCGTTGGGTCGATCACGTTTTAAGATTTGAGATCATGAGCAGCGCTCGCAATAGGCTTCCAAGCATCAAGCTCTTCCCTGAACTTCATCAAGTTTTCAGGTCGATAAGGCGGTCGAATGGTAGTATCTGCCCATCGTTGTTTCACACTCTCATGCAAATCAGAAAACTCCCCTGTTACCCCACGGATATTTGGACTACCCAAGTTAAAAGGAAATTTTGGTGTATTGTCGAAAGGTGATTTATAGTCAGGTTGAAGTCCAAACTCAACACGCTTTTCATCTAAAGCTAATCCTAATGGTTTGACTTGTTCTATCATCCATCGTAAAGCCCGATCCGATAACCCACGCTCTTCTTTAGAACCCCCACCAATGCAGCCATGACCTCCCGGAAACCAGACCTGGGTGACTTGTTCTTTTTCACGAGTACGGTGTGGTTCCATTCGCGTTACATCAAAAACCTTGCGGATTTCATCAATCGCAACGGCATGAATAGCCTTCTCGACAGTCGGGTTAATTGTGGAATCATAAAAACGATATTTTTCATTGAGTTTTTCATCTAACCCAATCCCCGGAAGAAGATCAGGAAATCCAATTGCAGCCACTGTATCCCAACAACATAAAGCCTTAATTGGAACTCTCTCTCCATACTTATTTCGGAAATTAATCGATTCTCTGCCGTCAGGATGCTTATCTTCGTTTTCCTTGTCCCGATAAATTGCGTATGCTTCTGGTATTTTTCGGATAAACTGTCGACGTGGTAATCCTGTGTTATAAATTAATCCAGCTAAACAGCGAATAGTATATGCACCTCGACTAAACCCAAATAAATAAATCTCATCTTCTGGTTCATAATTAATACAAAGAAAACGATAAACATCTTGGATTTTGTGATCTATGCCTAATCCTAACGCTCCTCCACCTAGCTTAATTAAACGATCAACAAGGGACTCTTCAGAGTCCATCTGCTTAGTGCCTAATCCTTCATCATAGTAAATGACTTGATGAATATCATTATCATCCACTGCCTTAATAGATTGAAGTATATTAATAACATTAGTGGGATAGGGTTGTGCTAAATCTTGCCAAGTCCCATCGCAACAAATAATTAAACGACGTTTCACTTCTATCTGCTCTCCTAAGTACTAATTCAAAAAGAATTACTTTAGTTAAACTTTAACTTTTGTCATCATTTTTAACTTCTCCAGTCAAGAGAAAAAACTTATCAAGACGAGGGACGAAGTAGGTTGATCGACAAGACTACTATTAAGCTAACTTGAATCAGTCTCTAGATCGCACAATGATCGCCGCAAAGAAAATCAGGTTAGACCGCAAAATAAAATACGCTTATCCGCAAATGATCGCCTTTTAAAATTTGTTATAATCAAATGATATCTTTAAATAATTTTTGTGTTGAGAAAAACGATTTTTGTAAAACAAAATTAACAAAAAAAGCGGGGTATTACAACATAGTTCTTAATATAAATTTCCATGACTTCCCCACCACCACGATCGCCGAATGCGCAAGATATTGAAAGGACTGCCGTTATTGCCCAAGCCAGAAAATGGGTGCAACGTCTGGCCGCCGATATTCATAATGGTCCCTTGCAAGACCTGAAAGTCATTATGGATCGCCTAGAACTATTACAAAGTCAATATCCTTCAGTCCCCCTCGACCCCATTCTTGGGCAACTCGAAACCCTCGGTACTCACCTACGTCACCACCTCAGCAATACCAAGGCGATCGCCTTAGAAATCAGTCCCGAACTCCGCAATGGGTTAGACCAGGGCATTAAAAACCATCTGGCTCAACTCACCCAGTCTAGGGACTTGACTCTCAAAGTCATTCCAGAGTTACAGGCGATCGCCGAACCCCCGCTGAACAGTGACTGGCTCGAAGCCCGTGAAGACATTTATCGCTTTTTCAAAGAAGCCATTCAGAACGTCATTCGCCACGCCCAACCGCCCGAGGGAAACGCCACTCAAGTCAACGTCAGTTTAGAACAGCAAAACTTTCAAGTCACCCTGACGGTGGAAAATGACGGAGCTTACCTTGATCCAACGGTTTTGGAATCGAACATTTCCCGCCAAAAACAGGGAGGCTATGGACTGAAACTAATGCGTGTGATTGCAGACGAACTACCGGAAGGTAAAATGCGGCATATTTCCCCTAAAAAAGGCGGGTTTTGCCTCCAATTGACTTGGAAACAGGACTTTATGACCAATAGCGTACAGTTTAGTGGGTAATAAAATTGTATGATCGTTGGGTGATAAGCTCTGTATCACTGGCATGTCACGCAGTTCTCCCATTTTTTTGGTGATTGAAGACCACCCCGAAGTGGCTCAGAATAACTGTCATTTCCTTAAAGAAGTGGACTCCGTTGCCTCTTGTGTAATCGTTGATACCCACCTTGCCGCTCTGGAACGCCTCAAATTTGAACCGATCGCCTTGGCCGTAGTCGATTTATTGGTGGGCACATTAACCGGAGAACAATCTGCTAATAACGCTCTGGGGTTTTTGCAACAAGTTTTAACCCAATATCCCAACCTCAATATTCTGATCTATACCAGTGAATACAGTTATTTAAAACCCCTTTCCCGTCCCATCGGTTATCATCAGGGCGGCTTTGTGGTGGTTAGTAAATTGGAACGGCGTAAAGCATTTTTAGAAGGGGCAAAACAGGCCTTAGCCGGAAAACTTTCCCTACCCAAGGAACTGCGCCACGACTTTAACCTTACGGTAAGAGAATTGGATGTTTTAACCCTACTATGCCAGCAAGCCTTCACCGATAAGGCAATCGCTCAAAATATGAATCTTTCTCTGAAAACCATCCAAAACTGTGTACAACGTCTCAAGGTCAAATTAAATATTGATCATCTTGATCAAAATAAAACCAGTCCCCGGGTAGCGCTTTGTGTGGAAGCTGTGCGACGTAAATTATTTGTTTTTTAAGCTAAAAATTATGAGAAAATGACCATAAAATCATAGTAGAAAGTTGAACTAAGCGATGCTATTAAGATTAATTGAACTCAATTAAACAGTTTAATCTTGTAATTCATTGGAAATGTAAATATCGCATAAGAGCCTGTTTTAAAAGTTATGATCTGCCCACTAAATCCCCCAAACTTGGAGGACTTTGAAGACTTTCCCCCCAGAATTGGGGGGCCAGGGGGGCTTTTCAAACACGTTCTAAGGCATCAAAAGACTTTTAGTTTATTTTCACAAATCTCCCCATGGTCAAACCGGGGACTAGGTTTTAAGCCGGCCCATCAACCAACCAAAGCTGGCCCCAGTGGCAAACATAATTAGGGAGTAAATGGCAGCGGGGATAGCCATGGTGGGGGAATTTAAGAAAGTTGGGGCGCTGGCGATCGCAATGGCTAAGGTACCATTTTGTAAACCCACTTCAATGGTGATAGATTTAACGCTGGCATTATCTAGTTTAGATAGCCTGGCCACGCCGTATCCTAACCCCATGGTCAGTAAATTTAAGCAGAGGGTAACAGTGCCGGCCTGGACAAAAAAGCTGGGAAGATTTGCCTTCTCTTTTATCAGTAAACCGGCGATAATTACGGCAAGAAAGAACAGAGACAACCACTTTACATATTTCTCGATTACTGCGGCAAAATTTGGACGAAAATGATGCAGAGTCATACCTATGGCAACAGGAATTAGAGTAATTATTGCAATCTGTAAAACAGTTTTCAAAAAGGGTAATTGTAAACTTCGATTTTCATCGAGAAAAAATTGAGTTGAAAAGTTAATTAATATGGGAATAGTAAAGACAGTGATTAAGCTACTAAGGGCTGTTAAAGTTACCGATAAAGCCACATTCCCTTTAATTAAATAGGTAATTATGTTGGAGGTGGGGCCACCGGGACAAACCGCAATTACCATGACCCCCACGGCCAATTGGGGTGGCAAATTAAACATCTTAGCTAGAATGAGCCCCACAAGGGGCAATAGTAACAATTGAGCCCCTAGTCCAACCATTACCCCTTTGGGATCGATGACAAGACGACGGAAATCTTGAAGGGTTAAGCCTAGACCCATGCCGAACATGATGATAAAGAGGGCAAAGGGCAGAAAAATGGCTGTTAGGATGTTAGATTCCATAGAATATGCCGAAATAATTTCCCAATAATAGCCCCAAGCGTAGGTTTTAAACGCCCCCCTGACCCCCAAATTTGAGGGGAAACTGGATACAAGTCCCCCGGTATTGTCGGAGCTTTATTGGGTCGATTTAGGGAGCAAACTAAAACTTTCTAAACAGGCTCTAAGCGTTAATTACTATCCCCTAATTCCCTGCATTGTTTCTAGTAGAAGAGTTCACTTAAAATAACCTCAAGCTTCTATCAGAATGTCATTCTGTATATTTTTTCCAAGCATAATCACAATGGTAATTTTCCAAAAGAATAGAGATATTGCAATCCTCGCCATTTAAGTATTTCAGGGCTTGACATTGAAAAATCTCGCCCAGATCCTCGAAAAAATGATAACTTCTAATCATATTGTCGCCACTGTAGATAAAATCAACCATGAAAGTTTTAGTCGTTGGTGCCACCGGAGAAACGGGTAAACGGGTAGTTAAAACCCTGAGCGATCGCCAAATCGCGGTCAAGGCCCTAGTCAGAGACTATGACAGTGCCAAGGCCATACTTCCCCCCAGCACGGAAATTGTTGTGGGGGACTTATTGCAGGTTGACACCATCAAAGCGGCGATCGCCGATTGCACCATGGTTATTAGTGCCGCCGGAGCCAGGCCGAGTATTGACCTAGCGGGGCCTTTTAAGGTGGATTACTGGGGCACCAAAAATTTAGTAGATGTTTGTAAAACCGCTGGTATTGAAAGATTGGTCTTAGTTTCTTCCCTGTGCGTGTCTAACCTATTCCATCCCCTCAACCTGTTTGGATTGATTCTGGTCTGGAAACAATGGGGGGAAAACTACCTGCGCCAAAGTGGGGTTCCCTATACCATCGTTCGCCCCGGAGGGTTGAAAAACGAAGACAATGACCAGGCCATCATTATGGCCGGGGCAGACACACTATTTGACGGTAGTATTCCCCGACAGAAAGTGGCGGAAGTTTGTGTGGAATCTCTCTTTTTCCCCAATGCCAAAAATAAAATTCTCGAAATTGTCAGCAAGCCGGAAATTCCCGTTCAATCCTTTGAGGAATTATTAGCCCAGGTGTAATCTTCTTCTCCATACCACCCCCGTCACCATGCGCCAAAACTCCTCCGCCAATATCTGGAGCTGGTTGGGATTAAAAAGCGCACGACGGCGATCGCCAGCAGAAAAATTTGTCGCCTTTGTCCGGGGTTAGATGGGGGGAATGGGGGGACTCTGAGGATTGCCAAAAGTGAACGACAACCGGAAAATTGAGCAAAATTAGTTGGATTTAGGCTATTGCACAATCAACACAGAGCATCCTACGTGGTGGATAACATAACTGCTGACACTACCCAGGAACATCTCCGCTAAGCCCTTCAGACCCCGTCGCCCGATTACCACCAAATCCGCATCCCAATTTTTGGCCATATCCCTAATCCACCGCCCTGGTTCCCCCACTTTCCAATCCCATTCGCATTCAATGCCATCCTGTTTCACCTGTTCGGCGATCGACTCCAACCAATAGCGGGCCTCACTTTGTTGTTTTTCCAAATGTTCCTGAATTACCTGGGAAAAACCAACGGAAGCGTCCCCATAAAAACTAGGATAAATGCTCAGATCCTGGCTATCTATGGGAATACAATAAAAAAGCATGATCGCGGCCCCTTCTTTTTGGGCAGGGCCACGGCTTGGTGTAAAACTTCTTCGCCTAATTCAGAACGATCTAAGGCAACTAAGATTTTCTTGTAACCCATGATGAGCCTCCTCTGGCAAAGTTTTAGGACGGTGGCTGTTAACACACACAGTTCCATTATGGCAGTTGTTTCCCAATCCCAAAGTGGTGGACTTTTTCCTCATTTTCCCTGGGAGAAAGGGGTTTTAGAACCTGCGACACCGGGGAAAAGGTAAGATCTAGCAATCCGCCCTGTGCTATGTAACCATGACCTTTTCCTCCATCCTCCGCCATCTGCAGACTTTGCCCCTCAGCAAAGAACTACGGGAGAAATTGCAAAAGCGGGGCAATGTGCAACTCAGTGGTCTACCCCGGTTACCGAAAGGGTTGATTGTTTCAAGCTTGGCCCAGTCCCTAGATAAAAATTTATTGGTAATCACTGCCACCTTAGAGGAAGCTGGCCGCTGGACAGCGCAGTTAGAACTGATGGGTTGGCAAACCGTTAATTTTTACCCCACCTCGGAAGCTTCCCCCTACGATACTGGGCGATTAGAGTCGGAAATGGTCTGGGGACAAATGCAGGTGCTGGCGGAATTGATCCAGGGTAAAAAGGTAAAGGGCAAGGCTATCATTGCCACGGAAAAGGCCCTACAACCCCATCTGCCCCCCCCGGAAGTCTTTCGAGAATATTGCCTGGCCCTGCAAACCCACCAGGAAATGGATAGTAAAAGTCTGGAGCTAACCCTGGCTCGGTTGGGTTATGAGCGGAGGGGCAGTGTGGAAACGGAGGGCCAATGGAGCAGAAGGGGAGATATTGTCGATATTTTTCCCGTGTCGGCGGAGCTACCAGTGCGGCTGGAATGGTTTGGGGATGAGTTGGAAAAAATTCGGGAGTTTGACCCCGCTAGCCAACGCTCCCTGGATGACATTGCTAACTTGATGTTGACCCCCACCAGTTTTGATCAGGTGATTGAACCGGCTTTGAATGCCCAGGAGTATTGATTTGGCCCAATGGGGGGAAGACGAAGAAACAGAACAGTTATTTGGCAAAGAAGGGTTACAACGATTTTTGGGTTTAGCCTATGGGGAACCCGTTTCGTTATTGGACTATTTACCGTCGGAAACCCTTTGTGTGCTGGATGAACCGGAACAATGTGCCGCCCATAGTGAACGATGGTTTGATGCCGTTGCCCAGGATTGGTTGTCTTTACAATTGCCTGATTTACCTAAACTTCACCGGGATTTTGATACTTTAGGCGATCGCCTGAAGCAAGATTTTACCTATATTGTCCTGTCGGAAATCCACGAAGCCAATGCGGACAGTTTAGATATTTCGGCCCGACCTATCCCCACCATGCCCCACCAGTTTGCGAAGTTGGCAGAAATTTTGCGGGGTAAACGGGAAATCTATAGTGGTTTAACGTTGGAGACAATATAGCACTTGGTTGGTGTCGGCCCAGCCCAGTCGCACCGTTTCTTTGTTGCAGGAACACGATTGTGCGGTGCAGTTTATTGCTAACGCCAGGGACTATCCTGCCATTGAAAAAAGTCAAATTCAACGGACAGCAGTGACTTTAAAGTATGCCGGTATGGCGGAATTGGAAGGGTTTATTTTGCCAACCTTTCGTCTGGTGTTGGTCACAGATCGGGAGCTATTTGGGCAACACGCTTTAGCCACACCGGAATATGTGCGGAAACGAAGGCGAGCTACGTCGAAACAAGTTGATATTAATAAACTTTCCCCAGGGGACTATGTGGTTCATAAAAGCCACGGCATTGGTAAGTTTTTAAAGCTGGATGCGTTGGCTAATCGGGAATATTTGATGATTCAATATGCCGATGGTATTTTGCGCGTACCCGCCGATAGTTTAGATAGCTTATCCCGCTTTCGCCACACGGGAACTAGGCCGCCGGAATTACATAAAATGGGCGGCAAGGTCTGGGAAGCCACTAAAAATAAAGTCCGTAAAGCGGTCAAAAAATTAGCCGTTGATTTGCTCAATCTTTACGCGAAAAGGGCGAAACAGGTGGGTTACGCCTATCCCAGCTGATACCCCCTGGCAACAGGAATTAGAAGATTCTTTCCCCTACCAACCCACCCCCGATCAACTGAAAGCGGTGCAGGATGTGAAAAGGGATCTAGAAGGCGATCGCCCGATGGACAGATTAGTGTGTGGGGACGTGGGTTTTGGCAAAACAGAAGTGGCGGTGCGGGCCATTTTTAAGGCAGTGACCACTGGCCATAAACAGGTGGCGTTACTGGCTCCCACCACGGTGCTAACCCAACAGCATTACCACACCTTAAAAGAACGTTTTGCCCCCTATCCCATTACCATTGGCTTGTTAAATCGGTTCCGTACAGCATCGGAAAAAAAAGAAATTTTAGCTAAATTAAAAAGTGGTGAACTGGATATTGTGGTGGGAACCCAGCAGGTATTGGGCTCATCGGTTCAGTTCAAAGATTTAGGACTATTGGTAATTGATGAAGAACAACGTTTTGGGGTTAACCAAAAGGAAAAAATTAAGACATTGAAAACAGAAGTGGACGTATTAACTTTAACCGCTACCCCCATTCCCCGGACTTTGTATATGTCCCTTTCTGGCATTCGGGAAATGAGTTTGATTACCACGCCGCCCCCGTCCCGTCGCCCCATTAAAACCCATTTATCTCCCTATAATCCGGAGGTAATTCGCACCGCCATCCGCAACGAGCTAGACCGGGGAGGCCAGGTTTTTTATGTGGTGCCCCGCATTGAAGGCATTGAGGAATTGGGGGGACAATTACGGCAGATGGTGCCCAGTGCCCGCATTGCCATTGGCCATGGTCAAATGGATGAATCGGAACTGGAAAGTACGATGTTAGCTTTCAATGATGGCGAAGCGGATATCCTAGTTTGTACCACCATTATTGAAGCTGGTTTAGACATTCCCAGGGTAAACACAATTATTGTCGAAGATGCTCAAAAATTTGGCTTGGCCCAACTTTATCAATTGCGGGGTCGGGTAGGGCGATCGGGAATTCAAGCCCATGCTTGGTTGCTCTATCCCAACCAAAAACAATTGACAGAAAAAGCTCGCCTACGACTGCGGGCCTTGCAGGAATTTAGTCAACTGGGTTCCGGTTATCAACTGGCCACCAGGGATATGGAAATTCGCGGCGTAGGTAATCTGCTAGGGGCGGAACAATCGGGGCAAATGGAGGCGATCGGTTACGAGTTTTATATGGAAATGTTGCAGGAGGCGATTCGGGAAATTCAAGGGCAAGAAATTCCTAAAGTGGAAGATACCCAAATTGACCTGCCCCTCACCGCCTTCATTCCCAGTGACTACATTCCCGATCTGGAAGAAAAAATGGCCGCCTATCGTCGCATTACCAGCATTGAATCCACCGATGAATTACCTACAATTGCTTTGGATTGGGGCGATCGGTATGGTGCGCTACCAAGTCCAGTGGAACAATTATTTAAAGTGGTGAGACTCAAACAGTTGGCCAAGTCCCTGGGCTTTTCCCGCATTAAACTGGAGGGCAAACAAAATCTTGTTCTGGAAACCCCGATGGAGGAACCGGCTTGGAAGCTCTTGTCGGAAAACTTGCCCAATCATCTCCAATCCCGTTTTGTTTACAGTGCTAAAAAAGTGGTGGTGCGGGGTCTTGGGGTACTGCTTCCGCCCAAGCAGATGGATAATCTAATTGATTGGTTTGGTAAAATGCAGGGGGCTTTACCGGAGGAGAGGATAGAAAATTTGGCCAACAAATAGGTTTTATTGAGAACTCAAAAATTAAACTCTAAAATTATTTAATAGTTATCTGAAAAGGTAGGTTTAAGATTGCACAACGGACTGATGGGAAAGGTGTACTTAGTCGGTGCGGGCCCTGGGGATCCGGGGTTAATGACTATTAAGGGAAAAGCTCTGTTGGAAAATGCGGAGGCGGTGGTTTATGACGCCCTGGTCAGTCCCGCCATTCTAGCTATGGTCAACCCCCAGGCAGAGTTAATCAATGCAGGCAAAAGAAGGGGCAGACATACAAAATTGCAGGGGGAAACTACACGGTTACTGCAGGAATTAGCTAGTAAGTATGCGGTGGTGGTGCGGTTGAAGGGGGGAGATCCGTTTATTTTTGGCCGGGGGGGGGAGGAAATGGAAGATTTATTGGGGGCCGGTATTGACGTGGAAGTGGTGCCGGGGATTACGGCGGGGATTGCGGCTCCGGCCTATGCCCAAATTCCCTTAACCCATCGACGCTATAGCTCCTCTGTTACTTTTGTGACGGGGCATGAGGCGGCGGGGAAATATCGACCGGAAGTTGATTGGCGGCGATCGCCAGGGGATCGGAAACCATTGTCATTTATATGGGGGTGCATAATTTGGGGAGTATCTTACCCCAGCTAAGGTTGGCGGGTTTAGCAGAAGATACCCCGATCGCCCTAATCCGTTGGGGCACTTGCCCGGCACAGCAGGAATTGATAGGTACCTTTGCCACCATTTTGGAGCAAATCCAAACGGAAAACTTTGACGCTCCGGCGATCGTGGTCATTGGCAATGTGGTTAATTACCCCGCTGAAATTGCTAAAAATTTAATCCATTCAGATTAAGGCTGGTTGGACAGGGTTTTTGAGGGGAACTCATTAGGGGGAAAAGGTAACCCATTAGCCCGACGAAATTCAGCAATGTCTTCAATCAAGGCCCCTTCGGATTTTTGACTAATTAAATAGAATTTAAACTGTTGATCTCGACTTAAATAGGCGGCATGGGCGGCTCCATTTTCCACTAGGGGGCGAAAACTCTCATCTCCGGCCACATACAACTGGAAAAAAGGCACCATGACGGCGGCCCCATAGGCGTGGAGTAAATTAGGATCTGGCAACTTGACGTTTAGGATATCCAGGGTGTCGGTTATCTGCTGAACATTAGTATCTATTTTGGAGAAATCCACATGGGCTTGCCCCTCCATTAGGGTTAGATATTTATCCCGACTTCCCAAGCGGGGAAAAGAACGAGCCTGTTCCAACACAAAGGGGGTGGCAGGGTCGTAGTTTCCTCCCAACAGTAATACCGGTACGGTTACCCGATGTAAACCGGATATACCAAAGATGGCACTATTAACGGGATTGGCCGCCAGCACCGCCACCACCCTCGGATCCTGGAAGTCGTAATCGGATCTGGGCAGGGTCAACGCATCACACTGTAGTAGAAGGGCGGTATTGGGTACTCCCTGGCCGATTTTGCATTCCGATTCTAAAAAGTCCCAATCAATTTTGGCTCCGGCCACCGCTAGGGCTCCGTACCCCCCAAAGGAATGCCCCGCTACCCCAACCTTAGTAAGCTCTAGGCGATCGCCAAATTCCCTGGCATTGCGTCGTTCCAACTCATCGATAACATAACTAATGTCTTTAGGGCGATCAATAAACTCTGTAGGAAAATAACCCTGGCGGGAAGTGCGATTAAGCAGGGCTTGGGCTTGAATTATGTCACTACCGGGATGTTGGGGTAAGGCCACGACAAAACCATAGGAAGCCATTTTTTTTGCGGCTATGTCAAAATCTTCCGGACGGGACGCTAAACCATGGGAAAAAATCAAGACTGGGGTTTTGCCCGGTTTCCATTGTTGGGGGCGGTAAACATCCACATAAAAACGGCGATCGCGGCTTTCATCAACCAAATTCCAGGTTTGCTTAGGGGCAACACCATAGGGCCCTGGGGCGGTGGGGTCGGGCAGAGCACTAAAATCAATATCTCCTTCCGATGCCGCTTCAATCTCCGACAGGACAATCATTTTTTCGATGAAATGCTCCGAAGCCCGCACCAAAAGATCCACGGCCCGGGCCCGTTCCTCCACCACTTCCCCTTGGAAATGGATATCGGTGGGATATTTTTTGATGAAGTTGATCAAACTCAACCCCCCATCTGGATCCTGGGCTGATTGGATGATCGCCGCTCGAATCCCATACATAGAGTTACTGCCCCAGGGGGCATTGAGGATAACCGCCGCCCGCTGTAGGGAATTTTCTCCCAGGCTCGTATTGAAAAAGTTACTTAGAACAACGGGATCTATGTCCGCTTGTAACCCCATAAATTCTCGCACTTTGCCCAAATTCTCTTCGGAAGCACCGACCAAATTAAACAGGAAACCTAAATTGGCATCGACGGTGCCATCTTGGACGAACTTTTCCAGGGATTCTACCCGCACTGTTAACTTGAGCGGCCCGTAGGTAAAAAATATATTTTCCGCGGCTTTACCGGGCAATTGAACGGCGATCGCCGTTAGTCCCCCAAAACAAGCAGACCAGAACCAACGGGTCAAAGTTTTCGGCAAAGTAAGCATAGAAGCCATAAAAGGTAATGGGGAGAATATTTCAGTGACGGGGAGAAATGTTTACGAGATTGACTAAATTTTATGCAATTTCTTTGGTGATGCTTACAAATTTATGTTAATTGGGGGCAATTGTCGGATTTTTTACGCACCTACGGTGGAAGAGTTACGCCCTAGGTAATCGTTTTACTCTGGCTACAATACACCGTAAAGAGCCGGCGATCGCCGTTTTGAAACGAGCTGAATAAAAATAACTTTTGTAAGATTCAGGGAGGAGGACTACCCGGTTTATTGTCCCCCAGAGATTTATTTACCCATTACTGCCTGGAGAATCCCAGCGCCCCTGAGAACGTGTTTGAAAAGCCCCCCTGGCCCCCCAATTCTGGGGGGAAAGTCTTCAAAGTCCCCCAAGTTTGGGGGATTTAGGGGGCAGATCATAACTTTTAAAACAGGCTCTGAAGCCCGAATTTATGACGTCTAAAGATAGACAACTCTCAAGGGATGACGGTTTGATGGTAGACAGTGCTCTGCTCAATTTGAAGCTGTTTTCACCCCGATTCCCAGAGAGCCATCAAATCTCCCTCTTGCTTACAGTAGAGAAGACGGCGATCGCCACCGTAAACCTGAATTGTCCAAATTTTATTGGTACTTTTCTCAAGGGTTTTGGTGACTTTCGTCGTGTTTTTTTTGGAATCGACAGCCTAATACTGTCCCCCCGATTTACGATGCCGCATGGCGGTGATGCCGTTGGATTGTAAGACCTGTCCGGCCTGAACCGTTGCGTAAATCAGAACATGATCGCCGGTATCTGACCAGGATTGAACTCGGCATTCGAGATAGGCTAATGCTTCTGCTAAAATCAGGCAACCATTCTGGGCCGAATAATGTTCCAACAGGGTGAAGGGGCTATCCCCATCTTCGGGAAGAGGTTGGGGGTCAAAATGACGCCGTACACTCCGCCCCTCTTGCAAGAGATTGAGCACAAAGGCCTGATTTTGCTTGGCTAAACCGTAGGCATCGAATTGAGTCGGAATCGCCAGCATAATGCCGGGGGGACTGAAACTGGCTTGGGAAACCCAGGAAGCTAAAATACCTTGATGTCGGCCGGTCGCTTGGGTGGTGACCACACCAATGGAGCCAATAATACGTCCCACCGCTTGCTGGGTTCGATCAGCCTGGGTTTCTGTGGTGGCCTGACGGGCAACCCTCTGCCGCTTGCGGGTGCGAAGTTGTCGGGCGAAATTTGCGCCAGAGGTTGTGCAAGCATCCAAGGCATCGGGACTAGGGCTGAATTGGATACGAATCGTTTCAAAGCCGAAGCGATAGCCCCCATCTTTTAATTTCGTTTCAATTAAATCAATGGCTTCACCACTCCAGCCATAGGAACCAAAGACCCCAGCCAGTTTGGTTTTGGTTGCGGAGGATAAAACAATGCCCAATGCCGTTTGGATTTGTAGGGGGGCATGGTTCCCTAGGGTGGGAGAACCGATAATAAACCCGTCACAGGCTTGAATCACCTGGGCAATTTCACTCGCTTCCGCTAGCTCACAGTTAATGGTTTCGACGGCGACACCGGCCTTAATCAATCCCTGGGCGATCGCCTGGGCCATGGTGGCCGTATTGCCATAGGCAGAAGCATAGATCAATGCCACTTTAAGGGTCTGGCGGGGTTGTTGCTGACACCATTGGCGATAATCACCGTACAGACGACTGAGGCTAAAACGAACCAGGGGGCCATGGCCCGGGGCGATCGTCTTCAGGTTTAAGGAATCAAACTGATCCAGTGCCGTTTCGACCTGCTTGGTTTGGGGGGCATGCAAACAATCAAAATAAAAACGGCGATCGCGACTCAATTGTCGCCAGTCTTCATCAAAAATTGCATCGCCACAAACGTGGGTGCCAAACAATTTGTCACTGAAAAGGATTTGGGTAGCCAAATCGTAGGTACACAAACCATCGGGCCAGCGGGGGGTCGGTACGGTCATCAACTGCAGCACATGGCCCTGACCCAAATCGAGGATGTCCTGGGAGCGCACAGTTTGGAATCGTTGTTCCCAATGGGGAAAGGTGGCTTTAAGCACTTTCACTGCGGGGCGAGAACAAACAAGCTTGGCCTTTGGTGCCCGGCCCAGTAATTTCTCCAGGGTAACCATGCGATTGGGATTAACATGGCTAGTGATGATGTAGTCAAGCTGGGCTAAATCTAAATAGTTTGGCAATTCCGATAGATACAGATCGCAAAATGACTCCCCCGGGGGATCAATCAGTGCCGTGTAATCGCCCTGAATCAGATAGGAATTAGAGGTGGTACCCCGACGGCGGCCATATTCCACCTCGAATTTGAGCCGATCCCAGAGGCGAGACCGTAACACCTGGGTTTGAGGGGCAATCTCTGCAACCTGAATATCCCGAGGAAGGGGGGCAACGGAGATTGACTGTAATGGGGTGTCTAAAGCTTGTGAGGGATCGTTAATTTGAGAAATCATGGGTTTAACCTCAGATTAAGATGGCGTGGAGCGGGGGTGATCGGTGATCAGATTAATGGCTAAGCTTTACCAGACTTACGGACTTGATGACGGCGAGAGATTTCCCGTTCAGGATCCACTCCTTCAAAAGTGGGCGGTAGCCAGACCCGCACCACTAGCAAACCACCAAGAATGAGTAAAAATGAACAGGCGGCCAATACTTGCTCCCAGGGCACTTCTAGAACACCCCGCACAATAATTTCCCGTAGGACTGAAACAATTGAGACTTCCACAGCAACTCCGATGGAAACCCGGTGTTCTTGCAAGTAAATAATCAGCAGCCGAAATAGCTCCACTAAAATCAGCAGAAATAAAATATCGGCGGTGACCCGGGGAAAATCCAGTGGGGGAAAAAGAGACACGAACATTTCCCGCAATTGCATCACCATGAAGCTAAATAAGCCGACACAAAGTGAAATGACGATAAAGTCTTGCACTGTTTCCAGTAGACGGACAACAAGGGCGCGACCGGACAGGGGGAAAGAAGGCTTTGCTTCCGAATTGCTTGAGAGGAGTTGCATGAGAAAATCCCAAGTGAAGATGAACTTAGTAGTGGTTGCCCAGTTTGCGGTGGTGGGTGGCAGTCAGTGCATTCAATTTGGCAACCCGACCGGTTTGTACGGTGTTGTACACCAACCAATGGTCACCACCATCAAGACGCGAGCTGACTTCGCACTCCAAATAGGCCAGCGTTTCCAATAAAATGGGAGAGCCGTTCTGGGCTGGATAGGTGTTAACTCCTGCAAAGCGATCAGCCCCTGGGGGAAAGCGCAAGAGGAAATGCCGCATGAGACTTTGATACTTGTCTTCTTCTAGTACATTGAGCACAAAGGTGTCGCCAGGGTGCAACAATGACTCGATCGCCCGATCTTTGGCCACAGCAATCACAATGCCGAGGGGTTCAAAGCTACCCTGAATCACCCAGGAGGCCAACATGGCGCTCCGTACATCTCCCTTTTGGGCTGTCAAAATATAGAGCCCAGTGCTAAGGCGACCGATCGCCTGGTTGAGGTCTGGATCGAGGGCTGTATCTGCTGGTGGAGATTGACTCTGGGTAAGATACTGACCCAGATCGGTGCCCGCCTCACGGCAAAGCTGATCGATGGCCGCCGTTGGTTCCGTCTTGAGCAAAATTGGCTCAAAGGCCTCCAGCAAACCTAATTCCTGGAAACGATTGCGGAGGGGGTAAATTGGCTCATCTTTACCTCCCCCTGTCTCAAAGAGACCGATCGCCTGTTTGGGATGTACGGCGGCCAAAATTGTGCTGAGCAAGGGGTGCAATGTCGTTGATTTAGAAGACTGGGGAGGCATACCAAGAACCAAACCTGCCGCACATTGGGTCAGGGTGCGGACTTCATGGGTATCCGCCACACTTAGATCGACCAACTCGATCGCCACCCCCGTTTTACTGATGCCATCGGCAATGGCCCGCACCAGGCGATCGCTCACCCCGTACCCATCCATATAAAACAAGGCCACAAAGGTTTCGGCTTTGACCTGGTTTTGGCTCCAGGTATCGTACTGTCCGATCCAGTGGGAAATATGATGTTGCAACAGTGGCCCATGGCCCGTTGCCACTAGAGCAACATTCAAGGGAGCAATGCGTTTCAGTGCCATCAGCACCGAGCGGGCATTAAGCCCCATCAGGCAATTGTAATAATATTGAAAATCAGGTTCGAGCCGTTGCAGTGTTTCATCCAGAAGTGAATCATCACAATAATGCATGCCGAAAACGTCACAGGTGTAGAGCACCTGGGTACCGGAGTCGTAGGTCAAAATCGTGTCGGGCCAATGCAAGTTAGGGGCTGAAATAAATTGCAATTCATGGCCCTGCCCAAATCGAGACTGTGACCGCTTTTCACAATCCGTGACTCAAAAGGTCGATGCACCAGCTTTTCGAGAAATTGGATTGCTACCTTGGAACCAACTACTGTCACCTGGGGAGCCAGGTCTAGGAGTTCTGGAATCAACCCACTGTGGTCGGGTTCCGTGTGATTAACAATCAAGTAGTCGAGGCTCTTCAGGTCAATTAAATCCTGCAACTGTTGCAAGTAGCTGACCTCAAACTTGCGATGGGAAGTATCAATGAGGGCCGTTTTTTCCCCTTGAATTAAAAATGAGTTATAGGTGGTGCCATGGTTCAACTCAAACTCAATATCGAAGCGTTCACGATCCCAATCGAGACAACGAATCGCTGTTGTATTGGCTGCAATGTCCGCTGTTTGGACTGTTAAGCGAGGCTGGACAGCAGCAGACGTCGGTACATTAACTAGGGTAACCATAGAAAACTTTGTGTTTTTTCAAGTAAGTTCGCTGCTGTCTTCTATGGTGCTGCCAGCATAGGATTCTGTAAAATGTCAATATCTAAATGCATCAATCAGCTTTGCTTATAAAAAATTGCCAAACCAATTAGTCAATTTAATCCATTGAAAAATTCTATGACTGGGGCTGATGTTGTGGAAACCCATCGATATTCATCTATCTCTTTGCCTTGACTACTCGATTTGCATACAATAGTTCGCAATATTTGCACGGATAACTATCTTGCGTCACTTTTAGTAAATAATTATTATTTTGGTCTCAAAAAGTCTTTAAAAGCAAGGCTTTTAGGCTTTGTATTTAATAAAAAATTTCAAACTTACTTATTCCAGTCCAAAAATCTTAAAATTATTTCCTAGTCAGTGTTTTATCGATCAAAGTCAAAATTTATTTCCGAGATCCACGAAATAGTGATTGGAATGAGAGTTGGCGATCGCCGTTTACAAAAAGTTAGTTTTTTTATCCCTATTTTTAGACGGTTTTATAAAAAATCGCTTAAAATGGCAGTAAGAACGCATCAGTAGTAGGATTATTGTCCATGTTATCGCCCCTTGTCCGATGGGGGGGAAGTTGGTTGATTGTGGCAGGGATTTTGGCCACGGAAGTAGTTGCAGTTAATTTATTCATCCCCGTTGTTGTCGCCCAAACCTACCAAGATACCCTCAATCAAAAAATGGCCATCCTCAAAAAATCTGGGGAACGGTGGATTGAAGTTAATCTCTCGACACAACGTCTAATTGCTTGGGAAGGAAGCAAGCCCGTCTATGCCGTTATTATTTCTACGGGCAAGAAGGGTACCCCGACAATTCCAGGCATATTTGCTATTCAAAGTAAACGAAGGATTGATCGTATGAGAGGGGAAGATTACGATATTGATGATGTTCCCTATGCTCAATATTACAGTGGCGGCTACGCAATTCATGGAGCTTACTGGCATAGAAATTTTGGTACGCCCGTTAGCCATGGTTGCATTAATCTAGCGGTTGATCATGCCAAGTGGTTGTTTAACTGGTCGGAGGTGGAAACCCCTGTGGTTATTCATCCCTAACAAATATCAAAAGCTACTTTGAAAATATGATTTTAAAATTATTTTCTTTCTTCTCTCTTTGACTCCCCCGAAATCTGATGCCCGACTACCGGCGATCGCCTTTGGATTGGAAAGGTTACTTTTTTAAAAAATTCTTTTAATTGCGAGTCTGCTATTTTACATTTTCTCAATTGTCACAATGGGCAGTTAGGGTTTAACCTACCTTAAATTTACTGCGTACATAATATTACTTCTTGTTCGTCAAATAGTATCTAATAAATCTTGATCTGATCAGGATTGATCTCGATAATAAGGTCATTGCCATAACGTAAGTTTGGAACAAAACTGCTAATAATTTCTAAAATGTCAGGTGATTGAAAATGTTCAGGCTTTGTTTCGGGATGGGGGTAGTAGACATAACCAGAAATGAATCCGTCACGCCCAACAAGGCGACAATCAAAAAAAGAAAAATCCTCCGCAGGTTCACTCGCTGACCATTTAACCTTTCTGAAAGTATATTTTGCCTGTTTCATCTCATATTGAAGGGGAGCAATACTCAGGTTAATCGTTCCCAGATAATAGCCGTCTAAATTCAATCCCCGCTGTTGAAAGGAGGGTTTTTGCATAGCAAGCGTACCGCTGGGGAATCGTGGATCCCCCGATTGACCAGAGGCAACCCCATAACCGGCTTTGACTAATCCTTTGAGGCGAATCCAATTAACCACTTAGTCATCAATCTCTATAACTCTGTGACTAAAACCTACACCGATTTCGATGTTCACCGCTTACTTATGGTGGTTTGCATTGAGATTAGATCTACTTAAAGAGTTTGCCCTTTTGACAGTGGGCTGGGCATAGTCATCTAATGACAAGATGTTCAAGGATTTTCATCGGACGATCCGGATTCTTCTTCGGATGTCGTTGCCGTTGGCTTGAATTGGGGGGGCTCGGAATCTTTCCCTGTGTTAATTTTAGGAATAAAACTCGGTCTTTTTGACCTTTCCCAGCCCACTGGTCGCTTGGAATTGTACCAAGCCAATAAACCAATGGACACCGCCGCCACCAGTCCCACCACATACACCGCCACAAAGTAAGTGGGGAAGGTACCAGCAATGGCCAGGATAGGTAGAGCAAACATATTTTTTGCGAAAAAGAACTGTAGGGGAAAGAATTTTGATCTTAACAAAAATTGTCATTGGGGCAACAGCTCACCCCAGAGTAATTTCAGAAATTTGAAACTGGATTATTCCTAGTTTGTAACAAATTTAGCAATACACTACCCTACTCTTACGCCTATGATTAAGTGCCATATCTGGAGTAAGATTTACATTGGACACACCACATCTATGGTTTAGATTCCCTGGTGCCATTTACTCCGCAACCCTTGACTACTAGGGAAATATCCATTAGTCTAGCCAATTCCACCCGTTAGTCGTTCCATGCACCCAACCCTAACCAGCGCTCCCCAGCTTATCTCCACCGCCGAAGCTAATAGTCTTGCTAACCATAGTTCTCCCCCGGGTCATCGCATACAAGTGATCCGAAGAGATGGCTCCTCTGCCCATCTCAACATCGGTAAAATTCGGGCGGTGGTGGACTGGGCCTGCATCGGCTTGGAGGTAAATTCCATTGCATTGGAGGCGGGGTTGACCACCAGGCTCCGGGAGGGAATTAGTACAAGAGAAATTCAGGATAATCTGATTAGCTGTGCTTTGGAAATGTGTAGTCCAAATGAACCCGACTGGCGTTACGTGGCGGGGCGCTTGCATATTTGGAGTCTCTGGAAAGACACCCTGGTGAGCCGGGGTTACCAATATGGACAATATCTCCGGACGGTGGAAACCAAGGTTGCAGCAGGGGAATATGACTCCCGGATACTGACCTATAGCGAAGCGGAGTTGAAAGAAGCCGGCTGTTGGATTAATTCTGATTGGGATACGGATTACGATTATGCCGGGGCGGTTTTGCTGACTAGCCGTTACCTATTGCCGGATGAATTGCCCCAGGAAGCGTTGTTGACCTGTGCCCTACTGTTGGCCTCAGTGGAAACTCCCGATCGCCGTTTACAGTGGGCCCGGAGATTCTATGAGGCGATCGCCGCCCGACGGGTTTCTCTAGCTACCCCCATCTTGGCCAATTTGCGGGTACCCGGTGGCTCCCTAACTTCCTGCTTCATTGTGGCCATGGAAGATAACTTAGAAAGCATTTTTGGGGAAATTACCAATGCCGCTCGGATTTCTAAAAATGGTGGGGGCGTGGGGGTTAACGTTTCCCGCATTCGGGCCACGGGCAGTTGGGTCATGCAAAAGTCCAACGCTTCGGGGGGGGTTATTCCGTGGATTAAATTACTCAACGACACGGCGATCGCCGTTAACCAGGGAGGTCGTCGGGCCGGAGCTGTGACAGTGGGCCTAGATATTTGGCATTTGGATGTGCCGGAATTTCTGGAAATGCAAGCGGAAAATGGTGATCAACGGCGTAAAGCCTACGATATTTTCCCCCAACTAATTTTGCCCGATGAGTTTATGCGGCGGGTGGTGAATAAAGAAGAATGGACTTTGGTGGATCCCTATGAAGTCCAAAAGAATTTGGGCATTCCCTTAGCGGAATTGTGGGGTGAAAAATTTGAAGAAGCTTATCAACAAATTGAAGCAGAACTAGACAAAAAAATCACCCTTTATAAACGCATTAATGCTCGGGAATTATTCAAACAAGTAATGCGTACCCAGGTGGAAACGGGCATGCCCTATTTGTCCTTTAAAGACACCATTAATAACGCTAATCCCAACAAACATGCTGGTTATATCCCCGGTGTAAATTTATGCACAGAATCCTTTAGCAATGTCACCCCTGGCCAAGATGCCCACTGCTGTAATTTAGTCAGTTTAAACTTGGCTAATTTGGACTTGCAGGACATTCCCGCCGTTAGTCAAATTGCCGTACGGATGCTGGATAACACCATCGAGCTAACCTATCCCCCCTTTGCTGATGCCCAAAGTCACAACAATAAGTACCGCACCATTGGGGTGGGAACCATGGGATTGGCGGATTGGTTAGCTAAACGTCGTTTGAATTACGATCAACTGCCCGACATCAGTCGTTTGTTTGAGGAAATTGGTTATTGGTGTACCCAATCCTCTATGGAACTAGCCAAAGAACGGGGAGCTTACCCCGCTTTTCCCGGTAGCGATTGGCAAAGGGGTTTACTGATCGGCTCCAAACCCGTTTCCTGGTTCCAGCAAAATGCGGCCAAGCCAGAACGCTGGGAAAAGTTAGCCGATGATATTCAAACCTACGGTATTCGTAACTCCCACATTACGGCGATCGCCCCCAATACTTCTTCCTCCTTGGTGCAGGGTTGTACCGCTAGTATTCTGCCGGTTTATAGCCGTTTCTTCTACGACAAATGGGCTAAAGGCACCGTTCCCATCGCTCCCCCCTTTATTGGTAATTGTTTCTGGTTCTACCCCGAAAATAAAACCATGGATCAACGCAAAGTTGTTAAAACCGTAGCTACCATCCAACAATGGATAGATACCGGGATTTCCATGGAATTGTTGTTTAACCTCAATGCCGGGGTTTACTTCCCCGAAGAACCGGAAAGAAGCCTTAATGCTAAGGATATTTTTGACACTTTAGTCATGGCCTGGGAAGAGGGTTGCAAAGCTATCTACTACATCCGCACTGTCCAAAAAGATGACTTTAAGGATTCTAGTGAGGGTTGTGTAGCCTGCGCTAATTAAGTAGACCATCTGTTGGCAGTCATCTGAAATATTGAAGGAGAAAATACTAAGTGTTATGATGGTCTCCCACAGGAGGTCACAATGGTACACGTCATCAACAAATCGTTTTTGAATGGACTGGCACGGACACTCGACATCCCAGGGGTCTACTTTGTTACTTCACCTATTGGTCAAAAATATATTTCGGCCTCAAGACATTTGAGAAGTTCATATTTATTGTCCCGTCGTCCTGACATAATAGATTCTCGTGCCATCCGTTCTGATTTTGACGCCATTGGTAAAGATTTTGAGGCAGCTGTTTATCAATATAAAAAAGATCGGTAACTCATTTAAGTATAGTCATTTCGAGTAAGACTGAGACAGTTGAGGTAGCCGAAAAGCTTATCAATAAAGGAATGCACAGTCTCAAACATAATTGAAATAACTATATGTGAGGACTAGAACGTGCAAGACAGTGATGATATGTCTGCCGAGATAAAGGGTGCATCTCAGTTTTGCAGTCAGTTATTTTTAACTATAAGCTTAATTTAGTACTCCATTGAGGTACGCACAGCGATGTTTTAACATTTTCGGAACATTTTTGGCTTCCCATTGCGCTCCTGCTATAGCAAAAATCGTGTAGGTTAGGACATAATGGAGAAAGATAAGCGAGGAAAAAAGCCATGCCAGCTCCTTATAGTACTGATCTCAGAGAAAAAGCAGTAAATGCAGTAGAAAAAGGGGAGAAAAAAAGCTATATCTGTCGCACACTAAACATTAGTCGTAACACCTTAGACCTATGGATTAAAAAAAAGAAGCAGACGGGAAGTCTAGCCCCAGTCACAGATTATCATCGTGGTCCACAACCAAAAATAGATGACTTGGACAAATTTAAAGAATTTGCTAAGGAAAATGGTCATTTAACGCAAAAACAAATGGCAGAAAAATGGCCGGAGTCGGTTAGTCCTGCAAGAATAGGCAAAGCTCTAAAGAAAATAGATTTTACTAGGAAAAAAAAACTTACACTTACAGGGAAAAAGACGAACAAGCAAGAAAAGCCTTTGAAGATGAAATCAAGCAATATGCGCTAGAAAGGTTGATTTATATGGATCAAGCTGGTCTAGATGATACCCTAGAC
Source organism: uncultured cyanobacterium (assembly GCA_963704945.1). Classification (GTDB taxonomy): domain Bacteria; phylum Cyanobacteriota; class Cyanobacteriia; order Cyanobacteriales; family Microcystaceae; genus Synechocystis. The sequence goes on along the minus strand of CAVPII010000010.1, from coordinate 1,506 downwards.
TACCCCTATGGCTACTGCCACAAATCAGAGAGATTTAAGGCGACTAAATTAGGTCATCAAACCGAGAGGGTAAGTATAATAAGTTGTTGGTGGAATGGGATGACGATAGCACCAATGATATTTGAAGGATACTGCAACGCTAAAGTCGTATGCGACTGGATAGAAAAAATGTTATTGCCAGAGTTAATACCAGGTCAAATATTAATCATGGACAATGCAAGCTTCCATCCAAAAGAAAGAATAAGAGAGTTGCTGGCAAAAGCTGGGTGTGAAGTCATATTTTTGCCAACCTATTCACCAGACTTGAACAAAATTGAAAAGTTCTGGGCAAGACTCAAACTTTATGTCGCGCAACTAATGAGTGATGGAGAATCGCTTATTTCTGCATTGAATACAGCATTGAGAGATTTGTCCTAACCATCTCGCTCTCTGCTATATTTTTACTCGTGAGGCAATTTGTTTAATGAGTGATTCTACTGCCCCCGAACCAACAGATGCCCCAGTTTCTTGTCTAGCTTGATAGTCAATGATTCTATGCTGATGATTTTCCAGGTAACGAATAAAGTCCACAGAGTTAATTATTTTTGCCCCCTGAATATATTTTTTCGCTTCCATTGCTTTTCCTCGCCATAAAAATGCCTCTATTATTTTCAAATTATTACTCGATGCTGTCATTTTGTGAGCATTTTCCATTAAATGATACCAGTCTAATATTTCCTCTCTTTGTTCAGTAGTTCCTATTCGAGCAAATATACTCCAAACTCCATCATGACCGTCCCCTAAACATCCTACTTTCTCTGCCAATGGCTGAGAGTTTACCCAATTACATAGACTTTCGTTATCCTTAAAATAGGCTACTTTTGCTTGTCCATGAACATTTAATCCCTTATATTCTTTCCATTTGCAGGGTTTTCCTTCCTCTGTTCTCAATCTGATCATTCCTCCATCCAGACTCATTTCTTCGTTCGGTTTTTGCAGCATAGCTTCTTTTCAATTTATTCGATGAACTAGTCTTTGTTGGGTGCTGTGGGATATTTCAATTCCTGTCAAAGTAGCAATATCTTCTTCCGCCCTTGCATAGGATTCATTTGCGCTCAACAATAAACAACATTTTTGTAAATATGGACTCTGACGCTTTTCCTTTTCTAAACCTAGTTTTTCCCCTTGTTTGTCCGTTATTTCTAATTCACCTATGATACTTTTTACTCGCTTTTTTCGTCCAGCTTTTGTTCCACTCTCTTTTTGGATAAAAAAATCCCTAATTCGGGAGTTACGTATTCTTGGGTCAAAGCCCTTACTGTTTTTTCAATACCCTCTAAATCCTTTATCGACTCCTTCTCTGCTTCTGCATGAAGGATTTCAGCCATACATCGACTATGATAGATTAGTTTCTTTTTGGTTTCAATATCCATTTTTAAACCTCAGTGCTCAACCACACCACCATACCTTACCTAAATATTAATAATCTTGAGTATAAATACTCATGCAGAACTGAGATGTACCCTA
>CAVPII010000009.1:0-21572 GCA_963704945.1 uncultured cyanobacterium | reverse complement strand
ATCGCCACTCTTAACGGGATTGTGGTGAATATTGATGGATTCATCCACCTACAGACTTCCCACACAACCATCAAATTAAAAGCTAACCCCAAGTACGAACAACAAATACTATTTGAGCAACTGGGGCAGACCATTGGAATCAAGGGGTGGATTAGTCATAACGGGACTCAGATCCACGTTTTAAAGGTTTCCCAGGTTCACGAACAGGAAGTTATTGTCCTGGCCGGGATGCCAAAACAAAATGAGGAGGAAAGCAAATTCAATCTTTTAGTGGCAAGGAATTATCCCTTCGTCACAGAGAATTTTAATTTCTTTACACTGAGCATGGAGGGGGAAATCAATCCCGAATCCAAATTTATTCGTGTGTTGGCAAGGCTTGGTGACTCTGGTTTGGAAGTTGATCGAATTACGACATCAGCACCTTTCTTCCCGAAGTATTTGAAGGAGAAAAAAGTAAATACAGAAGAACCAAAGTTAACAAAAAAAGGGAGTTAACTCGATTCTATGGGGTCGGGATGCCCCCCCTTTTTTGGCAGAATTAACCACACATCTGGAGACAACATAATGCACAACCGATCGCCGTCAGCCAAAGAAATAGATGCTTTAGAAGAAAAAATCTTTTCCGTGCTGGGGGACAAATACCTGGACATGATCGCCTTTTTGTCAGACTCCCACTAGAAATCAGCATTAGCCAAATCTTGTTTTTCTTTTGCCAGAATCTTGTTTTTGCACAATGCCAGATTTCGGAAACCCAGCAACGCTTATTGCCTTTAATCCATTAAAGTTAGGATCTTTTCATGATCCTCACTAGAAACCAGCATTAGCTAAACCTTGTTTTTCTTTTGCCAGAATCTTGTTTTTACATAAAACCAGATTTCAGAAAACCAGTAACGCTTATTGCAGCAAGTTGCCTATGAGGGGGATCAATCAAGCAAAATCACCACTTGTCTTAACCTGCCCACTATAATTGCTCGACAGGGAAAAACCTTGGAGATCGATTTAGAACCCCAAGCCAATCTTGAATCTGGTTTAAAAAATTAAAACAACTGATAATGTACTGATATATAGAATGTCTGATCAACTTCCGGACTACCCTTGGAAAATTAGCTACGGTAGCGATCAAGACAATCCTATCGTTGATTTTTATATTCCAGCTCTACAACGCTCTATTCAATATGATCGGAAGTCGGGCTTTTTTAGCAGTGCAATCCTCAGTTATGTAGCGGGAGGATTAGGGACGATGCTCAATCAAGATGGGAGAATTCGTCTGATCCTAGGTTGTCAACTCAATGCCCAAGATGTAAAAGCCATTAGACAAGGATATGAGCTAAGGGAAGCTGTGATCCAAAGACTAGATTCAGCTTTAACTCCTCCTCAAAATTTTGCCCAACTGCACCATTTTGAAATCCTTAGTTGGCTGATTGAAAGTGAGCGTTTGGATATTCGCATTGCCATTCCCCTCAAGCAAAATGGCGATCCACAACTACTAGCAGAAACCCTAGATTTTAATCATATTTTCCATGAAAAAGTTTGCATTTTCACCGATGCGACAGGAAACCAATTAAGTACAAATGGCTCTGGCAATGAGTCCCCCAGCGGTTGGAAAGGCAATATTGAATCGTTCCAAGTGAATTGCTCCTGGGAAGGCGATCGGGAATTAGCAAAGGTGCAAAGCGAAGTTGTCCGGTTCGAGCAACTTTGGACAAATCAAATGCCACGGGTGAAAAGTTTTGCCATTCCTGATGCCATTAGAGAGAAGCTTTTGCGTTATCTGCCCCCCTCTCAACCCGATTGGAATCCTGACAAAGAAGGCGATACCCGACCACTACCTAACGTGGAACTAACACAGCCGATTTCGGTGGCAACTGCTTTTGACCCAGCGGCGGCAGCTTTGGAACAAGAAATGTTGCAGAAATGGCAAGATCTACCGACCAATGAGGGTTGTTTAAGCTACTGTCTGGACTCTATCCCCATTAACCCTTGGCCCCATCAAATCAAAATTCTACGCCGGGTGGTGCAAGACTTTCCGGCCAGCTTTTTGGTCGCTGATGAGGTTGGGTTGGGCAAAACCATTGAAACGGGACTAATTCTTAAGTACCTAACTGTCTCCCAAAAAGCCAAACGGATTTTGATTTTGGCCCCCGCCAGTGTTCAACCCCAGTGGCATAGTGAAATGCAGGAAAAATTTAATCTCCATTTTTGGAGCTACAGCAAGGGACAGTTAAGCGACCCCTATGGAGAAACCTGCCAGCCATTGGACAATCCTTGGAATGGCCAGGATTTAATTTTGGCATCAAGCCACCTGGTCCGCCGTCAGGAAAGGATGGAGGAATTATTGGCGGCCGATGTTTGGGATGTTGTAGTAGTGGACGAAGCTCACCATGCCCGCCGCAAAGCGCCCCAACAGCGCAAAGATACCCCCAATCGCCTCTTGCAATTACTTCAACAATTGAAAGACCGCACTCGTAGTTTAATTTTGCTGTCGGCTACTCCCATGCAGATTGACCCCATTGAGGTTTTTGACTTGTTGGCGGTATTGGGGTTAGGGGGTCGTTGGGCTGATGGCGATCGCTTTTGCGAATATTTTGCCACCCTAGGCAATGCTCCCCATGAAAATTTGCTGAAGTTTTGGCAATTGATGACAAGGGATTATTTTCAGTTTGGCGGCGAACTCTGTCCCCGTTTTCAAAACCGTTTACGGGAGAGTGATCGACTATTAGGCGATCGCCTGGAGGATTTTTGGCGAGGGAAATCCCCAACGATTAACCTGCGGCAGTACCTAACAGATCAGTCCTTTTTAGACCATTCCCGTGCTTTTCTCAGCCTCCATACTCCTCTCAAGGAAAAGATGTTTCGCCATACCCGCAATACCCTGCGGGAATATTATCGCCGGGGTTTATTGGACCGGGACATTCCCCAAAGAGATGTTCAAGACCAGGCGATCGCCTTAGAACCACACCGGGAAGCGGAACTCTACCGCCAAGTAAGTGAATATGTGCGGGATTTTTATCGCCTTGCCCAAAAGGAAAACCGTAAGGCCCTAGGGTTTTTGATGACCCTGTATCGCAAACGCTTGACTAGTTCCTTTTTTGCCATGGGGGAATCCCTGCGCCGTCGCCTTGAGGCCCTGACAACCCAACAGGGCAGTGGTTTAACCGATGACGATTTGTATGAATTGGAAGATCAAGAGGATGCGGTGATTGATGGCTTAGAAAAATTTTTTGAACCCGTCCATCCCCAAGAAATTGAATACCTAGAAGACCTATTACGGCAATTTGAGAACACCGGGGAAGATAGCAAGTTTTCCCACCTCCTCAAGGTTTTACGCCAAACCTTTCAACAGCAAGACAGCGCCATTATTTTTACCCAATACACCGACACGATGGATTTCCTGCGGGACGAATTACGCCATCTTTACAGCAGTCAAATTGCTTGTTATTCCGGGCGAGGGGGCGAAAAACTAGGGGAGGGAACTTGGCAGGTTGTCCCAAAAGAACAGATTAAACGGGAGTTTCGCCAAGGGGACATCAAGGTGTTGCTTTGCACCGAATCCGCCAGTGAGGGACTAAATTTACAAACCTGTGGGGTTTTGATTAATTACGATATGCCTTGGAATCCGATGCGGGTTGAACAAAGGATTGGACGCATTGACCGCATTGGACAAGTTTTTCCCACGGTGATCATTCACAATTTTTACTACGATGGGACAGTCGAAGCAAAGGTTTATCAGCGGTTAAGATCTCGAATCCAATCCTTTTCTTCTGTGGTGGGGAGTCTACAACCCATTTTGGCAAAAGTCCCAATTTTAATTGAACAGGCAACCATGAGTGCTGACCCTGAGGAGGAAGACGTGCTCTTTGCCGATTTTGACCATGATTTGGAAACGCCCCCCCTCCAGGTCACGTTGGACGAGATGGTGACATTAGATGTGGAGGCAGATATCGCCAGTATTCGCCAGCCCAGACCCCCTTCCCCTGTGACCAAGAAAGATTTGGAAAAATGGTTTACGTCTTCCCCTGCTTTACAACAGGCCGGGGTGCAATTTATGCCTATGACTCAAAATAGAGAATTCAATGAAGTGGGACAACACTGGCAATTGACCTGGAAAGGCAAAAACTATGTCGTGACCTTTGACCCCCAACAATTTGAGGAAAATCCTTCCCTGCGATTGATGGCCGCCGGCGATCGCCTTTTTGAGAGCCTGATTAAGATCTGCCAGGGACAACAAGATTCAGATAAAACTAGAATTTAATAAATCTTGTTTTTACAAAACCATGAATAAGAAAACCAATAATTACCTTTAGTCCGTTACAATCGTAGTAGCAACAAGAGTTCCAAACAAAAACCAGCATTAGCTAAATCTTGTTTTACATTCGCCAGAATCTTGTTTTTACACGATGCCAGATTTCAGAAAACCAGCAACGGTCATCGCGGTGAGTTGCCTATCAGGGGGCTCGGGCAAAACCACCACCTGTCTCAACCTGGCCACCATGCTTGCTCGACGGGGAAAAACCTTGGCGATCGATTTAGACCCCCAAGGCAATCTATCCCAGTGGTTGGGCTGGACGGATTTATCCGAAGAAGCAACGGTGGCAGAAAGTCTTTTACCGGGCAATGAGGGCCATCCCCTAGCGGAGATTATCAAGGAACCCCGGAATGAAAATAGAGAAGGCATGTTGGCGATCGCCCCAGCGGATTACAGTCTCGCCAGGGCAGCGGAAATAATTGCCCCCTCTCCTGGTCGGGAATTATTTCTTAAACGGGCATTAAAACCAATCCTTAATGCTTACGAATTTATTGTCATTGATTCTCCCCCAGCCAAGGGTCTATTAACCTATAACGCCATCCTCGCGGCAGATTTTCTACTTATCCCCACAGAATGCACCAACAAAGGAGTAGTGGGAGCTGCAAATACTCTAGTTTTGGTTAAAGAGTTAGGTGACATTGAATTTTCTGTGCCCAAAATTCTGGGCATTATCCCCATCCGAGATCAATGGTCAGGGGTAAACCAAACTCGTATGTCAAAGGCGGCCCTAGCGGCCCTAACGGAAGCTCTACCCAACTTGCCAATCTTTAGTTCAATTCGGCAAAGTACCATCGTCCAACAAACAAATCATGCCGGTTGGTCATTGCAAGAAGTAGGAGAAACAAACCTTGCTTTGGCTTACACAGAAGTAATAGCTCACCTATTTAAAGAAATAAACCATGGACAATAACGAACCCAAAAATAAGAAGAAATTGCCCACTGGCCCGATCAACATTCAAACGAATTTCTTTCCCCCTGGAAAAACAGAGGAGAGCAATCAATCCAAGCCAAAGCCAGAAACGGCATCGGAGCAAAAACAAGATTTTGTAAAAGAAGAATTGCTAACGCCAGATTCAGAAAGAGAGAAAGAGTCAAGGCTAGAATTATCAGATCAATCCAAAAAAGAGATAAAAAAACCAGAAGAAAATCTCGCCTTCCAAAAACAAGATTTCAGAGAGCAAGATTTCAAAAAAGTAGCAATGAGACTTTCTCCAGAAGCGGCAACAAAACTAAAACAACTACGAGAGGAAACAAAGTTACCCTATGAAGTATTGGTTGATGTAATGATCCGCAATTGGGACGAATTACCAAAACCATTCAAAAAAGATTATCTGGAACAGGCAAAGCAAGTAAGGGCACAAAGATTAATTGCAGGACAAATAAAAACAGTCAAAAGCTTGCAGGAGAAATACAAGCAGAGCTAATCCAATCTAAAAGACAAGGAAACTCAACCATCCGGTAAAGGCTCAAGAAAGGAAGCAGAAACAGCTATCCCACCAATCCAGTTCTCAGCCCCATGAAGAGGTTTTACATAAAGAATTTGAGGATGGTGGGAATGACGACAACCTCGACAAAGCAAAACTGAAACTCCCCCCTCTATCGACTCCAGTCGAGGACTAGTCCCCCTAGAACTACTAACCCGCTTTGATACCAGCCCACTGGCAATGCGATCCGGATCCAACCTATAAACCTTCATATAGCGGGGGGGTAGGGTTTTTTCTTCAGAATCCTTACCGGTAGACGGTTCCAGCGTTTTTTCTTCCGGCTGGTTTTCTGCCTGATTTAGGGGGGGTGGGGTTTTTTCTTCAGAATCCTTACTGGTAGGCAGTTCTGGCGTTTCTGCAGGGGGTACTGCCGGCACCTCTATTACCTCTGGCAAGTTATACCCTTGATGGGTCGGATGCCAGTAGTTTTTATACCGATTTAGGGTTCTGGTGGAGGGAGTAATGCCAAATAGTTGCCGGATGGTGTTGACCAGCAGTTCTTTTAGCTCTCCGATTTTTTTGGGAATGACCGCCACAGTCTCTTGGATATGAATGACTGCCTTTTGTAGCCGGGTGATGGCTCCGTCCTGCCTTCCTAGGTTGACCAGATTCTCCTTTGGCTCAGATTCCTTTTTTAGCCCCCTGAAGGTTCCCACTCGATTCGGATTTTCTCCATAGGGGTAATAATATTTTTCAATACATCTTGCCCAGTCTTTTGCCCGTTGTTTGAGGTTGTGCTGATGTCGGCAATATCGTCTATGGCCGGGAAGGGTCATAGCCGTGTTTTCGATAAATTCTGCTAGCTTCTGCCCTTCTAATGCTTTAAATACCCGGCCATAGGTGCCAATTACCCGCAGTAGGTCGTTGGTTTGACCATAATCAGTCCAGCCTTCTTGGTATTGCTCTTTGAGGTCGGCGGCAAAACGGCTAGCTTCTCCGCTTCCTTTTATCCGTTTGAAGCTTTTTATCTGATTGGCGGTTTCTAACGCGGTTTTTAGTAGTTCTAGGTCTTGACCCTTGGCGACGTAATCACAAAGGTCAAGGAAGGTCTTTATGTCGTTGCTGTGGGGATTGAAGTCATCGTCCAACAAGTAAGAACCTTGCTGGAGAGGTAGCCGGATGGCTTTGTAGGCGGTTTTTTGCTTTTCTCCGTAGGCTTTGGTGTTGGGATAAATCTCTAGTTGACCGTCTTTTACTTCAAAACCACCACAGACGGCGGTTAGCCTTAATGTTTGGGCCAGTTTGAAGGTGGGTAGGGCTTCTTCAAACACAAAGTAAATATGCAGTCCCCCGCTATTGGAGGAGCGCAGGGTGATGTGCCGGGTGATGCCAATGTCTTCGTACAGCCCCAACAGGGCTTTAAGGGCGTATTGATTGCGCTCTGGGTGATATTTGCTATGGCGATCTATGTCGAGGACGGCGTAACGGGTCATACTCCCAAAGGACAAACCAATCAGACGGTCGGAATCTTGGTATGCGGCCCACAGGTTGCGATGCTCGATGGGGTATTTGCCGACGGTTTTCCACTCTGGCTTGTCGCTGAAGGGAGCTTCGATGAAATTAAATCTGTGACTGAATAATTCGCAAAACCTTTGCCCGGTAATGCTTTCAGTCTTATGACTGGAAGTGAGCACTGATATTTCTCCAAAATTTTTTTTTCAGGAGAAGCTATCTGGCAAATCGACATGCTACTATACAAAAACAAGCATTTCGTTTTGTACGGTTAGCTGCCTCATTACGTGTTTCTCAGGCACGTTTTGCTAGGTGGCTTCAACTTTTTATGGGGTATGGTTGGGATAAACGATTGGCTCTAGGCGGTTTACCTGACAGAAGAAAAGGGTAGTTAGAGTTAACGAATTAAGTTATCGTACCGTACTGGGGGAAATGTGGATTACATTTCAGGCTACAAAGTATTGACAATTTAGCCGTCCCCAGATTGAGGATTTCTGGAAAGCTGATCAAATGGGTAATTCCCCCTGACGGGCCTGGCCGCTACCTTCGGGATCTGTGGGTAATACATAACGGACTTTGGCTTTGATTTCGTCCATGGCCAACCAGAGGTCGGCGAGGGCTTTTTCTTCGGGGATACGTTTTTTCTCGTCTCGGATTAGGGGAATGGCTTTCAGAGCTACTTCCCACGCTTTCATAAAGGCATCGTTGCTGAGTAATTCAGTTTTGAGCAAAAATTGGCGCACGGGTTCAATGCTTTGCTCTTCCAAATAGATGGCGATGACGGCATGGAGGGCATCCACAGCACTGGTGTAGGTGAAGTCGTTGGGACTAACGGAGAAAGCCCGTTTTTTGAGCCGTTGTTGGGGGTTGAGCAGGGTACAGGTTCCCCCTTTGGCCTCGATTAGTTTATGTTCAGTCTTAAGAGCATTTATATCGAAGCCGCCCACAGCCAGTCCTAATTGGCGGGCATCATCGAAGGGAAATTCCCTGGCCCGGAAGGTATCCCAGGCGAGGATATACCACTGGGTTAGGGCATCAAAGTCGCTGGTTTCTTGGTTGAGGAGTTTATTGAGTCGATAGTGGGAGATGGCTTTGCGAGCCTCTTCAAAGGCAACTTCGGGGCGCATGGCATCCCCGGCGCTATCCAACACGGGCCAGGCACGGCTAAAGACATTGAGGGCGGGGCCAAAGGCGCTGAGGTAGAGGTCAATGCCGGTGATGTCGTTGGCTTCAAATTCGGGGGCCCGTTGTTCTACCAGCGGGTCAGTTCGGGGCGGATGTCGTCCCACCAGGCGGTGCCGGCGTTGGGGTCACGTTTGCGGCAAACCAGGAGTACGGTACTGGAGACACTATTTTTCTGGGCCTGGTGCAGGTTTTGGGGGTTTTCGGTGCTGACGGCCCAGCTTGCGGTGATTTCAAAGCCTGCGGTGATCAGGGATTGGGCGAGAACATCCCAGGCACCGGAGTCTTTGTGGTTAAATTGCACGGTCATTACACCGTCATTTTTTAGGACTCGATAATATTCGCTGAATGCCATTTGCATTTTGGCTTCGTAGTCTTGATCGGCGAGATCTTTGGGGCTGACTCCCATGTCTCGAAAACGGGACGGATTGGCAACGGCTTCCCGGTCTTTGTCGGTGAGTTCGCTGTAATAAAGTTCGGGAAATATATCGCCTAAGATGCGCTTTTGCCAGACATAGAAAAAGTCGGATAATTCGGCGTATTGAATTGTTGAGTAATAGGGCGGATCGGTAACAATGGCATCAATACTTTGATCGGCTAAATGAAAGAGGCTATCGGCGGAAGCTGAATCAATTTGAAAGGTTTTTTCGGTATGATTTTCTAAAGTTTAAGGCTTGATGAATTTATTTTTGTGCCAAGTAAATCACAAAGTCTTTGATAATCTCCTGCAACAGTTTCTGCACAACCATTGCCATAAGTCATTTATCACCAGAAATTTCTGGATAATTCCACATTAAATTTAATGCGTGTTGTGCAGATGCATCCTTGAGCATTAGTTCTTACTTGCATCCCATCTAGCTAATCGACAGTTTCTATCAACACATCGATCTAAAACTAAAGCTAAATAAGTGGCGATTGCCTGTAATTTTTCCTCGCCTAATTCCGCCCTAATTTTTTCCTTCGCTTCATTGATAATCTCAACATAAGTCACTAACGTTAAAAGCTGTCGAGGATTAAAAACAGCTTCATACCATTCATTAAGCCATAATCGTAATCAACGGAATCTCTGATCATTAAGCAGATTGTTTCTTCTGTGGAATTAATTTCCATTTGATAAAAATTTTCATATTCTTGTTAATTATTTTTCGCTTTTTCAACACCTTTAAATCTATTTTATTGGCAATCTAAATTCTAAACTACCTTTTCCTTGTTTGAATGCAACTGCATATAATTGATGTCCTAATTCTATTTCTGAACCAGTATTTTTAATATTGCTATCTTCAATAATTGCATTCACAATTTGGACATTTTCCAACACCTCGACTCATGGTAGAAAAATCATTTGGATCAAAATCACCGTCGGGCGTTTCAATCGTATTACCTTTACCCTTTTTGCCCTTAATTAATTCAAAATCAACCCGTTTTTCTGCCAGATTCGGAATCGGTTTAACCGCACAACATTGTACCTTTTTTAATTTTGCCCCTCGGACGATTTATCAAGCCACCAATTCGGACTCAGGGGCACAGTCGAAGAACAGTGGGGACATTGCACCGTATGGGCCCAAAGATAATTTTGCACCGTTTCCCCCTCCTGACTCGGAAAAAACTCCCTTAAGCGAATTTCCGCCTGTTCCCCCACCCATTGCACCCAGCGATCAATATCCCCCTGTAACGCCGCCCCAAACTCTAACGGAAATTCGATCGCCGCCTTCATCGTCACCACCGCCACCGGATTCAAATCCGACGCAAACACCCGCAGACCATAGCGGGCCGCCTCAAAAGGAATCGAACCGCCCCCCGCAAACGCATCCAACACCGCCGGGGTCTTATCACCCCAAACCTGCTCACATAACTCCTGTACCCGCTTAACCCGTTCCGGTGAAGGAGGCGTTTTATAAAGACGAGTGCGAGCATGGCGATCTTCTTTCTCTATCTCACTTTCATTGCTCCGCGCCTTATCCAACCCCAGCAAATATTCAAACTCCTCCATGGTCACATCCGCCGGCAACAGCGACCCCAACACACTGGCCCGACTGAAGGACAACGGCTTGCGGGAATACCAACGATGTAGCCCCTTAAACGGATTGCCCCCATTCTCGAAATAGACTTGCTGATTGAGCAGATTAACCGGAAAGATTTTTTCGATGAAAACTGGCTTACGAGGGGGAGGAGAGGTCATGAATCCTGCCGTCTGGCTTTTAAATAAGGACTTAACGCCAATTTTATTTCAATAATGGCAATTTCTTCCGGGGTTAACTCCAAAAAATCAGCCACAGACCCCGACTTCCAACCTGCTTGTTCTAAATGTTTCTGTTTAGCAATTTCCATAATTATCCCCTAAGTAATTAGATCATATTGACTGATATATTTTTGACAACTGGTAATGATATTTAGCGGCGTTCTTCTTGTGGTTTTATTGAAAACTTTGAAGTTAGGCAGAACGTTGTTGAAAGTGAAACTCCCAGTCTTCATCTTGGCTAAATTGAGAGGATTCGATCAAATTATCTACCATTTTTTGTAACCAAACCAGCGCCTCACGGCTGGGTAATAGGGCTTCATTTACTTCATTTTGGATCTCCAATAAACGGCGATCGCCTTTGCGATAACAGAAAAATTCTAACCCCAAAGATTCCCCTGTGCTCTCATCCCGCAGTAAAATGCCATCATTATCTAGCTCATTAGCGATCTGAGTATCCCTAGGTTCCGCCCAAAAAATAGTCAGCAATTCAGCATCTAACTCATAGAAAATTTTCATTTTGGCCACTCCAACCTTCCTTTTTTAATTGCACCAGTTTGATAGCTAGTAACGATAAAACCGTCTCCATTAAGGCGTTTTACAACAATGACTAGCCATCGTTGTACCTTAATCATTTTATAAAATAAAAATACCTTCCTATCAGTCTTGCTTCCATAAATATAATCTGGAGATTGAAGGGTTGGGACAAGCATTGCTTCATACTGCCTGAGATCTGGATGCTTACCCAGCAAGACCTGCCAATAATCTGGCGATGTTCTGACCACAAATCCAAGACGGGTCATAACCTCAAATTTTAGCTCTCTCTCATTATCATCTTCCGAAGGTGGCTGATAAGTCATGTCCTATCAATCCCCCAGAAGTACTCGGATTGCTTTTTGAGCCGATCGCCGTTTGCCATTGCTCATTTTTGCAAACCAATAATGGGTTTCCTCGTTCCCCATCGCCTTAACTCCTTCAGTAATATTAGCAATGCGATCAGGTCGATTTAATCGTTTGAGGGCTTCAAATAACACCGCCAAGGCAATGCCGGAAACCTCATTTAAGATGTAAGGGCTTTGACGACGATAGCTAAGGGATTTGGGGTCATATTGGTTCTGTTTAAGACAATCGTAAATAAGCTGGCGGGCCAAGATTAATGGTTGACCCTTGAGGCGACCAATTTTCTGGGCTGGAGGACGTTTTTTCTCCCCTGCTTTCTTGTAAGCACATTGATAAAGATCTAGGGCAAACTCATTATTTTGGAGGGGAATGACCCTCAATTGAAACTCCTGCATAATTTTAATACTTACTACTATTTAAGATTCTGTTTCCTGAATTAATTTAATACAATCCTGTAAAGATTTTAAATCTTGTTTAATAATGTTCCAGATAATTCGAGGATTCAAAGTAAAGTAAGCATGGGCAATAATATCCCGTAAACCTGCAATTTCTTTCCAAGTGATTTGAGGATATTTGGATCGTAAGTGTTCAGGAATTTGCTTAACAGACTCACCGATGATTAATAAGTTATGAGTAATAGCATCTAATGTTTTTGTATCTGTAATTAATTCTTCGTAGTCTAAATTTTTGCTGTAGACCTTAATTTTCTCAATGCTATTAAGTATATCTTGGAGATACAAGCTAAGCTGGCGAGACATAGATTGCCTCCTGAAGGATTTTATTCTTAATAATAGGTTTTAAGTCCGTTGGAATCACTAAATCAACTGTTGTATTAAATAAATCCTCTAGATAAAATTTTAGTTGCATATATAAGCTTAGGGTAATATCGCTTTGAAATTCCACTAGAATATCCAGATCACTATTTTCAGTTGCTTCATTACGGGCCACTGATCCAAAAATAGCCAACGATTTAACTTGATAAAATTCAAAAAAGTTGGGTTGTTTTAATAGTGTTGTAATAATATCTTGTACCGTAAGCATGATTCATGATCCATAGCCGACTTCTAGAGTCAATCTTAGGCGATCGACAGGATTATTACTCAGGGCATTCTGAATTTCCCCTAGGATGCCCCCACTGGGCGGAATAGGTTTGTCAAAGACAATCCGAATTTTGAGTATGGCATTCCCTTGTACTCCTGACGCATTAAATAGGGAAGCGAGGGGAGAAGAAAAGGCTTGGAAACCCCGTATGTCCCCCTGAAATTCCAGCTTGGTATATTGTCCGTTGCTGGTGAGGGTGACATTCTGGTCAATTTGGGGCTTAAATCGGGCCAATAAGGCGATCGCCGTGCCCAGTCGTCGATAGTCCTGAATGCCTTCCACGGTGATTTCTAGCCGGGAAATTGTTCGGATCTGTTTACTTTCCACCTGATCGGCAAAATCGTTGAAGACCCGCTTGACACTGCCGTCTTGCTCAAAGATAGGTGGTCTATCCAGCAAAGATCCATCGCCAAAGCCACCACCGCCATCCTTAAAAGACCCTGACCCGCCGGTGGCACTGGGATAATAAGCAATGGTAGTTTGTTCCCCCGTACCCTCGTCGCCGTAGTCCGCCACGACCCGAAATTGAGTGGTTGCTGTAATCGCCACTTCTGCATCCCAATTAGGGGCACAATTACCCTCAATCAGTTCATTTTCTTTGTACAGTGCCGTGGCGATCGCCCCTTTGGCCCGCCATTTCAATTGGGCCGTTTTTTCCGTGGCACTCCGGGGTAAAACCTGCACACTGAACTCAATTACTTTGGGTTCTGGCGGTTTGAGGATACCCCGCCGATACAGTTCTAGCCGTTCGGAAAACTCAATATTGGGCAGACTCAGGGGCTGATTGGGTTGCTTGATAAAGACCTGGGCCCCGTATTTCAAATCCCATTGCCCCTCATTTACCCCAGCGGCGATCGTCTCCCGTAATTTGCTCCATTCCCCCTCCAAAAGCATATTTAAACCGATGTTCTTCGCAAAAGCTTCCCGCAGGGCTTTTGTTGTCCATTGATCAATACCAATGGGCCAAACTTTTTGCAAAACATAGGCAGAAGCAAAGGGTTTGGCATCATCAGGACGGATTTTGCCACAGTCCTTGAGGGCTTTAAGAATCACTTCTTGTTGGTTATTTTTGCCTTGGACAGTGCTTTTATCCTGGGTTGGAAAAGGATAGTGCATCAAGCCTTTGGGAGCCTTAACTGGGTCGAAGGCGGCGGGATAGAAAAGATGGCTGTAGGTATTGGTGAGGGCAATACGGACACCGAGATCCAGTTCCCCTTCCCGACTTTTCAGTTCTTTTTGTTGAGTATCGGACAATTCTTCCAGATGACGGGGACTTTGGCGCAGGTTTTTAATGGCAATGTATTCCCGCGTTAAGTTCAATGCCTGCTCTAATGCTTGTTCGTTGGCCAGTAAAAATAAGAGGCGATTTTTAAAAACTCGAAATTTGCCCGCTTCCCCGGTGTTGTCAAAAATTTGCTCGATGCTTTTCGGTGCAGTATCCAGTGTGCTTTTGATGGTTTCTTCGTTAAAGTCAATCAAACAAAGCACCACATTATCCGGGCGATCGTCTACGGCGTGGGCCCCTCTGGATCGGTCACACAGGTAAAGAATTTACTGGCAAAAATGCTATCCCGTCGCTTCCGTAATTCTGCTTTTGCTTCCCCGGTGCCGACTTGAGCCTTTTCTTGGGCGATGATTTTATTAAGGGATGGTTCTTCTTTAAATTGGTAAATCTGGGTAATGGGGTCAAAATCCAGGTGCCAAGCTTTGGCTAATAAATTCTTGATCGCCCCTTCGATAAAGTTGATTTCCACATAGGGGGTCATGAGGGATAGGTTTAATTCAGATCGCCTTATCCCAGCGGTAATGCCCTGGGTGAGGGAATGTAAAAAAATAGTGCGAGCTACCCAGGAAGAAAACGGCGGTTTACCCATATCCTGCCATTCCTGATCCTGGAGTTGGGCATGGGCCATCTACCCCCGTTGCGTTATAAATGTCGGCTTTAATGGGCAAATCCATCAATGATCGGTCAAGGCGGGACGTAAGATCACTGGTCATTTCCGCATCAATTCCCACGGGTAAATGGTGGGGATGGATTAGGGGTAGATAGCCCATGTCTTGGTGCCATAAGTCTCGCAACACTTGGGCAAAGAGCCGTAATGCCCCCCGGGTACGTTGAAAGTCGGGAATGGACGCAATTTTTTGGGTCAGTAAGTTAAATAATTCGGGGTGGAACGGATAACTATTGGCGATCGCCTCCCGATAACTCAACTCTTTGCAACTGTCCGGTAAATCTGTACGACTGGCTCGAAAGGTTTCAAAATAGGTATCTGCGGCCTTTTCGGCGGCTTCGGAGCTGATGCTGACAAACATACGTTGCTTAACGATGTTGTAAATTTCTACATCATTGCTGGGGCGCAAAATTCTTTCTTGCCGGGCGGAGGCACTCTTTAACTCCCGTTGTAAATCGGCCGTTTCCTCTGCAAAGGTATCTGAACTTGATGCAAGGGAATACACAAACACCAAGTTATTGCGAGAGGCGGCACAATCCATCAAGGAAAAGAGAAACGCCACCACCTGTTCCGCGAGATTGCTGTCTCCCACCCGTTTAGCCTTTGCTGCCCTCAGATAACGGGCAATTTCATCCAAAATGATCAAGGTGGGTTGGTCTTGGATTAACCGTTCTAGCACCGCCGTCCCTGGGCTAATGCCATTGGTATCTGACCCCTTCAGCAGTTCATACCCTTCAATACCTCTAATTTGATAGGCGATTTCTCCCCAAATGGTCTTGGTGGTAATACCCGTTTCCCCATGGTAAATGCCTTCCTCCGGGCTAAGGTCTCGGCCATCCACCGCTGCAATCTGAATCGGGCGATCGGGAATTAAACCTAATTCATGGGTAAATCGTTCATCTTGTTCCAGTAAAGAACGACCTTTCTTCGCTAGATGCCATAGCGCAATCTCATCATGGGTTTTACCTCCACCAAAGCTAGTTTCCAGCCGAATGACAGGGGAGCCAACGTTTACCCCATTCAAACGCCCGAACACCTCTCTAACTAACTCCCGTAAGCCATCTGTCACAAAGGTATTGGCAAAAAACTGGGTGCCATTTTGATAAAGACTCGGTGCTTTTCCTTCTACAACTAGCCGTAACTTCGCTGCAAAAAGATCAAGAGAAAGATCCCCCGATAAAATTTCAGATCGAGGCACACAGGTTTTATCAAGCGAATCAAGCATTTTCGGCAATTCCTCTATCACTGACAAGGGCACAAGCCACTGCCTAAAGGAATTTTAACTGATACAAGCGGGAATTCCCCTTCCTCCCACGCAGGCTACTGCGACGAGCAGGGAGGGGTAGTTCACCCCAAGACCTAAATGGTCAAATCAACTTAGCACTAAAAAAACTGAAGTAGGGGTCACGCCATAGACATTAAATAATAGCGACCAAAACTCACTTGGCTATTCTAATTGGCCCCTTAACGGTCTTTTCCGTTCCACTGCACCTCAGACCCCGAAAACTGTTCAACCTAACCCTCTTTTATCAGACTGGGTAAGTCGATTAGAAGAAAACCACAGAAAGCCTTTAAAGAAAAGGGTTTCAGGACGTGTACTTAATAAAAAATCAATCTCATGTTTCTTGAGCGATGAAAACCCTGAAATGCTTTCACAGAGAGGCTTTCAATGTACTAATGCCAAGCTTGGCTTCCGAGAGTTATGAAAGAGGGCTAAGTCCCAATCAGAACCGTATGAGGTTTATAGTAACCAGGATTGCGAACCATTTGTTTACCAGCCCACAATGGAAAGCTTAGATTTTCAAGCTTTCAATTCCGCCATGGCAGAAGATTATAAAGGAAAACTTCACCCATCGAAAACGAGTGAAGTAGACTTAAAATTTATCGAGACCCTTATTTCTGAGCTGAACTCCTCCACAGAAAACGACTACAAGTTAATATGTACCAAGAAAGAAAATGAATAGTTATTCTATTCATTTTTTCAGGTAAGGTTAATTTCACTACGGCGGATTCGATATCCAGGCTGAACAATAAAAGTCTCTATTTTTAGGGATTTTACCTAAATTGCTAAGCTATCCGCTGTAATACTTCTCAAAAAAAGGGGTAGTAGGGTTAAGCGGCACACTTTGGTTAGAGTCTTGTCTACTGAAAATGCCTGCAAAGCTTATTCTGTGGAACCAAAGCTAAGACCCTTTCAGGGTAGGCTCTCCCATCTTGAGTTCATATCTTCAAAAAGCACCGTCTTCATCAGGAAAAGTAGTAGCCTTGTATTAAAAAGTCAAACCATTCCTGCTTGGGAATTCATTAATGGCCTATGGTATTCCACCAGTGGCAACAGTTAGACTGTGAACTACCTCTCCCTGCTCGTCGCAGTAGCCTGCGTGCGAGGAAGGGGAATTCCCACTTGTATCAGTTAAACTCGGTCACTTTTCATGAAATCAATGACTAAATTTAGAAGCCAAATAAGCCAGGTTGACCTTGCCTGGTCACGATTGAAAAGGGAGTCCGAGGCCCTGTTAAGCCTTGCTACCACTGAAGCAGAGGAAGCTAAGGCGATTGCTATCCTCAATTCGTTGGAATATTCCGGGGCAAGCATCACCCAAGCCTATAAGGAGGGGGAAACAAATTATGTGGCCTGAATCCCCCTGGTAAACACAATGAATAAGCAGTTCTGGATAATTGAAACTCCCCGCTCAACAATTCACCCCAGCTTGCATTGGCAGATTATCTTTGCTCTAAACAAACCAAAGGAATACATTGCTGGGCCATTTTTAAGAGAAGGAGACGCTATCTTAAATGTCAAAAGAGGACTCCCGTTAGAGCCGAAGGCTTAGCGGTGAGATGAATTTTGACCAAAAAGGAACTCGACCAAAGGGAGTCCTTAATTGGATGGAGAGTCTTGAGCTTCAACATATTTTCTAATTTGATCAACTGTAACAGCACCGCAACTAGAAACAAAATAGGCTCCCGTCCAAAAACAAGGTTTATTGTAAAAATATTTACTCGATAAAGAAGGGAAATCCCTTCGAATGAGACGACTGCTAACTGTTTTTAAGTTAGCAATTAACTTGGATAAAGATACTTCGGGTTTGTAACTAACTAAAAGATGAACATGATCGGACTCTCCGTTGAACTCAATCAACTGACAGCCCCATTTATTTAGTGTCTCAGCAAAGATCACACCCAGCCTCTCCAGTACCTCTGTTGATATGGCTTTTTTGCGATATTTTGTTACGAAGACAATGTGAACGGTAAGCTTATAAACCGACCTGTGACCCTTGCTGTAGTTACTTGACATATTCCTGCGATAAATCTACGCTAGAAAGCATATCAAAAAGTAAAGTTAATCGGTGATTACACTGACCTACCAGTTCAAATTAAAGTTAGCTCGCCAACAAAGCCAAGAGATAGACAATATCTTTGAGGTTTGCCGTCGAGTGTATAACTTTGCTTTATCCGAAAGGAAGCACTGGTTGAATAGTCGTAAATCACGGATCAATTCCTGCTCCATTGTTTCTGAATACATTATCCCTGCGGATACTCCTTATCCCAGTTATAATAACCAGGCAAAGGCTTTGACAATTGCCAAGCAATCCAACGAAAGCTTGAGGACTGTTAACGCCCAAGTGTTACAGCAAACCCTTAAAACATTAGATAGGGCTTTCAGTGACATGAAATCTAAAGGCAATGGATTTCCCCGGTTCAAAAAGAAGATGCGTAGCTTTGTCTTTCCTGCCATGCTTAAAAACTGCTTGGCCGACGGGAAAGTTAAGTTGCCTCAATTGGGATGGGTTAAAATTCGGCAATCAAGGGAATATCCGACTGGCTTTAAAGCAAAACAAGCTCGTATTGTTAGAAAAGCCAGTGGTTTTTACTTGATGATTGCTTTTCAGTCCCAGGAACAATGCCCCGAACCAGCGGTAGGTGAAACTTCTCTAGGGATTGATGCAGGGATAGAAAGTTTTGTTGCTACCAGTCTGGGAGAATTAATCAAAGCCCCACGATTTTTGTTAGAAGTACAGCGTAAGCTTAAATTGCTACAAAGACGCTTAAAGCATAAAGTCAAAGGCTCAAACAATTGGTTAAAACTCCAGGGCAGGATAGCTCGATTGAATGAATCTGCTGCTAACACTCGCCATGATTGGCATTTTAAGTTAGCCCACCACCTTTGCGATTTGGCAGACAACATTTTTGTCGAAGATATTAACTTTATTTCTTGGAGTCGGGGTATCGTTCGCAAACGTTCCCTTGAGTCAGGCATTGGGACAATTTATTAATGAAATTTTGCCTTATGTTTCCTGGAAAAGAGGTGGCTTTTATCTAAAAGTGGATAAAAATGGAACTTCCCAGGAATGCCCTAGTTGCCATCAGGTAACAGGTAAAAAGAAGTTAAGTCAACGGTTACACAATTGCCAATTCTGTGGGCATATTGAAAACCGTGATACGGCGAGCGCAAAGGTCATTGAATACAGAGGAAAAATTGCGGTCGGACAGCCCGTGATTCAAAATGCTTGTGGAGACGTTCTAACGGGGATCAAGCAATTAACTTTGCTTGATCTAGTTAGGGGTCACGCCATAGAAGTTAAACTAAGCGACCCCCTCACGGGAGCCACTCGTCTTCAGAACCGGACATGAAACGTTAGCTTCATCCGGCTCCTCAATAACTTGACCCTTATCAGGGGTACATCCGCTACTTCCATCGGAAGTAGTTTTGGTGTGATGGCAATGACGATGAAGAAGTTGAAGATTTGAGTAGTGACTGTTGCCACCCTTACAGAGGGGAACAATATGGTCAATTTCCCAAAGGTCTTCTTCCCGAAAAACAAGATTGCAGTGAGTACATAGACCGTGTTGGCGTTTAAGAAGTTTGGCGACCGCAGTAGGTAACTGGGGATGTTTCCCTAATCGCCCTGCCCAATATGGCAAATCCCCATCGTAGGGTGACTTATTACCCCTGACCTTTAAATGTCTGACGATGGGAACCTGGGAATGGGTTGTGAGGGTATAATTACCATCAGTAAATATCCAGCCTCTGCCATTGACAGTGCTGAAATACCTATCTTTAACCCATTGAGCCGATTTGGAGGGATGACGACGTTTACACCAACGTTGGATACGTTGCCAGACAAGATGGTCTAGCTTGGCAAAGGTAGCTTTACTGACCCCAGTAGAGTAGTAATTAGACCAGCCTCGTATGACAGGATTAAGTTTAAGAACCAGTGCCCTTTGGGGGGCTGAGTTATGGCTGGATATGATGTCAGCAATTTTCTCGTAGTGTCTTTTGACCTTTTCCTTAGAGGGTGTAATCAGTGTTTTAAACCCCAGACGTTTACCGTTTCTTGATTTGCCACTGTGGTATTTACTAACTGCATACTGGCGGATATGAAATCCGAGAAAGTCAAATCCGCTAGAGGTATGAACGATACGGGTTTTACGCTCGCTGATTTCCAGCCCGGCATCTATAAGCCATTCAGAAAGAATAGCTTTGGCTCTATTTATTACTTCCTTGTCAGGATGAAGACAAACAAAATCATCCGCATATCTAACGAAGGTTAGGCTAGTACGGTTTTTAACATTGTCTCCCTTCAGGGAATCTGCAAGTTGCATCATCCTGTTTTCCATTCCGTGGAGTGCTACGTTGGCTAGCAAAGGTGAAATAACACCACCTTGGGGAGTACCCAAGTTGGATTCCTCTTGCTTACCTTGAAATATCCATCCAGCCTTTAGCCATGCCTTAATGACCCGTGCCAAAGTCGGCGAAGTATTCAATTTTCGTAGCAAATATTCATGATTGAGCATATCAAAGCATTTTGATATGTCAGCGTCCAGAACCCATTTGGCTTTCCGGTTAATGCTGTTAAAAATGGCTTCAATAGCATCATGAGTTGAGCGTCCGGGTCTGAAACCGAAGCTGTTAGACTCGAATTTTGCCTCCCATTCTGGCTCCAGTACCATTTTTACTAGTGCTTGACAGGCTCTATCCTTCAGAGAAGGGATTGAGAGAGGACGTTGTTCACCGTTATCCTTCGGAATTAGTATTCTTCGGGCGGGCAACGGCTTATTTTTCAGGGAAAGGTTTTGGGCTAAAACTAGCCTTTGTTTAGGTGAGATGGATTTGATGCCATCGACCCCAGCGGTTTTCTTTCCTCTGTTGTCCTGGGTTACTTTTCTTGTCGCTAGCAAACGAGCATAGTGTGACCTTAGCAGCGTTCTTTGTAGTTTTCGGGTCAATCGAAAGTTGCCATTTTTGGATGCTTGGAAAATCCGCTTTTGGAGCTTAAAAATATACCGCTCGACTTGTCGCCAATTGATATCTTTCCATTCCACATTATTCAGTTTTTCAACTGGATATGTTTTAGACATATTCACTCTACTAAGTAGCTTTTCCTTTCAAGTTATCGTCTGAAAGTCGGCATATCCAAGCCATTACAACTTGGCATTAGCTTTTTTCAGAATCCTGCCATACACAGCATACGGTTAGCGCCTACTGGGGTTGTGACCTCAGAGCTTATGTAGGGTTACTTCGTTCCTTATGTTGATTAATTGTGCTTTTAGATGTCCCAATTAAACCGAGTCAAATATGGAAGTGTTGTTGAATATTGTCCCATTATTCAACCTCTGACTTTTGCCTTTTGGCTCCAGTGTGTCAGCCTTATTTCACTGGTTGCAATTTACGGTCTTTTAATGAGATTTCTGTTCGTCATCATAAACACTTACTTGCCCGCCACTGGTTTAGGCTGTCAGTTTTTGGGCTTTTATCCCCGCTTTACGGATTGATGGCTAGTCGCTACCGTAGGGGATATGTTTTCACTAGAACACTCTCTAGGGAAGGGCTTGTATTCCTAGGGGATTACTCACCTTCATCAACATAAAGTTGTCATATCTCCAAGGGAAGATATGCTAGCTTTCCTTCAAACCCTTTTGGAGACTTGATTTCAGCTAAACGAATCGCACAGGAA
>CAVPII010000008.1:0-36274 GCA_963704945.1 uncultured cyanobacterium | reverse complement strand
AATGGTCAAATCAACTTAGCACTAAAAAAAACTGAAGTAGGGGTCACGCCATAGATATTAAATAATAGCGACAAGAAACTTCACTTGGCTATTCTAATTCAGCCTTTAAGGGTCTTTTCCGTTCCACTGCACCTCAGACCCCGAAAACTGTTCAACCTAACCCTCTTTATCAGACTGGGTAAGTCGATTAGAAGAAAACCACAGAAAGCCTTTAAAGAAAAGGGTTTCAGGACGTGTACTTAATAAAAAATCAATCTCATGTTTCTTGAGCGATGAAAACCCTGAAATGCTTTCACAGAGAGGCTTTCAATGTACTAATGCCAAGCTTGGCTTCCAGAGTTATGAAAGAGGGCTGAGTCCCAATCAGAACCGTATGAGGCTTATAATAACCAGGATTGCGAACCATGTGCTTTACCGGCCCACAATGGAAAGCTTAGATTTTCAAGCTTTCCATTCCCCCATCGCAGAAGATTATAAAGGAGAATTTTACTCATCGAAAACGAGTGAAGTAGACTTAAAATCTATAGAAAATCTACCCTTATTCTGAGCTGAACTCCTCCACAGAAAACGACTACAAGTTAATATGTACCAAGAAAGAAAATGAATAGTTATTCTATTCATTTTTTCAGGTAAGGTTAATTTCACTACGGCGGATTCGATATCCAGGCTGAAACAATAAAAGTCTCTATTTTTAGGGATTTTACCTAAATTGCTAAGCTATCCGCTGTAATACTTCTCAAAAAAAGGGGTAGTAGGGTTAAGCGGCACACTTTGGTTAGAGTCTTGTCTACTGAAAATGCCTGCAAAGCTTATTCTGTGGAACCAAAGCTAAGACCCTTTCAGGGTAGGCTCTCCCATCTTGAGTTCATATCTTCAAAAAGCACCGTCTTCATCAGGAAAAGTAGTAGCCTTGTATCAAAAAGTCAAACCATTCCAGCTTGGGAATTCATTAATGGCCTATGGTATTCCACCAGTGGCAACAGTTAGACTGTGAACTACCTCTCCCTGCTCGTCGCAGTAGCCTGCGTGCGAGGAAGGGGAATTCCCACTTGTATCAGTTAAACTCGGTCACTTTTCATGAAATCAATGACTAAATTTAGAAGCCAAATAAGCCAGGTTGACCTTGCCTGGTCACGATTGAAAAGGGAGTCCGAGGAAAGACTGTTAAGCCTTTGCTACCACTGAAGCAGAGGAAGCTAAGGCGATTGCTATCCTCAATTCGTTGGAATATTCCGGGGCAAGCATCACCCAAGCCTATAAGGAGGGGGAAACAAATTATGTGACCTGAATCCCCCTGGTAAACACAATGAATAAGCAGTTCTGGATAATTGAAACTCCCCGCTCAACAATTCACCCCAGCTTGCATTGGCAGATTATCTTTGCTCTAAACAAACCAAAGGAATACATTGCTGGGCCATCTTTAAGAGAAGGAGACGCTATCTTAAATGTCAAAAGAGGACTCCCGTTAGAGCCGAAGGCTTAGCGGTGAGATGAATTTTGACCAAAAAGGAACTCATAAAGGGAGTCCTTAATACAATAGAGGAGAGTCTTGAGCTTCAACATATTTTCTAATTTGATCAACTGTAACAGCACCGCAACTAGAAACAAAATAGGCTCCCGTCCGAAGAACAAGGTTTATTGTAAAAATATTTACTCGATAAAGAAGGGAAATCCCTTCGAATGAGACAAGCTGCTAACTGTTTTTAAGTTAGCAATTAAGCTGGATAAAGATACTTCGGGTTTGTAACTAACTAAAAGATGAACATGATCGGACTCTCCGTTGAACTCAATCAACTGACAGCCCCATTTATTTAGTGTCTCAGCAAAGATCACACCCCAGCCTCTCCAGTACCTCTGTTGATATGGCTTTTTTGCGATATTTTGTTACGAAGACAATGTGAACGGTAAGCTTATAAACCGACCTGTGACCCTTGCTGTAGTTACTTGACATATTCCTGCGATAAATCTACGCTAGAAAGCATATCAAAAAGTAAAGTTAATCGGTGATTACACTGACCTACCAGTTCAAATTAAAGTTAGCTCGCCAACAAAGCCAAGAGATAGACAATATCTTTGAGGTTTGCCGTCGAGTGTATAACTTTGCTTTATCCGAAAGGAAGCACTGGTTGAATAGTCGTAAATCACGGATCAATTCCTGCTCCATTGTTTCTGAATACATTATCCCTGCGGATACTCCTTATCCCAGTTATAATAACCAGGCAAAGGCTTTGACAATTGCCAAGCAATCCAACGAAAGCTTGAGGACTGTTAACGCCCAAGTGTTACAGCAAACCCTTAAAACATTAGATAGGGCTTTCAGTGACATGAAATCTAAAGGCAATGGATTTCCCCGGTTCAAAAAGAAGATGCGTAGCTTTGTCTTTCCTGCCATGCTTAAAAACTGCTTCAACGGTAAAGTTAAGTTGCCTCAATTGGGATGGGTTAAAATTAGGCAATCAAGGGAATATCCGACTGGCTTTAAAGCAAAACAAGCTCGTATTGTTAGAAAAGCCAGTGGTTTTTACTTGATGATTGCTTCAGTCCCCAGGAACAATGCCCCGAACCAGCGGTAGGTGAAACTTCTCTAGGGATTGATGCAGGGATAGAAAGTTTTGTTGCTATCAGTCTGGGAGAATTAATCAAAGCCCCACGATTTTTGTTAGAAGTACAGCGTAAGCTTAAATTGCTACAAAGACGCTTAAAGCATAAAGTCAAAGGCTCAAACAATTGGTTAAAACTCCGGGCAGAATAGCTCGATTGAATGAATCTGCTGCTAACACTCGCCATGATTGGCATTTTAAGTTAGCCCACCACCTTTGCGATTTGGCGAACAACATTTTTGTCGAAGATATTAACTTTATTTCTTGGAGTCGGGGTATCGTTCGCAAACGTTCCCTTGAGTCAGGCATTGGGCAATTTATTAATGAAATTTTGCCTTATGTCCCTGGAAAAGAGGTGGCTTTTATCTAAAAGTGGATAAAAATGGAACTTCCCAGGAATGCCCTAGTTGCCATCAGGTAACAGGTAAAAAGAAGTTAAGTCAACGGTTACACAATTGCCAATTCTGTGGGCATATTGAAAACCGTGATACGGACCACGCAAAGGTCATTGAATACAGAGGAAAAATTGCGGTCGGACAGCCCGTGATTCAAAATGCTTGTGGAGACGTTCTAACGGGGATCAAGCAATTAACTTTGCTTGATCTCGTTAGGGGTCACGCCATAGAAGTTAGACTAAACTGAGCCCTTCAGCGGGAGCCACTCGTCTTTCAGAACCGGACATGAAACGTTAGCTTCATCCGGCTCCTCAATAACTTGACCCTTATCATGGGTACATCCGCTACTTCCGTCGGAAGTAGTTTTGGTGTCATGGCAATGACGATGAAGAAGTTGAAGATTTCAGTAGTGACTGTTGCCACCCTTGCAGAGGGGAACAATATGGTCAACTTCCCAAGAGGTCTTCTTCGCGAAAAACAAGGTTGCAGTGAGTACATAGACCGTGTTGGCGTTTAAGAAGTGTGGCGACCGCAGTAGGTAACTGGGGATGTTTTCCCTAATCGCCTTGCCCAATAGCGCAAATCCCCATCGTAGGGTGACTTATTACCCCTGACCTTTGAATGTCTGACGATGGGAACCTGGGAATGGGTTGTGAGGGTATAATTACCATCACTAAATATCCAGTTTCTGGTGTTAACAGTTCTGAAATATTTATCCTTAATCCATTGAGCCGATTTAGACAGATGACGACGTTTACACCACCGCTGGATACGTTGCCAGACAAGATAGTCTAGCTTGGCAAAGGTAGCTTTACTAACCCCACTAGAGTAGTAATTAGACCAGCCTCGTATGACAGGATTAAGTTTAAGAACCAGTGCCCTTTGGGGGGCTGAGTTATGGCTGGATATGATGCCAGCAATTTTCTCATAGTGTCTTTTGACCTTTTCCTTAGAGGGTGTAATCCAGTGTTTTAAACCCCAGCCGTTTACCGTTTCTTGATTTGCCACTGTGGTATTTACTAACTGCATACTGGCGGATATGAAATCCGAGAAAGTCAAATCCGCTAGAAGTGTGAACGATACGGGTTTTACGCTCGCTAATTTCCAGCCCGGCATCTATAAGCCATTCAGAAAGAATAGCTTTGGCTCTATTTATTACTTCCTTGTCAGGATGAAGACAAACAAAATCATCCGCATATCTAACGAAGGTTAGGCTAGTACGGTTTTTAACATTGTCTCCCTTCAGGGAATCTGCAAACTGCATCATCCTGTTTTCCATTCCGTGGAGTGCTACGTTGGCTAACAAAGGTGATATAACGCCACCTTGAGGAGTACCTAAGTTGGATTCCTCTCGCTTGCCTTGAAATATCCATCCAGCCTTTAGCCATGCCTTAATGACCCGTGCCAAAGTTGGCGAAGTATTCAATTTTTGTAACAAATATTCATGATTGAGCATATCAAAGCATTTGGAGATGTCAGCGTCCAGAACCCATTTGGCTTTCCGGTTGATGCTGTTAAAAATGGCTTCAATAGCGTCATGAGTTGAGCGTCCGGGTCTGAAACCGAAGCTGTTGGACTCGAATTTCGCCTCCCATTCTGGCTCCAGTAGGATTTTTACTAGTGCTTGACAGGCTCTATCCTTCAGGGAAGGGATGGAGAGAGGACGTTGTTCACCGTTGCCTTTTGGAATTAGTATTCTTCGGGCTGGTAGTGGTTTGTTTTTCAGGGAAAGGTTTTGGGCTAAAACTAGCCTTTGTTTAGGTGAGATGGATTTGATGCCATCAACCCCAGCCGTTTTCCGTCCCGTGTTGTCCTGGGTTACTTTTCTTGTCGCCAGTAAGCGGGCGTAGTATGACCGCAGTAGCGTTTTTTGTAGTTTTCGGGTTAATCGAAAGTTACCATTTTTAGATGCTTGGAAAATCCGCTTTTGGAGCTTAAAAACATACCTCTCGACTTGTCGCCAATTGATATCTTTCCATTCCACATTATTCAGTTTTGCAACTGGATATGTTTTAGACATTTGCACTCTACTAAGTAGCTTTTCCTTTCAAGTTATCGTCTGAAAGTCGGCATATCCAAGCCATTACAGCATGGCATTAGCTTTTTCCAGAATCCTGCCATACAGAGCATACGGTTAGCACCTGCTGGGGTTAAAACCCCAGAGCTTATGTAGGGTTACTTCGTTCCTGATGTTGATTGATTGTGCTTTTAGATGTCCCAATTAAACCGAGTCAATTATGGAAGTGTTGTTGAATATTTTCCCATTATTCAACCTCTGACTTTTGCCTTTTTGGCTCCAGTGTGTCAGCCTTATTTCACTGGTTGCGATTTACGGTCTTTTAATGGGATTCCTGTTTGTCATCATGAGCACTTACTTGCCCGCCACTGGGTTAGGCTGCCAGTTTTTGGGCTTTTATCCCCGCTTTACGGATTGATGGCTAGTCGCTACCGTAGGGGATAGGTTTTCACTAGAACACTCTCTAGGGAAGGGCTTGCAGTCCAGAGAAGGAGTTGCTCACCTTCATCAACATCAAGTTGTCATATCTCCAAGGGGAAATATGCTAGCTTTCCTTCAAATCCTTGTGGGGAATTGATTTCAGCCAAACGAATCGCACAGGAAAATATTGCACCCTAAGGAATTTAAAATCGCTGAAAGTCTTGATATGACAAGGTTTCAATCTGCTTAAAGCTCAAGAATTTAAAACCATTTGACCATTCTTGCGTAAGTCACCGTGGGGAGAGACATATCGATAGAGAGTAGTTCGAGCAATACCTAACTCTCGACAGAGAGAAGAAACGTTTGTATCTTTTTGTGCCATAGCAACTTGAGCTAAACGTACTTGTGTTTTAGAGAGCGCAAACCTACGTCCTCCCTTATGACCCCTAGCGCGAGCAGCAGCCAAACCAGCCATAGTGCGTTCTCGAATCAAATCTCGTTCAAACTCAGCCAAGGCAGCAAAAATGCCAAAGACAAGTTTTCCGGCAGGGGTTGTTGTGTCAATATCTGCACCTTCTCCAGTCAAAACCTGAAATCCAATCTGTCGTTGTGCCAGGTCATCGACGGTATTAACTAAATGCTGAAGATTACGACCGAGACGGTCTAATTTCCAGACGACCAATACATCACCGCAGCGAAGAGCCTTCAAGCAAGCTGTCAGACCTGGACGTTGCTCCTGCTTACCAGAAACCTGATCTTGATAGATGCAATCAGCTTGAACCCCAGCCGCAACAAGGGCATCAAACTGTAAATCGAAAACCTGAGAGCCATCGGCTTTAGAGATGCGGGCGTAGCCAATCAACATAGTGTTCCATAAACGGTCGTTTGTGGAACACATCAAAAAACAAGGCAAAAACCCCTAAAAAGTGTTCCTTATCTAGTGTCGTATTCTATGTCCTTTATACGGTTAAATATTTTGAAAATGGAACAAAAAATTAATGCCCCGTCGTACCGTACTCTCCACTGCTCAGCGTGCTGCATTTGAGCGTCTTCCCACTGAGCCTGATGAACTTATAAAGTACTACCATTTGACCGCAGAGGAATTGGCAATTATCAAAAAGCGCAGACGGGACAGTAATCGATTGGGCTTTGCAGTGCAACTTTGCCTCTGTCGTTATCCTGGGCGCACCCTCCGGGCAGGGGAACAGTTACCCCAAGAACTTCTCATTTTTATTGCGGAGCAAACCGATACCCAGGCTGAAGATTTTGCAGATTATGCTCATCGTGACCAAACTCGTCGTGCTCACATCGCGGAGCTAATCTCAACATTCCAGTTCTGGACATTCACCGTTCAGCATTTCCGGAAGATCCTGCAGTGGCTTGTACCCATTGCGGTAGAGACCCCCCAAAGTATGTTTTTGGTAGGTGCTGTTTTCAATGAACTACGTCATCGGCGAATTCTACATCCCCCTTTAGCAGTAGTGGAACGCTTGGTCGCAGCTACTTTCCCTAAAGCCGAGCATCAAGTGTTTTCATCCATTAGTAATCAATTAAGTGCTCAGCAACAACAACAGCTTGACGAATGGTTAGTTTTTTCCGAGGACTACAGTCAAAGTTGTTTAGCTTGGGTGCGTCAGCCAGTAGGTAAACCTTCGCCTGGGAACGTCCTGAAGATAATTGCTCGACTACAAGCGATTGAAGCTTTAAAACTCCCTAATGTCTCCGTAGCGGAACTTTCAGCCATTCGATATGACTTATTGGTTGGTGAAGGCAAACGTGTGGCGGTTCAAAACCTACGGATATTTAAGCCGTTACGTCGCTATGCCATTATGACGGTCACATTGCTCGAACTCCGGCGTACCTTGATTGATGAAGCACTCACAACCCATGACCGAATTATTGGTAACTTGCTACGGCGGAGCAAAACCAAATACGCAGAACTACTCCAGAAGGAGGCCCAACAAATCAAGGATACGGTTAAAACCTTTGCTACAGTCGGTCGAACTCTCCTCCAAGCCAAAGAAACTGGACAGGATGTTTGGCAAGCATTGGCACAAGCCATCCCTTGGAACGAACTAAAAGAGACCACAGAAACAGCAGAAGCTCTGGCTAATCCTCGCCGGCTCAATCCCCTTCAATTCGTTGATTCCTACTATTCCTTCATGCGGCGTTACACACCGGCATTGTTGGAACAGTTTAATTTTCGGGCAACATTAGGGGGTCAGGATGTACTTGATGCCATCCAGATTCTTCGTCGGCTGAATGAGACAGGCAAGCGCAAGTTGCCCAGTGATATTCCAACTTCCTTTATTCCCCGACAATGGTTGCCCTTTATTTATCAAGGGGAGGAAATTGACCGTCACTACTATGAGATCTGTACTTTGAGTGAATTACGCAATTGCCTACGTTCTGGAGATATCTGGGTGGTGGGAAGTAAGCGGTATCAGGACATTGAGAGTTATTTGTTGAGTCCTGTTACGTTTGAAGAATTGCATGAGCAGGGTAACGTTCCAGTTGCTGTCGCTCCAGATTACTCTATATACATCACAGAGCGAAAGAACTTATTATGTAAACGCTTGCATGAAATTAACCAGTTGCTTGAGAAAGAAAAACTGGATGCTGTGACCTTCAAGAGCAATGGTTTCTCGGTGAAGCCCCATCGCAGCATTCCTCTTCCAGATGGTACCAAAGAATTTATAAAAGCTACCTATGCTCAACTCCCCCGCGTGAAAATTACTGATCTATTGGTTGAGGTGGATCGTTGGACACATTTCACTGACCAATTTACTCATCTACGTACTGGTCAACCTGCCGAGAATAAGCAAACATTGCTTACTGTCATTCTTGCTGATGCCATCAATTTAGGATTCACCTCCATGGCGGCATCCTGTCCAGGGACTTCCTTTAAGCAGTTGAGTTGGATGGCAGATTGGCATATGAGCGATGAAGCTTATTCTCGGGCTTTAGCGGAGATTGTCAATTACCATCACCAGATGACTTTGGTACAGAGTTGGGGTGATGGCACCACTTCTTCTTCCGATGGTCAACAATTCCCTCTGGGAGGCGTTTCTAAATATTTGGGGCATGTGAATCCAAAGTATGGGAGTCATCCAGGCGTGATTTTCTACACCCATATTTCTGACCAGTATTCCCCGTTTCATACTCAGCTCATCAATACCAATACACGGGATGCAACCTTTGTTTTGGATGGGCTACTCTACCATCAGAGTGACCTTGATATTCAAGAGCATTACACTGATACGGCGGGTTTTACTGACCATGTCTTTGGTCTTTGCCATTTGCTCGGATTCCGCTTTGCGCCAAGGTTACGCGATATTGGAGATTTATCCCTCTTCCCCATTGGCGATGCCAATCAGTGGTCTCAATTAACTTCTATCTTTGGTGAACCGCTGAAGCTCACACTAATTCAGGAGCAGTGGAACAATATCCTCCGTCTGGCAAGTTCCATCCGCTTGGGCAAGGTCACTGCTTCGTTGATGTTGCGGAAGTTAGCAGCTTATCCTCGTCAGAATCGTTTAGCCCTGGCATTGCGCGAGTTAGGGCGCTTGGAGCGAACTTTGTTTATTTTGGATTGGATGCAGCACTCTGAATTACGGGCACGGGTACAGGCTGGTTTGAACAAGGGTGAGTCTCGCAATGCTTTGGCACGAGCCGTTTTCTTTAATCGTCTCGGGGAAGTTCGTGACCGTTCCTTTGAGAATCAATCCTTTCGCGCTTCCGGCCTCAATTTGGTTGTTGCTGCCATTATTCTCTGGAATACTTTTTACTTAGAGAAAATAATTACTGATATGCGACAACAATCCTCTCTGCCTGATGACTTTTTGAGTTATCTTTCCCCTCTAGGTTGGCAGCATATCAACCTCACCGGAGATTATTTTTGGCATCTTAATCCTTAGGGTGCAATATTTTCCTTTCTATGGTGTGACCCCTATCACCGCAGGCAACAGGGAAATGTGACACCAGGGCAGCTATCGTTGAGGTTTTGCTAGGGGATAAGAATATCTAAAGCTGGATTTGTAATGTTGCTTAATTTCATCGCAATTTCATTTTGTTTTGTCACACTTGAATCAAGGAGACAAAATAAAAATTGAGTACTAAAATGCGTCATTCCTTTTGGCTTTATGGATTGGTCGGACTAGTTGTTACTGGTTCTGCCACAGGAGTAGCTCTTGCTTTCCGGAATCAATCTCCAACAGTGTTAGCCCAAAATTCTATGCAGATGGGGTGGACAGACCAGAGTTTTATCGAAATGATGATTCCCCACCATCAGGATGCGGTGGAGATGGCTGAAATGGCCTTGAAGAAAGCCCAGCACCCCGAACTCAAAACCCTGGCCCAGAATATTATTCGAGACCAGGAGAGGGAAATCCAACAAATGGAAACTTGGTATCAGCAATGGTTTAACCAGCCTGTTCCCCCTCTGTCAACCCAGGGCATGATGGGTCATGGGCACGGCATGATGGGCATGGGTCAGGGGATGATGGCTATGGATTTAAAAGCCTTGGAAACGGCAACCAACTTTGACCAGGAATTTATTCGTCAAATGATTCCTCACCATCAAATGGCGGTGATGATGGCCAGTAATCTAAAAACCAATACAAATCGTCCAGAGATGGATAAACTGATGGATGATATTATTCGCTCCCAGAGTGCGGAAATTAAGCAAATGAAGCAGTGGTATAAAGCTTGGTATGGCGGCTAGGGGGCGATGAGGATTTTATTGGTGGAAGATGAACCAGACCTGGGAATGGCTTTAGAAAAAGCTCTCCGACGGGAAAATTACATTGTCGATTGGGTACAAGAGGGAATCCTGGCCTGGGATTATTTGGATCAAGGTTGGGTCAACTATACCCTGGCAATTTTCGATTGGATGGTACCGGGTCTATCGGGGTTGGAACTGTGTCAACGTCTCCGGTGCCGGGGAAGTTCTTTGCCAATTTTGATGCTGACGGCCAAAGACCAGATTGAAGACAGGGTTAGGGGTCTGGACGCAGGGGCGGATGATTATTTAATTAAACCTTTTGGGATGGCTGAACTATTAGCCCGTTTACGCTCCTTGCAAAGGAGATCGCCGGAATTGCAACCCCAGCAGTTACGGGTGGGGGAATGGGAATTAGATTATGGGACTTTTGCGCTGGTAACCCCAGAGCAAGCAAGAATTGCCCTCACAGCCAAGGAGTTCCAGCTTTTGGAATACTTCATGAAACATCCCCAGCAAATTCTTAGTAGTGAACAAATCAAAAATCAACTGTGGGCGCTGTCGGCGGAATCCACCAGCAATGTGGTGGCGGCCCAGGTGCGCCTACTAAGGCGAAAATTAGGGGAATACGGCCATAGCCATCTCATTGAAACCATGTACGGTCTAGGGTATCGTTTCCAGCCCCATTCACCCCATGCAGACAAATAAACTGTTTAACCTATCCCGTTGGCGTTTGGCCAGTTATTACGCTGGGGTGATGGGAGTTATTTTGGGCTTTTGTGGTTTAGCCGTTTATGAAATGACCTCCCAGGATCATTGGCGATCGCTGGATCAAGAGCTTACTTCCCTAGCTGGGACACTCCATGATGGGCTAGAACCACTTCTCCATAGACCGGGACAACTAGAGCCATCGGTTAAACAAGTTTTACCCAATCTTTGCCTAGGGACTCAAGTTTGTGTCATTCCGCCACAACATAACCACATTCTCAATGCCACCCAACAGCCAGGGTATTATGTACGATTTTTGAATTTGAACGGTCAGTTATTGGCAACGGCCGGGGAAAATCCCCCCGGTTTGTCCTTCGAGAGGGAAACTACTCGCCAACGTCCGTTAACGGATCAACAAGGCGATCGCTATCATCAAGTTTCCTTACAGTTAAAAACGGCAATGGGACAGCCTTGGGGTTATCTGAAAGTGGGTCGTTCTTTAAGGGAATACGATCACCATTTACAAACTATCCAGGCTTTTTTAGTCTTTGGTTTGCCCGTTGTCATGATAGGGGTCGGGGGCGCAAGTTGGTTCTTAGCCGGTTTGGCCATGGAGCCAGTTTATCGTTCCTATCAACAAATCCAACAGTTTACCGCCGATATTGCCCATGAGTTACGCACACCTATTACAGCCATTCAAGCTACTTTAGAAACAACTTTAAGTACGGAGCCTAACTCGGAGGAAGTCCACAGTACTCTCCAAATACTGAAACGTCAAAATTACCGTCTCACCCATTTAATTCAGGATTTATTGCTCCTCTCTCGCATGGATTTACAGGACGCTAATCGGAGTCAATTTCAACCCTGTTGTCTCAATGATTTAGTGAGTGATTTAGTAGAAGAGTTTGCTGGTTCGGGTATTACTGCTGGTGTGCAACTATCTGCTGAAATACGGGTTGAGCAACCCGTTTGGGTCAAGGGGGAAGAAGACCAACTTTATCGTTTAGTAGCCAATTTAATCAGTAACGCCATTCACTACACCCCCACCGGGGGAACGGTGCAAGTCATTCTTCAAACCGATAAACATCAGTCCCTTATCCAAGTGCAAGATACGGGCATTGGCATTGCCCCAACAGAACAAGCTCGGATTTTTGACCGCTTCTATAGGGTGGATGCGGCCCGGTCTCGACAACAGGGAGGGGCAGGATTAGGGTTAGCCATTGCCCAGGCGATCGCCGTTAAGCATCAGGGGATTTTGACTGTGGAAAGTGAATTGGGGCAGGGTAGTTTGTTTAGCGTTAGGCTCCCTTTAAAGGACAACAAAGATTGATTCAAAGTACTAAAACAAAGAATATTTTACTCACTTTAAAAAATCAGGTAAAATTATTTATACTATGGATAAAAAATCTCTTTCGGAACGGGATATTTGCACGAAATTTATTACCCCGGCCTTGGAAAAAGCAGGGTGGAATATTCAAACCCAGATCAGAGAAGAGTTTTCTTTAACGGATGGGCGGATTATTGTGCGGGGTCATCTCCACACTAGGGCAAAAAATAAGCGGGCAGATTATGTTCTATTTTATAAGCCCAATATCCCGATCGCCGTTTTAGAAGCCAAGGATAATAACCATACGGTGGGGGACGGAATGCAACAGGCATTGGGTTATGCCGAAATGTTGGAGGTGCCGTTTGTATTTAGCTCCAATGGCGATCGCCTCCTGTTCCATAACAAAATTAATACCGATGGGGTAATTGAGCGAGAGTTGGAATTTGCGGCAATGCCCTCCCCAGATACCCTCTGGCAATGGTGGTCAGACCATTGTGGACTAAGCGAAGACCAAGCCAAAATTATTACCCAGGATTATTACAGTGATGGTAGTGGGAAAACCCCTCGGTACTACCAAGTTTTGGCCATCAATAAAACCATTGAGGCGATCGCTAAAGGACAAAATCGGATTCTATTGGTGATGGCGACAGGTACAGGCAAAACCTTCACTGCATTCCAGATTATTTGGCGGTTATGGAAGTCTAAAACCAAAAAGCGAATTCTCTTTTTAGCCGATCGGAACATCTTGGTGGATCAGACCATGACCAACGACTTTAAGCCCTTTGGGTCGGCCATGACTAAAATTAAAAAGCGGCAAGCAGATAAGTCCTATGAAATTTATCTTTGTCTCTATCAAGCTGTAACTGGTAACGAGGAAGAAAGAAATATTTATAAACAATTTAGTCCCGGCTTTTTTGACTTGATTATCATTGATGAATGTCACCGAGGCAGTGCCGCTGAAGATTCCGCTTGGCGCAGTATTTTAGACTACTTTTCCAGTGCTACCCAAATTGGCTTAACTGCGACTCCCAAAGAAACAAAAGCCATTTCTAATATTCACTATTTTGGTGAGCCAATTTATACCTATTCCTTGCGACAAGGGATTAACGATGGTTTCTTAGCTCCCTATAAAGTGATTCGTATTGACATTGACAAAGACCTGTCTGGTTGGCGACCCACTAAAGGAATGAAGGATAAGTATGGCCAGGAAATTGAAGATCGAGTTTACAATCAGCGGGACTTTGAGAAGGTCTTAATTTTAAATAAGCGGACAGAGTTAGTTGCCGCCAAAATTACCGGATATCTAAAAGCCACTAATCGTTTTGATAAGGTAATTGTTTTTTGTGAAAATATTGACCATGCCGAAAGAATGCGGCAAGCCCTCGCCAATGCTAATAGTGATTTAGTGGCAGAAAATTATAAATATGTGATGCGAATTACGGGAGATAACAAAGAAGGAAAAGCGGAGTTAGATAACTTTATTTTCCCGGAAAGTGTTTACCCTGTCATTGCCACTACATCTAAATTAATGACCACTGGTGTGGATGCTAAAACTTGTAAGTTAATTGTGCTGGATCAACGCATTCAATCAATGACGGAGTTCAAGCAAATTATTGGGCGGGGAACTCGCATTGATGAGGATTACGGCAAATTGTCGTTTACGATCATGGACTTTAAACAAGCGACAAAATTGTTTGCTGACCCAGACTTTGATGGCGATCCGGTACAAGTCTATGAACCCGGCAAGGATGACCCCATCGTGCCACCAGAAGTTACTGAAGATGAGGCAAAACAGGATCAAGAAACGGAAGATGATGAAGTAGAAGATACGGGTGGTGGTGGTGCAATTCCTCCTGAGCCAAAGTTTAAGTATGAGGTAGATAACGTCAAAGTCAGTGTGGCTTCGGAGCGGGTGCAGTATTACGACGTGGAAGGGAAGTTAATCACGGAATCCCTCAAGGATTACACCCGTAATACTCTGAGCAAAGATTATCAATCCTTGGATCAGTTTCTGCGACGTTGGGGTGAGGCGGATAAGAAACAGGCCATCATTGAGGAATTGGCAAAAGAGGGGGTCTTTTTTGAAGCCCTAGCAGAGGAAGTGGGCAAGGATTATGATCCGTTTGATTTAATCTGCCATGTGGTCTGGGATGAACCTCCTCTAACTCGCCAGGAAAGGGCAAGGGAGGTCAAAAAACGCAATTACTTTACCAAGTATGGAGAACAGGCCCGACGGGTGTTAGAGGCGTTACTGGATAAATATGCCGATGAGGGCATTGAAGCGGTGGAGGAACCACAAATTCTCAACATCACCCCGTTTACGGAAATGGGAACTGCCATGGAGTTAATCAAAGCCTTTGGTGGTATAAAAGGCTATCAGCAAGCCGTACAGGATTTGGAAAGGGAGCTTTACAGCGCATAATCAGTAAACTTCCCTATGGATCTTTTTTTATCGACAGCAACACCCTATGGCAATTGGCAATCTGGTTAAAAGCATTCAAGACATCATGCGGAAGGATACGGGGGTGGATGGGGATGCCCAACGTATTAGCCAGTTGACTTGGTTGTTATTCCTGAAAATCTTTGATGATAAGGAGCAGGAGTGGGAATTTTTAGTGCCCGGTTATCAGTCCCCCCTGGCGGTAAAGTACCGCTGGTCAAGCTGGGCCAAGAATCAAGAAGGCATGACCGGGGAGGAGTTGGTCGAGTTTGTTAATAACGATCTATTTCCCACCTTGAAAGGATTAGCGACGGCGGCGGGGGTATCCAATCAGGGCAAGGTAATTGGCTCCGTGTTTGAGGATGCCTACAACTATATGAAGTCGGGGACGTTGTTGCGCCAGGTGATTAACGTCATTGAGGAGGATCTGGATTTTAATTCCTCGGAAGATCGCCATTTGTTTAACGATATTTACGAGAAAATTCTGGCGGATCTGCAATCGGCGGGCAATGCGGGGGAATATTACACCCCCAGGGCAGTCACCCAATTTATGGTGGATATTCTCAACCCCCAATTGGGGGAATCCATTCTTGATCCGGCCTGTGGCACGGGGGGCTTTTTGACCTGTGCAATCGAGTATTTACGGCAACAGGTCAAAACCGCCGACGATAGCAACCTATTGCAGGCGACAGTGCATGGCATTGAGAAAAAGCCTTTGCCCCACATGCTGGCCATGACCAATATGATGTTGCACGGCATTGATGTGCCCACCAATGTCCGCCATGACAATACCTTGGCCAAGCCATTACGGGATTACAAGCCAGCAGAACGGGTAGATCTGATCATTACAAACCCCCCCTTTGGGGGTATGGAAGAAGATGGCATTGAGGAAAATTTTCCCACCAAGTACCGCACCAGGGAAACGGCAGACCTATTTATGGGTTTGATCATGCACCTGCTCAAAAACGAGGGGGGACGGGCCGGAGTTGTTTTGCCGGATGGATTTTTATTTGGGGAAGGGGTAAAAACAACCCTCAAACAGGAGCTGTTGGCCGGGTTTAATCTCCACACCATTGTCCGTTTACCGAAGGGGGTATTTAGTCCCTACACCAGTATTTCCACTAATATTTTGTTTTTTGAGAAGGGTACACCAACGGAAACGGTCTGGTTTTTTGAGCATCCCTATCCGCCGGGCTATAAGTCCTACTCCCGTTCAAAGCCGCTAACGATTCAGGAGTTTGATCGGGAAAAGGATTGGTGGCAACACCGTGAACAAACGGAATTTGCTTGGCCGGTATCCGTGCAGGAAATTATCGGTCGTAATTACAATCTTGATTGTAAAAATCCACACCAGGAAACGGTGAATCATGGTGATCCGGCGGAATTGATGATGGAATTTCTGGAAATTTCCCAACAGGTGAAGGAGGTGCAAAAATTGCTGAAATCAGAGCTGATGGAGGCATTGGGATAAACCACTAAAATTACCGGGTAAATCGCTCAAGAATGGAGCCAATAAAATGATTACTTCTGAAGCTGTACTTGAATGTTTGGCACTACACCGTCTTGAATTGGAAAGAATGGGGGTTAAATCCTTACGTCTTTTTGGTTCGGTCGCAAGAAATGAGGCAACGGAAAAAAGTGACCTTGATTTCCTAGTGGATTTTTTTGAAACACCTTCTTTGTTTGAATTACTCAAGGTGCAACACTTTTTAGAAGATTTATTTCAATGCAAAGTTGATTTAGGAGTGGAACAATCTTTGCGAGAACATTTGAGAAAACCTGTATTGGATGATGCTATTTATGCCTTCTAGGAACTGGCAATTAAGGATACAGGATATTTTCCAAGCGGCTCAAGATATTGCCCATTTTACAGAGGGTCTTAGTTTTGATGAGTTTGCAGAAAATAAGATGCTTGTTCAATCGGTCTTGTATAACTTTTTAATTATTGGGGAAGCCTCTGCCAATATTCCCGCCGAAATTAAAGAGCTACATCCTACTATTCCTTGGCGCATTATGGCGGATATGCGAAATGTAATGGCCCATGAATATTTCCAAGTAAATTTGGCTATTGTTTGGCAAACAATTCATCGTAGTTTGCCGCCGGTAATATCTCAATTAAGGAAAATCTAAATAATAGCTGTATTACTTTTATCCTATTTTATGAACACTCAAGACCTATTAGATAAATACTTTGAAACGGCATTTTCTGCCCCCGATGGCATTAAAAGATTACGGGAATTGATTCTGTCTTTGGCGATGCAAGGAAAGTTAGTGCCCCAAGATCCGAGTGATCAGCCTGCTCGGGAGTTATTGAAGGAAATTGAGGCGGAAAAGGAACAGTTAATTAGGTCAGGAAAGATTAAGAAGCAAAAGCTATTGCCGGAGATTAAGCCGGAGGAAATTCCCTATGAATTACCTGATAGTTGGGAATGGGTGAGATTAGGTGATATTGGAGAAAGTTCATTATGGTTAATTACAAGCCTTCAGTGAATATAATCTAAAGACTTTGGCGATTTATTCCTTTTAAGAATCACTAGATATTCAAGATAAGCAAGTAATTGGATTCTGATCCAGGTTTGAAATAGAAAATAGGAAATTGATCAAAGAATAGTTTATGTCGAATAATGATATTTTAATTGGCTCGGACAGGTGGTAACCAGTTGGGAAAACATATCTAGTAAGTAATATCGATCTTAAATCTGGCTTTGCTGCACTATTTAATACGATAATTCCTTCAAAACAATTTTATGTCAATTGTTTAAAAGATTTTCATTGAAAGTCCACTGTATTTGAAGCAACTATGATAAGTCAATGTTCTGGAACAGCAACCCAATCATGTAATAGAACTTAAATATCAACTTATAT
The DNA here is from genome assembly GCA_963704945.1 of uncultured cyanobacterium. GTDB lineage: Bacteria > Cyanobacteriota > Cyanobacteriia > Cyanobacteriales > Microcystaceae > Synechocystis. Next base: position 18,782 of record CAVPII010000008.1, on the reverse strand, counting down.
CTATTCCCCTTCCTCCATTAGCAGAACAAAAGCGAATTGTCGAAAAAGGCGATCGCCTAATGGACCAATGTGACAAACTTAAAGCAACTCCGCAAGGAAAGGGAACAAAAACGCATCCTGATTCATACTGCGGCGCGGGAAAAACTACTAAAAGCGTAGGATCAGGAAACCTTTGGCCAGGCTTGGGATTTTATCAAAGAAAACTTTGGCGAATTGTACGCCGTCAAAGAAAACGTCACCAGCCTCCGCCAAGCCATTTTGCAATTAGCGGTAATGGGCAAACTCGTCCCCCAAGATCCCAATGATCCCCCTGCCAGCGAGTTATTAAAGGAAATTGAAGCTGAGAAACAACGATTAATTAAAGAAGGCAAAATTAAAAAGCAAAAGCCCTTACCTGAGATTACAGCCGATGAAATTCCTTATGATTTGCCTGATAGTTGGGAGTGGGTAAGATTTAGAGAGCATAACATCTTACATGGATGCTGGCTGGAGTCCAAAGTGCGAAAGTGTACCTGCAGGTGAAATTTGATGAATCGCGGAGTATTAAAAGCAACTTCTGTTCAATCTTAATCGTTTTTAGAAAACCAAAATAAATTATTACCTCAAAAATTATATCCAAAGTCAGATTTAGAGGTTAAGTATGGAGATATACTTATCACAAGAGCTGGCATAATAATTAGTGGAATATCTGTGTAGCAAAGACACTTCGATCCAAACTATGCTATCTGACAAGATTATAAGATTCACATTTTTCAATGACTCTGTTTATGAAGATTACGATGCATTATCCAAAAATACAGGTTATGGTGCATTTCAGATTGAAATGTTGAAATCAGGAATGGCTGAAAGTCAAATGAATATTTCTCAAGACAAAATAAAAACAGTATTTATTCCTCTTCCCTCCCTTCCCGAACAACATCGCATCGTCGCCAAAGTGGACGCATTAATGGCACTGTGCGACCAACTAGAAAAGCAAATTGAGCAACAAGCCACTAAACAAACCCAGTTATTAGAATCCGTCATGGCAGGGGTTTAAACCTTCCTAAATGCTCTCCAACAGGCCTTCAGAATACTTTTTTGGCTGAAGCTTTCTCCTTTCAGACTTTCTTTCTGAATCTTCTCAAAGTTCTTGCGGTTGACAGTTTTGCATAAGGAAATCGAAGAATTTGGGCTATTAATGGCTCAGTCTTGAACTGTAAAGTCTTCGCACATTCATAGGCAAGTAAATGACTTACTTTTGATAAGCCGGCATCGATCCGCCTGGTTTTAAAAATGCAAGTCCGATCGTTCAACGATGAACCCTCATACCATGTCGAAATATCAACAAACACAAAAGATTCATCTACTCAAAGGGAACTAAAGCAATATCCATGATTTTTAGTTCGACCAGTAAAATCCGAACAAATAAACATCCCCTAACTCAATCGAAAAACTAGCCATTAACTTGATTAAGGAATCGTTCTCTGTCTGCCATTTCCTTAATTAGGATAATATCTTGATCGGATTTGTGTAAATAACTCAGAAGTTCTTGGGCATCAATCGGCATCACTTTTTTGCCAAAATTAGCCGGATCTTGCCACTCTGGTAAATCATGAGTCCATTCTGCTACGGCAAAAGGATCTCTATCGCCAAACTCTTGATAAACTCCCTGCAAAATTGTTTCCTCTGCCATAGATAATTCATCATCTCCTGGATCATCAATCAAAGTGACATAAACCTTTTTATGGGGCGATCTTGTCGTCGAAATAGTTTCAATATAACGATTCCAATAGTCGGAACTTGCATAACCTCCATTCGGCTTCACATAATCATAAATATGGCTTAAAACTGGGCCGTATTTCATCGCCACAAAACTATCCCCCGTAATCGGATAACCTCTTTTCTCCAATGAACGGCGATCGCCAATATAAAGCAATTTAAGCAAACCCAAATAGCTCATTGCGTCAGCATCGCCATGAAGCTTCAGCAAATAGGCCGCCGCCTGGGTTGCCTTGACATCATCAAAGCTAAAAACAATCTCTAGTAAAGCTCTTTGTTCCATGACCGCATATTGTATAGCCTTAGTGATTTCGTGGCCTTGATCCTGCCACGCACGTCCCCCATCGTCAATTAATATTGTGCCAACTCCTAGCCATACAACACTGCATCGTAGCCAAAGTGAACTAAATTACATTCGGCGATCGCCTAGAAAATCAAAGTAAAGTCGTCTCATTTTTCTAGACATAACTCCATTTCATCTTGGTTTCATATTCCTGTGAAAAACTAAGAACGTTGCGCTGTCGGAATTCTATGCAAAACCGAATCATTGCCCGGAGTTGGGCCTTCTCCCTGTTGTTGGGGTTACTGGTGCTGTCTCCCAAGGCGACCTTAGCCCACGCAGGCCATGGAGATGAATTTCACCAAAGTGAATCGGCCCAGTCTGCCCAGGGCGTAGCCCTTGATGGGGATACCATTCGTCGCTTGGATATTCAGGTAGAGCCATTGCAACCTCGTTACCTGGCCACGGGCATCAGAACAACGGGCCAGATTGAAACCCTGCCGCAACAACGGGTTGAGGTCACAACGCCTGTAGGAGGGAAACTGCTCAAACTGTTAGTTAATCCAGGGGACAGCGTTAAGGCCGGTCAACCAGTCGCCACCATGACCAGTGCCGAATTAGCGGAATTACGCACCACTGCCCAAGACCGCCGGAGCTTGGCGATCGCCGCTGTGGAACAAGCCCAAGCAGACCTACAACTAGCCCAGGAAAATTATCGCCAACAGCAACGGGTCACCCAAAGTGAAATAGAAGAAACCCGCATTGCCAAGGAATTTGCCCAAGAGCGTTACAACCGAGACCAGGAACTCGAAGCCAATGGAGCCTTACCCCGTCGCCAGCTTTTGGAATCGGAAGTGGCCTTAGCCAAAGCCAATGCTGATTTAGTTAGAAATCAAAGCCGTTTACCTGTCAGTGAAGCCGTCGCCCAAATCAAAAGGGCCCAAACTGCCTTAAATGTTGCCCAAAAACAGGTCAAATTAAGCGAAGAAACCTATCAGACCCGTTTGCAACAACTAGGAACTAATGCCCGCCCGGATGGCACCATCGTGATTACAGCCCCCATGACTGGCATAGTTATTGACCCCGCCACTACCCCAGAGCATGAAATCAAGGTCGGAGAATCCCGACAGGATGCGGGGGAAGCTATTTTTACCATTATCAATAGTCAGAAAGTTCAAGTTTCAGCCAATATTTACGAAAAGGATTTAAGCAAAATTCGCCAAGGCCAAGGAATTCGGGGCTGGGCGAGTAGTACGCCGGGCAAAATCTTTAGTGGACGAATTAATCAAATCGGCTCCGTGGTGGAAGGGGAAAATCGTACCGTCTCCGTGAAAGCGACATTGGATAATGCTGATGGTCAACTTAAGCCCGGACTGTTCGTAGAATTGGAAGTTTTAACCGACCGCACACCTACCCCGGTTCTAGCGGTTCCGCAATCAGCCATTGTTAAAACCAACGATCAGCAAAATCTGGTTTTTGTGCAGAATGGCAATATTTTTGAACCGATTACAGTCACCCTAGGGCAAGTTTCCGGGGATTGGGTGGAAATCAAAGAAGGTTTATTTGCCGGGGATTTAGTTGTTTCCCAACGGGCTAGTCAACTTTACGCGCAATCTTTACGGGCGAAACCCCCTGAAAAGGCCGAAAAAACTGAAGAATCATTAGAAACAACAGAATCTAACTTTTCTTTGCCCACATCATCACGATGGTTTTTACCTCTGGGGGGAACCGTAGTAGCCTTTGGACTATTTTGGGCCGGCAGTCTGTGGGGAAAACGACAACAGAGTCAGGCGTTGCGGGAACGCACCTTAATGGCAAGCCAGGACGAGCCATCCCTAGAAGTTGGAAAAGTACTAGTTGAAACTTCCTCTCACCAGGACTTTTCTTAAATTCCTTGTCCCAGGCCCAGTCAAGCTATCCGTCAACCCCCGTTATTTACTTAGAAAATGATTAATGCCATCCTCAAATGGTCGATCGCCCAACGTTGGTTAGTTGTTATTGGAGCCATTCTGGTGACCATTTTAGGGGCCTACAACCTAACCCGGATGCCCTTGGATGTGTTTCCCCCCTTTGCCCCTCCCCAAGTTGAAATCCAAACGGAAGCCCCAGGCTTAGCACCAGAGGAAGTGGAAACCCTAATTACCCTGCCCATTGAAAGTGCGGTTAATGGAACCCCAGGGGTAGAAGTGGTACGTTCATCCTCCGCCGTAGGTATTTCCGTTGTTAAGGCTATTTTTGCGAATAACACAGACATTTACCGAGCCAGACAATTAGTGACTGAACGCTTGCAATCTGCCCGGAGTAAACTACCTACCGGGGCGGAGGAACCGCAAATTTCCCCTGTGTCTTCCCCTATTAGTACAATTTTAATGTATGCCTTGACGGTGGATGGGTCGGCGGAGAGTCCCGAAGCTAATTTGATGGAAGTGCGGCGGCGGGTGGATCGGGAAATTACCAATCAAATCTTGGCCAGTACCAGGGGTTTCCCAGGTGGTTGCCTATGGGGGGGATGTTAAGCAATATCAAGTTTTGGTCGATCCGGCCCGCCTCAAAGCTTTTAACATTTCCCTACAACAGGTGACAGAGGCGGTGGAAGAAGCCAATGTCAATGCGGCGGGGGGATTTTTATTAACCTCCGATCAAGAAGACGTAATTCGGGGGCTGGGACGCATCGAAAATATCTCCCAATTGGCGGATTCCGTAGTCATCGCCAGGGATGGTACACCAATTCTGCTCAGGGATGTGGCGGAAGTGACCATTGGGCCCGCCTTGACCAGGGGAGATGGCAGTGTAAATGGCCAACGGGCTGTTGTGCTGGTGATTGATAAGCAACCCCAGGCCGATACCCCGACGGTGAGTAAGGCGGTGGAAAAAGCTATGGCAGAGGTCAAAGCGGCCCTGCCCACCGGGGTTAATCTCCAAGTTACTTTTCGGCAAGAAAATTTTATTGATGCGGCGATCGCCAATGTGCGGGATTCTTTGCGGGATGGCATTATCATCGTCGCCGTGGTCATGGTGCTGTTCTTAATGAATTGGCGTACTGCCATTATTACCCTCAGTGCCATTCCCCTCTCCATTCTCATTGGCATGATGATTTTAAGTTGGTTTGGCCAGGGCATTAATGCAATGACCCTCGGAGGCTTAGCGGTGGCGATCGGCTCCGTTGTCGATGACTCCATTGTGGATATGGAAAATTGCTATCGAGGTCTCCGCCAAAACCAGGCCTTGGGCAATCCTAAGCATCCTTTCCAAGTGGTTTACGATACCTCTGTCGAAGTTCGTACCAGTGTAATTTTTTCCACGGTAATTATTGCCGTTGTTTTTGCCCCAATTTTTAGTCTAACGGGGGTCGAAGGGCGTATTTTTGCCCCCATGGGTATAGCTTATCTATTGTCTATTTTTGCCTCTACTTTAGTGGCCATGACCCTTTCCCCAGCCCTTTGCGCCCTTTTACTTGCCCCTTGCCGTTTGCCCAGTGATGAAACTTGGTTAGCTCGCATTTGCCAGAGGATTTATCAGCCCCTATTAAAGTTTAGTACCCACCATCCCCGCTGGATTATTGGGGCGGCGATCGCCTTTTTTATCTTTTCCCTAAGCTTAGTACCGAGTATGGGGCGGGTTTTTTTACCGGAATTTCAAGAACGCTCCTTGGTGAATGCCATGCTCCTCTATCCCGGCAGTTCCCTCGAAGCCACTAATCGGGTAGGTTTTGCCCTCCAGGATGCTCTCAAGGATGATCCTCGTTTTAGTACAGTGCAGTTACGTTCCGGTCGCGCTCCGGGGGATGCCGATGCCGGTGGCGTGAATTTAGGACATTTGGATGTAGAACTCAGTGATGCGGGTATAGCCGACCGAGAAGCCAGCATTGAAACCCTACGGGCAGAATTTAATCGCATCCCTGGGGTTGCTCCCAATATTGGCGGTTTTATTTCCCACCGCATGGATGAAGTACTTTCCGGGGTGAGGAGTGCGATCGCCGTTAAAATCTTTGCCCCGACCTGGAACAACTCCGCACCATCGGCAAATCGGTGGAAACAGCCATGGCGGAGATTCCCGGCCTCGTTGACTTACAGCTAGAACCCCAAGTCCCTGTCCGTCAGGTGCAAATTCAGTTTGATCGCCTAGCCGCAGGACGATATGGATTAACCGTTGGGCAACTTTCCCGTCTGGTCGAAACCGCATTGAATGGCCGGGTTGCCTCTCAGGTTTTACAAGACCAACAATTATTTGATCTCTTGGTCTGGCTGAAGGCAGATGCCCGCAACAATCTAGAAACCATCAGCAATTTGCTAGTGGATACCCCCACCGGCACTAAGATTCCCCTGGCCCAAGTGGCTCAAATTAGTTATGGCACTGGCCCCAACACCATCAATCGAGAAAATGTTTCCCGGTTAATTGTTGCTTCTGCCAACGTTAAGGGTCGAGATCTCCGTTCCGTTGTTAACGACATCCAAACCCAAGTTAGGTCAAAAGTTACCCTCCCCACTGGTTATTTCATCCAGTATGGCGGTCAGTTTGAATCGGAGGAACGGGCCAGTCAAAACCTTTTACTTTTTGGCCTATTGGCCGTGGTGGTCATCACCATTTTGATGTACTTCGCTGTTAAATCTTTGCCCGCAACCCTGATGATTATGGTCAATCTTCCCCTGGCCCTAGCAGGAGGTATTTTGGCGATCGCCGTGACGGGGGGCGTTATTTCCGTTGCTTCCCTAGTGGGTTTTATTACCCTATTCGGAGTCGCTGTCCGCAACGGCCTATTGCTGGTGGATAACTACAATCAAAAAATTGCCCTGGCGTTACCCCTTTCCCAGGTTATTCATGAAGGTTCCCAGGAACGATTGGTGGCAATTTTGATGACCGCCCTCACCTCTGCTCTAGGTATGCTTCCCCTGGCGATTGGAACCGGAGCCGGTAAGGAAATTCTCCAACCCCTGGCGATCGTCATTCTAGGGGGACTGTTTACCTCCACCGCTTTAACCCTCCTGGTATTACCAGCCCTGTATGCCCAATTTGGACGTTTTCTGCGCCCATCTATTACAGTTCCCACATCAAAATCTCATCATCTCAATACCCTAACCAAGGTTTAAATTACTAACTTGTTTATGAAACACCAATTCCTAGTAAATCCCATCGCAATTTTAGCCACTGTCCTACTCCTGAATGCTTGTAGTACTCCAACCCCCACAGCAGATACACCTGCTAGTCCGATCCCAACTCCTAGCATTACCCCTACGGAAACTATTGAGCAGGATAAAAACGAATCCCATGGGGGCCAAGGTGGGCAAGTAATTGAAACTGGTGCTTACCATTTAGAACTGCTCACTCTCAAAGAAAATGACGGTTTCCATCTTGATTTTTATCTGCAAAAGGGAACCGACCATACGCCTATTCCCAATGCCGTTGTGACCGGAAAGGTTCAGCTACCCGATGGCACTCAACAAGACATTGACTTTAAATATAATGACAAAGATAAGCACTATACCGCCCTTTTTTCTACCCAAGTAGCAGGAGATTATAAACTTGCAATCTTAAGTGATATTAACGGTGAAAAAGTCAATGGAAGATTCAACTTTAAATATTAATTATTGAAAATTTCCGATGTAATTGTTAAGCCTGGACTTCTATTTCTCCACGAAACATACTCATTCCACAGGTAAAGGGATATTTCCCAGGCTTGTTAGGGGTAAACTCAATAGTTGTAACTTGATTAAGGGGTAAATCTTGAGCAATCTGAAAATCTGGAAACAGAACTGTTCCCAGACAACTGTAGACATTATATTTTCAAAAAAATTTAATCTAACCAATTGACCCGATTTAACCACAATTAACGCGGGTTCATAACCACCATCAACGGAAATATCTAAAGATTGAATGCCTTGATCCGATTCAGCTTTTTTCGTTGTGGGTTGACTGAATAAAAACCACCATAATTCTAAACTAATTAAGCCTAATCCCCCTAGAGTAATGATCGCTTTTAGCCCCAAGGGTTGCTCAATACGCCGAAATTGAGTAGTAGAATTAGAATGCTCGGAAGGCATGGGAACGGCTTCTCCTGCCGATGCCGTTAAAATAAAAATTCCCAATCCTGTTAATGTTCCCCAAATCATTCGTTGATTCACGATCCATTTCCTCTTTAGATAATTACTTTAGGTTGAAATTTTCGTAAACGTAACGCATTGGTCACAACAGAAACCGAGCTTAAAGCCATCGCTGCTCCTGCAATAATTGGACTTAGTAACCAACCAAAAAAAGGAAACAAAATACCTGCCGCGATGGGAATACCTGCTATGTTATAAATATAGGCAAAGAAAAGATTTTGGCGAATATTTTGCATGGTTGCACGGCTGAGTTGAATTGCAGTCACAATTCCCTGTAAATCCCCAGAAATTAGCGTAATATCAGAAGCGGCGATCGCTACATCCGTTCCTGTGCCAATGGCAATCCCCACGTCAGCTTGGGCTAGGGCAGGGGCATCGTTTATCCCGTCTCCTACCATTGCGACAATTTTGCCTTCTGCCTGTAATTCTTTGATTTTGGCGGCTTTTTGTTAGGGGCGGAACTGGGCCCAAACGCGAATAATCCCCACTTCTAACCCGATCGCCTCCGCCGTAGCTTGATTATCCCCCGTTAACATCACCACTTCTAAACCGAGTTTTTTAAAGGCTTTTACCGTTGCCGCCAGGGAGGTCTGACGCGTCGGCGATGCCCATAATTGCTTCAATTTGACCCGCTACAGCTAACCAAGCAACGGTTTTCTTTGCATTTTCCCACGCATTTTTATCGGCTTCTAAAAACTGAGTTCCAATCCCCCAATTCTTGCATCCAACGTTGCGTCCCGATTTGGATTAATTTACCTTCTACAATTCCCTGTACCCCACTACCGGCGATCGCTTGAAATTGTTCAACTTCCCCTACCTTAATTTGTTGAGATTGGGCATAACTGACCACTGCTTCTGCTAAGGGATGTTCTGAATTTCGCTCCAAAGAAGCCGCCAATTTTAATAAATTCATTTCATTCCCATCGGCAATACCCTTAACAGTCAAAAAATCCGTGACTGTAGGTTTTCCCTGGGTAAGCGTCCCGTTTTATCACAGACAATGGTATTGAGTTTATGGGCTAATTCCAAACTATCTGCCCCCTTAATTAACACTCCATTTTCTGCCCCTTTTCCTGTACCAACCATAATTGAGGTCGGAGTTGCTAAACCCAAGGCACAGGGACAAGCAATAATTAAAACCCCCACTGTGGTAATCATGGCGAGGGTTACATTGCCCATGGTATTAAACCAAATTATAAACGTAAGAATGGCGATCGCGATTACGACAGGGACAAACCATCCTGTTACCTGATCTGCTAATTGTTGAATCGGGGCTTTACTGCCTTGGGCATCCTGTACTAGCTGTAACAATTTGAGCCAAGACCGTATCTTTGCCTACTTTGGTGGCTTTAAATTTAAAACTTCCTGTTTTATTAATGGTTGCTCCAATAACCTCATCCCCAGCTCGTTTTTTCACTAGGGATTGGTTCACCTGTTACCATAGACTCATCAATCGGAAGATTCTCCTTCTACTACTTCTCCGTCTACAGGAATTTTTTCTCCAGGACGAACTAGAATGATATCTTCGACAACTACCTGTTTAATAGGAATATCTATCTCTTGTCCCTGACGAATTACCCTGGCGGTTTTTGCCTGTAAACCCATTAATTTACGAATAGCTTCTGAAGTTTGTCCTTTGGCTCGATTTTCCAATAATCTGCCTAAAAGAACCAAAGTAATCACAACTCCTGCTACTTCGTAATAAACCGCGGACTTGAACGCCCTGAGATTCTAAAATGTTAGGAAAGATGGTGGCAAAAAAAGAGTAAAGATAAGCGACTCCCGTGCCTAAAGCGACTAAAGTGTCCATATTAGCAGAATGCCGCTTAAAAGCTTTCCAGCCGCCGGCAAAAAAGTCTTGTCCACACCAAAATAGAACTGGCGTTGTCAAAATTAACTGTAACCAGGGATTACCCAACCAAGCAGGAATAAAGAACAAATTTATCCCTAATATTTCAGGGATTACACCCAAAACTAACAGGATACTGAAAATCCCACCGACCCAGATTTTGCGTTTTAGATCAAGGGTTTCAGCTTGGCGAGACTTTTTTTCCTCATCATCTTGACCCGCGTTCATTTCTTCTAGGGGAAATGCTTGATAGCCCGCACTGACTACCGCCGCTTGAATGGTTTTCAGATCGGTTTGTTGAGTTGTATTGAACCGTCGCCTGTTCAGCCCCAAAATTTACCTGGCACTCAGTCACGCCTGGAACCAATTGAATAACTTTTTCAATATTCGATGCACAGGAAGCGCAACTCATTCCCCGTAATTTAAGGAGCAGATTATCCATTCTTTTACTTTCCTTTTACAAAAATAGAAAATTTAATCTGTAGGTCTCCCTTTTGAGGATCGTTAGAGGAAATAAAAACATATCTCTCCAGTTTACTGTGATCGCTTTCGTGGGCATTGGAATTATATTCAACGTGTAAATTAGCCTAACTTCCAGAGGGAAGAATTTAGAGGAGTCAGTCACCCTGGACTGATCTATATTTTGAGCCTATCAAGAAGTTGAAATCACAATGAAATTTCTCTTTGAATTTTTCTTGAAACTTAAGATTTTCTTGAGATTACCATCTTTGCTAGATTGAGCAGTTAATCATACTCTATTTCAAGCATTTCAAATATCTAAAATCCTAAGGAATTTCTGCTGTTAAAATTTGACTATAGAAAAAAAACAAAATATTTCATCCCTAAGTGCCATAATCAAGATAGAACTACCTAAAGTAGTTGCTATTAAATATTGAATTTAAAACTCAGCATAATCAAGTAGATAGCGACAAAATCGCCAGGAAAAAATTGTCGTTTTCTAAACCATTATCAGTGGAACAGCCGACAGGTCATTCGGAGAGTCAGAGCGGCGATTCTTGAGCAGTTACAAGTAATTTAGGTTATGCTCAGCTGGATAGATAGTCAAAACACCCCTTCCCTAAAACATGGCGATCGCCAGTTCGGATAAAGTAAGTTAAGGGATTTGCTCAAATTATCCAAATCGGTTTGTCTGTCCAGTCCTGCGGAAAATCCATAGACGATAATTGTTGATGATGAACAATTAACAATTTCCGTAAATTAGCTCGCCAATGATGGTCTGGAGAGACGAAATCTAGCAAATATAAAATAATTACCAGACTGTTATAGACTTTGCGAGACTCCATTTTAAATTGATTAGTTAATGGATTTGCTGGGCTATTAGTAAGTCGAGGTACAACTGCAAACTCTCTGTTCCAAAGTCGGGAATGATGGGCGCAAATATTGCGAACTACCGTGAGATGCTGTAGCCAAGATTTTAGCATTTCGGCCCGAACCCCGTAGGTTTTAGCGATCGCCGTTTGGGATTTAGTAAACTTCAAACTACCATACCATCGTGATAATAAACCCAAAGACATTACTTCACAAACTGCCCATATTGGTGGCAGAGGTTCAGCGTAGGTATGCTGAAAATGCTTAATAAAAACTTCATCTGACCGTTTAACTTCTCTGCTAAGAGCATCGAGATTTTTCTGCCAAAAACGAGGATCAAATAAGTTTGAATTTAGATGGGCATGGGAACCATATAAGTGTGCCAACTGATAAGCCCATTGACTGCGGACAGAAACCTCAATTCGTTCAATCGCGTCCAAAATCAATAAACGTAGCTCACGATCAAAAATATAAAGATCCAAGACATTCTGGAATTCCGTTCCAGCAATAAATTGGTGTGTAGTAGAACTAATATCCTCAAACACTAACCAATAAGCTCTTAGGCGATAATAGTTCAGATGTTGCAGATAAAACTTTGCCTGATGGCGATCGCTAACAATCATTCCCCTCGACACTAATATTTCAAGCTGTTCATCAAGGGTTTTCGGTTTTTTATCGAAGGATTGCGACATCCATGCCCACTGAAAAAGAGTAACCCGCCTATTTGAGCTTGCATCAGAGGCTTGGCGGGTTTTGTTAATTAGATCCTTCACACAGCAGAAATAGAAATGTCAACCATTATTGGGAAGCAGAATTTTTTCCTAGCATCACTAGGGCTAAACTTTTTTTAGAACTTATTGCTTGGTTTCCCAGCCTGTGGCCCATTTTGAGGCGTGCGGTTTTGCTGTCCCCTTGGCGATCGCCGTATTTTGGGGAATATACAGCCCCTTGTTTCTTTAGGTAGGATTACCCCAAAATCTTTATTGAGAGGCATTAAAGGGGATTTTAAATAGTGTCTTATGTACTAAGATGGGGTAAGGCAGACGATAGGGAAGAGAAAATGCTCCTGACTTGCCCATACTATTTTTGCTCTATCGAACATTTATAAGGACTGTGATAATGCGGATTTTCGCATTCTTAACCCTCCTCCATACGCCCATTTTTCTGGCTTGCCTAGGGTGGACGTAAATTATCAAACCCTTAAATGGGATTGCGGACGATCGCCATTCCTCTTCTAGTTCCAAATATTCATAATTTCAAGTCGCTAGAGCTATTTGCTCTGAATCCTTCATGGAATGTGACATTACCCTGGGGATAGTGTCCGTCAAACGAAAGAGCGAAGAATACCTCATGGGGAACCCCTTCGAGGGCAAGTTCCGCCACATTCTCAAATCCAAATTTTTTGTAGTATTCTGGGTGTCCGACAAGACAACAGCCCTTGGCTCCTATACCTTTCAATTGTGATAATCCTTCCTGAATAAGAGCTTTACCAATACCCCTACGCTGATGTGTTGGCAACACGGAAACCGGGCCGAGTCCATACCAGTTTTTTGTGCCGTCCGAGATGGTCACAGGGGAAAATGCAATATGTCCCACAACACGACTATCCACTTCTGCGACCAACGATACGGTTAAGGCACCTGCGGAACGAAGAGCTTCGATGATGAACTGCTCCGTGTGGTTACTAATCTCTAGGGAATCGAAGGCTGCAATAGTTACTTCGGTAATGAGAACGGCATCGTCCTTTGTCTCGTCCCTTATCAAAATTTCTTGTTCTGTCATTAAATGAGCCGGTCTATTTGTTCGTGGATGGCGAGAGTTAACGGCTTTCCCTTTCAGCGTAACGGATCAGGCCTGCCCCACTCAAGCCAGCGAATTGCTAATTTTCCTTGCCATTGGTTAACAATCAACGATACAGCTTCCGCAAAATCGTCACCTTCCAGGGAAACGTATAACCAGACCACATCATCAGTTTCCATGGGGGGATATTGCCACTCCGTTAAAAGGCAGTCCTCCATGACAATCGCCTTTTTGATGGGGCCAGAACCATAGTCAATCATAGCTTCCACCGTTTGCCGCAGGGTTTGGGGTGAATATTGCTGTTGAAGTTCCGGGGCTAGGAAAGCGTAGCCATGTTGTAATCAGCCTGGGTTAGGAGATCGCCAAATAGTTGGGCTAATTGAATGGCTCGGTTAATCATTGTTTTTCAGCATGGGCTACCACGGGATTGATGGCGATAATTACCGTCAGCATTGAACAGTAATAAAAAGTATTTGGGCGGATATAGCTCTGCCCCCTAACTTTAACCGGAGTTGGCGGGGATCGTCCCATTGGAAACCCCTAGTAAAAATCATTATGGTCTATTTTTTTGTATAGAATTGCCGACTTTTATTGGTAAACTTTGCTACATTTTAGACCCTGTTTAAACAGCATTCCCAGCAAATTAATTCCAAAATTAGCCAGGATTGTCAGAGCTTTAGCAAAGAGAAATAACAAAGCTTTAAAGAAAGTTAAATTTCTCAATCTTTGTGGCTGTTTATAGTTAGTTATTGGAAAATATAGATAGTTTATTCAAGGAGAACACTATGGATTTTAACCCTAGTGACTGGCCCACTCACAGACAAGGTGAAGCCATTAGACAACTAATACTGGATGCGTTGGACAGTCCAAAGACAAAGGAAGAATTGTCCAGTTTGTGCAACAAGAGCGTTAGACAAATCACCAGACATTTACACCGTTTGTCCAGCGAAAACAAGATTTTGTCCACTGGAAAAGGGCAATTTGTCCGGCGGATAGCCGCTGGATTTTTACTGCTTTACGTTGGACAAATTTAAGTCCAGCGTTGGACAGCGTTGGACTTGACAAAAAAAAATCGTCATATAGAATCCCCTAAACGACAATGCCCACAAAAAAATATTTGGGAGATTATGAAAATGTCCATCGCTGGAAAGTCCAAAGGTGACGTTGTACAACAACTGGAAAAATCCTACGGGGTAGCCCGGACAACGGTGTTCAATCGGCTGAAATATTTAGGCTACTCGCTGGACAAAGTTGATGATTTGTTCAGTTTGTCCAATGAACAAATGGCTGAACTTGATAACCTCCACCGCTGGATAAGTGATGGGGGCAAGATGGCCGACTATCCCAAACCGGGGCAATTAACCATGGTCACCGATGAAGGAGAACTAGAACAGTATGGGGAAGTGATTAATTTTGATGCCCTAGAAGGGGACGAGGAACTGGGTCACGCTGAACTGATTCGGGCGGCCCAAAATCAAGCGGCGGGTATTCTCAATTGCCCAGAATTTACTAACCGCTGAAATGCTGAAAAATCCCCAACATTTACCCCAGGATTTATTAGCCCAGGTGGAACAGTCCAAGGTGGCGATCGCCCCAAAGTCCCAGAATCCCCTAGTGGTGGCTTCGGAATGGATTACCAAGGCGAAGAGTTACCAGAAGAATCAGAATCGGGCCAATTGGCGGCCTAGAAGATTAATGTCCAGCCCCAGGGGAACAACTGTTATCGGCAACCGGAAATGGATGGTCTGCTTAATTCCCTCTATTCCGCTCGGTCGGTGCTAGTCACTTCTGGGGAAGGCATGGGCAAAACCTATTTGGTGCGCCGGGTCTGGGAACGGTTGTTAGCAGAGGGGGTAATGTGCGAATACTTTGAACCCGCTACCCCGAAAACCGTGCTGATGGCGATCGCCGACATGGCCGGGGTGGACAGCAAAAACTTGGAAGGACGGAGCAAAACGGTGGAAGTGCTAAAGCAGGAATTAATCCAATGGTTCAGCGTTAACCAGGCGGTGTTGATTTTTGACGATGCCCATTATCTGGAAGTCAAGTTTCGGCTTTGGCTCAAAAAGCTCAAGGATGTGGGGGTTCCCATTCTGTTGGCGGCCACCAATCCCCCCCGCACTGACCTGTTTATCTATGTCCCCAGGATTGAACTCAAACCCCTGGCGGAATACCAGATCCGAGACTTGATGGAAAAGGAGGCGATCGCCCTGGGGTCAGGACTCAAACCTAACCAAATTGCCAAGCTCCAAAGCCGGGCTGGGGGCAACCCCATGTTGGCCAAACGGGCGGTGGAGGAAGGTTTTCTGGGCATCCAAAACGAAGCAGGCGACCACGGCAGATACTTTGACATCACTCCCCTGTTATTGCTCGGTGGGCATTGTCTTTATCTGCTATCGGTTCATTGGCCTGGGGACGGGCAACCAAAGTTTGTACATCTTGGCGGGAATTGGTGGGGCCATTTTCCTAGGGGTGGCAAGACTTGTCCTATTACTTGCCCAAGGAATCAAGGAGGATCACCAACTGATGCTCACCATCACTCACCTATTAGTGGGAGCGGCTTCCGTCGGCATGGCGGCCCAAACCACCAACCCAGTCCCGATTCTGATTGGGGCGATCGCCAGCTTGTTACCGGACATCGACATCAGCACCAGTCCCGCAGGGCGGGTATTACCTTTTATTTCCCGACCCCTGGAGCAAAGATTTAGTCATCGCAGTGCAACCCATTCCCTATTGGCTTCCCTGACTTTGGCGGTGGTGTCCTACGGCCTTTGGTTTGCCATGCCCCGGTCATTCCCCTAGTAATTATCCATGCCATTAATATTGGTTACTTTGCCGGTTGGTTTTTGGACTGCTTCACCAAGTCGGGGGTGGAAATGTTTTATCCCCTGGGGGTGCAGCTGTGTTTGTCCTGGCAATCGTAACTTAAGGATTTCCACTGGCAGTCCCGCCGAATATTGGTTGATGGTCTTTGTGGTGGCGATCGCCCTTTGGACTTTCCAACTGAATAACAGTGGTGGCCTGGTGAAAAACTTCAATGCCCTGATTGCGGCCCCCAGTGGAGTGGTGGAACTCTACAACCGTAAGGGGGGCAATGAAATTATCTACGCCGAATATGAAGGAGTCTGGGCGGGGAACCGTGCGCCCATTAAAGAAGAAGCCCCGGTGATTGCCACCAATGGCATAAAACCCCTACCACCTTGATAGGGATGTTTGAGAGTGACCTGCTTTCAATTTTCAAAACGCCTTCTCTGTAATGGTTTTGGTTCTCTACAAAAAATCGTTGGGAAGTCCCTACAAAAATGCTTGTAATTTCGTCGAAGGTTGTGTATATTGAAATAGTTGGCAAAAGTAAAGCCCTAGCGCAGTGCCAGAGCCTTCAAAAAACTTTAATTTTTTTTGTATGTATATTGTAACCTCGGATAACATCCTCTGCTTGATCACGTCTGTCGCATTACTTCCATATTTAATTCCATGAAGGAAGTCTCTATCAACTGCCGAGTTGAGCAAGTAGACAATCAAATGGTAATCAATTCTACGGAGAAAATATCTCAGGATTAAAGTGTCTCCTGAAGATGCTGAGAAATTAAACTTGTCACGAGATAATTGTGCAAATGTGTACATTAACGTTCGTTGTGCAGGTTTTCTTGAAGAAGCTATTTCTTCAGGTTGCGAATATTACGATGTCCATCCAGCATACTTGGTTGATAGTGTCTCTCTTTATTTTCCTCGACTGTTAGAGTTTGATATTGAAGTTAACCCTTCACTCCAACTAACCACCTATGGAGTTTTAATTATCAACAATTAAAATGGTTAGTTGTTGAATGAATATTCTTCAATTAACCATTTATTTAACCATCACCATCAATTAAAGTCTTATGCAAAAGTTTATTAAAAAAATATCATTTCCTATTGAAGTAGTTACCTTAAGTGATGGTAAAGATTATGTGGAAATAGATTCCCTTAGAAGAAAATCCTATCAATGATTTGTGATGCTAATAGTACTAATTCTGGACTAAATTCTAATATGCCGGAACAATTGAAGAACGCTATTCTCAATTTTTCAAATCATTACTTAAGCAATATTGAGAGCAAGTATGAGTTTTACGAAACAAAACGTTATACAGGGTTAAAAACTTTCTTTAATAATCATTCTCGACAAAGGACTGCTTTAGTAGGTGTTTATAATAGTAGAGAAGAAAGCTTAAGTATCTCGCTTCTTCCAGGAATATTTTCTGACAAGTATACGTATTCTTTCCAAACTTTTAGATGGGTTAAGAATAATAAATTTATTGAGAAAACTAACTGTGATAAACAAAGACTTATAATTGACAATATGTCATATTACTTATATGACAATCCGAATGACCAAATATTTCAGGATGAAGATTCTCTTGAATATGATTCTTTCGAGGATATATACCTAGTTTTAAATTAAATAAATTTTATCAAAAACTAGTGGAGTATGTGGAGAAAATATTGAGGACTCTAACAACTCGTCATCCTATTATTTTAACGATAGCTGGTTTAAATCATTTTCATTGAAAAAAGAATCTTCAATCATACTACCGGCAAGCAAATCTTCTAAATATTGGGAAGAAATGCCTGAGTTTAAAAAAGTATACGATTCGATATTAAAAAAATGGGAAGAAAAACAAGCTAATACTTATGATAGATTTTTGGTTTGTACTAGTCATGATTATGACGGTCACGCCCTCTTTAGAAGAACATGAATACGGAGCATCTGAAGTAGATAGAATTTATAAGAGATCATTACTTTAGATTTCCTATAAAACCTTTGTTTAGTTATAAGGATTTTTTTGATTCTATGATTGAAGAAGAATTGATATATGAAGTATTGCCTGATGATAAAAGATTTCCTCTAATGAGTACGATTACATTTAAAAATCTTGACGATATTGATAATTTATTCGATGAAATAAAAGTAAGGCTAGAAAGCTTTTTACTAAGTTATTACAATGAATACAATGAATGAGTTACACCGACGGTAAGCTTAGCGTCACCCTTTACCTCGACACCCGCTAGCCCAAACCCCTAGTACCGAAATTGAAGAACCGGAGCTGAGGGAACCGGAAGAGGACGACACCCCGGAGCTAACGACCGACCCCCAGGGGCAATCCAATCCTTTCCTGCCCCTGAACTTGATGAACTGGTGGATAGGAGAATCAGTGAGGACGTTTGGCAACAAATGTTAGGGGAACTTACCCTGCTCCATCACCACGGAGGACTGCATCAAACAGCTACAAAATACCGCCATTCAAAATTCCCGACTGTTGGCGGATATGGAGAGCAAAATAGAGGAAGCTCAAAATACCGTTGATGAAGCTAGGCAAAAAAACCTGGATTCCATTGCCATTTCTAATTTCTCCCCTTTCCTCAAACTTTTCTTTACTCCACCCTGGGCCCCGTCAGTAATGGGGTGGAACCCAGCCACCAGTTATTAATCCCTTTCAACTAATCCTGGGCAATACCCTGTCCGTCTTTCTAGGTAAAGGTTTGGGGGCTATATTCAATTGGTCAGACTACGCCGCTAACGATTCCCAGCAACAACGGGCGATCGCCATTGGGGATATTCAAATCAAGATAGCTGAACTACAACGCAATAAGGCAGAACTCACCCAAAAGCTACGGGAACAGCAATACGTGG
>CAVPII010000007.1:0-279253 GCA_963704945.1 uncultured cyanobacterium | reverse complement strand
CTGATTAAATTGTCGGCAAAGTAGGCTAAAGCCGGCATTATTAAAGGCACTGACACTGTGGAAAATGGCGTACCAAAGGGAGCGGTCGGGGGGATAATCTTGAACAAAAACCCCAAATAAAATAATTGCTCCACTGACTTCAAACAGGAGGGTGGTGGCAATGACGGATTTAATCAGATTATTACTACCCTGGACAAAGGGGCGATCAAAAGATTCTTGGATGGCAAATCTTCGTTGTAGGTCGAATTTGCGCCCAATTAAAATCATTAAAAAAGTAGTCAGGGTCATATAGCCCAAGCCCCCCAACTGGGCTAACAATAACACCGTCAACTCTCCCCAAAAGGAAAAGTATTTACTCACGTCCACCACACTCAACCCCGTGACACACACTGCCGAAGTGGATGTAACAGCGCCACCAACAAGCTTCCCCAATGGCGATTGTGGTGGCAAAGGGCATCGTTAATAACAAAGTTCCTATGGCGATCGCCTGAAAGAAAACCGAGACAGATAGTACGGGAAATGGTCATTCCAGTAGATAAGAATAGGTATTAAGGTTCACCGACTTAGGCTGGTGTGCATCAGGTTTTCATAAAGTTTTTCCAACTGCACCATATTTTCCGCAAAAGTGTAGCGTTCCAACACCCTTTCCCGAAGCTTCACGCCCCAACAGTTCCGTAATTTCTGGATGATCCCGCAACAGAGGTAAAAGAATTTTTAGCTGGGCCATTACTCCTTGGGTTTTGAGGACAATGCCCGCCCCCTGCTCCAATACTTCACCGTCGGCCCCTGCATCCGTCGCAACACAGGCGGTGCCACAGGCCATGGCCTTGAGCAAAGATAGGGACAATCCTTCCACCAGGGAAGGCAAGATAAAGACATCGGCTGACCGCAGTAGCTGGATGCGGGTCAACTCATCGGCGATGAAGCCCAACCAATAAACCCCCATCTCGCGGATAGTGGGTTTGTAAAGGTAGATTTTAAAATGCCATCCCCCACCATTAAGAGCTTACAGTGGGGGCCCATATCGGAAAATTTCCAGCTTTTGAGCAGGGATTCCACATTCTTTTCCGGGGCAATGCGCCCTAGGTAAATAAATAAACGCTGGGCCTGGTACTGTTTCTTAATCTCATTTTCCCCCGGACAATAACGTACTCGGCCCACTGCCACCCCGTTGGGAATGATGGCTAACCGTTGGCGGGGTACCCCCAGCTTTAACAACAGATTCCTCTGCAGACGGAAAAAACGATGACTTTGTCATATTCGGTGAGGGAGGGAGCATAGAGTTGGTAGGTCAAAAACTGGGTACTAGAGGAAAAGTTCCGCAGTTTACTGTCAAAGGGGGGATGGAAGGTGGCAATGAGGGGAATACCCAATTCTTCGCAAATTTCCGGCAAGCGAAAATCCAGTGGAGAAAGGGTCAAGGAAGCATGGACTATGTCCGGCTTTAACTTCGCCAAGGCATCGGCCAATACCCCACTGGTAATGGGGGCTGGGAATGGTGTAAATGGTGGACTTAAAGAGAAACGGTAGGGCGACTTCAGCGCAACCGCTCCCCTCGGAGCCTTCCCCATCCTCCTGGGCAAAATGAAAAAAGCTCACCTGGATGGCCCCGGTCTAGTAATGCGTTGGTGACTTCCCGACCGTAGGTTACATTGCCGCAAAAGGGCGTTCTTTTTCCTAACCAAGCAATATGCATTCAAGTGACCAGACCGTTAAAGGAGCCGTATTTCAATAAAGTTTCAATAAAACCTTAGAAGAATATACAATCGTCCATCCTCAAATTTCTTTCGCTAATCATAGGCGATCTTGCCGTCACTGGCGAAGGTAGCTCCATCAGCAATGATTCGTTTCCCGGTGGCCCGATCCAGGCCTCGGCGGATTGGAGGGGATTGAAGCTGGTATCGAGTGGATAATCTCGCCCTACAAGATTATAAATTGTGGTTATTGTAGTCGCTGACTTGACGTTGAAGGGGGTTTCGCCGTTAATCGATCTGAGGTTTATACCAGCTTTGGCTTGGTCAATCAATCTTCACTTTTTCGCAAACATCATGACGGTTAAAGTTCTCATCCCTCGGACTCCGCTACAAAAATTTACCAGTGGTAAAGCCACCATTGATTGTGAAGCTGTGAATGTGGGGCAGTTAATCGAAGCCCTAGAAGCTGATTGTCCAGGAATCAAGGCTCGTCTTTGTGATGATGAGGGTAAGCCCCGTCGTTTTCTCAATTTTTACGTCAATGAAGAGGATATCCGCTTTTTACAAGGTACGGATACGGTTTTAAATGCCGGGGATGAGGTCAGTATCGTCCCCGCTGTGGCTGGGGGTTAAACAAAGAAGTTAAAAAAAATAAGGTGGATTTCTCCACCCCATTTCTTTCCTCAAAACAAACCCATGATTTGAGTTTTATAGGGAGTCTTAGCTAACCCAGTGACTCCCATTTTTAGTGCCAGCCTAAAAATCTAAACGGTGACCAGTTGGGGTTCGGGACGTTTGCTGTTACGCACTCCGGCGATTGCCTCGGCATAGTTGGGGGCTTTGAATACGGCGGAACCCGCCACCACGGCATTGGCCCCAGCTTCTAGAACCTGCCAGGTATTATTGGGTTTGAGGCCACCATCCACTTCAATCCAGGGATTGAACCCCGCTCATCGCACATTTGTCGGAGGGCCGGATTTTGGGTAAAACATCGGGAATGAAGCTCTGGCCACCGAAGCCTGGGTTGACACTCATGATTAAAACTAGGTCACAGAGGGGCAGAACGTATTCTAGGAAATCTAGGGGGGTGGAGGGGTTAAGTACGGCCCCAGCTTTTTTGCCTAATTCCCGAATTTGACCAAGGGTACGGTGGAGGTGGGGAGATGCATTGTGTTCAACGTGGACGGAGATGATGTCAGCGCCGGCCTTGGCAAAATCTTCAACGTATTTTTCCGGCTCAACAATCATCAAATGAACGTCTAGGGGCTTTTTGGTGAGGGGACGAATGGCATCAACAATCAGGGGGCCAATGGTGATATTTGGTACAAAACGACCATCCATTACATCGACATGGATCCAATCAGCCCCAGCTTCGTCCACGGCTTTGATTTCTTCACCTAAACGGCTAAAGTCCGCTGACAAAATGGAGGGGGCAACGACGATATTTTTGGGCATGGGAAATTTCTCTAAGTATTTCAACGCATAAATAGGGCTTGAGCTTCAGTGTAAACAATTACGGTCATTTGTAGAGGCCCTAAAACCTAGACCTAAAATGGTTAATAACCCATTGGAACACAAATTTTAGAGATATATTCACATTGATGTCTGACCCCAATGCCTTTGTGCCCCCTGTCCAGTACCAAGATTGGCATAGCCTTGGTATTGAAGAGACTCTTAAAACCTTGGGTACTTCTCCTAGTCAGGGTTTAAAGGAAAAAGCGATCCTTGAAAAGCGCCGTACCTATGGGGTTAATGAAATTCAAACCATAGCTGGCCGTAGTAATTGGACTATTTTGTTAGACCAGTTCAAAAATGTGATGCTTTTGATGTTGATTGGGGTGGCGATCATTTCCGGGGTGTTGGATTTGATCAGCCTCCATTCCCAAGGGGGGGGCGGGGATGGGATTCCTTTTAAGGATACGATCGCCATTTTTGCCATTGTTATTTTGAATGGGTTGTTGGGGTATTTCCAGGAAAGTCGGGCGGAAAAAGCTTTAGCGGCGTTGAAAAAATTGGCTTCCCCTAAAGTACAGGTCATTCGGGATGGCGATCGCCAGGAGGTGAAGGGCGGCCAGCTTGGTGCCAGGGGATTTGGTGTTACTAGAGGCGGGGAGTCAACTCTGTGCGGACGGACAATTGATTGAAGCGTCTAACCTCCATGTGCGGGAATCGGCCCAACTGGGGAAGCCCAACCGGTGGAAAAGGAAGTTAGCCCCACCGGCTTACCCTTGGATACCCCCCTTGGCGATCGCCAAAATATGGTTTTTTCCGGCACGGAGGTTGTTCAGGGTCGGGTCTGGGTCGTCATTACCAACACCGGCATGGGAACGGAATTGGGAAAAATTGCGGAAATGTTGCAATCGGTGGAAACGGAACCCACCCCCCTGCAAAAACGAATGGAAAACTTGGCCGGGGTACTAGTATCCAGCTCCCTCATACTGGTGGCGATCGTCATTGGTTTGGGGGTTTGGCAGAGTGGCTGGGGGCACCTACGGCAGTTGGTGGAAACTTCCCTCAGTATGGCGGTGGCCGTTGTCCCGGAAGGTCTGCCGGCGGTGATCACCGTTACCCTGGCATTGGGAACCCAACGGATGATTAAACGCCATGCCCTGATTCGCAAACTACCGGCGGTGGAAACCCTCGGATCAGTAAATGTTATCTGCTCCGACAAAACCGGTACCCTGACCCAAAACAAAATGGTGGTGCGGGAAGTGATGACTTGTTATGACCACCTGGCCATAACACGGGGAAGGTATATGAGCCCCAGGGAGAGATTCTGAATCTACTCGATAATGGGCAAAATTTCAGTTCCTGGCACGACAAACCCTCTCTACAATTAGTTTGCCTCAACGCCATCCTCTGCAATGACTCTGATTTAAGTTACGACAGCGATGGCCAATGGCAGGTTATCGGAGATCCCACGGAAGGGGCGCTACTGGCCTTAGCTAGCAAATTCGGCCTCAAAAGATGGATTTACCAGAACCTTTTTCCCCGTGGGGGGGAGTTCCCCTTTTCCTCGGAACGTAAACGTATGAGCGTCATCGTCAAAATTCCTGCGGAAGTAGAGCGTCAACTGCCAGACCTGAAGCAGATTTTAAGCATCAAAGATTTCCCCCCCGATCCCTACTTGCTTTTGTGCAAAGGCTCGCCGGAATTACTCCTCGCCCAATGCCAAGGCATTCAAAGTAGCCATGATTGTTTACCCCTGAATGGCTGGCACAAACAACAAATACTCAGGGATAACGACCTCATGGCTAGTCGGGGGCTACGGGTATTGGGCTTTGCCTGTAAAAGGCTTGATCGAATTCCCGAGGCTGATGAATTAACTACGGCGGAAAACGATTTAATTTGGTTGGGAATGGTGGGGATGTTGGATGCCCCCCGTCCTGAAGTTCGGTTAGCGGTGGAAAAATCCCTAGCCGCCGGGATCCGCACCGTCATGATTACCGGTGACCATCCCCTCACCGCCCTGGCGATCGCCAAGGATTTAGGCATTAGTCACACTGGCGATCGATTTATTGCAGGGCAGGAATTAGAGCGGATGTCGCAAAAGGAACTAGAAGACCAAGTGGAGCAGATCAGTGTTTTTGCTGGGTATCCCCGGAACATAAACTACGCATTGTTAAAGCTCTGCAAGCCTGTAATCGATTCGTTGCCATGACCGGGGATGGGGTCAACGATGCCCCGGCCTTGAAACAAGCGGACATTGGCATTGCCATGGGCATCACCGGCACCGATGTTAGTAAGGAAGCCAGCGATATGGTGCTATTGGACGACAACTTTGCCACCATTCGTGGCCCGCCACCGAGGAGGGGCGGGTAGTCTACAACAATATTCGCAACTTTATCAGATACATTCTGGGCAGTAACGTCGGGGAGGTAATTACCATTGCTTCGGCTCCGTTGTTGGGTCTTTCTGGAGTTCCCTTAACCCCCCTCCAAATCCTCTGGATGAATCTGGTTACCGATGGTTTGCCGGCCCAGCCCTGGCCATGGAACCGGGTAGACCCAACATTATGCAGCGGAGGCCGTTCAGTCCCCAGGAAAGTGTTTTTTCGAGGGGATTGGGGGCTTACATTATTCGCATTGGCCTAGTCTTTGCCGTTGTTACCATCACCTTAATGGTTTGGGCGTATCACAATACTGGAATGTCTGATCAGCCAGACAGTTGGAAAACCATGGTCTTTACCACCCTCTGTATTGCCCAGATGGGCCACGCCATTGCGGTGCGCTCCAACCATCGTCTGACCATTGAAATGAACCCTTTAACGAATCCCTACCTTTTGGGGGCAGTAACGGTGACCACCATACTCCAGTTGTTACTTGTCTATGTGGAACCCCTGCGGCATTTCTTTGGTACTGTTTGGCTCAGCCCCCAACAGTTGCTAATTTGTTTTGGTTTTAGTAGCTTGATGTTCGTCTGGGTGGAGTTGGAAAAATTATTCGCCAAGATAAGAAGATGATTTTTCCTCAGACAGAAACAGTGACTGAGATATTTTGGTGGAGTTTTCCGATGAGTCTATGATGGAAACGGAGAATATTTTTGTTGGTTACTTTGGTTACTACTGCCTTGCATAGCGAAGTTATTTGTTTTCCCCAACTGCCCCTGGCCGTTTACCGAGAAATGGCAGCCCACCTCCAGCAACTAGCGGGGGTGGAAACGGCGTTGTTGCCTCCCCAGGGCCCCCAGTTTGATTATTACCAGGGCCAAGTGGGGAGCTTACAATTGGGTTATCCCCTCCCTTTCCCCGATGGCGATCGCCAAAGATTGGAGGAAATTATTGAATTCTATGCGGGTCGCTATGGCACACCGGAGCGACGGGAAGTAAGGGTTTCTTCCTACTCTGTTTAAAGCTTTTCGCAAAATTTGCCCAATCCACCCCCAACTTGATGGTTGCCAACACCACCCTCCCTCCCCAAAACATTGAAGCGGAAGAGTATATCCTGGGCGGCATTCTCCTTGATCCCGAGGCGATCGGGCGCATTGTGGATTTGTTGGTGATTGATGCTTTCTACGTCAAATCCCATCGCCTAATTTATGAGGCCATGCTCAGCCTCCACGGCCAGGGGCAACCTACGGATTTGATGTCCGTTAGCAGTTGGCTCCAGGATCACCACCACCTAGAGGCGATCGGGGGCATCGTCAAATTAACCCAGTTGCTAGATCGCACCATTTCAGCGGTGAATATTGACCGTTTTACGGTCTTGGTAATGGATAAATACCTGCGGCGACAGTTGATTGCGGCGGGCCATGAAATCGTTGATTTGGGTTACGAAACCACCAAAGAATTAGAAACAATTTTTGACGAATCGGAACAGAAAATATTTCGTCTCACCCAATCCCGTCCCCAGGCAGGGCTGGTACCCCTGTCAGAAACCCTAATTAATACTTTTGCAGAACTAGATAAATTACATCAAAAGCTATCTAGCCCAGGGGTAGAAACCCAATTCTATGACCTTGATGCCATGACCGGAGGCTTACAAAGGGCCGATTTAATCATTTTGGCAGGGCGACCCTCCATGGGTAAATGTTGCGAAGCAAATTCAGAAATTGTTTTAGCAGATGGTCGTGTTTGTACCATTGCAGAAATTTATGAGCAGAAAAAAGCAGAGATTTTAACTCTTAAACAGGATTGGAAACTTGATCGAGTAAAACCTTCAGCTTTTATTGATGATGGATTAAAACCTGTTTTTCGTATCACCACAAAATTGGGACGTTCCCTAGAAACAACATTAACCCATCCTTATTTAACGATAAATGGCTGGCAAGCTCTTTCTACCTTAAAAATTGGTGACAAAATTGCTGTTCCCCGTCACTTACCTTGCTTTGGTAAGAAAACTTTAAGTCCTGGAAAGATCAAACTTTTAGCGTATCTAATTGGCGATGGAGATGTAACAGGAAGTTGTCCTCGTTTTACCAATATTAATCCTAGAATCCAGCAAGACTTTGAACAATCAGCTACGGAATTCACGGGAATCAAAATTCGTATTGAAACATCCAACAATACCCGCACTCCCACTCTTCGCATTTCCAAGGATCTAGATTTTGTCGCAGAACAAAGGATTATTTTTGCTAAAAATCTTAATAATATAATCCAGTCTAATTCTATATGCATTAACGAACTGGCTAGCAAAGTAAAAGTCAGCGTTGGTAGTATTCATAATTGGAAAAAAGGATATTGTTTTCCCGGAAAAGATAGCTTTGATCTACTTTGCCAAGCCTTGGATGTGGATTCAAGCCTCTTACTTCCGTGCAAGATTGAAGGAGTAATGAAAAATGGTATTAACAGTGTAAAAAAATGGTTGCAAGAACTAGGGCTAGATAACAAAACTGCCCATACAAAAACTATTCCTGATATGGTTTTTGAACTAGAGCGATCATTGCTAGCTCTTTTTCTCAATCGATTATTTGCCACTGACGGTTGGGCTAGCATTCTTAAAAGTAAACAAGTTCAATTAGGCTATGCCAGTGTTAGCGAAAAATTAGCTAGGCAAATCCAACACCTCCTTTTGCGCTTTGGCGTTATTGCCAGATTAAAGAAGCGATCGATTAAATATAAAGACCAATTAAGAAATGCTTGGCAACTAGATATTACAGATTCCTATTCAATTAAAACCTTTATTGAAGAAATTGGTATTTTCGGTAAAGAAGAAAAACTGATTGCCATTCAATCTGTGTTAGCCAACAAAAATTATCAAACAAATTGTGATCTCATTCCAATGGAAATTTGGCAACAGCTAGAAATAGCGAAGGGGAATGAATCTTGGTCTTCTTTAGGGAAACGTGCTGGTCTTGTTGATTGTAGCAATCTTCATGTTGGCAAACGAGCTTTTAGGAGAAATCGTTTGTTGCAGTTGTCCACTGCTTTAGATAATTTGCCCCTTCAACAATTAGCAAGTAGTGATGTCTATTGGGACGAAATTGTTTCGATTGAATCCGTTGGCTTAAGACAAGTTTATGACTTAACGATTCCCGGAACCCACAATTTTATTGCTAACGATATCTGTGTCCACAATACGGCTTTCGGATTAAATATTGTGTTAAATATTGCTAAAAACCAGAATTTGCCTGTAGCTGTTTTTAGCTTAGAAATGTCCAAGGAACAGTTAGCATTACGTCTATTGGCTAGTGAATCTTTAATTGATAGCAACCGTTTACGAACAGGACATTTCAGCCAAACGGAATATGAACCGTTAACTGCAGCCATGGGAACTCTCTCCAGTTTGCCCATTTATATTGACGATACCGCTAGCATTTCTGTCACTCAAATGCGCTCCCAGGTGCGGCGTTTGCAAAGTGAACAAAAAGGTCCCCTTGGGATGGTTTTGATTGATTATTTACAATTAATGGAGGGGAGCAGTGATAACCGGGTGCAGGAATTATCAAAAATCACCCGTTCCCTCAAAGGTTTAGCCAGGGAAATTAATGCGCCGGTAATTGCTTTATCCCAGTTGAGTCGGGCGGTGGAATCGAGGACGAATAAACGACCAATGATGTCAGATTTAAGGGAATCTGGGTGCATTAGTGGAGATACTTTAATTACTTTAGCCAACAATGGAAAGAGAGTGGCTATTAAAGATTTGGTGGATCAGAGTGGTTTTGAAGTTTGGGCAGTTAATGAGGAAACAATGAAGTTAGAACCGACAAAAGTTAGCCGGGCATTTTGCACAGGCAGAAAGATAGTTTACAACATTAAAACTCGCTTAGGTAGAACAATTAAAGCTACAGCCAATCATCAATTTTTAACCATGGACGGCTGGAAAAGATTAGATAATCTATCTTTACATGAACATATTGCACTACCTCAGCCCAGTAATGCTTATTGCGGAACAACTTTTTACAGACATAACCTAAGTAGAGAAGGGTCAGAAAAATCAGCTATTTTTGTTAAATCACCTGAAATAGATCAATTAGTCAAAAAGTGATATTTATTGGGATTCTATTACTTCTATTACTGAGGTTGGTATGGAAGATGTTTTTGACTTAACTGTGCCAGGGCTACATAACTTTGTGGCTAATGATATTATTGTTCACAACAGTATTGAGCAAGATGCGGATTTAATTATGATGATTTATCGGGATGAATACTATAACCCCGATACGCCGGATCAAGGAGTAGCTGAATTACTAATTGTCAAACACCGTAACGGCCCCACCGGAGTAATTAAACTATTATTTAAACCAGAATTTACCCAATTTTTGAATTTACAGCAGAGTCGGGATTATTAACCAATCCTATTACCAATGAAAATCAAACCTAAACTAGTGTTGCTGGGCACGCTTTTACCCCTAGGGACGATCGCCATCCTGATCAACCTATTTCCCGTGCATTCCCAACCAAAAATCTTGCCCGATATTGCCACCGTTACAAATTTAGTCAACGGCGACCTAGCTTGCTATGTGGATTTAGTCGATGGGGAAGGTAATAAGTACGAAGGTATTTACGCCACCTTTGAAATTTGCGAAAAAGTATCCCTGATCAACCAGCCGGTGAAGTTGTCCTATCAAGAAGAAATTTTTAGCGATTGCGAAGGCATTGAACCCTGCGGCAAAACCCAAACCCAACTGGCGATCGTGGCAATGCAGTTATTGGAGGATTAGCAGGAAATTGAGTACATTAAATGGGTTATAAACCTAGAAAAAAGATTCCCCCCAGGCATCACACCCGAGGGGAAAACAGTTAATGAGGAAACAGAGTGAAATCTTAACTCAATGCAGTTCCATCTTATTTATCCCAAGCAAACCTAGCTCATGGCTACGCCTTGGCTGGCATAATCCGAACGAAAGTTTGATAAAACCTTGCCTTGAATGCGGACTGCATTATTAACAGATTCTTGCCCATTTAAACCAACTTCTTCGGCCAAACGGAGCAACAGGGACTGTTGACGTTTTTTGATGGCCTGGGTTTTGCCATGGAGACGGGCCCGTACCCGTTCCTGGAAGGACACTTTGGAATCAGCTTTCGCTACGGTGGGGGCAACGGTGGCGGTGTAGAGGGACGGTTTTAAACCTTGGGCGGGGTTAAAGGAAACTCCCCGATAGGTTAAATTGACGTTGGGCTGAACAATGTTTTTGGCAGAGGTGCGACGGAAACGATAGTCCAAACCACGGTAACTACCGGCCAATCCCAAAACTTCGGTTTCTACTTTGGGGGGATTGTAGTCGTAACTGACTCCACGATAACTTAATTGCATATTGCGCTCCTAATTATGTTTATTGAAGGTAGAGGAGGCGCGTTCCTTCAGGAATATATCCTTACTTCCGTCTTCCTGAAAAAAGAGAAGATGAACGATTTACTTTCTGTATTCATTTTTACTGTTTGCCCAGTCTATGTCAAGGATTGCCCAATAATATAAGGATTTCTTAACATTCATAAAATAATTGATGGGTATCTAGGGGGAGCTGGCCTTAATCTCAGGTTTCGGAAAATGTTTCCCCTGGAACTTGGGGGTAGGTGGGGGCGGTCTGCTAAAAGGGCTACCGTTGATGGCTCCCCTTCCTTCTAACATTTTCTAAGCATTTATTAACTTCATTTCCATGGCCAGAATCATCAGTACCGTCAATATGAAGGGTGGAGTCGGTAAAACTACCTTAACCGTTAACCTGGCCACCTGCCTGGCTAAATATTTCCAAAAGCGAGTTTTGGTGCTGGATTTGGATTCCCAGATTAGTGCGACCCTAAGCTTGATGGCTCCCCATGAATTCGCCGGTATTCGCAAAAAAGGTAAAACCCTTAGTTACCTGTTGGCTAATTCCATTCATCCCAACCCCTATAGTAAGCTCGATATTTTTGACATTATCTGCCCAGAAATCTGCGGCATTGAGGGTTTGGAGTTACTGCCGGGGGACATTGAGCTTTACGACGAATACTTGGTATCAGAAAAATTGCATGAAACGGCGATCGCCACGGGAAATCCCAATTTTGAAACGGTGTGGAATAGGTTTGAAGGCACATTGGTCAAGGAACTGTTGGCGCCGGTGTTGGAAGAATACGATTTTGTCATTTTGGATTGCGCCCCTGGTTATAACCTTTTGACCCGTAGTGGCATTGCGGCCAGTGACTTTTATCTGTTGCCGGCTCGGCCAGAACCTTTGTCGGTGGTGGGGATGCAGTTGTTGGAGCGACGCATTGAAAAACTAAAGGAAAGCCATAAAGCTTCCGATGATCCCCTTAATATCAATTTAATTGGGGTGGTGTTTATCCTTTCCGGGGGCGGGTTGATGAGCCGTTACTATAACCAGGTAATGCGGCGGGTACAAACGGATTTTAAACCGGAGCAACTTTTCCAGCAATCCATTCCCATGGATGTCAATGTGGCTAAGGCGGTGGATAGTTTTATGCCGGTGGTTACGTCTATGCCGAATACGGCGGGTTCTAAAGCTTTTATCAAGTTAACCCAGGAATTCTTACAAAAAGTGGAGGTTTTTAGTTAAAAAAAGCCCCCATTATTATCTAACGGGGACTAGGCAAATATTGATTATGTTGAAATCATTGAGTGTTGATTTTTTGATCCGGAAGTATTGCTCTATTTCTTCTCATCAAAGGAATCAAGCCATTGGCGAAGTTTTTCCCCGGCAACTTCCCGACCCCCAAGGCCAAACGCTAGGGCGATCGCCACGGCAATGCCACCCACCAACAGACCAAAGGCTAAATTAACAATATTGGGGGCAATGCCCATTTGTTGTAGAGCCATGGCCGAAACCAATACCAGAATGGAAATACGGGCGGTGTGGCCGAGTAAGCGGGATTGACGGGTGCCGGTGCTGGTAATCAACTTAAAGGCTAAATTAGCTAAATAAAGACCAAAGGTGAAAATAACCAAGCCAATTAACACCTGGGCCGCCACCTGGAGAATAACCCCCATTACCGTGGTGAGGGCGGCGATTTCCAGAATATCCACCGCCGTTAGGGTGGCCACCAACATAATGCCCACCAGGACGATGATGCCCCCTAACTGGGAAGGGGTTTTCAGGGCCACACCGGCGGGGGGAGTTACTTGGGGTTCCTCATCCAGATCAAAGGTGGGGTCAACGGATTCTTGGGGACTATTGAGATTAAAGCCAAGGAGTTCAAAGAGATTATCAAAACCAATGGAACTCAACAGATTACTAACTAAGTTGGCCACGTACTGACCCGCCACAAAGGCTAAAACCAACACCACACTGGCGGCAAAAAGTTTGGGTAATAAAGCCATTACCTGGTTGAGCATGGCGGTGGCCGGCTCAGAAATGGCATTAATTTGCAACGCATCCAGGGCCGTAATAGCCACCGGAATCAGAATTAGCACATAAACAATAACCCCGAGAATATCAGCTAAATTCTGACGACCTTCCCCTCCCCGCAATCCGAAACGTTCCCCTAGGGTATCAATGCCCATGCCATCGGCTAAATTGGTGACCACTTGGCTGACAATTTTAGCCACCACCCAGCCCACAGCCCCGATAATAACCGCGCCGAGGATGTTGGGAAGCACCAGTAGGATTTGGTCTAATAATGCCTGAACCGGTTCCAGGGTTCCTTGCAATCCCAGGGTGTTGAGAATTGAAGGCAGGAACAACAGAAAAATAAACCAGTAGAGGGCACTGCCAATGGTTTCCCCTAGGCTATCGGTGACCTCGCTGGCCTTTTCTTGGTCATCCGGGGAAGATGTCAGACCCAGTTTTTGGGATAAACCCGATTCCCCCAGGGCTTTGCTGGAAACAAGCTTCACCAAAGTGGCGATCGCCCAGGCTAAGGCCCCTAAAATTAAGCCCCGATAATTCTGGGGAAGAAAACAGTGATTTGCTGGAGCAGGCCGTTAAGGGGTTCCGATACCGCCTCTAGATCCAGAGCATTAAAGAAGGCCACCAGGGTGAACAGGAGTACGACCCAAAAGGCAAAGTCCCCGAGCCACCGCTCCACTGGCAAGGTTTTGGCTTCGTCGCTATCTAAAAATTTGGCCGCTAGGATATTGTCCAAATGGGTTTTTTGGAATGCTTTGGTGACAATGCTTCGGATAATATTGGCCACCAGCCAACCGACAATCAGAATGATTAGGGCTTTTCCCAAGCCGATCAGGGATTCCGTCAGGTTTTCCCCGGCCACCCCGATGATATTGGCCGTGTCTCCGGAGATTTGACTCAGCAATGGTGCTGTATTAGTAGTTATTGGAAGTTCCAGAAAAATTTCTGATCTGAACATTTTCTATTAAAAATTAGGGTTAACAGGTACTTCGGATAATACCTAAATATTTAAAGTAAGACAAATTTTAAGTTAACAAAAATTAATTTTACGAATCTAAACAATTTAGTTGATAATACGAATTTCCGAAAAAAGGCCCATGGATAAAATCCTGGAATCCTTACCTAATCAACGTTGGGGAAGTTTATCTGAAGCCCGCTCAAATCTATGTGGTATAAGGGTTAATTTCTATTAACGATGTCTTATGCTTTAGCAACATGACGAAAAAATCCCCCTAATCCCAAGGAAAAGGGGGGTTACTAAGAATGAAATATTAATCGCCCCAGTCAGGGGAACAGAACTATTCTGATAATTGAACTTTGACTACTTTATTTTTGGCTTCTTCCACCTTGGGTAAAGTGAGGGTCAAAATACCAGCATCGTAATTGGCTTTGACTTCTGTATTTTGGATAGGGCCAGGGACGGGAATAACCCGGTGGAAACGGCCATAACGAAATTCGGTGCGACGGACACCATCTTTTTCGGTGCTGTGGGTATCTTGGCGATCGCCACTGATGGTGACGGCATCCCTGGTGGCTTGGATGTCCAAATTGTCGGAGCTAACTCCGGGAAGTTCTAACTTAAGCAGATAGGCTTCTTCGGTTTCCGTTAGTTCAGCTTTCGGGCTAAAAAGTTGGGCATCACCGTGGCGCTCCGTCGGCACAAAAACCTCATCAAACAATTGATTCATCTGCTTTTGGAAGCTGTCAATTTCCCGGAGGGGGTTGTAAAGAATAAGAGACATAAGATTAACTCCTGAGGTATGGGAGGAAACGATTAGATTTTGATGATTCCATCTTAATTTTTTCCATTCCCAGGAAGATTCGGTTTTCTGCAAATGATAGGGGGGGGATTGCCGAAAAACCAATAAAAAAAGGGCGGCGTTGCCACCTCCCTTGGTAAATGTTTTGCTAATGGCTGAACAACAATGGTTAACTGTTGCCATTCACCAGATTATCTGTGCCGCTAATAACTTTGGCGGAAACAATTTTGTCCCCTTCACTCAATTTCTCTAGGGTTTCCTTGCCGTCCACCACATAGCCAAAGACGGAATAACGGCCATCCATTAAGTTAAACCCCGGAGGAGTTAGTTCCGTATCGAACTTAAAGAAGAAAAATTGGGAAGAGCCACCGTTGGGTTCTGTTTCCGGTCGGGCCAAGGCGATCGCCCCGTAGGCATTGAAGGGCAAGGCTAATTGCGGTAAATACATACCGGCATCCTCCAGGGTCATACCGTAAATGGGCCCTTCTTCTCCCTTCACCAAAATTTCCAGGGGAATGGCCCGGTATTGTTTGGTTTTAGGATCAATAAACCCAGCTTCCGGCCCCGGCGGATCCCCCGCTTGGGTGACATAAAAGTCTTCAGAGCGGATAAAGGGTAGGCCATCGTAAAATTTCCGTTGCACCAAATCGACAAAATTACCGGCATTAATGGGGGCGCTGTAACCATCCACCACAATGGTCAGCGGCCCTTGGCTCGTAACCATTTCCACCGCCGCCCTGCCTTTCAGTTGGGGTAAGCTGGCAAACTCTTCCGGGATAGCAAAGGGAAAATCCGTCACCATGAGGGCTTCCAGATCGCCGATCGCCGTTAGGGCGGATTTACGCAGGGTAATGACCTGATCCTTATCCTTTTCTTCCACCGCCGTGGCCAGATCCGTGAGATCGGTTTTAATCTGACTCAGCAGAGCTGTGGCCTGGGTCTGGCGATCGCCGGGGACCCCCTCCAAAATTTTGTCTTCCTTTAAGGTCAGGGTTAAATTAGCGCCCCGCACATCCTTTTTAATTGCTGGCCAGCGCTTGGCCCGAATATGGTTAGCAATATCCTCCAAATTGTCCTGCAACCTTCGTACTTCTTTGTTATCAATGGGCAGAGCGTAACGCAGAATCGCATTGGGGTCGGTAATGGCATTGCCCTGGGCAAGGAGCCCAACAACAAAGGTTGGTTTAGGGGAATGCTCCAGGCCAGCAGCCCCAGGTCAGAGACAGTAGCACCACCAATAAAGACATTAGCCATAAACGTCGGCCCCGTTGGGCCATCATCCTCAGCGGTACTTTCATAATTTGCATCATATAATTGTGGTTTATTTCCAGAATAGGGGGCAACAGCAAAATTTTCCCACTTCAACGCCCCCATCCCCTAGTAGAATGTTGGGTGAACTTTTGAGTCTTTCTTGGCTTCCATGATATCCAGTAACGATTTTCGCACAGGTACAAGTATTGTGATGGACGGCTCGGTGTGGAAGGTGGTTGAATTCCTCCACGTCAAACCCGGTAAGGGTTCCGCCTTTGTCCGCACAAAACTCAAAAGTGTTCAAACCGGTAGCGTCGTTGAAAAAACTTTTCGGGCGGGGGAAACGGTGCCCCAGGCCAACATCGAAAAATCGGTGATGCAACATACCTACAAAGACGGCGATCAATATGTCTTCATGGATATGGAAACCTTCGAGGAAGTCAGCATTGATCCCAGTAAGCTAGGGGACAAAGCCAAATTCATCAAAGAGGAGATGGAAGTAGGGGTGGTAACCTGGGAAGGCAGTATCCTCGATGTGGAACTTCCCACCAGCGTTGTTTTAGAGATTGTTGAAACGGATCCCGGCGTTAAAGGTGACACGGCCACCGGCGGCACTAAGCCCGCCATTGTCGAAACCGGAGCCCAGGTCATGGTGCCTTTGTTCATTGCCCAGGGGGAAAAAATCAAGGTGGACACCAGGGACGGATCTTACCTAGGGCGGGACAATACCTAACTGGCTTAAACTTGATTAGCTTAACTGTACTGTAAGGGGAACGGTAAGGCTTCACATAAATTGTATTTTGTTGTATCGGGGGGTGGGTAATTCGTGGCTATTAACTTTACGGAACTAAAGGAATTGTTAGGGGTGATTTCCGAAAGTAACATTACGGAATTCAGCCTCAAGGGCAGTGACTTCGAGTTGTCTGTCCGCAAGGATGCCATGGCCAGTGCCACCGTTTTGACCCCGACCCACCGCCCAGGGGATCTTTCTGGTATCCCCCCTGTGACCCCTACAATTACCCCTAATACAACTCCTTCACCGGAAGTGGCAACCCCATCCCCGGCGGATCAGAAATGGACAGCGATTGTTTCCCCCATGGTGGGTACTTTTTACCGGGCTCCAGCCCCCGATGAACCGGCCTTTGTGGAAGTGGGGGACTCCGTTAGCAAGGGTCAGGGAGTTTGTATTATTGAAGCCATGAAGCTAATGAACGAAATTGAAGCGGAAGTGGCCGGCCAGGTAATGGAGATTGTGGTGGAAAACGGCGAACCCGTGGAGTATGGCCAAACCCTCATGTGGATCAAACCCTAGCCGTAGAATTCTTTGGCAAAGTTACATGGCCAACACAGTATCCCTATCCCTCTTTTAAAAGGGGACTTTTGAGCAATTTCCCCCCGGAGAAAAGGACTAGGGGGGTTAACCATGACTTTCAAACAGCGGCTCCACTAAAATGCAACTTCAGCTTGGACTTTAATGGTTGTATCAATGGTAGCTTGGCAAGCAACTCCCTCCGGGGAAGCATTGCAAGTTCCGGTGGCTTCGGTGAGGGTTTCGTCCACAATGCCCTCCTCCGCTGTCCACATGAAACTACCAATCACGTCATATTTGTTGGTGTTGATTTTATCGTTAACCAATATAGGTTCGTCGTTGTAGGTAAGTACAAAGGAAAATCCGACTTCTTCCCCATCGTCGTAGTGGAAATTAATGGTGCCGTCCCCTTCGGTAATGGAAAGGCGATCGCAGTTCATTTCCATGTTTTCTTCTGGATCCGAGAGCTGAACAGAACATTCCTTGGCCATAAAGGTGGTTTGGCTTTGGACACTTTTCTTAAAGGGTGATTCCTGGGCTTCAACTAATGGGCATAGAGTAAGGCTGTTAAGAACTGCAAAAGAACCAATGAAAGCCAGCTGGGGTTGAATATTGAAGGTTTTAGAAAGCATTTTGATAATTAATAATGGCGGCAGTTCAGGCCTTCTAGGGTGTATTCCGTTGCTTCTATGTCCACCCGCCCTAATTCCTGCAAACAGCGTTCAGAGGTTTGGGGGCCAATGGAAGCAATGAGACAATGGCTAATGAGGGATTGCCAATCTTGATAATCGCTATTCCGACAGCTTTGATGCAATAACTGCTGGAAATGACTGACGGTTTTGGAGCTAGCAAAGGTGACAATATCTATTTTTTTATCCACTATACTCTGCCAAACTTCTGGGGGCATTTGGGCGGGACAGGCGGATTGATAGGCCGGCACTTCGGTGACGATCGCCTGTTGGGTGGTTAAGTCCTTGACTAATTGTTGGCGGCCACCACTCTCCACCCGGGGAAAGAGTATTTTTAAACCAGCCAGTGGTTCTGGAAAATGCTCCAAGAGGGCATCGGCAATGAAATCCGGGGGAATAAAATCTGGTTTGATGCCAAAATTTTCTAAGGTTTTAGCGGTTTTCCGCCCCACCACTGCCACTTTTACACCGGCCAAGGCTCGACTATCTAAACCATGGTGCTGTAGCCGTTGAAAGAAAAATTCTACTCCGTTAGCGGAAGTTAAAATTAACCAGTCAAATGTCTTAAGAACGGCGATCGCCTGGTCAAAGGGTTGCCAGTTGCTGGGGGGCACAATTTCCAAAGCGGGCATTTCCAGTACCATTGCCCCCTGGCCTTGCAAAAGTTCGGTAAACTGACTGGCTTGGTCAGCGGCCCGGGTAACGAGGATTGTTTTGTTAGCAAGGGGAATAGGTTTCAACTCTGGCACAATCCTCTGATCAACAACGGCACCAATGACAATTACAGCGGGGGAAAGGGACTGTCCTTGGGTTTTTTCCACAATATCAGCTAGGGTGCCCTGCCAAGTTTGCCCATAGGGACGACCGGAATTTTTGAGCACGGCCACCCCCACGGCGGGATCTTTGCCCCCCCGGATGAGATTCTCCACCAGTACAGGTAAATTTCTTGTCCCCATGAGTATAACCAGGGTTTCCAATTGGGCTAATACCGACCAATCCCAATGGTGGGGGTCATGGCCGTCCATAACGAAAAATCCGGCACTGATGTCCTTAGCGGTTAAAGGAATTCCCCCTAGCCCTGCACTGGCGATCGCCGTAGAAATGCCTGGCACCACTTCATAGGCACAATGTTTCGCCGCGAGGGTTTGAATTTCCGGTAAGAGTCGCCCAAAAATCCAGGGGTCACCACTTTTCAGCCGTACCACCTGTTTGCCCCGCTGGTAATGTTCCACTAATAATTGATTAATGGTTTCCTGGGGGGTGCTGGGTTGACCACCCCGCTTGCCTACGTAAATTTGTTCGCAATCCGCCGGTAATAGATTTAATAAATGGGGTTCCACCAACGCATCGTAAATTAATACTTCTGCCTTGCCTAAAACGGCGATCGCCTTCTGGGTAAGATATTCCCCGCCTCCCAAACCCGCCCCAACAAAATATACTTTTGCCGACAAAAATTGCTCCGATCTATCCATGGTCGCACCCCATTAACTACTTTTTAGTGTTATTTACGCAGTGAAAGTCTAAGAGCTTGTTTTAACAGTTATGATCTGCCCCCTAAATCCCCAAAACTTGGGGGACTTTGAAGATTTCCCCCCCCAGAATTAGGGGACAGGGGGGCTTTTCAAACACGTTCTTAGGGACTGAACCAAGTCCAAATAGTCTATACAAAAGCGTCTTTTTCATCTGTATCTCTTTTTTTTCCCAAAGTCAGCGGTAAGGGGGACGCCGCCAAGAAACTATGATTCCAAAACCCGCGTGATCGGCGGCTCCCGTTCACCGCTTAGTATCTGCTGATGTTGATTTTTCGGCATACTGCTTACGCCAGTCATCATAATTGAACGTCTCAAGGTCGCCATTGCAATTACGCCAAGTTGATGTTCGTTTTTCGTAATCGTATTTGAACCCTCGGACGTCTGCTAAATGCCACGAATAAGAATGCAGCACTTTTCCGACGATGGCAACGCCGATCGGCGTCGACAGCAGGAAGAGCGACGACCATGTGAATGTTCCCCGAAAAGCGGAGTAGGCAACGTGGCAGAGACCCCAAGCAAAAGAATAATTGCGATAAAGCCAATTAGATCGGAGATACCGTGCAACCAATACCCTATTGGCGTGCAGCGTTGTTTTCCAATGCGCTGAACCTCATCTTGCCACATAGGATTGATGAACACGTTCTGCTCGCTGTGGTTGTCAACCCGAAGTGGGATAAGTATTGATTATACTGACGTTTTACGTCTAGTCACTCCCTAGAGGAAAAAAAGTAGAAAGTTTTCGTATATTCATTCTTTAAGATTTTAGTGATTGGGGCCACTGGCAAAACGGGTAAGCGGGCGGTTAAGATCCTTGCCGATCGCCAAATTCCCGTCAGAGTCTTAGTACGAAACTATAACAGTGCAAAGAAGATTACCCCCCTTGGAAGTAGAATCAATTTTTTCCTCCAATGCTAAAAACCTTAAAGTTATTAACAAAAAACAAATTCTTGTCCAATCTTTTGAGGGATTATTCGCCCAGGCTTGATGTAGTTTTCATGGCAAAATTTGCTTCCAAAAAATCTTCATCGGTGCCTTCTTCTTCTTCAAAAGCAATGAAGCTGTGGCCTGTTTTCGTATCCATTAAAGAGTTACGATGTTTTTCGTACAGAATTAAACCAGTAATAGGTTCTTTGAAAATTGCCGGGCGACGAAATTCCTCCGCTGGGTATTTTTTTCGCAAAAGCACAATGGCTCGGAAGGGTTTGTGCCATTGTCTCAAAGCCTCTACCAATTTTTGGAATTGCATAAAAGACCATTGATGGCGTTGTTCTAGGGCTAAATATTGTAGTAATCGGGAGTAAATATCCGGACTACGTTTTTCCTCTGGTAAACCAATGATGTCTGCTAAATGTTCAAAGTCATCGTAATAGGCCATGGTGGTATGCATAACCGTCCGGCGATCGCTCACCTCTTCCTCTTTAAAACGACTAATAATATCCACCACGGTTTTCATCGTGGCATAGTCCCCTTCCTGTTCCCCTTTAAAGCGATTCATAATGGCGATCGCCTGGGGATTATCAGCCAAAAGTCCCACTTCAGCGGCGTAACTCTCTAAATTAGCTTTACCAATGTCGGTTTTAGTACTACTGAGCACTTCTTCTAACTTTTCTTGTACCTGCTTTCGTAACTCTTGACCCGACATATTATCGTGGAGCAATCCATGGCAATAGTCATAAAATTGTTGCTGTTTTGTACCCCGGCAACTGGATTCCACCTGTCCCAAAATTAGATAACTAGCCTGGGCCTTGAGTGCTGATTGCAACATTTCCAAATAAGGTTTTAAACCCTCATAATCTCCCACATTATTATTGAAAGAGTAGCGGATTTTGGCAAAGATTAAAAATTCATTGCCGCTAAATTTATCGTTATCAATACTAATGGCTTTTTTTGCGTATTTTTCTAACTCGACTAGGGCTTTGTTGTAAAGAAACAGATCGCTTTCTGAAACCTTTGGTTTAGCCTTACCTAACTTCTCTAAAACTTGGTAATAAATACCATCTTCTCCAGTCACTTTTTCTGGTAGGTTTGACCACACATCTAAGGATTTTAACCACCATAACAAAGCTAATAAACCTATCAATCCCCCCCCCAAAATATAGGGACTGTTGATAGTCAAAGTTCCATTACTCCCTCCATCTAAACTTTCTCCACCAATGGTCGCTACCTTGTCCCCAATTCCCTTAATGGCCTTGAGTTGAGCGTCCAACTCTGCCCCTTTCCCCTCAGCCCGGACAGCATTTAAATCCATTTCTTTTTCTTCCCCTAGTTGTTTCATTAATGCGGTTCTTTCTCCTGCCGTAATTGTATCTTGCAACTCTTCAGCGGGTATCATGCCTTGGTAACGGTCTTTCACTTGCTTATTAATCTTATCCGCTGGTTTACTTTGGATAAAACTGAATAGGGATTTAATTCGCCCCCAAAATGACTGATCTTCAATGGAAGCAGGAAGTGGAGATGGAGAAGAATTAGTTTGGGCAATATGAAAATTCATGGCAATTTTAGTAAATTAATGATTGTAAAAATACCCACCAAATTTCAAAAAACTATTCCTTATCTTCAAAATCCAAAAAGACCATGCCAGATCTTTGATCCGTTAGCCAATTTCTGTATTTCAAATAAGTTTTTTCACCGGCAATCAAATCTTGAAATTCTGGGAGTTGTTGGTACTGTTGGGGAGGATGACTTTCCCGAATACCAATAATGGTTTGATAGGGTCGATACCACCGTTTCATCATTCCCAATAAGTCTTCAAATTGCCCAAAGGAAATTCTGTACTTATAATTTAAAGCCAGGACTTGAGTTATTTTAGCAAAAGTGTCTACGTCACTTCTTTCCTTTGGCAAACTAATAATTTCTCCTAATTTTTCAAAGACTGGATAATTCTTCTTGACTAACGGAATTAATGTTTCGTATTGATGCAAATCAGTTTTATTTAATCCCTGCACTAAATCAGAAATTTGACGGAGAATGGAATAATCTGCCAGGTGATAGGCTTTAAAAAGTGATAGCAACTTTAAACCTAAAGGCTTCTCCGACAGTCGATCAAGATGGGTAACATAACCCTCCATGGCCACTCGTCCTTCCTCCGTTTGAATATTGGGGATAGCTTCGGAAAAACGTTGATTAACTTCTTGGCGGAATTGCTGAGTGGTCTGAAAGACTTGAAGTAAATCATCGGTAAATTTATACAATTCCTGCTGTTTAGTGCCCCGGAAACGATGTTCAGCTTGGTCAATGGTAATGAAACTGTCTTTAGCATCGATCGCCGCTTGGAGAAGTTCTACACTTTCATTTAGTCCCCTATAACTACCAACTCCCTTAGCCAAAATGTAGCGGAGCTTAACCAGTACTAAAAACTCCTTCTTACCAAATTTTTCATTGTCGAGGTACTCAGCATTTCTCCCCAGAATGTTCACTTCCTCCATAGCCCTTTGATGGAGAAATATGGAACTTTCCGATACGATTTCCTTCCCCTGGAAATATGAACCAAAAACCTTTTGGAACCAACGACCAAACTTATTTTCCGTACTAAAAATTCCCTTTTGCCACCAGGCTTTTTTGAGGGTACGCACAATTGGGGGACGAGCGGCTCTAACCATAGGAGGATCTTTGGTGAAATAATCAGGAAATTATACACTAATATATTGACGCTAATATACATAACCTTATCAACAAATCTTAAAGTATGCCCAAACCCCATCACCCCTGAAACCGCCATCGACAAAAATCCCAGAATAAAAGCTTTTTTGGTCAATTTAATTACCTCTCTTCTATTACTCTAGGATCTCTATTGAGTCAGAAAACTGCTGAAATACCCATCTGACAAGAGTTGGCGTTGCCGATTCCTGAGATTTACTTCCGTTGGGGTAGTTTAAATTACTAAAAAGACTTTAATCCTTGTCTGTAGCAAGTTAGAGAGCATTGTTCTTAAAGCGAACTACGGCAAAGAGGCTCTCTGGTGCCCTTCTTATTTTGCGTCTAGTGT
Source organism: uncultured cyanobacterium (assembly GCA_963704945.1). Classification (GTDB taxonomy): domain Bacteria; phylum Cyanobacteriota; class Cyanobacteriia; order Cyanobacteriales; family Microcystaceae; genus Synechocystis. The sequence continues at coordinate 255,810 of CAVPII010000007.1, read as the reverse complement.
TGGTAGTCCCCCTATCCTTCAAATGTCAAAAGAGGACTCCCGTTAGAGCCGATAGGCTTAGCGGTGAGATGAATTTTGACCAACAAAGAAAACTGAGCGAAGGGAATCCTACATGACTTGACATACTTGTGTAGAACGGATTAATGTTGAGATGGGTTTCTCTAAGAAAAGCAATGTTGTCCTTAACCTACGAATTTAAGCTGATTCCAGAGCAACGCCAAATCGAGGTAATCGAAAATACCTTGAATGTTTGTCGTTCGGTCTGGAATTTTGCTTTAAGGGAGAGGAAGGATTGGATTAATTCTCGGAAGTCCCTAGTCAACGCTTGCTCTTTGGAAAAAGAATATATTATTCCAGCCGATATTCCGTATCCTGGTTATCACAGTCAAGCGAAAGCTTTGACAGAAGCCAAGAAAAAGGATGAAAGGTTATCCAGCATTAACGCCCAAGTGCTACAGCAAGTGTTGAGGTCTTTAGACAGGGCTTTTGTCGATATGCAGTCAAAGAAGAAAGGGTTTCCCCGCTTCAAGAATAAATATCGACTGCGCTCTTTTGTTTACCCTCAAATGCTCAAGGATTGTGTTCAGGGCAATCAGCTCAAACTCCCTCAATTGGGGTGGATTAAGTTTAGAAAATCCAGGGATATTCCCGAAGGTTTTGAGGTTAAGCAGGCGAGGATTGTACGACGGGCATCAGGTTACTTCGTGATGCTTTCTCTGCAATTGGATGTCAGTGTCCCTGATGTTCCATTCCACGGGCATCCCTTGGGCATTGACTTGGGGTTAGATAAATTTTTAGCAACATCTGATGGGGAGCTTGTTACAAGACCTCGATTCTTGAACCAACTATGCAGTGAGTTGAAATTACTACAACGTAGATTAAGGAACAAGCAAAAAGGGTCTAATAATCGTCACAAGCTCAACCAACGGATTGCTAGGTTACACCAACGGATTTCTGATACTAGAAAAGACTGGCACTTCAAGTTGTCCCATCATCTTTGCGACCAAGCCGGAGCCATCTTCATCGAAGACATAAACTTCGTCTCTTGGGCAAAAGGTATGTTAGGCAAACATACTCTGGATGCCAGTTTTGGGCAGTTCGTTACCATCCTGAATTGGGTAGCTTGGAAGCGGGATGTTTTTGTCGCCAAGGTGGACAAAGATTACACTTCTCAAATCTGCCCTAACTGCGGATTTCACACCGGCAAAAAGTTACTCTCTGAAAGAGAACACAATTGCCCTGAGTGTGGATATAAAACCCATCGGGATGTGGCGGCCGCACAAGTTATCAGAAATCGTGGTATTGAATATGCGCTAGGGCATAGCGTATCTGAAAATGTCTGTGGAGACGGTCTAGCGGGGGCAGTAATGCCTAGCCAAGAGTCTGTGAAGCAGAAACTCTTAGGTGTGAGTCTAAGAATCCCCCGTTAGATTGCGTCAGCGATTAACGGCGGGAGTATGTCAATGAAGTCCTCGGGCTTGACATTCAAAGTCAATTAAAGCCGTCCTGAAAGACGGGGTTTTAGACCCAGTTTTCCGATAAACTTAATAAATATTAAAGAAGCTTGGTGCTTTCTCCCTAGCGCTGTTTACAGGAAGAGTTAAGACGTGAATCAAACTAACCTCGACTTTTTAGCCACCACCGACCCCACCATGGCGGCCATTATTGACCGGGAACTGCAAAGGCAACGCACCCACATTGAATTAATTGCCAGTGAAAATTTCACTTCTGCGGCGGTAATGGCGGCCCAGGGCTCTGTTCTTACCAACAAGTATGCGGAGGGGCTACCAGGTAAACGTTACTACGGCGGTTGTGAGTTTGTGGACCAGGCCGAGGCCCTGGCAATTAGCCGAGTGAAAGAGTTATTTGGGGCGGCCCACGCTAATGTACAGCCCCACTCCGGGGCCCAGGCCAACTTTGCCGTATTTTTAACCCTGCTCCAGCCCGGTGACACCATTATGGGCATGGATCTTTCCCACGGTGGCCATTTAACCCACGGCTCCCCCGTCAATGTTTCTGGTAAATGGTTCAAAGTTGCCCACTATGGGGTGGAAAAGGAAACCGGCCGGTTAGATTACGAAAAAATTCGTCAGCAGGCTTTGGAAGTTAAGCCCAAGTTGTTAATTTGTGGTTACTCCGCCTACCCCCGGCAAATTGAGTTTGATAAATTCCGGGCGATCGCCGATGAAGTAGGGGCATACTTAATGGCGGACATTGCCCACATTGCGGGGCTCGTAGCCTCTGGACATCACCCCAATCCCTTGCCCTACTGTGACGTGGTCACCACCACCACCCATAAAACCCTGCGGGGCCCCGGGGCGGTTTGATTATGACCAACAACGAAGAATTAGGCAAAAAGTTAGATAAGGCGGTTTTCCCCGGTACCCAAGGCGGCCCCCTGGAACACGTTATTGCCGCTAAAGCAGTGGCCTTTGGGGAAGCCCTCAAGCCAGAATTTAAAACCTATTCTGCCCAGGTTATCGCCAACGCCCAAGCCCTGGCGGCTCAGTTGCAAAAACGGGGCTTTGATTTAATTTCCGGCGGCACCGATAACCATTTAATCTTGGTGGATCTGCGCTCCATCGCCATGACGGGGAAAGTAGCGGATCAGTTGTTGGGGGAAATTAACATCACTGCCAACAAAAATACGGTGCCCTTTGACCCCGAATCCCCCTTTGTCACCAGTGGTTTACGCCTGGGTTCCCCCGCCATGACCTCCCGGGGTATGCAGGAATCGGACTTCCAAGAAATTGCCAACATCATTGCCGATCGCCTCTTGTCCCCCGAAGACGATGGGGTAAAAGCTGATTGTCTGCGGCGGGCCGGGGAACTCTGTGCTGGTTTTCCCCTGTACAGCCACCTCCGCATTCCCGTAGCGGCGATCGCCTAATTTCGTTTGCTGACCCTATTTAGCCTAGCCCCAGCCCTGTGGTTGGGGTATTGCTGTCTAGGACTGTCTGAGGTAGACTTTGCCCTTACCCCTGCCCCGAACTCCTATAATGGTTGGGCAAGTGCCTAGTATTACCGAATATTAACTGCTCTTCCGGTTTTGGGAGCAAAGAAAACAACATGGGAAAAGTCGTCGGAATTGACCTCGGAACCACCAACTCAGTTGTTGCCGTAATGGAAGGCGGCAAACCTATTGTCATTGCCAATGCCGAAGGAATGCGTACCACTCCCTCCGTAGTGGGATTCAACAAAGAGGGGGAATTGGTGGTCGGTCAAATGGGACGACGGCAGGCGGTGCTCAATCCCCAAAATACTTTCTATGGTGTTAAACGGTTTATGGGGCGGCGTTATGGAGATTTAACCCCAGAATCGAAGCGGGTAGCCTATACCATTCGCCGGGATGACCAGGACAATATTAAAGTTCGTTGCCCCCGGCTAAAAAAGGACTTTGCCCCGGAAGAAGTGTCCGCCATGATTCTGCGTAAGTTGGCGGAAGAAGCCAGCCGCTACCTGGGGGAAAAAGTAACGGGAGCTGTCATTACCGTACCGGCCTACTTTAACGATTCCCAACGGCAGTCCACCAGGGATGCGGGCAAAATTGCGGGGTTGGAAGTTTTACGCATTATCAACGAACCCACCGCCGCTTCTTTGGCCTACGGTTTAGACCAGGGCACGGATACAAAAAATTCTGGTGTTTGACCTGGGGGGCGGCACCTTTGACGTTTCCGTGTTGGAAGTGGGGGACGGTATTTTTGAAGTTAAGGCCACCAGCGGTGACACCCAATTAGGGGGTAATGATTTCGATCGCCGTATTGTGGATTGGTTAGCAGAAAAATTTTTAGAAGCGGAAAAGGTGGATTTACGGCAGGATCGCCAAGCTCTACAACGGTTAACGGAGGCGGCGGAAAAGGCCAAAATTGAACTGTCTGGGGTCGGTACCACGGAAATTAATTTACCTTTTATTACCGCTACGGAAGATGGGCCAAAACATTTGGAAACCCAACTGAGTCGTTCGGAGTTTGAGGATTTATGTGGGGATTTAGTTACCCGGTTACAGCGGCCCATTAAGCGAGTTTTAAAGGATGCAGGTTTAAGCCCAGTACAAATTGACGAAGTGGTTCTGGTGGGGGGCGGCACCAGGATGCCCATGGTTAAAGGTCTGGTTCGTAGTTTCATTGACCGGGAACCCAACGAAAATGTTAACCCCGATGAAGTGGTGGCGATCGGGGCGGCGATCCAAGCGGGCATTTTAGACGGAGAAGTTAAGGATATTTTGCTGTTGGACGTAACTCCCCTATCTTTTGGGCTAGAAACCATTGGTGGGGTGATGAAAAAACTTTTACCCCGCAACACCACCATTCCGGTGCGTAAATCGGACATTTTTTCCACGGGGGAAAATAACCAAACGGTGGTGGAAATCCATGTGGTGCAAGGGGAACGGGAAATGGCCAGCGATAATATTTCCCTTGGTCGTTTTAAGCTCAGTGGTATTCCACCGGCCCCCAGGGGAGTGCCCCAGGTGCAGGTTTCCTTCGACATTGATGCCAACGGTATTCTGCAAGTGACAGCTCGGGATAAAACCACCGGTCGGGAGCAGAGCATCACAGTGCAGGGAGCTTCCACCCTCAGTGAAGGGGAAGTTAACCGCATGATCCAAGAGGCGGAAAGTTTTGCGGCCCAGGATCGGGAACGGCGGGAACGCATCGAAAAACGCAACAGTGCCAAGGCGTTAACGGATCAAGCCCAGCGGCGACTCAAGGAAGTTACCCTGGATTTTGGCAGTGCTTTCACCGTTTCCTACCGTCGTCAGGTGGATGCGTTGTGCAGTGAAATTTTAGACAGTTTGGAGAAGGACGATGAACGACGCTTAGATCGGGCCCAGGCGGATCTCCAGGATGTGCTCTACGAGTTAAACCGGGAAGTCCGTGTGCAATACGACGATAAGGAAGAAGGCTTTTTTGAGGCAATCAAGAAAACCTTTACCGGCGATTTTGACGACGATGAAGATTATTACGGCCGTCGTCCCGGCCCCAGGGACGATTACGATTATCGAGGCGGCAATGATTACGGTCGTTACGATGATTACAACTATAATGCACCACCCCGGCGGGAAACCCCTATGCCCAGGGCGGGGCGGGGCCCTTCTTTGAGCCAGGATTACCGTTCCCCTGCCTATGCAGATTGGGACAAATCCCAGATAACTAGGCAACGGCCCTATCGGGGGGATAGTTTAGGGGATGACTACGGCGATCGCCGTCCTGGCTCCAGGGATGATTACCAAAGGGGCGATCGGGACAATGCCCCTAGTCGTTCCAGTCGGGGGGGTAATGGTCGCTACGAAGAACGCCCCGCTAAGCCTGGTCGCAACCTACCTTTACAAAATGGCTGGGATGATGACGATGATGATGATTGGTTTTAGGATTTAGCCCATAAATAAAGGGAAGATTAACCGGACAATGGGTCAATCTAATTTGAACTTCATGTCAGTTAACGTTTATTAGAGTGGATTTAGCGAGTATTTTCTGGCAACCCTATGGAACAAGTGCGGAATTATTATCAAGTTTTGGGGGTTCCCCGCAATGCCACCGCCGAAGAGATAAAAAAATCCTTTCGGAAATTGGCTCGTCAGTATCATCCGGATGTAAACCCCAACGATAAGACAGCGGAAGAAAAATTTAAGGATATTAACGAAGCCTATGATGCCCTGTCCGATGAAACAAAACGTCAGGAGCTAGATAGTCGTCTTTTTGGCCGCTTCCGGCGGACCCCCACTGGGCGAGTTAACAACAATGGCGGGCGATCGCCAAACCCGCCGTCCCGCAATGGCCGTCCTGTGCCTCCCCGTAAACCAGCCGAATCTTGGCAGGATTTCAGTGCCAGTCCCCGGAGCAAGGTGGTATCCCCGGCCCGCCTGTACCCAGGGATGTGGAAGCAAATTTAACTTTACCTTTGGAAAAAGCTTACCGAGGGGGCAAAGAGCGAATTCGTCTGGAAGATGGCCGCTCCCTAGAAGTGGAAATGCCTGGGGGTATGGGCAATGGCCAAAGGATTCGCCTTAAACAACAGGGCATTAATGGGGGAGATTTATACCTAAAAATCAACCTTTCTCCCCATCCTTTATTCACCCTCCAGGGCACCGATGTTGCTTGCCAAGTCCCTGTAACCCCCAGCGAAGCCATCCTTGGGGGAGCCATCGAAGTCATGACCATTGATGGCTTGGTGAAAATGACAGTGCCAGCGGGGTTAAAAAATGGGCAAAAACTCCGCCTCGCCAAAAAGGGCTTCCCGGACAACAAAGGCGATCGGGGGGATCAGTTGGTGGAAATTAGGGTGGAAATTCCGCCGGAGCCTAGCCCGGAAGAGTTGGAACTCTACCGCAGTATTCGGGAGAAGGAAACCTTCAATCCCCGGCAGAAGTTTTTTAACTTTTAAATATCCTTAATTTAAGATTCAAAAAATCTGAATCTGCTCCCAACTTTCTCCACCAAAGCTCCCACAAGATTAGGGAAGGGGGAGCCGGGAGTAAGGATCTTGTTGCATAACTGGCCAATTAATTTACCGTTGCCGCCATGGAATTTTTGGTCAATAGACGATTTAACTTACCGCTTTGATAACCTTCCAAATCCAGGGTGACGTAGATAAAACCAAGATCCTGAAAAGCTTGGATTAAATCCCCCAGGTCAATATCCTGCATAAAGGTTTGAATTTGTTCCGGAGGTAGTTCGATGCGGGCCGTATTTTGCTCCGATCGCACCCGCACTTGGGGATAGCCCAAACGTCGCAGATAAATTTCCGCCCGGCCGACCCGTTGCAGTTTTTCCACCGTAATAGCCTCCCCGTAGGGAAACCGGGAACTTAAACAAGGCTGGGCTGGTTTGTCCCACCAGGGTAAGCCCAACAGTTTTGATATTTGCCGTACTTCTAGCTTACTAATCTTTAATTCTGCCAAAGGCGATCGCCCTCCCCGTTCCTTGGCCGCTTGAATACCTGGGCGATAATCCCGCAAATCATCCCCGTTTACCCCATCGATAACGTAGCTATAACCTCTTTCCAAAGCTAGGGGTTTAAGGGTGTCGTGGAGTTCACTTTTGCAAAAATAACAACGGTTCTCCGGATTAGCAGTGTAATTAGGATTGTCCATTTCATGGGTTTGGACTAATTCATGGGCGATGCCAATCCACTCTGCCTGGGCTTGGGCATCTTCCAATTCCTCCGGTAAGAGGGAAGGGGAAACCGCGGTAATGGCCACCGCATTTTTGCCCAACACGTCGTAGGCAACCTTGGCCACTAGGGTGCTGTCCACCCCGCCGGAGTAGGCAATTAGGCCCCGGTCTAATTCCCTAAAGAATTGCCGCAGATTTTCAAGTTTAGTTTCTACCATGGCCCAGGGGCGATCGCCGTTTTTGATAATTTTTCTACTCGTTTAGGCTAACAAATGTGAGTGGACTTAGTGAGCTCTATCCTGGGTAAACATAGGGGTTGGGGCCATGCCACGGTAGGAAGTGCCGGGGCGGGGTTGCTTTTGAATTTCCCCTTTAATGCTGTCAAGATCAACATAGCGATCGGAAACATTAATCAAACTATCACTGGTCATGGAGCGGAGACTCACCACCTCAATGCGAGCCCCCCGATAGCTAACCGCATCCGCCGCATAGGCCAGATCCCCATCCCCACTGACCACCACCGCCGTGTCGTAGGAACCCACTAGGGACATTAAATCCACCGCAATTTCCACGTCTAGGTTGGCTTTTTTAGAACCATCCGGTAATTGCACTAAATCCTTGGCAATAACCCGATAACCATTGCGTCGCATCCAGAGTAAAAACCCCTGTTGTTTTTCGTTACTACGATCGACACCGGTGTAGAAAAACGCCCGCAGTAACCGGGAACGACCGGTTAAACAAAGCAGTAACTTGGTGTAGTCAATTTCAATGCCCAACTGCAACGCCGCATAGAAAAGATTGGAACCATCAATGAAAATGGCAACCCTTCCCCGGTTTTCTAGTAACTGATCCGGCGTAAACAACCCATCCTGTTCAAAGTCCTCAAACATGAGATTCCTAAGTAAAAATTTAAAAAAGTTTAAAAAAGTTTAAAAAAAGTAAAAAAGAGTTCTTAAAATGACCCTAAGAGTCAATCTTTGATTCTACTCCGCCTCGGGTAATTCCAGTTTTGTGAAAATCGGTTGGGCCGGAGGGAGGTTTTGGTTCGTAAACAGTTGACCCCAGGATTGGTGGCGGTGGAACTCCTCCGATTGCTCTAATGGCGATCGCCATTGGTCAAAGTCCCAGGTAAAACCAAGCTGTTGATAGATTTTGGTACTTAAACCAGGAATCATCGGGGAAAGAAGATAAGCCGCCAAGCGAATAGATTCCAAAACGCTGTACAAAACATCCTCCACTTCCTTTTGACTGCCTTGTTTAAACAGTTTCCAGGGGGCCATATCGTCAATATATTTATTGCCAGCCCGCACTAGGGTAAAAATTGCGTCACAGGCATCGGTGAAGGATAACTGTTCATAGGCGGTGCTAACCTCATCCCCTAGATGGCTACCCAAAACTTTGAGGGGATTATCTGGGGACAAATCCATGGCGGTTAACTGGGGCCCCTGGCCTTGGCAATATTTTTTTACCATTCCCAAAGTGCGATTGAGCAAATTACCTAAATCATTAGCCAAATCAGCGTTGAGCACATTCACAAACCGTTGCTCGTTAAAATCCCCATCCTTACCAAATTCAATTTCTTTGAGGAAATAGTACCGGAAAGCATCGGCCCCGTAGCGGTTAATCAAATCTAAGGGATCAACGGTATTGTTCAAACTTTTGCTCATTTTATGGCCATCTTTCGTAAGAAAACCATGGCCAAACACCTGCCCCGGCACAGGTAAATCCGCCGACAACAACATAGCCGGCCAATAGACAGCATGGAATCGTAAAATATCCTTACCGATGAGGTGCAAATTAATCGGCCACCACTTAGCCAAGGCATTTTCCAAAGTTGGTTCTTGATTTGGTTCTAGCAAGGCCGTAACGTAACCCAAAAGGGCATCGAACCACACATAAATGGTGTGGTTTTCGTCGGTGGGGAGGGGAAATCCCCAATCCAAGTTAACCCTGGAAATGGAAAAATCCTGCAATCCTTGGGCGACAAAGTTCAACACTTCATTGCGGCGACTGCTGGGCTGAATAAATTCCGGTTTATCGTTGTAAAGCTCTTCTAGCTTTTGTTGATAGCGGGATAGTCGAAAAAAGTAATTTTCCTCATCTCGCCATTCTGCTTTCCGGTTGGGATGCAAAGGACAATGGTGATTTTCTAATAAGTCGCGTTTTTCCTTAAATTCTTCACAGGCAACACAGTACCAACCCTTTTGTTGATCCAGGTAAATATCCCCTTTCTCCCATACCCGTTGGAAAAATTCCTTGACAATGGCCCGGTGATTAGTAGCGGTGGTTCTACTGAAACGATCATAATGAATATTGAGCGATCGCCAAAGATGTTCAAATTTTTCAACGATGCGATCACAATGGGTTTGGGGATCAAGCTGGTGAGCTTCGGCGGTGCGCTGGATTTTTTGCCCATGCTCATCGGTGCCGGTAATCATCAACACGTCATAACCCTGTAAGCGTTTGAAGCGGGCTAGGGCGTCGGCGGCCAGGGTCGTATAGGCACTGCCCAAATGGGGCACATCGTTGACATAGTAAAGGGGGGTGGTAACAGAAAAAGTCGGTATTTGGGAATCAAGCATTCGATCAAAAAATTTTTAAAGGGTTTTGCCTAAAGATATTTAAAATAATTAATGCAAATAAGAAAGCCATAGATTATAGCCCCCCCAACAGCTCCTCAAAAATAAATTTTTGATTAAGATCGTCAAGAAAAACTTGTCATTCTCTTCGGGAAAACTTATCAATAATCTTAAAAAACAGAAGAATATTTTTAAAAAAGCGGGTTGCAATGCTAAAAAGCTGGGGACTTAAGTTTAGCAACGATGGCACTTCAAGAAAGCTTTTCTCCATAATATCTTAAGATGCTGGGGTCTTTATCCATTTTCTCCGGAGTTCTGCCCCTATGCCCAATCGGGATAAAATGAACTGCTGACCCGCACTGCTTTTTCTCTGACAAGGAAATTCCATGAAACCCTATTTAGCCGCCGCCCTACAAATGACGAGCCGTCCCAACCTAGCGGAAAATTTGCAGGAAGCGGAGGAATTGATTGACCTAGCGGTGCGGCAGGGGGCGGAGTTAATTGGATTGCCGGAAAATTTTGCCTTCTTGGGTAATGAAACAGAAAAACTAGAACAGGCCTCGGCGATCGCCACAGCGACGGAAAAATTCTTACAAACCATGGCCCAAAGGTTCCAGGTAACTCTGCTGGCCGGGGGATTTCCCTTTCCAGTGGCGGGGGAAGCGGGTAAGGCCTACAACACCGCAACCCTAATCGCCCCCAACGGCCAGGAATTAGCCCGCTACCATAAAGTTCATTTGTTTGATGTTAATGTGCCCGATGGCAACACCTATTGGGAATCGGCCACGGTGATGGCGGGGCAGAAGTATCCCCCGGTCTATAGATCGGAAACTTTCGGAAATTTGGGCATTTCCATTTGTTACGATGTCCGTTTCCCCGAACTGTATCGGTATTTATCCCGTCAGGGGGCCGATGTGTTATTTGTCCCCGCCGCCTTTACCGCCTACACGGGCAAAGACCATTGGCAGGTGCTACTCCAGGCCGGGCCATTGAAAATACTTGCTATGTCATCGCCCCCGCCCAGACCGGCTATCACTATGAAAGACGCTATACCCATGGCCACGCCATGATTATCGATCCCTGGGGGGTGATTTTGGCCGATGCGGGGGAAAAACCTGGCCTGGCGATCGCCGAAATTAACCCAGACCGCCTCAAACAGGTGCGGCAACAAATGCCATCTTTGCAACATCGGGTTTTTGTGTAAATTTATACCAACCAAAATCAGCTAATGGGGCGAAAATAATCCGTCTATCGGCTAGACAAAACCATTGGGGATCAGAGTAAATCCTAGTATTTGTCGAAAAAACACCATTAATCAGCAAAGCTTAATTAATAGTTAAGAATACCTGAACCCTCCCCGGAATAGTGATAGATTCTAGATGCGGTTAAGTCAGGCTGTTGAATTTGACCCGGTTTATTTTTCCACCCCAGTGTTTTACATTGTGCCTTTGCTGGAAATACAACACCAATCACCGTCAGCCTGCATGGGGATCAACTGTAGAAATATTTAATGATACTTAAAATATCTTCGTAATTAGCCGTAAATAGTTAATGTTTATCGGCTGTTTTCCCTTTGATTAACTATCTTTTTTGAACAACTTTTTAGAATCCCAAAAATATATTTATGCTAGATCAACATCGCTTTAACTCCCCTCCTGTTGTCAAGAAGGAAACCATCCATTGTCCCAACTGTGGCAACCACGCCCTGCGCCAGGAGTTTTTAGTTAAAAAAGAATTATTTGTGGAAACATCCTGCCCGGTTTGCGACTATCTTCTCATCCACTGTCAACGTACTGGCAGAGTGTTGGACTCCTATCTTTACCTAGTTAAAAATCATTAGTTGCGACAAATAAGCTGAGAAAAAGTTAATCGCATTTTTGCACTTCCGCACTCCATACCACCATTTGCTCCAAAGCTTCCCGCAACAGGGGTGCACTGAGGTTGCTGTTGTTAACCATGAAGCTAAAGACCACGGTTCCCCATGATTCGTTTTCTAGGTAGCCGGATAGGGCGACGACCCCTGTCAGTGTGCCGGTTTTTGCTTGAACTTTGTCTTCCAGGGGCGTAGCTAAAAATCTTTGCCGGAGGGTGCCCGATCGCCCGGCAACGGCTAGGGAGTCAAGATAAATTGGCCCGGTCGGGTTTTGGGCTTGGTTGATTAAAAGTTTTACCAACGTTTGGGGGGTAACCAAATTCTGGCGGGAAAGGCCGGAACCATCCCGGAGACGAATTTCCCCTGGGGATAAACCAATCGATTCCCCATAGGGATCCCAGCTAGCGGGATCATGGGGGGGCAGTTGAAGAGCATTGAGCAGGGTTTCCCCGTAAAGATTATCACTGTCCTGGTTAACCGTTTTAATTAACTCCCCCAGGGGAGGGGAACTTAGGGTGAGCAAGGGTTCTTTGGCGATCGCCGGAGCCGTGGTGCTGAGGGTGATTTTTTTAACAAAGATAGACTGATCGGCTAAATATCGGCCTAGGGTATCGAGGAAATATTGGCGGGGATCAGCTATGGCAAGGGTGATATTCCGGGGTTCCGCTGTGGGGGCCAAGGCTCCGGTAATTACCAGTTGTCTTTGCCCAAATACTTGGCGTACCTGGGGGAATTGGTCGGGAGTTACGGAAGTTTGACTATTATTAACAATTTCCCATTGCTTTCCCGCTAGGGGATCAGACCAGCTAATGGCCAATGGTTCCCCAACTTTTCCAGGGGTAAGGGTGAGGTTTACTTCGTTGCCCGCCAGAATGGCTTGGTTAACGGGGGGGGCATAGCCGTAGTGCAAATCATCCCACTCCCAACTAGGTCGCCGATCATCCTCGGGGGCAATGCGATCCACCAGCACCAATTCGTCGATCACTCCCCCGTTACGGGCCTTTAAAACATCGGCGATCGCCTTTAAGTCATCGGGTTGCAGGGTGGGATCCCCACTGGTGATAATTTGAACTTTTTTGCCATCGTCACTTTGGTAAACCTTGGTGGTAAAGCGAAAATCTGCCCCCAACCGTTGCAAGGCGATCGCCGTGGTAATCAATTTTTGGTTGGAAGCGGGAATGAAAAAAGTATCTCCCTGGTGACTATAAAGGGGAAACTTTTCCTCCAACGGTTGAATGACAATGCCCCATTGGGCCTGGTTTAGTCCCGGCTGTTGCAAATGGGTTTCCAGCTTTTGTTGAAATTCCCCCCGACAAAGACGATCAACTGCAAACACCGCCGGAGTTAGCCAAAGCCACAACAGCCCAACTATTCCCGATCTAGTTAGGAATGTCCTTGGGGAAGTTCCGGAAAACAAAGCCATGGTCAAGAACCGATAAACAACAGGGAGGGAGAGAATACAAGACTTTTAACTTGAACGAATACTTTTTTGAGTACTGCAATTCTTAGTAAATCAAAGGTTTTGCCGTATCTTGTCAAATCGCAATTCAGTCTGACTAACCACTTATAACTAATTGTGGATAGTACCATCAGGGAGAATGGTGCCGGTTAATTTTGTAGCTGTCAGTTTGACCATAATACGTTTACCAGCCCCAATTTTTGCCCCTTTTAAGTTAGCTCCACTCAAATCTGCTCCGCTTAAATCTGCCCCGACCAAATTGGCTTCCTGGAGATTAGCTCCCCGTAAATTAGCCTCTAACAAGTTAGCCCGAAAAAGATTTGCCTGAAACAAGTTTGCATTTTCCAAATTAACTTGGTGCAAAAAACTATCACTCAAATCCGCATTGCTGAGGTTGGCCGATACCATTGTCCGCCCGGAAAAATCCTTTTCTTTCAAATTTGCCCACCGTAGGTCTACCCCGGTTAAATCTCGATGGTAGGGACGGTGGTGGTTTTCGCGGTGATTTTGATGGTGATGATGGTGGTTCTGGTGATGATGCTTAGTATTTTGGTCATCAACCGGGGGAGTCGAGGGGGGTTTAGGGGGTTTGGCTTTAGCGGTAGGTCTAGGGGAAGGCGTTTTGCGGGGGGCGGGGGGAGTTTTTTCAGTTTTACTGGCTTTATTGGCCTTATTTTTTAACTCCAGCTCCAACATTTTTTTCAGATGATCCCTGGCTTGGTTAATTTCCTTGAGCTTACTGGCCGCCTTGGCCAACAGTCGGGCATTATCCTTCGGCAGGCGATCGGGATGCCAAACAAAGGCCAAATCTCGATAGGCCTCATTAATTTCCTCTAGACTAGCTCCCGCCTCTAGTCCAAGAATTTTGTAGTAGTGGGAAAATTCTTGCATAATTCCCGCTGTGCAATGACCCACCCAACAGCGTAGTATAGAAAGGTTGTCAATTTTTAAGATCCCAGAGAAATCATGGCCGTTCCCAAGAAGAAAACCTCCAAAGGTAAGCGTGATCAACGTCGTGCCCACTGGCGCAGACAAGCCGCTTCCGAAGCCCAAAAAGCTTTGTCCCTAGGCAAGTCCATTTTGTCTGGCCGCTCCACCTTCCTGTATCCCCCCGCTGAAGAAGAGGCCGGAGAAGAAGAGTAATTTACAATTCCCAGGAAAGTGATCGAAGAGGAAGATACAGACAAGATTAAGGTGAGGGGCGATCGCCAAGCCTAACTTAGGCTAATTTTTGGAAAAATGGTTGAAAAATTGCCAAGGTTTCGCCCGACGCCCTTTCTAGGAGTAATCCTTGCCATATTTACCTTTTCCCTAACACTGCGTTTTTGGAATCTGGGACAATTCAACGAATTAGTCTTCGACGAAGTTTACTACGCCAAATTTGCCAGTGATTATTGGTTAGGGAATAGTTTTTTTCCTTCCCATCCCCCCCTTAGCCATTACCTCATTGCCCTGGCCATGGGCTTGGGGAAAATTTTTCCTGTTAATCCAGACCAAGTCAACGATCTGACCGGGGCTGTACGTTCCACCTGGAGTTATCGTTGGCTCAATGCCCTGACCGGGGCCACCATTCCCCTACTGATGGGGGCGATCGCCTATGGTTTAACCCAACGTCGTACTTTGACATTATTGGCGATGGGGTTAACGGCCCTAGACGGCATCTTTTTGGTGGAATCCCGCTATGCGCTGAATAATATTTACTTAGTCTTTTTTGGGTTACTGGGGCAGGCCATGGTGTTGTGGTATCTGCGCCACGGCCAACGGTGGTTGCTCATTCTAGGGGCCATTAGCCTCGGTTGTGCCGGTAGCGTTAAATGGAATGGTTTTTCTTTCCTGTTGGGAATTTATCTACTATGGGCGATCGCCTGGGGTTGGTGTTGGTGGGAAAAATTGAGGGGAATTGAGGTAAGGAGAAAATCGAATAACTCCCATGACGCCAGCAATGGACTTGACCTTCAGGGTGGAAAAACATTTTTACAAAGTTGGTTGGTCATTTCCCCTGGGCAATTAATTATTTGGCTGATTATTTTACCGATTTTTACCTATAGCGTTATTTGGATTCCCCATTTGTTAATGAATCCCGAATATGCTTCCCTGGAAGGTTTTTGGCGTATTCAGGTGGAAACCTGGCAGTATCACCGTCGGGTGGGAAACAGTGCCGATATTCACCCCTATTGTTCCCCCTGGTATAGCTGGTTAGTTATGGCCCGCCCCATCGCCTACTTTTACCAAAAATCCGGTAATTTTGGACTAATTTACGACGTCCACGCCATGGCTAATCCGGTGTTACTCTGGTTTTCCACTGGGGCTATGGGTTTATTAATGGGGAATTTTGTTTGGCAGACCCTCCGCCGTTCTAGTCAATTTTTCACCACCATCCCTCTGCGGGGCCTTACCATCTACATTGTCGTTAACTATGGAGTGAGTCTTCTGCCTTGGTTGGGGGTGAGCCGCTGCACCTTTTTTTACCACTACCTACCGGCCTACGGATTTAGCATTTTGGCCCTGGCATTGGTTTTGGAAACCCTGCTCCAACAACCCCAAACCCATTACCGGGTTATGGCCTTCACCGGTTTAGCTCTAGTGGCGATCGCCTTTTGGTATTGGCTCCCCATCTTTTTAGGTTTACCCCTCACGCCCCAGGGTTTTTCCCTGCGGATGATTTTTCCCAGTTGGATTTGAGGATGTATCGTCGTCCCAACATGAAATGAAATTCAAAGTACCCACTAAATGGGGCGATAAACCACCGCATAATCCCCTTCCCGATTGTCCGGCAGAAGAAAGCCCTTACGACAGAGAACATCAATGGTTTCTTTTACCTTTTGGGGATCTTCCCCGGTGGCCACAATACATTCACTGACGGTGGCCCCGATCGCCTTGGCCGCACAGGTTTTGATAATCAACACATCCAAACGCTCGGCGGGAACCTGGGGTGGGGGCGCGGCAACTGCGGGGGGAATGTAATGTTTGCGGTTATAAATGGCGTTAAATTTTCCTTCGTCCATGGTGCCAAGGATAATCACATCAATGAAACCAAGGACGAAAGGAATCCCTGTCCAGGAAAAAATCAGATAGACTATTCCGGCAAAAATATTGCCTAGGTAAAATTTATGTAGGCCAAAGCCCCCGAATAAAAGGGCAAAAATTAAGGCAACAAAACGATTTTTCATAGCCGGTGTGGAAAGGAAACTAACACCTATTGGCGGTGTTCAACAATAAAGGTGGAGTGGCTCCAGGCCCCCTTATTGTCATAGTAACGGATCAGCCTTTGTCGTTCGTTGGGACGGACTAACCAGCCCACTTCTCCCCAAAAGGGTGTCCTCAGTTCCAGGCGATCGGGGGTGCGGGAAGAAGCCCCATCGGGCAATAGTAGTAATTTATTTGGTACTGGAGTGGTGAAATTAATTTGACCATCGCTGATCACCCCCTGGGTCAAAAAGGTTTCTCCGCCCATGGTCAGCCGTTCCTCCACCGAATTTCCCTGTAGAGTTAGGGTCGTTTCCACAGAGGTAACTTCCGGCTCCCTCCAATCGGGATAGGCGATGTGGGCCTGTCCATGCCAAGTGCCCAACAACTGCTCAACGGTTAAAGTCGGTTTTTCCTCGGCATCACTGCCCTTTCTAAATTCCCGAATAAAAGTCAAGCTGTCCAACTCCAATTGCTTGTTGTAAAGCTGGACAAATCTCATCCGGCGATCGCCATCCACAAAGCCAAATTCCGCCCCAAATTCTGTGAAGGGGGCTAACTGCCACGCTCCCTTGGAAAAGGCCCCTGTCCCAAAGAAAATAATTTGCCTCCCTAGGGCTCGGTAATCCTGGCTATAGTCTTGGGTGGGGGGATCTTGGTAATCAAAATCGCTGTAGCGACGGAGGCGAAATTTGACCAATTTGTTATCTTCCAGGCCCTCCAAGGTCAGAAGGGATGGGGTCATGCCCAACACTTCCCCCTGGGGATTCATACGGGTGAAGCTACCTTGCCATTCCCCCAAATTCTTGAGAAAGTTTTCCCAATTTGCCATGGTTTTGCCTGGTATTTGTTAGTTGATATCCCTATCTTTAATTATTTTAGATTCAAACAGTTCAAAACTGATGGCGGTTTTTACGAAAGAAGGTGCGATTCCCTTGGCAAGTTCAGTGTGGCACGACTAGGCTAAGCCCCCTATCAAGGACCCATTGGGTTCTAGAAGCAGAGCAAACCATCCTGACTCAGTTCCCCCGCCGTGGTTTGATGGCGAATAGTCAACGATATTTAACCCTTGGGCCAAAAGGCTTGTACCTCCGCAAGTTAACATAACTAAATACAAAGCCGTTCGGAAGGACGGGGTTTCAAATCCATTTTTTGATGACTGATCTCCTCACTGTTAAGGATGTAGTGGCCGGCTATGTGGCCGATGTCCCCATTTTGCAGGGCATTAATTTCTCCATTGCTACGGGGGAATTAGTAACGGTAATTGGCCCCAACGGTGCAGGCAAATCAACCCTGGCAAAGACGGTTTTCGGTTTACTGACCCCCAGCCAAGGGGAAATAATTTTCAAAGGGGAAAACATTGCCGGGTTAAGTTCCGACCAAATTGTGCGACGGGGCATGTGTTACGTTCCCCAGGTTTCCAATGTATTTGGTACTTTGACCGTGGCGGAAAATTTGGAAATGGGGGCTTTTTTACACCGAGGCCCCACCCAACCTTTGAAAGACCGCATTTACACCATGTTTCCCAAGTTGGCCCAGCGACGCAATCAACAGGCGGGAACCCTTTCCGGTGGAGAAAGGCAAATGCTAGCCATGGGGAGAGCTTTGATGTTAGATCCGGATTTATTATTGCTGGATGAACCTTCGGCGGCCCTGTCCCCCATTTTGGTCAAAGACGTGTTTGCCCAGATTAAGGCCATTAACGGCACCGGCAAGGCAATTATTTTGGTAGAGCAGAACGCAAAACAGGCTTTGATGATGGCGGATCGGGGATATGTGCTAGAAAATGGCAAGGATAAATTGGAAGGGTCGGGGCAGGATTTGCTCGATGATCCCCAAGTGGGGGAATTATATTTAGGGGCGGCGTACCACTCCTAGGTTTTGAATTACCCTTGAGAACTTTTGGTTAATTTTTTTTACCCAGCTAATTACAACCACTTTGCGTATTCTTTCCGCCACCAATGACCTAAAAACTCCAACAGCGATCGCCCTGGGGAATTTTGATGGGGTGCATCGGGGCCATCGGGCGGTGTTACAAAGGGTGATAGATTTTGCCCAGCAAGCTGATCCTCTGTTACATCCGGCGGTGGTCAGTTTTAATCCCCATCCCCGGACTTTTTTTAGCGGCCGATCCCAGCCCCTGCTTACTCCCCTGACGGAAAAGGTGGAACAGTTAACGGCGATCGCCATTGAACAGTTAGTGTTATTACCCTTTACGGAAAAGTTAGCGAACCTGAGTCCCCGACAATTTGTCCAATCCGTTTTGGTGGAACAGTTGCAGGCAAAGTTTATCAGTGTGGGTCAGGATTTTTGTTTTGGCTATCAACGCCAGGGCAATGTGCAGGATTTACAAAACCTCGGTCAGGAATTTGGCATTACGGTGGCGATCGCCGTTTTGGAGCAAATGGATAAGAACAGAATTAGTAGTTCCCGCATTCGTCGAGCTTTAAAGGAAGGGGAATTGGAAATTGCTAATGATTTGTTGGGACGACCCTATGCCCTGCGGGGAACGGTGATTACGGGACAACAATTAGGGCGTAAACTGGGTTTTCCCACCGCTAATTTATCCTTACCGGATGATAAGCTCTGGCCAAAGTATGGAGTCTATGCCGGTTGGGTAAATCTCAACCCCGTCAGTGACTCTATCCCCGCAGTAATCAACCTAGGCGATCGACCGACCGTCAATGGCCAGGAACCTTCGGCGGAAGTGCATCTTTTGCAATGGTCAGGGGATTTGTATGGCCAAGGTTTGGAAGTCAACCTGCTCCACTACCTACGCCCGGAAAGAAAATTTGCCAACTTAGATGAATTAAAAGGTCAAATTAACCAGGATTGCCAGCAAGCAGAAAAGTTACTCAGCACTGGAACGGTGTGCCGTCATCGCATCAGCATTTAATCAGAGGATTTAAGAAAGTTCGACATCTTCGTAATGGAAAACTAAAACTTTCCCAACCAGCTCTTAAGGTTTAAATCGCCAATCTTTAATATTCCAAGTGGGACGATCCCAAGGGGTCAATGCAACCCCATCTAGTTTCTTTCCAACCCCCACCACACTGGCCCGATGCACCAAGGGCACCAGGATGTAGTCATCTACCAAAAGATTATTCATTTGAATAAACAAATCTTGGCGTTTTTCCTGGTCTAATTCCGCCACTGCGGTTTGCCAAAGTTTGTCATATTCAGGGTTACAGTATCGACCATAATTATCCCCACTCCATTGATTCCCAGCATTGGGGATGGTTTCACAGGTGAAGGTTTGCATATATTTGCTGGGGTCAGGATTGGTATTGCCGGTGGTAAACATGGCTAAGTCCGCTTGAAATCGTTCTAGGGTGTCGGGATTAGCCGGATCACCGGAGAAGAAAACGCTGGGGTCAATGCTTTTTAATTCCACCCCCACCCCGATCGCCTGGAGAGTTTGCTTAATTACCTGTTGGGTTTTTTGCCGCAGGGGATTAACACTGGTTTGAAAAATAAGTTGCATTTCAATGCCGTCCTTATCTCGAACCCCATTACCGTTGGTATCCTTCCAACCCGCTTGGTCTAATAGTTGCTGGGCTTCGGTGGGATTAAATTGAAAACTGGTATTTTTAGACGCATATTGTTGGGGTAAAAGTAAAACATTAGCCGTGGGTTCTCCCGTTACCCCATAGAGTTGTTGGGAAATTAAATCCCGATCAATGCCCAGGGTAATGGCCTTTCTTACCAAGGGATCCTGCAAAAAAGGATGGGGAAATTTAACAGAGGAGCGATCGCCGTTGGTGCGACCGGGGTCGGGATCACTGAGGTTAAAAATCACCCGTTCACTGAGACTACCCAAATCCGTGACTACGTCCCCCTTCCCACCCTGGGCTAGGGATTTCAGGATGTTGTCCTCCACCTGTAAATTCATGGCGAAATCCGCATCCCCCGTTTGCAGCACCGCCCGGGCCGCCGAAGCCGCATCACCGCCCCCCTTCATTTCCACCTGTTGGAAACCAAGACTTTCCTTATCCCGGTAATGGGGGTTAACCTCATACAACACCACGTCCCCCGGCTTAAAGCTGGTAACTCGGTAGGGCCCCGTACCAATGGGTAACAAGTTTGCCGGAGCTTGCCTCGCCTTTTCCCCTACAAAATCTTTATAAATATGGCGGGGGATAATCATCCCTTCACTGCCCACAAAGGGTAAAAACCAAGCCGGATTGGCCTCCTTAAACGTAATTTTCACCGTATTTTTGTCCACCGCTTCCACCTTGGCGATCGCCTCGTAGGTACCAGCACTGGTGGATCCCGTTTTAGGGTCGTTTAAAAACTCATAGGTAAAAACCACATCATCAGCGGTGAAGGGTTCCCCATCGGACCAAAGCACATCAGGTTTTAACTTCCAGGTAACGGATTTACCATCCGCCGCCAGTCCCCCATTTTCCTTACTAGGAATTTCCGCCGCTAAAAATGGCACTAATTGCCCTTCTTGATCAAAACTGGCCAAAGGTTCCAGGGCAATGCGGCTAGCCTCTGCATCCTTAAATCCCGTGGAGAGGTGGGGATTCAAAATGGTGGGGGCCTGCCAAGCAAGAATTTTTAACGTTTGTTGGCGATTTTGCTGAGATCCTCCATTGCTGGTGTTGGGGCTACCACAGGCAAAGAGGACTAGGGGCAACAGTCCCCCAATGATTTTTTTGCATGGGCTGGACTTAATAACGGCGGGAAGACGGGATACCACAGGCACAAACACCAAAATAACGGCTCAATTTCTGGCTAGATTGTCCCACGAAATCTTCCCGGTGGAAGTTTGGTTGATTAAAATTGCTAATTTTGGCTCAGTGCATCCGATAAACACTCGGCGGCCTGCTCCACCAAGGGAATAGCCTGTTGATAAACCATCCGGGTCGGGCCCAAAATGCTGACAGTGCCCACCGGCACTTCCCCCTGGCGATAAAAAGCAGAAATGAGGGTGCAGGGGTGCATGGATTCCAAAGGATTTTCGGAACCAATGCGGAGGGTAACCACTGGTCGAGATTTCCCCCCATTTTCTTGATTAAATAATCTAATTTCCTGACCCATATTTTCTAACTGTTCATCGGGGTCAAACATCAGGGAAAATAACTCATCCTGCTCCTGCTCTAAAAGATAAAGAAGCATTTGCACCTGTTCTAGTTGGGAAAATTCCGGCTGTTGGATGACCTTTGAAACTCCGTGAACCACTAAGGGGGTGGACATTTTTCTTTGGAGCAAAGGTTTAAGGTGTCGTTGTAAGCCTTGCAAAAAATCGGCATAGGTACTAAATTTTTGATCCAACTCTTGCCAATTTAAATTACTTAGTTCCGACAGGTTTTTACCCCGCAATTGACTATTGAGAAAATTAGAAAGAATCTCCAATTCATGTTCCAGTTCTCCTTGCTCCTTTTGACCAATGGTGGCGGGTAAGTCCAGGGAAATGGAATGGGTATGATAGCCGTCGGTGACGAGGATAATCAGCACCTGATTGGAGGGGAGCAACATCAATTGCAAATGATGCAAATACACCGTTTCCGTCTGGGGAAAGGTAATCAGGGCAATGTAGCCGCTTAAACTGGCCAAAATTTGCCCCATTCTTTGGATCAGGGCTTCAAAGTGCCATTTATCCCCATTAATTTCATTTTCCAATCTTTGCTTAACGGTACGTTGCTGGCGATCGCTCCAGGTCAAAAGATTATCCACGTAAATACGGTAGCCGGAGTCCGAGGGAACACGGCCAGCGGACACATGGGGCTGATAGAGTAATCCCGCTTTTTCTAGTTGACCAAGGGCGTTACGGATAGTGGCGGAACTAACGGCCAATTGATATTCCTGGGCCAGGGTTTGGGAACCAACGGGTTCAGCGGTGGCAATGTAGTGTTGAAT
Source organism: uncultured cyanobacterium (assembly GCA_963704945.1). GTDB lineage: Bacteria > Cyanobacteriota > Cyanobacteriia > Cyanobacteriales > Microcystaceae > Synechocystis. Next base: position 233,736 of record CAVPII010000007.1, on the reverse strand, counting down.
GGTGGCGCGGAGAATCTGTTGGTGGCGATCGTTTAAGCGGAAGGGCTTCACCATTGGCTTTTATCAGGCTATGTATGATATTAAGACTTCTTTAAAAATTTAGATAAGATTATAGACGAAGCCCCAAGGATTTGCTTCCTCCCTAGATAGGCTGGTCGGGGCCAAAAGCTTAATTAGACAAATAGTTAAACAGCGGAGAGGGTGGGATTCGAACCCACGTTGAGTTTCCCCAAACCCGATTTCAAGTCGGGCGCATTCGACCACTCTGCCACCTCTCCCAGGGGTCAAAGACTCAGTTCACCATCTTACCATGGCGGGCATAGAGGCTTTCTTTGCCTACAGTTTCCCCGTTAGCTCGCAACCAAACCAGTTCAATTTTTTCAACTATCCCGTCCACCAAGGTCACTAGGGAAAAATTACGACGATGATCTCGGAGAAGACCGCCATATTGTGGGCCCGGTTTTTCTCCCTGGATACGGGGGACGCAGGCGGCATTTAAATAAACTGTTCCCCATTGATCTTCATAGACCCTTTCCCGCAGTCGATCCTGGCGATGCCTTAATCGGTGGTGCATGTGGCCAAAGGTTACTAGCGGAATTTGTTTGCCTTGTTCCCGGACATTGGCGATCGCCAAGGCTAGGTCTGGATCCCCAAAGTCCCCTCCCAAAGGGTTCCAATCCCGGCCACAGATGGATTCTGGTTCACTGCCCAAACCGGTGGGGCCATTGTGGGCTAGGAAAATTAAATGTTCATGGGGACTAGCTAGGGCATTTTCAACAATTTTTGTTTGGGATTGGGCAAAATCTTCCACCCCATACCGTTCCCTTAAGAATTGTTTATTTTTCCATTCGTTGCCTCCCCAGGTAAAAGGCCGCCCCCCCACCACCGATAAAGCCAATTGGGCAAAATCCCGCCGGCCATAACTGACATCCGCCCCACCAAGCAATTCCTGTTGGGCTTTAACCCGGTCTTCCTTTTGGTGATCGTAGGGGGACTTTTTACGCCCCCAGTCGGAGGCGGTGAACCAGGCGTCATGGTTACCGAACACCGTGGCTTTGGGCATGGGTAAAGAGGAGATTAAACTAACCACCGGCAGGGATTCATTGCCAAAATCCCCCACAAATAAGACCAGATCAACGGCCCTCGCCTGGAGAGCTTGGTGATCTTCCAATTCCCACTGTTCGTGAACATCCCCCACCACGGCCAGGGTAATTGTTTGAGGGTCGGATAAAGTCATGGAACACAACGGCTAAAGGGAAAACAAGGTGTGGTAATATTAATCTTCGGACGCGGACGTGGCGGAATTGGTAGACGCGCTAGATTTAGGTTCTAGTGTCTTTGGCGTGGGAGTTCGAGTCTCCCCGTCCGCATTAATTAAAGTCTAGGTGAATCTATCCAGGGTACGGTATTGGATGGCTTCCGCTAAATGGCTTGCCTGGATATTTTCCGACTGGCCTAAGTCGGCGATGGTGCGGGATACTTTCAAAATTCGATCCATAGCCCGGGCAGAAAGTCCCAATTTTTTGATAGCTCCTTCCAAGAGTTGCCGGCAGTTTTCGTCCAACTGACAAAATTGTCGCAATTGCCCCGCCTGCATTTCCGCATTGCAACTGATTTTTGACTCTTTGTTAAATCTGGCGATCGCCATGGATCTAGCCTGGGCCACCCGCTCTCGCACCGGCTCGGAACTTTCCCCCTGGCTCTGCCTCGTCATTTCCTCTGGCTTCAGACGATTCACCGCCACCTGTAAGTCAATGCGATCCATCAGGGGCCCCGAAAGTTTTGACCAATACATTTCCCGTTGCCGGGGGGAGCAGGAACAGGGCTGAATTGGATCGCCAAAATAACCACAGGGACAGGGATTAGTGCTGGCAATGAGGGTAAATTGGGCCGGGAACATAATCGTTTGCCTGGTGCGGGAAATGGTCACCTGGCCATCCTCCAGGGGTTGGCGCAAAAATTCCAGCACATTGCGTTTAAATTCCGTCAGTTCATCCAAAAACAGCACTCCCCGGTGGGCCAAGGAAATTTCCCCAGGTCGAGGAAAACTACCTCCCCCTACGAGGGATGGCCCAGAGGCGGAATGGTGGGGACTACGGAAAGGCCTCTCCCGAATTAACTGCCCCCGTTCTTTGAGTAAACCGGCCACGGAATGGATTTGGGACACTTCCAGGGCTTCGTCAAACTGGAGTGGTGGCAAAATTCCCGGTAAACGCCGGGCCAACATGGTTTTTCCACTGCCCGGTGGCCCGACAAAAATTAAATTGTGCCCCCCAGCGGCGGCAATTTCTAAGGCTCGGCGGCCGTGGGACTGGCCTTTAACATCTTTTAAATCCAAACAAGGCAAGGGGGTACTCAATTGTTGCCGGGCATCCTGGGCATTAACCGCTTCAAACTTCTCCGGTGAACCTAAGAAATCCACCACTTCTTTGACATGGTTAAAGCCATAGACCTTCAAACCTTCCACCACCGATGCTTCCAGGGCATTTCCCGACGGTACTACTATCCCCGCTAATCCCATTCTCTGGGCGGTGGCGGCAATGGGCAATACTCCGGCGATCGCCCGTAGACTACCATCCAAAGACATTTCCCCTAAAAATAAATAATCCCCAAGTAACTGGGGATCCACCTGTTCCGAGGCGGCCAGGATACCAATGCTAATGGGCAGGTCAAAACTGGGACCTTCTTTCCGCAAATCCGCCGGGGTGAGGTTAATAACAATGCGCCGCACCGGAAAGGCAAAACCAGCATTTTTCAAGGCCGCTTTCACCCGTTCCCTGGATTCCTGCACCGCCGTATCTGGCAAACCGACAACGGCGATCGCCGGTAAGCCCCCGGACACATCCACCTCTACCCCGACTTTAATTGCATCAATGCCTAACAATGAGGCACTCCAAACCCTTGCTAACATAATTGATCCACCAACTCAGTTCACCTAACCTGATTGTATATTGGGTTATTCTCTTGACTTCAAAGGTGTGACGTAATTGTTATAAATTGCCAGTATTTTTATTACTTTTAATTCCCAAGGAAATAACTTTTATTTTTTTCAATTCCAGATAATTGCTTACCATTAGTGATTAACGCTATCTTATTCTTGCAATCACTGGCAATAAAATATTAGGCACTTTTAAATTATATTGTTGCCTTGATAAGGTTAACACCATTCTCCCTGGGATAACTAATCATTTAGTTTTTGTAATTGTTGGTCTATCAGAAAAGGTATAATCAAAAGCGTTTTCCCATTGTCTGGTTCTGCTGTGTCCTACGCCATTGATTTTGGTACCACCAATACAGTTATCACCCGCTGGAATGAAGCGACTCAACAAGGGGAAATCGTCGATCTTCCTCCTTTCAGTCAAGGGCTAGGGGATAACCCTCCCCTCATTCCTAGTCTAATTTATGTCGAAAATGCGGCATCGGGCCAGGTGGCGATCGCCAAACAGGTATTGGATCAGGGCCGGGATAACCCCACCGATAAAAGGTTTTTTAAAAATTTCAAACGGGGTATTGGGGCCCCAGTACAGGGATTTTTGCCCCAACTGGATGGCTGTAGCCTCTCCCTAGAACAATTGGGACAATGGTATTTGCAAGGGTTGATTAAGGCTTTAGCAGACAAGGAAGGATCCGTACCCAAATCCCTGGTTTTATCCCTACCGGTGGATAGTTTTGAATCCTACCGTTACTGGCTGAGTCAAACCTGTCAGGGTTGGGGAGTGGAAGAAATTCGGCTGTTGGATGAACCGACGGCGGCGGCCCTGGGTTATGGAGTGGGAGATGCCCAGCAATTATTGGTGTTGGATTTTGGTGGGGGAACAGTGGATTTTGCCTGGGTGCAACTGGGGGAAAAAGAGAGCAAATATCGTCCTGGCTTTTTGCTTAAATTGGGAAATGCCCTGTCCGGCAGTGCAACGGGAAAAAAATCCCAGTTAGCTAAGGTAATTGCCAAGGCCGGGGCTAATTTAGGGGGCAGTGACATAGATTATTGGATTAGTGAATATTTCACCCAGGCCAAAGGTTTAGCCGTTTCCCCCTGGATAAAACGCTTAGCAGAACGCTTAAAAATTACCCTTTCCCAAGATGAAGAAGCCACGGAAGTATATTTTGATGACCAGCTTTTAGAAAGTTATGAGTTCCACCTCCGGCGATCGGACTTAACAGAAATTCTTGAACAGCGGCAATTTTTTGAACGGCTGACGGCCCTCTGGGAGCAAGTTCAGCAAACCGCCCAACGCCAAGGTTTTACCCCCGCAAATCTCGATGCCATCCTAGTGGTGGGGGGAACCAGTCAGTTACCCATGGTGCAGGATTGGATCAGTGCCCAGTTTCCCGCCCAAAAAATTCGTAATCATCAACCCTTTGCGGCGATCGCCCTGGGAGCGTTGGAAGTATATCAGGGGCGACAAGTACAGGATTATCTTTACCACAGCTATGGGGTTCGTTATTGGAACCGTCGCAAAAATCGCCACAACTGGCATCCCATTATTAAAAGTGGCCAAGCTTACCCCATGGCTGAGCCGGTGGAATTAACCCTGGGGGTTTCCCTGGAAAATCAACCCAGCATTGAATTAATTGTGGGGGAATTGGGCTCCAGCATCGGAGCCACGGAAGTTTACTTCGACGGTAATCAGTTGATTACTAGGGTTCTGGAAAATCAGGAATTCACCGTGCAACCCCTCAATGACCGGGACGGGGCTAGGCAAATTGCCCAACTTTCTCCCCCTGGAACACCCGGCGGCGATCGCCTCAACGTCAAATTTTGGGTAGATGACCAGCGTTATTTGCGAATAACAGTGAAGGATTTATTGCAACAGGTCATCTTATTGGAAAATCAGGTGGTGGCCCAGTTACGGTAATTTAGAAGTCCCCTTCTTCCCCTTCCTGTTCGTGGTTATCCTCCGTTTCCACAGGGAAAACTGCATTATTTAACGACAACTTTTCCCGCACCTGTTGATCGATGGTTTCCGCAATTTCCGGATTATCATCCAGGTATTTGATGGCATTATCCCGACCCTGGGCAATGTTTTCACCGTTGTAGCTATACCAAGCTCCTTTGCGGGTGATTACATCACATTTTTCAGCCAAGTCAATGGTACACCCCATGCGGGAAATACCCTGGCCAAAAATGATATCGAATTCAGCAATGCGGAAGGGAGGCGCCACTTTGTTTTTGGCAACTTTTACTTTGGCGCGAATACCATATTCCCCTTCTGTACCTTTTTTCAGGGTCTGGATACGGCGAATATCCAACCGCACTGAAGCGTAAAACTTCAACGCATTACCGCCGGTGGTCACCTCTGGACTGCCGTAGGTAACACCGATTTTTTGCCGCAGTTGATTCAGGAAAATCACCAGACAACCCGATCGCCCGATGTTACCAGCAATTTTCCGCATGGCCTTACTCATGAGCCGGGCCTGGGAACCAACGGAGGTATCCCCCATTTCCCCTTCAATTTCCGCCCGGGGCACTAGGGCCGCCACGGAGTCAATGACAATAATATCCACCGCTGTAGAACGTACTAACTGATCGACGATTTCTAAAGCCGACTCCCCATTGTCCGGCTGGGCCACCAGTAAATTATCAATATCCACCCCTAGGGCCTTGGAGTAGACTGGGTCAAGGGCGTGTTCCGCGTCCACAAAGGCCGCCACTCCCCCTGCTTTTTGGGTAGCCGCCACCGCATGGAGGGCCAAGGTAGTTTTACCGGAACTTTCTGGGCCATAAATTTCCACAATCCGTCCTTTTGGCAAACCACCCCCTAGGGCTAAATCCAAGGTTAAAGCCCCGGTGGAAATAGTTTCTACCCGCATCTGGGTGGCATCCCCCAGGCGCATAATAGCCCCCTTACCAAAACTACGCTCAATCTGGGCCAGGGCGGCATTCAGGGCTTTTTCACGGTCGGAAGCATTGGTGGTGGTGGCCATAAATATCTGGAGGTTGGAGGGAAAATTTCTACTGAATCATCTTAGCCTAGGCGAAGGTTAATCAACTGACTCCCGATTCTCTGGCTCCCCAGTTCAAGGCAAGTCCCAAAATAACCAAATTAATGACATCTGTTTATAAATTTAAATTTACTCCTTATAAATTTTCTTTACCTACTCCCCTCCTAACAGCCCACGGTTATTGGCAAGAAAGAGAAGGTTTAATTATTCAATTAACCCAGGAAAATGGTGAAACTGCCCAGGGGGAAATTGCTCCCTTACCTTGGTTTGGCACGGAGGATTTAGCTACAGCAAAGGATTTTTGTCAGCAATTAAATGGTCGTATTATTACAACGGAAATTAACCAAATTCCCGACAATCTCCCCTGTTGTCAGTTTGCCTTTGGCAGTGCAGAATTGGAATTTCTCTCACAAAAATTTACCCTTAAGAAGTTAAATTATTGTCAACTTCTGCCAACGGGGCAGAAAGCATTAGATTATTTAAGAAAACAACAAAAATTAAAAGCCACAACGATTAAATGGAAAATTGGGGTACAAGATTTTGCTGTCGAAAAGAATTTATACCAACAATTATTAGGATTACTCAGAACTCTGTCCCTTGATATTAAAATTCGCTTAGATGCCAATGGTGGTTTAAATCTAGTTACGGCTAGACAATGGTTAACCCTGCTCGATCGCCAATTAGAGAACTCTGGCGATAACATCCAGGTGGAATATTTAGAACAGCCTTTGCCACCGGGGCAGATTAAAGAGATTTTTCATTTAAATCAAGATTTTCAAACCAACATTGCCTTGGATGAATCCGTCGCTAGTTTAAGGCAGTTACAGCAATTATATGACCAGGGTTGGCCAGGGTTTTATATTCTCAAAGCGGCCATTATGGGGGATCCCCGCAAGCTCAGCACCTGGTTGGCACACCATCCCATCAAAGCTATTTTTTCCTCTGTATTTGAAACGGCGATCGCCAGAAATCAGGTTTTAAGGTTAGCCCAGCAATGGAATTTGGACGGCTATGGGGTGGGTTTTAGTCCCCCCGATTAATCCAGCCACTGGCCACAGGCGGGAATAAGATATTGACTCAAATGCCAAGCATCCACTCCTAAAATTGTTCTTTCCTGGGCGGCTAAAATTCCTGCCTGGGCATGCCACCAAGCGGCCGTTGCCACCCTTTGCCCCAGGGAAATGTCCGATTTCTGGGCCAGCAATCCCCCCATCAAGCCCGTTAGCACGTCCCCACTGCCCCCCCGAGCTAGGGCGGTCGTACTGTCTTTGATTACCCAGATTTTGCCATCGGGACTGGCTATGGCGGTTTTAGCCCCCTTGAGTAATATGGTGAGCTGGCTGGTCTGGGCGGAGGTTGCTACGGCTAAGAGGCGATCGCCAAGGTCAATGTCGGGAAAAAGTCGTTTAAATTCTCCTGCATGGGGGGTCAACACAGTGGGGGCAGAGCGTTGACCAAGCTTCGGTAATAATTGCTGGTGGGCCACTTGGTTTAACCCATCGGCATCCACAATTAAGGGACAGGGAGCCGAAATCAAGGACTCCACCGAAATTCCCGCCTCCAAACCCAGTCCGGGCCCCATGGCAATGGCCGTGTAGCGATGTAAATCAAGGTTCGGTATATTGGCGATCGCCCCGGTTTCAGTTTCCGGACAACCAATGACCAAAGCTTCAGGGCATTGGCTATGGATTAGGGGTTTAATACTTTCCGGTACGGCAACGGTGACCATACCCACACCGCTGGCCCTCGCCCCCAAGCTGGTTAGGATGGCCCCCCCAGCATATTGATGGGAACCACAAACTAACAATAGATGCCCCTGTTGATATTTGTGGGTTGTTAGTGGTTTGGTCAAGGGTAAAGCTGGTTTTGCTTGGTCAAGACCCAGTACCTGAACGGGGTAAGGATGGCCCAAAATATTTTCAATGGCGGCGGTGGGTAAACCAATGTCTAGCAATTCCGCCTGACCACAATAGGGCAGGGCGCTGTCTTGGAAATAGGCCCGTTTCCATAAACCAAGGCAAAAACTATGGTGGGCCCGCACCGCTGTTCCCAAAACTGCTCCGGTATCCGTATGTAACCCCGATGGCAGATCAATACTCACCCCCGGCAGGGGTAATTGATTCAGCTCTTCCACATAACCGGCGATCGCCCCTGTCAAATTTCTGGTCAAACCAAAGCCAAATAAACCATCCACCCAAAAATCACAATCGGCAAAGTCAGCAATGGACTCAACCCAGGCGATGCCCAAACTTTTACAGTAATCGGCATGGTTTTGGGTCAGGGGTTTCAATCTTGGAATTGGCAGAAATACTTTAACTTGATAACCCTGTAACTTTAATTCCCGGGCCACCACCAGGGCATCGCCGCCATTATGCCCTGGCCCCACCAAAATTCCTACTTTCTGGGACTGGGATAGGGGGTACAATTGTTGGAGCCGCTGGGAGATTTGCAACGCCGCTTTTTCCATCAGGGCCGGAACTGGCATGCCTTGCTCAAACACCCAGGTTTCAATCCGTTGCATTTCGGCCGCACTCACGACGGGTTGCGGCGACGGTGGCGATTGAACCATAATTTTCCTGCTAACGTCCAACGGACTTGCCCCCATTTAACCTGTTTAATGTCTGTGATCCCATCTGATTTTGTCCTGCGGGATGCCCTCACTACGGATTTAGATTCCATTATCGCCATTTACAATGCCCATATTCCCCAAAATCTAGCCACCGGGGACACCGAGGCGATTACGGTGGAAAGTCGTCGCCAGTGGTTTATGGATCACGGCCCGGATAGCTATCCCCTCTGGGTGCTGGAAACCGAGGAAAAGAAAATTGCGGGGTGGTTGGGGTTTCAACGGTTTTATGGCCGTCCCGCCTACCATCGCACGGCGGAGTTGAGCATTTACATTAACCCCCAGCAACAACATCGGGGTCTAGGAAAATATTTGCTAGAAACGGCGATCGCCACTGCCCCTAGGCTGGGAATAAAGACCTTGCTGGGATATATCTTTGCCCATAATCACCCTAGTATTCGTCTGTTCCAAAGCCATGGTTTTGAGCAATGGGGATTGTTGCCTAGGGTGGCGGAATTGGCGGGGCAGGAAAGGGATTTACTGATCCTTGGCCTCCGGGTGGAAGACCATTAAGAATGGGAGAGAAGCTTAGGAAAAATCGAAGTCTTCAAATTCCGCTTTCAGTTCCCTTTCCATTAATGCTTCCACCGCTTGGATAGGGGTAATTTTGCCGTGGAGTAAACGGTACACCTGGCGGGAAATGGGCACTGGAATTTTTTCCCGGTTGGCAATCTTCATCAACACATCGGTGGTGTTAACCCCTTCCGCTGTTCCCCCTAAATTTTCCAAAATTTCCTCTAAGGACTGGCCCTTAGATAACCCGTAACCGACTCGATAATTACGGCTGAGCATACTGGAGCAGGTGGCCAACAGATCTCCTAACCCAGCCAATCCCCAAAAGGTATCCGGTTGAGCCCCAAAATGTAGTCCAACCCTGGTGATTTCCGGCAAAGCCCTGGTAATTAAGGCTGATTTGGCGTTGGTTCCTAGCCCCAGCCCTTCACAAACCCCCACGGCGATCGCCATGACGTTTTTTAGGGTGCCCCCTAGTTCTGTCCCCAGGGGATCATTGTTGGTGTACACACGAAAATTATCCGCCGCAAAAATTTCCTGTACCTTTTGCGCCGCCTCTTGATCCTGACTGGCCACCACCGTCGCCGCCGGTAAACCCTGATCAATTTCCTTCGATAAATTAGGCCCCGACAAAACGGCGATCGGCTGGGAAGGTAGAGCTTCCTGCCAAATTTGGGAGGGGGTCGCCATGGTTTTTGGGTCTAAACCCTTAGTGGCTGTGACAAGGATCATCCGTCGTCGTAAATCCATGGCCTGCAAGCGTTCCGCCACCGAAGGAACCCCTTTGATGGAAACCGCAGAAACAATAATGTCCGCCATTTCTACCATGGATTCCAAACTTGCGTCGGAACGGCGGGACCAAACTTTGGTGGCAATACCATTATTATTTAGTACATAGGCGAGGCTAGACCCCCAGCCCCAGCCCCCAGAACTGTAACTTGGGCGGGAGTGGCATTGGTAAAAGACATGGTAATTTAAGTGATTTCCTTTTCGCATCATATTATGGCCATGCACCGTCATTAGTTTAACGCCGATCAAAATTAATTAATATTTATCTGGAAAAATTAAATCATGAATATCAAAGCAATTGTCTATCCAGCCGAAGAAGGGGGTTTTTGGGCAGAAGTTCCGGCCCTTCCTGGTTGTATTACCGAAGGAGATACCATTGAAGAAGTTACTGAAAATTTGAAAGATGCCATTGAAGGGTGGTTAGCCGTTGCTAATGACTCTGTACCTGATAATACACAAGCTAGATGGCTAGAAATAGCTATATGAAGTCCATCTCTGGCAAGAAATTCTGTAAAATCATTGAAAAACGAGGATGGGTACTAAAGCGAATTACCGGAAGTCATCATATCTATCAAAACTTTGACAATGACAAAATTTTGTCCATACCTATTCATAGTAGCCAAGACTTAAAAATTGGTACTCTCAAGTCACTGATGAGATTAGCAAATTTATCAGAAAAAGACCTGGACTAAAGATTGTACAAAATGATGGAATAGTTAACAAATTTTGCCTGTTGTTGAACCTTATTCTATGACCAAATTGAATCTTAATCAACGCCTTAATAGCCTACCTAATTTTGAAAGGTGGTTATGGCTAGGAATTTTTTTGTTGGGATTGGTGGGAACGTTAAACCATGCCCCGTGGCGGGATGAGGTCAACGGTTGGTTAATTGCCAGGGATAGCCTCGGTTTAAAAGATTTTTGGCAAAATATCCGCTACGAAGGTCATCCTCTGCTTTGGTACAGCTTGCTCTGGTTGTTAAATCAATTAACGCCTAACCTGCTGGCCATGCAATTATTTCATCTGGCCCTGGCCCTAACGGCGATCGCCATTTTTTTGCGTTATTGTCCCTTCCCCCGGTGGCAAAAACTACTCTTTGTCCTGGGTTATCTACCTTTTTATGAATATCTTCTCATTAGTCGTAACTATGCCTTGGGGCTACTGGGATTATTCGCTTTCTGCGCCCTCTTTCCCCAAAGAAAACACACCTATCTCCCCCTGGCAGTTTGTTTAGCCTTCATGGCCAACAGCAACGCCTATGCCCTGATGATTAGTCTTTGTTTGGCGATCGCCTTAGGAGTGGAATGGCTCTGGCAAAAATCCCTGGAGGTAGAAATTCAGACTCCCCTATGGGATCGAGTTTTGAGTATTGTACTATTCACCACGGCCTTAATTCTTTCAGTGTGGGTGATGGCACAGCCAGGGGACAGTACCCTCCATGGAGGGGCAGATCAATGGTTTACCCACTGGGAATGGCGACGTTTTGGCCAAGCTATTAATCGAATCTGGAGTAGCTATATTTTAGTGTTAATTCCTTCCGATAGAAAGGTTTTTGATCTAAGTTTTTTCAGTATATTATCCTTAGGATTAGGATTAATCTGGGCCATATATTTTAGCGATTATCCTATAATTTTCAGTTTTTATCTTCTTGGCACCGGCATTATTTTATTGTTTACCTATGGCAGATTTTTGGGTTCTCCGAGGCATTATGGTAATTTATATTTAATTCTCATTACTAGCTATTGGTTGAAATTTTACTTAACCCCCACTCCCTTAATTTCCCCAAAGGCAGGTAAAGCTTGGCTAAAACTAAAACAATGGGCCCAGAGCATTGCTCCAAAATTATTAATACTCATTTTAGTTTGCCAATTAATTGCCGGGTTTGTAGCCTACGGTCGAGATTTGTTATTGCCTTACTCTGCTAGTCGAGCCGTGGCCCAATACCTAATAGATGAAAATTTGAACACCGCAACTTTGGTGGGCAGTAACGATTTTATGGTCAGTCCCATCAGTGGCCATATCAATGAAAAAATTTATTACCCAGAAAGCCAAGGATTTGGAAGTTTTGTGATTTTCACCAAAAATCGTCAAGAAGTGGATGATAAAGAAATTTTGCGACAAATTGATCAAAAATTTGGGACAACTTTAACGTCGCCAATCATTCTCATTTTGAACTATCCTTTGACAATGACTTGGCCCGGTTTAACCATTACTCCCCTAAAACAGTTTCGCCATAGTTTTATCCAAGAAGAACAATACTATCTTTACCAAGTTAGTCGATAGTTTTTTGAAATAAGAGAAATAAGGTTTAAAAAAATCAAAATTTGATGCTGATGGTATGGACTGTCAGTAAACCCATTACCGGCTAAAGTCCATAACCACACATTCCCCATTTACAAAATGTTTATGCTAGAATCTAACGCTAATCAGTAACAGCACCAAGTCAGCCTAATTTTTGCAAGTCAAATTCACAAAATTGAGGAGCAGAAAGCGGGGGAACCAACCCAGGGGCTTATTCCTAGGAAATTTAGGAAGGAAAAACTCTCATTTCCAGCCCGTCAGCTAACCCCGTAGGCATTGAGGGAGGACTAATAAATCAACATTGTCTAACAATGCTTTGACTTTATTCAGGAACTCAGCCAACGACACGACTGTTATCTAATCCTGTTTTAAATGAAGTTGAGGCAAATAATGAAAAATTTTTGTCGGTAGTTTTTCTTTGCCTATTTAACTAACTGTTGCTACGGCATTTTTAATGCTTTTGCCGTAGTCGAAAATGTTCTGCCAGTTGTCAAACATTGGCCCGCCAACTTTTTGAAAGAAAAATGGTAATGGCTAGCTATTGGTTTTTGCTTGGTTTTTATTTATTTTCTGTTTCTTACAGTGCATTTAAATTATCTTGAGGTTTCATGGTAACTAATTTCCCCGCCATTCTTTCCCTAGGAGTTTTTATTGGGATTATTCTCCTGATTATGTTGGAAAAAGTTCACCTAACAGTGGCGGCTTTTCTGGGGGCACTAATTCTAGTTTTTACCCATGTAATTACCCTAAAGGAAGGTATTGATTATATCAGCCAAAGTTATGCAACCCTGGCATTATTTTTTGGGGTGATGGTACTTGTAAGAGCCTTTGAGCCAACTAAAATTTTTGAATACCTAGCAACCCAAATGGTACTGCTAGCTAAGGGCAATGGCAAACTCCTGGTTTTGGGAGTTATTGCCATTACTACTCCAATTTGCGCCGTATTGCCCAATGCCACCACTGTCATGCTTTTGGCCCCCCTTATTCCGCCGATCGCCCAGGAAATTGGAGTGGATTTTGTCCCGTTGTTAATTTTGATGGTATTCGTTGCCAACAGTGCCGGTTTGTTAACCCTGGTGGGGGATCCTGCTACTTTTATTGTCGGTGATGCCATCAATATTAGTTTTAATGATTACTTGTTTAAGCTAAGTTTTATGGGGGTTTTAGCTATCCTGGCTATTTTGGCGATCGCCCCTTTTCTGTTTCGTAATATTTGGAATAGTCGCTTTACCCATCTAGAAAATCTTCCCCACCCCAAAATCAATCATCCCAAGGTACTGATGGCGGGGGGAATAATCATCGCTTTAGTCCTAATTTTTTTCGTAATTGGAGAAAATTTACCAGTGCCCATCCCCCCTGCTTCCGTTGCCTTAATGGGGGCTGGTTTGGCGTTATTTTTAGCTAACCAAAGCAAAATCGACACTGTCCATAATATTTTACGGGACGTTGATTGGAGTACCCTGATTTTTTTTATGTCCATCTTTGCCATTATTGGTGCCCTGGAAAAAACCGGAGTTACCGCTTCCCTGGCCCAACTTTTGGCCGTGGTGGTGGGTCAAAATATTGCTTTCGGGGCGATCGTTCTGGTGTTTACGGTGGGATTGCTGTCTAGCGTTGTACCCAATATCCCCTTGGTGGTGGCCATGGTTCCCCTGCTTAAACAATACGTGGTTAATATCGGCCTAGCCGGATCGGAAATATTGAGTCCTGATTTTGCTGGACAATTGCCAGTGGAGGTCTTGCCCTTGTTTTACGCCATGATGTTTGGGGCTACCTTGGGGGGCAATGGCACTTTGGTTGGGGCATCATCAAATATTGTGGCGGCGGGGATTTCTGAACAGCATGGCCGACCAATTTCTTTCCATCGGTTTTTAAGTTACGGCATGCCTGTCATGGGAGTGCAATTAGTTTTGGCGGCCATATTTGTGGGTTGGTTGATGGTCAGAAGTTAGTAATTATTATCAATATTTGCCTTGGTCAAAAAACTTATTTTGTTTCTTCCACATGAATATGACAATTCCTTCCAGCTTTTTTCGCTTTGAACAAGGCTCGATCCGCCCTATCAATTAATTCTGTTGGGGTTAACTGCGCTGAAGGTACCAGGGTTACACTACCGACGCTAAGGGTAAGGTAGGGTTTAACCGTAGAGCCACGGTGGGGGATCTGGGCTTCCTGTAATAAAAATTGCAGGTGTTTTACCAGGCTATGGCAAACGGAAGAGTCAGTTTGGGGCAATACCATGGCAAATTCTTCCCCACCATAACGGGCGACCAAATCCGTACCCCGCCGTACAACTTTTTTTAATAATATTGCTACTTGTTTGAGGCATTCATCTCCTTCTAAATGACCATAGGTATCATTATATTGTTTGAAAAAATCAATGTCGCATAAAACCAAGCTGATATATTGTTGTTTTTTACTTAATTGTTGCCATTGTTGTGTGAGAAAATGGTCAAAATGACGACGATTAGCAATGGATGTTAGACCATCCATATTAGCTAGATAATGCACCTGGGCAAACAATTCCGATTGTTGAATGGCGATCGCCACTTGACTGCTGAGATGACCCAAAAATTCCACCTCCCAGGGCAACCACTGCCGGTTTTTATCCTTTGCCTGGGCAATGAGGTGCCCCCAAAGGTGATCCCCTTGATTTAGTTTTTTCTGCCAAATTGGTACAGTCAAAATCCCATGTCCAGGACTGGGGGGGAGGGGAGTCTGCCAAATTTTTTCTGCTGGCGTTGGTTGGGTTGGCTCTCCGTTGGAATCCGGCCCCCGACAGGAACTTTGACGGCGATCGCCTGATACCGTCAGATATTCGCTTGGGGATGCCACCAAAATTCTTCCCATGGCGGAGGAATAATGACGGTAAATAATAACCCGATCCACCTGGAGAAATTTCCGCACCTCATCCACTGTGGTCTGTAAAATAATCGACAAATCTAACGACTGACGAATTTCTTCTAAAATTCGGGCCATCAAGCGTTCTCGCTCAATCTGTAGCTGTAGTTCCCGTTTAATCTTTCTCCGTTCCTGGGCATAAATAATCGCCCTGGCAATGTGGCTTTCCCGTAGATGTTCCTTCACCAAATAATCCTCTGCCCCCTGTTGCAAAGCCATCAAACCCATATCCAGATCCGTCGCCACCGTCAACACAATGATGGGAGTATGGGGGGCAAATTGCTTCAGGGTCGTCAAGGACTCGATGCCCTTACCATCGGGCAAAAATAAATCCAACAAAACAATGTCGAAAATATCACTCTCAAGCCGATTAATCCCCTGGGTTAGGGTTTGGGCCACCTGCAATCGCACAGCAAAAAAAGACTGCCCTTCCAGCAAAAGTTTTAACAATGTCACCTGAGACGGCTGGTCTTCAATTAGTAAGACATTCAGCTTACGATGGCTGGAGTTCACAGGAGTTTACAAAGATTACGGGAAATTGACATCCACTCGCAAAAACAGCAACGATGGACTTTTCCATGATGTACATTATAGAAGGTATTTTACGGTGAACAATATAAGTAAAATTACCCCATAAAAAATAAGTTTCAAACCTGTTTTTCTATGAACGAAAATAAATATAGAGTATTTAGTCTCGATTTTTGCTGAATTTTACAAACACACCTGGGGAGACAGTTTAACGGCGGAGAGCATGACAACAAGCCATTCAACTAAGGGTCTTTGAAACAGAAATCTCCGTCTGTGGCCGCAGGATCAGAAGGTCAGGGGGGAACCGGTCAGTCCCCTGGGACAGATATAATTTACAATTGGGAAAATTGTGGCTGTTTCAAATGGGCCCACCCTGGGGCCTGTCGTTGTGGAATAAAGTCCAGTCAAGGCACATAACTCCGACCGGCAAACAACACGACCCTATAACCTATACATCCAACCGGCCTTGTGTTTGCTGTTGGCTAAACTTTAAACGTAAATCCCTATGCAGAAAGATCTCACTCGCTACCGTAACATTGGTATTTTCGCCCACGTAGATGCGGGGAAAACCACCACCACCGAACGGATTCTTAAATTAACCGGGAGAATCCATAAGCTCGGTGAAGTACACGAAGGCGAATCCACCATGGACTTCATGGACCAGGAAGCTGAACGTGGTATCACCATCCAATCAGCGGCCACCAGTTGTTTTTGGAAAGATCACCAGCTAAACATTATCGACACCCCTGGCCACGTAGACTTCACCATTGAGGTTTATCGTTCCCTGAAGGTGCTCGATGGCGGCGTGGGGGTGTTTTGTGGCTCCGGTGGTGTGGAACCCCAATCGGAAACCAACTGGCGGTATGCTAACGATTCCAAAGTTGCCCGTTTAATTTACATCAACAAGCTTGACCGTACCGGGGCGGATTTTTACCGGGTGGTTAAGCAGGTGGAAACGGTGCTGGGGGCCAAGCCCTTGGTGATGACCCTACCCATCGGCACGGAAACGGATTTCGTTGGTGTGGTGGATGTTCTAACCGAAAAGGCCTACATTTGGGACAACTCGGGAGATCCAGAGAAATATGAGATCACCGACGTTCCCGCTGACATGGTGGATAAGGTAGCGGAATATCGGGAAATGCTCATCGAAACAGCGGTGGAACAGGACGATGACCTGATGGAAAAATACCTGGAAGGGGAAACCATCGGAATTGAAGACTTGAAGCGATGTATCCGTACCGGCACCCGGAAGCTAGACTTTTTCCCAACCTACGGTGGTTCTTCCTTTAAAAATAAAGGGGTGCAATTAGTCCTGGATGCGGTTGTTGATTATTTGCCCAACCCCAAGGAAGTAATTCCCCAACCGGAAGTGGATCTTGAAGGGGAAGAAACCGGCAAATTTGCCATCGTCGATCCGGAAGCTCCCCTGCGGGCTTTGGCGTTCAAAATTATGGACGACCGTTTTGGTGCTTTGACCTTTACCCGCATTTATTCCGGCACCCTCAGCAAAGGGGACACCATCCTCAACACCGCCACCGGTAAAACAGAACGGGTTAGTCGTTTGGTGGAAATGCACGCCGATTCCCGGGAAGAAATTGACACTGCCCAGGCGGGGGACATCATTGCCATTGTGGGCATGAAAAACGTCCAAACCGGTCACACCCTCTGTGATCCGAAAAATCCTGCTACGTTGGAACCCATGGTCTTCCCTGACCCGGTTATTTCCATTGCCATTAAGCCCAAGAAAAAAGGCATGGATGAAAAGCTCGGTATGGCCCTGAGCAAAATGGTGCAGGAAGATCCCTCCTTCCAGGTGGAAACCGATGAAGAAAGCGGTGAAACCATTATTAAGGGGATGGGGGAATTGCACCTGGACATTAAGATGGACATCCTCAAGCGTACCCACAGCGTGGAAGTGGAAATGGGTAAACCCCAGGTGGCTTACCGGGAATCCATTACCCAAAAGGTATCTGATACCTATGTTCACAAGAAGCAGTCCGGTGGTTCTGGGCAGTACGCCAAAATTGACTACATTGTGGAGCCGGGAGAAGTGGGTTCGGGATTCCAGTTCGAGTCCAAAGTAACCGGTGGTAATGTGCCCCGGGAATATTGGCCGGCGGTACAAAAGGGCTTTGACCAGAGTGTGGTTAAAGGGGTTCTGGCGGGTTATCCCGTGGTGGATTTGAAAGTTACCCTCACCGATGGTGGCTTCCACCCCGTTGACTCCTCGGCGATCGCCTTTGAAATTGCGGCTAAAGCGGCTTACCGTCAGAGCTTACCCAAAGCCAAACCCCAAATTTTGGAACCGATTATGGCGGTGGATGTGTTCACCCCGGATGATCACATGGGGGATGTTATTGGCGATTTGAACCGTCGTCGGGGCATGATTAAATCCCAGGAAACCGGTGTGATGGGGGTACGGGTGAAAGCCGATGTTCCCCTGAGCGAAATGTTTGGTTACATCGGGGATTTACGGACTATGACTTCTGGTCGGGGTCAGTTTTCCATGGTCTTTGACCATTACGCCCCTTGCCCCACCAATGTGGCGGAAGACGTAATCAAAGAAGCGAAGGAACGCCAAGCGGCGGCTTAACCTTTGGTTCTTAACGGTTAATTTTTGACCCTAATAATTTCCCCCAGCCATTTGGGGGATTTTTTATGGCTTGATGTTGATAGTCTGATTATTGGCAATTTCCGCAATAACATTGGCGATCGCCGCCGATCCCCCTGGGGGGCCAACCCGTTCCCGGCCATTATTTAAACACCTTATGTCGATAATCTTGATCCGCCAGTATTTCCAAGGCTTTTTGACTAGCTTGGGTAATTAAACCCGGTTCATCGGGACTTTTCCCCACGGTGCTAACGGAGCAACCTAAAAGTCGCATTTGGGCTTCCGCAAAGGCATAGGTAAATTGGGGCCCATAACCCGGAATTTGGAGTACTGGTTTCCCCAACCCCACCGCCTGTTCCACCGCAGTGCCGGCCATCCCCAACACTAGGTCTGCTTGGTAAAGAATATCGGCGAACTGATGCCAGGAAAGATAAATGGTGCAGTTACCCCGGCGTAGGGCATCCGCTTCATATTCCCAGCCCTGCTCCTTGGCTAAAATTTGTAGATGTTCCACCGTTATTGATGGCACCAGGGCCGCCCAAAACTCCATGGTTTTTGTCTGGGCCATGGTTTCACAGAGGGGAAGAAGTTGGGCTAAGTTTTTCACCGCTTCCGGTACACGACTGCCGGGCAAAAGGGCAATCAGGGGTTGGGGGATGTTTTGCTGGAGGTTAAGACTTCCTTGGTAAGAGGTTGGATCGTCCCCTAAATGCCCCCTGTTTGGGGGATTTTGGACTTTGTTTCCCCCCATATTTACAGGGTTAGGAGGGGTCAAATATACGTCAGTGGATGGTTGTAGGGCATCCATAATGGGATAACCACAAAATACGGCCTTTTTGATACCCCGAGCATGGAGATCCCTTTCCGTAAATTTATCCCTAGTGAAAATAGTTTGGCACCTAGGCGATCGCAGGAAAAATTTTGTGAGCCAGGGTAATTTTAAGGTGCCTTCGTAATAGGCCGAGGTGGAAACAATAAAAGCTACAAAGGGTTTGCCGGTGATATAGGCAAAGGCTAGCGGCACAATGTCACCGATCGCCACTATCAGATCAAACTTCTTTTTTTGTTTAACTAACGCCCTAATTTGCTTAATAGTCAGCCCCACCAGCCCGCCGAAAATATCCCGACACCAAGTAAAAAAGCCGGTGTAAATTAAGCCCCCCGAAGGTAAGGGTTTGGTCGGGGCGATCGCCGGAATGTTAAGGTTTTGGTAAGCTTTCCCTGCCCCCACCAAAGGCAAAGCAAAAATATTCATCTCTGGCGATCGATGTTGGAGGGCATCAACAATCAACCCCCCATTGAGGTCTTCCCCGTGGCCGTTGCTAATAAAGAGAATATTCACTGGGGAATTTGGTGCTGACCTGATTTAGTCATCATCTTTGTCGTCATCGTCGTCATCATCACTATCTTGGCCAGAATCATTATTCTGGTCGTTTTCCCCATCCCCAACATTTTGTCGCTCTGGGCTTTGTTGGTTCTGCTGAGTTTCCTGTTCTTGGGTTTCATCATCATCACCACCACCACCACAAGCGGTGAGAGTGGTTAGACCAACTAGCAAAACCATGGATAAAAGTAGAATTTTTTTGAACATCATCAACGTTTTCATAGAAGTAGGGCGAAGGACAAATAGCCATAGCTGAGAATTCTAACGCTTTTCCTGGCGGTCTTTAATTACACTTTCAACTTTTTCCCCCAGATCCACCAGTATTAAACTGCCCTGTTTCCCTTCCCAAGTGGCAATTAAACACAGGTAACGATCCACTGGGGCGATCGCCGTAATCGGTTCCCCCACCTCAAAATTACCAAAGAGAAAACCTTCGTAGTCCAACAATGCGACCCGCCCGTTTGTATCTGCCAATAGATACCCCCAAGGGAAAGGCTCAATGAATTTTGGTTGTAGATTTAAGCCAATGCGATTGACCTTAAGGGGTTGTAAACGAATTAAGACCCCCGTATTGGTAGTGTCGTAGGCCAAACCAAACAAATGGTTACGGGAGTAGCGATTAAACGCCAACTGATAAACAAAAAAGGAAAGATGAAAAGCCGGAAAAACTCCCCCCCGTCGATTGAAAAGGGAAAACATCGTCTGACAACGGTCAGAGGTTTGGAGTAAATGCACCAGCAATCCATGGTGTTGATCAATGGATAGTAACTGAGACGGAAAGAGGGTTTCCACCTCCGGGGCAACGGGGCGGCCTAAATCGGTACGCCATACTTGGCAATGGCCTCTTTTGGCGGCATTATCCGCCGTGACCATGGTTAAGTTTTTTTCCCCAAGGCTTAAATTGGCAACAAAACGGTCTGCCTTCAAAGTAATACGGGGTTTAGGCAAAAAGGGAGCCGTTAAAAGGGTTGGGTGCCATTGGTAGAATTGCCAAGATTTTGTCTCTGGTACCTGGCCTAAAATACTAATTTTTCCTTGGTTTACGGTCAAATCCTTAATTGTTCCCGGTACTACCAAAGACCAACGGGGGGAAGAACAATAATGCAAATCCCTATCGCCATATTCCCAAAAATATAATTCGTAGCCGTTGGCCAAATAGAGCCAAGCACCATCACAGACCAAAATGTTGGCGGGGGAAACTAGGGGGGTGCTGTGGTGAATGGTGACGTCAAAAGGCAGAATTTCCGGCGGTTTTTGACGATAAAGGTAGGCTTTAACCTGGGGCGAATTGTTTTCTAATTCAATTTTCTTGGCCTTTTCCAGGGCTAATATCATGGCCTTGGCATCGACAAAACGCCGCTGGGGTAGTTTTTCCAGGGCTTGGTGCACAATGGGTTCAAGGGATTTGGGAAAATCCAGTGGCAGAGTTAACCGCGTATTCAGGTGGGCCGTCTGCAACGCTTTCGGAAATCCGGAAAAGGGGCGATCGCCAACGATTAACTCGTACAGTAAAATCCCCACCGCATAAATATCGGAAGCTACGGAAAATTTGCCATAGAATCTTTCTGGGGCCATATAGGCCGGGGAGCCGGTGTAACCCTTGCCAAAGTTGGGATTGCCGGTACTTTCCGCCAGTCGAGCAATGCCAAAATCCGAAACCTTAACATGCCACCCATCCTTTCGGGGTATCAAAAGAATATTGTCTGGCTTGAGGTCACAATGGATAATGTTACGCCTGTGGGCCTGGTCTAAACCCAGCAAAATCTGTCGTACTAGGTCAATTTTCGCCGCCAAACATAAATCCCCATCCCCTACGATAATGTCTCGCAGGGTTCCCCCTTCGCAGTAATCCATCACCAAATACCGCCCCCCCGCATGGTATTCCAGGGCATGGCAGGCCACAATATTGGGATGGCGCAGGGTAACTAGATAGGAAACTTCCCGCAGAAATTTATTGGTGGGAAAAACCCGGTGATTTAAATCCTTAAGGGCATATATTCTGCCTGTAGTGCGGTTCAGAGCACAATAAACCCGACCGAATTGCCCCTGTCCAATTTGTCCAATAATCCTATATTGAGAAGGGGGGAAAAGTGGCATAACCGCCACATTGGCAGTATCTACCATAGAAACAAGCCTAGGACAGGGAATCTTTTCATCTTACCTTTGTCCCAGGCTTTTATTTTGTGTTGTTGTTGTTTTCAGAGGAAAGTGCATCACTGCACCATTCAGAAACTTGATTGACAATTTGGTATTAACCAAAAAGATTGGCGGCGGTGGTCTCGCTTTCCTGATCTAATAGGGGTTTAATTTCCCGATCAGGCTCATCGTTAACGTAGGTTTCGTGACCATTGCCATTGGTGGCGGCCCCGGTGAGTTCCGGTTCCAGGTTTTCCACCGGGCCTTCATAGAACCTTTTATGGAGACTCCGGGCTAACTCATAATTGTCTAGATCCCCTTGGTCAAAATAGAGTTTGTAGGCCTGGCGGAGGTCATCGGTGGCCTGTTTACGGTTATCCAGTGCCCCATAGGCTAGGCCGCGGAAATGGAAAGCTCCAGCCAGTTCTCCATTGAGGCGAATAGCTTCGGTGAAATCCCGTATTGCTTCTACCCAATCCTCCAAACGATGGTGGCTTAATCCCCGTTGGTAATAGGCATCGGCCTGGGGATAGGCCGCAATGCTTTGGGTGCAACCTTCCATGGTGCGTAGTTCCTTAACCACCGCCACTAGGTCTTGCTGTTTACTGTCTAAACCGGCATGGGTCTCCGCCGCCGCGGCTTGGAATGCCCCCAATTCCCCTTGCAGGGCTAGGGATTTTTCTTCCAAAGTCTGGGTCAAAGCTTCCTGGCAGCGGCGATCGCCTGCTGTTGTTGGGCAAGGGCCGTCTGGGTTTCGCTTTGGAATTTTTGTAGATATTCCTGGATAGTGGCCTGGTTTTGGTTAACTAGATTTACCACCTGGGCCACCGATGCTTGTTGATTTTGCAACAAATGGGTTTGCAGTTGGCGACGATTAACCAAATGTAAACCCACCGCCGCCGCCACCGGAATTACCCCCGCCGCTGGATTTATACCAGGTACAACACTGGCGATCGCCCCACCGATAAGGGCAATACCGGAAAGTCCATCCCACAGATTGGCGTTGTAACCTTCCCCAGGGGAAGAATTCCCTTGGGCTATCACTGGTTGTTCATTAACTTGATTTTCCATAATAATCCTGATTCCTTTCCCGACAATTGGCAGAACACAGATCTTGCAAAGCTCGTAAAAGTAGATTTGAGTGTGATACAGGTTAAAACCAAATCCAGACACTAGCCGAAGAGAACCTCTTCCTGGTGGGTCATGATTTTGCAATCCGATGTGGCATAGGCCGCACAGAGCAAGACACAACCCTGTTCCAGTTCATCTGGTTTCAGAAAATCAACGGCCTTATCCGTATGCTCAATGGTGCCCTCCAGCAATTTCCCCGCACAGGCCACGCAGGAAGCGGCCCGACAGGAATAGGGTAAATCCACCCCCTGGTTTTCCGCCGCATCGAGAATTAACTCGTCTTCCGGCACCGGAATGGTGACATCAGCCCCCGTGACTGGGTTAACCAAATTAACGGTATAAATCGCACCCATGAATTACTCAAACGATAGATTAAAAAATAGACTAATGGACTAACTACTGAGGACAGTGTGATCCAGCTTGAGGGCCGGCAATAACATGGCCACCTCATCCGGTTCCAAAAACTCCTTAATGGTTTCTTGGATTACCTTGTAGCTAATCTTGGCGTACTCAGTATAGTTGTAGGCCCGGACAATGGTCTGATACCAGATCAACAAACCTTCCCGCAGGCGGTCTAAATCCGCAAATAGGATCGCCGTAATTGAGCAACGGAAAACATTGGTCATGTCCCGCCGACAAATTTCCGTCACATCCCGATCGCCCATGTGGAAAGTATCCTGGCGCAAACCGCGCTTTTGGGCTTCCCAACGGTGAATAATCTGCTCTTCGTTGTCACGGATTTTTTCATAGGCACTAATCCGGGTTTCTGAGGTATCTAGAAAATCCTGTAAAAATTGCAATTCCTGATCCGTGGCATAGCGACCATCGGCATCAATGGTGAGACGGGTTAACGGCTTAAACATAAGCAACAGTCCTCATAAAAAATGAAAATTAAACCGTAAATTAGGGGCAGGGAAAGTTTTAAAAACCATCACAAGGATGGCTCTCAGGCACTTACTCGCCCACATCCTTGGCGATCTGAATCTTGGCATCATTCAATTGATCTTCCAGTTGGCTGATCATCGAACGGGTAATTAACTTACCTTTCTCGACCAAAACACTACCGTCCCGGGGGTTCAAGATGTTTTCCTCCGCCCGACGGCCAATCAGCTCCTCGATGTCCTCGATTTCACTGACGTACATACCAGCGGGCAACTCCACCACCACCCCTTCGTCCAAAACCCTGGCCTGGCAGGCTAAACGGGAACGGGCATTGTGGGTTGTGATCACCTCTAGGGTGCGTTGCTCCCTACGATTGAGGGGGGAAAGACTTTCCATCCCAGCGGTCACATAAATGTGACAAGTAGCACACATTCCTCGACCGCCACACTCCTTCATGATCCGTAGATCCTGACTGAGTAGCCCCGAGAGCAGATTATCGTTGGTCTCGATGGCAACTTTTAGATTGATGGGGTCGAGCTTAATGGTTTTGGCCACAAAATCCTCCTTGATTCAGTTACTAATGGCGTTAACCCTGTTGGCGACAGAGCAACTCCATGATAGTGGCATGGTCATGGCCTTCTGTTAGCCAAGCGGAAATTGGTTTGAGGCGAGTCTTCAGTCCAAGAATGAAGTAGTTTTTTTCCGCCCCCAAGGATTCACAGGTGGTTTGCTCACAGTGGAGATCTTCTCCGGTCAGTTGGGAGAAAAAGGCCGTCAGAATCCCCGCTTCCAGGAATCCCATGGGATGTTTACCCTGGGGAGCACAAACAATGAAGGGAGAATTAACCACCTCTACGACAATGAAGCCGTTTTGGTAGTATTTCAAATCCACGTCCACCAAGCCGTAACCATGGGACTTCCAACATTGTTTAAAGGTCTGGAGAAATTCCACCATTTCCATTTGTTGGATGGGTTTACCGTAGTATTCCCCCAACTCATCGGCAAAGCGTTTGTAGAAGGCACTGCCCCAGGTTTTGCCACAGGAGGTGAGGGCGATCCCGGCCCCAATGCCCAATTCCGAATCTAGGGCGGTGAATAAGCCCTTGATCAGGGTGTCTGGGAGGGCGATGAGGCGAGAACCACTGCGGTTTTCCAGTAAGCCAAATTCGTTATCCCCCTGGAGATAAACATCCGGGGCAAAATAGTTCCCCTTGGGGGGATGGGACTCAATCAGAGCATTTACGTCAATCATGCCTATTCTCCTAGGATCATTACTTCTTCGACCTCTTCCACCTCTGCAACGGGTTTCTGACCAAGAACGGTTTGGTCAGCCTGGACGAGGAAGGGGGCTAAAAGATTAAATTGTTCCGCCGGCAACAGAGACTCTAGTTTTTCCCTTAACAATGCCGACAGACGGGTTTCGATCGCCAATAAATCATGGGCTTCCACCATGCCCTCCAACCATTCCAAAAGGCGGTATTGGAGGTATTCGGGGTTACTCAGGAGCATGGCCATGGAGCCGTAGCGCAAAACACTAATCCAGTGCAATAAAGCCTGTTGGAGTTGGGCCACCGGGGCATCTTGGAATTCCGTTTCCAATTGATCGGCGATCGCCTGGAAAATTACAGTTTCATTGTCCCGGAGAGTGCGGTAGGCATTGAGCCGTTCCTGCATCAATCCCACATGCTTGCGGAAAGAAATAACCTCTAGGGGATGCAGATAATGGTCTTCGGCCCGGTGAAAAAGCCGTTCAAAATCTTTTTGCATAGTTCTATAGATCCTTAAAATAAATCGGAGAGATCCGTTAATGCGATGGCAGGCTCTACCTTGGCCACCGGTTCTTTCACTTTCCCAGGAGCCCCGGAGGATGGCTCTACCAGAGGAGGTAAACCGACTCCCTTCCAGTTAATGCCTCCACAAAAATCCACCACGGAGGCAGTTATGGATAGGGGTTTGGGGGGGGCATGGGGGCGACGGAGGGCGGCAACGCCTCTATGGCCGTAGTAGGCAGACCAGTCCAGCTACCCTGGGCAAAGAAATCCGCCACGGATAAGCACATCAAGGAAGGCAAATTATCAAGACTTTCCTCCGTCACCGAAGACTCCAGCACCGGGGAAGATCCTTTCCAGTTGTAACCCCGGAAAAAATTCCCCACCTTCACTTCGGCCCATTGGGCTTGATGCATCATTTCAGGTATTCCCCTTTAACGAGTTTGGTGGCGATGTCGTCGGCGTTGGCTCCTTCGTTTTGCCAGAAGGTAGCGGCATCAATACGATCCTGCTTACCGATGAGGAATTTACAATAGGTTTCCCCCATGGCATAGCACTGAATCTCGATGCAGTTCAAGGATTTTTTCACCAGACGACTGAAAAACCCCGCCAATAAACCGGCGTAGATATGGCATACGGGTTTACCTACATCCCCCAACGTCCGGGCCACGGCGGAATCAAAAATATCTACAAACAAAAAGCCGTTTTTTTGCTCACTCAAGTCAATAGCCCAGTTCCCCCAACCTTGGGCAGTAAAAGGCCACCACCAACCTTCGAGGACATAGTTCAGATTCAACTCATTCAAAGAACTGGTGTAGCCAAATTCCGTGAGAAACCACTGATTGAAAAATTCTGCATCGTAGTGCCCCCATTCCTTGCCGATGTTATACATGACCACGCTGGAAGCACTACCAACTTCCTCCTGGAGGCCATCCATTAATCCCACAATGAAATCTTCGCTGGTGAGAACGTTACGGCAATTATTCCAGTCCACAATGGAACCGGAATTCATCTGAAAACAGAAAAAATCTTCTACTTGATAGTGATGATGTTTGTTGGGGTGAATTTTTCTTAAGCTGTGCTCCAACAGGGTGGCGCCATTGACTGCGGCCGAAGCATTTGATGTACTGATGGAAGTTAAAACCATGGACGACATCCCCTTAGAAATGGTGAAAAAATCTGATTTTGTCTGGCAATTGCCCCACCCCTATGGTAGACCAGGTTCCAGGATAAAAACCAATGTTTTGAACAATCCGGGACGGGGTAAAGGACGAATTGCCGTGGAATCTGGATAGCCCCTTAGGCAGTAAACACGGCCTAACACTAATCCCCAGATAGTAATAAGTACAAGTAAAAGCTAGGTTGTTCTTAATATTGTAACTAATTTCAATCCTTACATAGCTTTCCGGATCAAAATAAATCCTTGTTACAAAACGTTGTCAAAAATAGAATGGCTGTCAATATTTCTCCATAAACTATTGTTAAGTTATTTGGCAATGAATTTTAAATTATTCAGTGTTTTTACTGACAAAAATTGAGGGATAAAACCTGGGGTCTATGGTTATTTGCGGCAATGTAGTCCCCTAGCCAGTTACAGCCTTGGCGAACCAACTGGCTGAGGCGTTCTTTCTCTGGGGTGACGGGCCAAAATTGCATATTTCCATTCTGATTTACAGCCATTAACTGATCCCCTTTGTCGTTGAAACCCAAGCTCTCTATGCCTCCGGGGAGACCTTGGAATTCAGCCCGGAGGTTACCGTTGTGATCCCAGAGTCTGATGATGCCGTCACTGACAGC
Source organism: uncultured cyanobacterium (assembly GCA_963704945.1). Classification (GTDB taxonomy): domain Bacteria; phylum Cyanobacteriota; class Cyanobacteriia; order Cyanobacteriales; family Microcystaceae; genus Synechocystis. Next base: position 206,425 of record CAVPII010000007.1, on the reverse strand, counting down.
GGTGGCAATCCATTCACTGTTGGGACTAATGGCTACGTGTTCGATGGGCAGGGGATCACTTTTTAAGCTATGTAATAACTCTCCGTCCATACTCCAAATTTTAGCAATGCCATCCCTACCGCCACTGAGTAAATACTGACCGTTGGGACTATATTGCAAACTATTGAGGCGATCGCCGTGGGCAGGGATACGTTTGATAAGGGTGCCATCGAAATTCCAGAGGGTTAAATTACCCAGGTCATCACCGCTGGCCAGTTGGGATTGGGTGGGATGGATGCTAACACTACGGATGGGTTCCCGCCGTTGGCCGCCATCGCCAAAGGCAAAGGATCGGGCTGGATCTAGTTCCCCGCCTTGCCCTGTGCCCTGCCAGAGCAAAACTTCCCCACTGCGGGCGGCCACGGCAATCCACAGACGGTCGGAATCTGGATCATGACGAAGGGCGCCATCATAAACCCGGCCAATATCCGTTTGCCAGGTTTTTTTGAGGGTGGGTTGCCCCGTACCTCGCCAAAGTTGCCATTGCTGACCCCTTTGGCCCAACAGCCATTGACCATCGCCACTGAATCTCAGGAGAGACAGATTTTCACTACTTTTGGGTAAAGTCTGCTGGGTTTTATCCTGGGTATTAAACAAAATTAGGGGCTGATTTTCCGTTGCTAAAGCTAGGGTGTTAGTAGTAGCATTTTGTCCCACCCCCCAGAGGGGAGCAGGCAAATTCATCGTAATCAAATTGGGCTTTGGAGCTACGTCCCACAATTTAACCAAATTATTTTCCGACCCACTGGCCAGTAACTGGCCATTTTTCCCCAGGGCCAAACCAAAAATGGCTTCTGGGTATCCTTGGTACTTTTTCAGCATTTTGCCGGTGGTAGACCACTGGATGATACTGCCGTCACTACTGCTGGAAAATAAGCTTTTGCCATCGGGGCTGAAGGTTACCCTGGTGACAAATTCGTTGTGACCAAGCAAAGTGGCCTTTAACTCTCCCTGGGGAGTCCAGAGTCTGACGGTGCCATCGTCCGCCGCCACCGCTAACATTTGCCCATCGGGATGCCAACTAACCCCAAAAAAGGCCACTTCTGGTAAACCGAATTGGTTAATTAATTTACCTTGTAAATCCCAGAGGCGTATTTGCCCGTCCCGGCAGACACTAACTAGGGTCTGGCCATCGGGACTAAATTGCACATCGTCAACGGATTTCGTATGCCCCGCTAACACGGCTAAGGCTTGGCCCGATCGCCAGTCCCAGATACGGACAGTGCGATCCCTGGAAGCGGAAGCCAATTTTTGACCATCGGGACTAAAGGCAACGCTGTAAACGGAATCGTCGTGGCCCTGGAGAATTTGCAAAGTATTTCCTTGGAGATCCCAGACCCTCACGGTTTTGTCCTGCCCCGCCGTGGCTAGTTCCTGGCCGTTGGGGGAAAAAGCAACCCGGTATAAACTCCCTTCATGGCCCCTAAGTTCCCGGACAAATTTCCCCTGGGGAGTCCATAGTCTTACCGTTTCATCCCTAGAAGCAGAAGCGATAAAAGAATTTTGGGGACTTATGGCCACGCTGGTTACCCCTTCCCGATGGCCTAAAAGAACATTTTTTTCCGCAATTTGCCCAAGAATTTGTTGCAGACTGAGCAAAGGACTGGTGGCGGGGTATTGACTCAGGGTTTCATTTTCGTTAACTAACCCTTGCAGTTGGTAACCGGCCTCCAAAGCGGTTACTAAGGCGGGGATTTGATCAAAGGTAAATTGCCGTTGGGCACTGGTTCCCAACCTTTGTAATTCGGTTCCTCGCTGACTTTGTTGCTGTTTTAAGGTGGCAAAATAGGCCTGGCTGAGGGCGATCGCCGCTCCGCCGAGGGAAACCATGAGCACCACAATGCCGAAACTAATCATCTGTTTGGCTTTTAAATTAGCCCTGGTTAAAATTTGATTAGCCGCCAAGGATTCCTGTTGTTCCTGGGTTTGGCTGGCATTGAGGTAACGGTAATCGAGGCCACTCAGGTTTTTATTGCTGGCCAGGCCAGGGCTTCCCGGAGAGCTTCCCCCCGCAGTAATCGGGATGTGTCTTGGTAATGGGAATTGACCCAAGCCTGAAAATTGGGGCCATCGGGCCGTAGTTTATCCAGTTCCTTACTAACCCAGTCGGCGGTAAAAATAGCTTGGTAAATGGGGTTATAGGGGACTAACTTGCCCTGTTTTTTCACCACCAATCCCGTTAGCCGCAGGGTGGTTTGTTCTGCACTGTCGTCGGCGGCAATGGCCCCCTGGCGGAGGATTTCCTGGTAGAGTCCCAGCAGTTGTCCACTTTTAGCTTCATCCCGAACTAGGCGATCGCCAATGGTGCGAAAATGCACTGGTTCATCCTGGGACTCCCAATGGAGAATGATTTTTTCGTGAATTAGTTGGGCAATTTCACCATTTACCGAGCCAGGTTTAAATTCTATTTCCCCTTGGTTTAGGGCCTGGGCCACCAATTCACATACCTTCTGGGTTAAAAAAGGCTGTCCCCCCGTCCACCGTAAAATTTCCTCTAAAATTTCCCGGCCTACACTCTCCATCACCGGAAACCCTTCCATCAAAGGTAAAGCTTCCGATAGGGTAAATCCCGTTAAACCAATGGCTTGGCCAATGTTAAAGGGAGTCTGGGTTTTATTGTCGATTAAATCCGAAGGGGTGGCCACCCCAAACAGAGCAAAACTAAGGCGATTATATTGCCCATCGTCCGCCCGCTGGTTATAGCAAAAACGAATGTAGGAAAAAAAGTCATCCAGGGAAAAAGGCAGACTCAGAACCTTATCAATTTCGTCAATAAAAATGACAATCTGGCGATCATCAATGGCCTTTAGAATCACATCTTCAACAAATTCCCGCAGTTTTTGGATGGGGCTGAGCTGTTCCCGTTCCCGCAACCAGGGCTTGAGGGCCACCTTACCCGCCAGGGGTAAACCAAGATAAAGCTGGGTGATGATGCCGTTGTACCATTTTATTGGATCTGCTTCTGTGCCCAAACTGGTGATGTCGATGGAAACACAGACCACTCCATCCTTCTGGAGTTGGTGCATGGTGCGAACCCGCAGACTGGATTTCCCCATCTGCCGACAGTTAAACACGTAGCAAAATTTCCCCGCCCGTAATAGCTGTAATAACTCCCGGTCTGCCCCCCGTTCGCCGTAGCTAGGATGATCGGGGGCCAAACTTCCCCCCACCTGGTAGGGAATGGGTTGAACTGGAATAAGTCGCCTTGAGGATGTCACCATTTTTTACAGGGTAATAGGCAGAAAATAAGTTCTTGCCACCTCTTGTCAATAAATTGATAAATCAAAATTTAGGTTCAATGCCAGCCTGCTTACAAATGGCGTTGGCTGTCACTCTGTCTATGGTTCGATGTCTTTTAATAGGAATTGTTTTTCTCCCATTCGTATAAATCGAATGATTTCCTCCCTCTCTCAATAAATAAAAACCGTTATTTTCAAAATGTTTAACAAGATCTTTCCTTTTAACAGACATAGAAATACTAGACTTCTACTGGGATTTTTTCGATTACAACATCCCCCATTGGTATCGCTTTGTTCTGTTCTTGGTAGGCAAAAATCATTTCTTGAAGAGCGTCTTGGATTGATAAACGACAACTGTCTAGGGTTGCACCTTCTGAAATCACTTCTGGCCACTCTAGTATCTGTCCCATATAACCTGACGTGATGGAGGTGTAAGCAATGGTAAATTCTGTAAACATAGGCTTTTCATTTAACCTTTTGTTTGCATAATAACTCTAAATCTTTAGCTAATCGCAAAAATCAAAAAAAAATCCCCCGGAAAACGTTACTTCACCAGGGGAATGATAGGTAGTAATTTGCAAATGTTTTAAAAGTTGCGCCTTAGAAGCCGTTTGTAAAGTCTTATTTTGCCCCCTAAATCCCCCAATGCTGGGGGGCTTTGACTTAGTTTCCCCTCAAACTTGGGGGGTCAGGGGGGATTTTCAAACACACTCTTAGAAACCTAGTTATTGCCCATACTGGAATTTTCAATCACCTTGTCGATGAGGCCATATTCCCTAGCTTCCGCAGAAGAAAGGAAATAATCCCGATCCGTATCCTTAGCAATTTTCTCGATGGTTTGGCCGGTACGTTGGGCCATAATTTCGTTTAATTGTTGGCGAATACGGAGAATTTCCCGAGCTTCAATGTCAATATCCGTAGCTTGGCGGCGGCCAGTACCCCCCATGGGTTGGTGGATCATAATACGGGCGTGGGGTAGGGCTAAACGCTTACCAGGGGCCCCGGAAGCCAACAAAAACGCCCCCATGGATGCGGCTAGACCGACGCAAATGGTGATTACTTCCGATTTGATATATTGCATGGTGTCGTAAATGGCCATGCCAGCGGTGACGGAACCACCAGGGGAATTGATGTAAAGATAAATGGGTTTACTGGGGTCATCGGAATCCAGATAGAGCAGGAAAGCAACGATGCGGTTGGCAATGGAATCATTCACTTCCTGGCCGAGAAAAATAATCCGCTCTTGGCTGAGCCTGGTATAGATATCAATCCACCGTTCATATTGACTGCCGGGGAGACGAAAGGGAACACTGGGGACACCGATAGGCATGGGTTTTTGGGTTTAAAAAGTGAAGAACAAAGTGATCAAAGGTTGTCAGAACCAACATCAGAACTAGCAATGGAAGTTCTCCATTAATCTAGCTAGTTTGAACGGGCTAGGGTTGGGGTTTAATTCTAGTTAATTTAACAATTAAATAAAACCTAAATTTAAACCCTAACTAAAACACGGCCAGGGGCTTGGGCAGTTCCGCCGGACTTTCCATCACCCGGTCGATGAGGCCATATTCCTTGGCCTGGTCTGGGGTGAGGTAAAAGGTTCTATCCATGTCCTTAGCCAATTTTTCCGTGGTTTGACCAGTGTTTAGGGCAAGGATTTCCAGCATGGTTTGTTTATTGGAAATAACTTCCTTGGCTCGAATTTGAATATCCGTTGCTTGACCCTGGGCCCCGGTACGGTTTTGGTTAAGAACGATGGTGGAGTGGGGCAAACTCGCCCGATACCCCTTAGTGCCGGCGGAAAGGATCATGGCGGCGGTGCCCATGGCTTGGCCAATGCAGATGGTGTGAACCGGGGGCTTGATGTAGTTGAGGGTGTCGCAAATGGCGAAGGCTTCTGTTTCAAAGCCGACGGCGTCGCCGGTGTACCAGGATGTGCCGGTGGAATTTATATAAAAATAGATGGGCTTATCGGGGTCGTCGAATTGCAGGTAGAGGAGTTGGGCAATAATCAATTGGGTGACATCAATGCCGACCTGTTGCTTCACTTCATCGGAGGAGAAAAGGGGCATCCCCAGATAGACAATGCGCTCTTTTAACAAAAGGGATTCCAGATCCGGTGGGGGGGTTTTAAAAGCCGCGTCGCCATAGTATGAGGATTGAACCGCAGTTATTTCCATGCTGTCAGGTTGGTGTCAATGAATAGAACGGGAAATCAGAAGATGACGTCAGTTGCCCGTGGACATTTCTCTGATTATCTTCCTCCAAGTTTAACGTTCTCTGCAAGTTTGCTCCGGCCCTGGCCTAGACAGCGGGAAAATTTTAAAGGGCGATGGGGATGGTAAACCAAAAATGGGAACCCTTGCCAGGGCTACTGCTGACGCCAATGTGGCCGCTGTGGGCTTCTACGATCTGCCGGGATTGGTAACAACCTAGGCCGATGCCTGTTAAGCGTTGGTTGTGGCGGTTGCGGAGATACAGTCGAAAAAGATTATCACATTGGGCTTGGGCCATGCCTTTGCCATTGTCGCTGAGGGTGAAGCGAATCATTTGATTTTCCCGTTGGGCGGCGAGGGTGAGGGCTATGCCCGGGGGATTGTGGTTGAGGGCATTGCCCAAGAGGTTGTCGAAGACCTGTTGAATGTAGTGGGGATCTCCCTGGATCGGCGGCAAGTTGTCATCACAGATTAGGTTCAGGTCAACTTGATGCTGGACACAGGCCGATCGCCATTGGTGGCACAGTTGGGTCAAAAAGGGTTTTGGGGCCAGGGCTTGCTGATTTAAATGGAGGGGACGGGATTCGGTGGTTTGTTCTTCGGAGAGGGCGTTGAGCAGGGTTAATTGGCGATCGCCACTGCGGATAAGATTTTCCAGGAGGGTTCGGGAAATGGTTGAATTGTCCCCTACCTCGGTGTGTAAATTTTTTAGCACCATCAATAAACCCATCACAGAAGTCCGTAGATCATGGGAAATGGCTTGGACAAAGAGGGCTTTCATCTGCTGTAAATCTTGTAATTCCAGCATTTTTCCCTGCAATTCCGTTGTCCGTTCCGCCACTTGTTTTTCCAGGTTGGAATTTAATTGCTGTACCCGTTGGTAAAGTTGGGCCTGCTGGATGGCGATCGCCACCTGGGTGGCCAGTTGTTGCAGTAAACGAATTTCTGCCTTTTGCCAATGGCGGGGATGCTGGCAATGGTGCACCACAATCATCCCCAGTACTCCGTCCACGGTGGCCAGGGGCACAGCCAATAGGGCTTTGACCTGATAGCGCAGAAAATTACGACGCAGTTGATCCCCCCGGGGAAGTTGCTCTGGATGGTGCACCACTAAAGCCTGGGATGGAATGGTGGTAATCATCACTTCCGGGGGCATGGGGGCTGGATCCCCCAGAATAGTGGTAATTAAATTTGGATAGGCCTGATCACAGGATTCCGCCCTAATTTCTAGCCCATGATCTGGATTTAACAGGGCAATGTACACCCGATCGGTCTGGAGCAGGTGGCGTACTTCCGTAACGGTGGTTTGAAAAATTGTGCCCAAATCCAAGGACTGTCGCACCCTTAGGGCCACTTCTGCCAATAACCTTTCCCTTTCCCAACTAGCCCGCAGTTGCTCTTCTGTCCGCCGCCGTTCCTGCACCGCCACCGATAACAATAAACTGGTCGTACCCAGTACCAGGAAAAACATCTGGAGTAAGGTCATTGCCCCCCCCAGATCCGCACTCTGGACATTGAAAGAGCCATGGCCCTGTAACGTAGCGGCGATCGCCCATAGGGCCAAAATGGAGGTGGAAAGGGTGCCCCCCCACAGGGGAAAGCGGATGCTGGCCCACACCACAATGGGAAAAGGCAAATATTCTAACCATTGGGCATAGATGGCCCCCCGGTCTGCCAGGGGGGTAAAGGGGCCGCCAGCAAAAATCAAACTGGCCAGGACTAATAAAATTCCCCCACAAACTAAGCCTTCCAGTAATTTAATTTTATTAACTCCCTCCAGCCAAGAAAAAGACCAGCGGCCATACCTAACTTTCAGGAGAAGGGGAGTAGTTAATAAAATCCCCGTGGCACTGCCTAACCAAGCTAAGGCCCCCGTCAACCAAAATCTGGCATCTGGCTGGGAAAGGGATAACAGGGCCATGGCGATCGCCGTTAGGGTGGGCCCCAATCCCGCCCCAACCAAAAGAAAGACTATGCCATCCTGAAGCCGTTGGCCCTGGGGAGAAAATTCTAAAACTTTTAAACTACGACCCATGATTAGCACCGTTGCCGTGGCGATCGCCCCCGTGCCTAGGGCCAAAAATACGTTTTTGCCGATTACCAGACAAGCCATGGTTAACCCCAGGGCCATGGCAAAACCGTTAGCGCCGCCCCACCACAGCATTAGGGCTACCCCCTGCCCCAAACCCAGACTAAATAACCGCTGACTTCCTCCCAAGGCTCCATGGGCCAAAATCACCACCATCACCAAGGCGATCGTCGTAACCAAGGACGGTACGGTGGCGGCCAGCTTTTGGCGGAGGGACTGGGGCAAATAAATCAACATTGATGCTTGGTTCAAAAATTACCAATGGATTGGCAAGGTTTCCCTACCATGGTTACTATTCCTCTGCCCCCAGCAGAATTCTCTGAAACTTTAACCCTTGGCATTGGTTTGGTTACAGCTGAGTGTGTGTTTTAAAAGCCTCCCTGACCCCCCAAATTTTGGGGAAAACTAGATGTAAGTTCCCCAGTCCTGCCGGAGCTTTAGCGAGTCGGTTTAGGGGGCAAACCAAAACTTTCCCAACAGGCTCTGAGATAATCGCCATGGCCACTGCAAACAGTACAAAGAATTGCTAAGCAACGGGGATTACTACCTAAACTCTGCCTACACTGGGATAGGTTTTACTTCCCCCCATAGGGTGAAAGTCCCGCTCCAATCTGCCTATGAAAATTTTGATTGTTGAAGATGATCCTTTGATGCAATTAGGTTTGGAGCAAGCCCTGGGAGCCCATGATCGATTTGAAATTATTGGTCGGGTGGACAATGGTTACGGAGCAGTACAACAGGCTTCCTTGCTCGACCCTGATTTAATCATTATGGATATTGGTTTGCCGGGGTTAGATGGCATTGAGGCCACTAAGCAAATTAAACAAAAATCCCCCAATATTCACATTGTGGTGTTAACGTCCCACACCCTACCCACTGAGATTATTGCCGCCCTGGCCAGTGGTGCCGATGCCTACTGCGTGAAAGGGGCCACCCTCGAAAGATTAATTATGGCGATCGCCGCCGCCCAGGATGGAGCCACTTATCTCGATCCCCAGATTGCCAGGGTGGTGGTGGAAAATCTCAAGCCTCCGGCCCCGGAAGCCCACTCCAACGTGTCTAGTCTATCGGAGCGGGAAATCGACGTCTTGAAACTAATAGTGGAAGGCAAAAGCAATCAAGAAATTGCCCAGACACTCTATCTCAGCACCAACACCATTAAGACCCATGTACGTGGAATTATGAATAAACTCTCCGTAGATGACCGGGTGCAGGCCGCCGTCATTGCCCTCCGTTCCGGTTTAGTTTGACCGCAGAACGGGCTATAATTCCCATGCGTTTCCTTATATTTTTTCTAACCATGGCCAAAGCAATCTGGAATGGGGCAACCCTAGCCGAAAGTGACCAATGCGAGATAGTGGAAGGAAACTATTACTTCCCCCCCGCCGCCATCGATCGCCAATACTTCCAGGCAAGCACTACCCAAACTGTCTGTTCATGGAAAGGCACCGCCAGCTACTACACCCTAGTGGTGGACGGTCAGGAGAATAAAGACGCCGCTTGGTACTATGCCAATCCTAAATCCAAAGCAGAAAATATTAAAGGCTATATTGCTTTTTGGCGGGGGGTTAAAGTCGAAAGTTAATTAAACAATTGAACAATCGCTTATTGCTTAATTCTGCTGGGATTACCTGATGGCAAGACTTTTAAAAGTTGAGAATCCTAAGATTATCAAAGCCATCAAAGCTACATAGAGAATTTAGCAGGCTTAAGATTTTTTTATAAACTAGCTCTAATATCTACCTTTTTTCGTCAAACTTAGCCTAAAGCTTAAAATAATCACAATGGAATTAACTGGAAAAACGGCCCTGGTAACCGGGGGAGGCATAAGGGTTGGCAGGGCTTTAGTGATAGCTTTGGCCCAGGCAGGATGTGACGTTTTTATCCACTATGGTAATTCCGCAACCGGAGCTTTAGAAGCTAAAGCTGAGGTAGAAGCATTAGGAAGAAAAGCTTTTGCTTATTCCGCTGATTTAGCCGACGCAGAAGCCACCAAAACTATTATTCCTAAAGCCCAGGAAGTTTTTGGCTCCGTTGATATTTTAATCAATAGTGCTTCAGTTTTTCCCTTGGAAGATAAGTTTTTTCAAGTTGATTTGGAACTTTGGGAATGGATTTTTGCAGTTAATCTCCGGGCTCCATTTCAGTTATCCCAAGCCTTTGCCCAACAGGTAGGGAAAGACCGTCAGGGAAAAATCATTAATATCAACGATGCCCGCATTCCCCGCCCCCGCCCTGACCATTTTGTTTACCGTTTAACCAAAAGGGGTTTATGGGATATGACGGAAATTCTTGCCCAGGAATTAGCCCCCAATATCACCGTTAACGGCCTTGCCCTGGGGCAAATTTTGGAAGCACCGGAAGCCCCCGACCCGGAAAAATTTATGCGGGACTATGCAGAACGCCGTATTCCTTTAAAAGTGACTGGCAATCCAAAAGTGGTCACCGATGCGGCTTTATATTTGTTGCAACAGGATTTCCTTAGCGGCACCACGATCCGGTTAGACGGGGCGGAATATCTTAAATTTTAATAGTCCTCTATCTCCCCATTGGGGGCTGGATTTAAATATTCCTAAAATATGCCTAATTTTGCTTGAACCCTGGTACTGAAGTGAAAACCGCCATAACTCCTACTCCACCGTGACCGACTTGGCCAAGTTACGGGGTTGATCCACATCTAAACCCCGACGGGCGGCAATGTGATAGGCCAACAACTGCAGGGGAATCACCGCCAAAATAGGAGAGAGCATTTCCTCCACATGGGGCACCAAAAGTAAATCGTCAAATACGGAACGGGCCTGGTTATCATCCATGGGTGTTACACCAATTAACCGAGCATCCCGGGCTTTAGCTTCCTGAGCATTGGAAATTACCTTGTCGTGGACTGATCCAGGCATGGCGATCGCCACTACGGGTACTTTGGCATCCAACAGGGCAATGGGGCCATGTTTCATTTCCCCAGCGGGATAACCTTCTGCATGGATATAGCTAATTTCCTTGAGCTTTAACGCCCCTTCCAGGGCAATGGGGAAGTTAATGCCCCGACCAAGGAAAATAAAGTCCTGGGTTTCGGCAAATTCATGGGCCAGGGATTCGATGGCACTGCCTTGTTTTTCCAAAATGGTTTCAATTTGGGCGGGTAATTGTCGCAAACCAGTCGTTAATTCTTCAATTACGTCCAGGGAAAGACTGCGCCGTTGGAAGGCAATGTCCAAAGCGAGGAAATAAAAACCTAACACCTGGGCAATAAAGGTTTTGGTGGCGGCTACCCCAATTTCAATGCCAGCGTGGGTGTTAATAATCTGATCCACCATGGTGGCCAAGGTACTTTCGGGGCGGTTGGTAATGCCCAAAATTAGGGGTTTATAGGCATCTTCTAGGGTTAAACGTCGCTGTTTTTCCATCTCTAACGCCGCCAGGGTATCCGCCGTCTCCCCGGATTGGGTGACACCAATGGTGAGGGTGTGGGGAGTTAACGGGGAGCGGGCCGCATAGCGAAATTCCGAAGCATAGTGAACAGTGGTGGGAATGCCTGCTAGTTGTTCCAGTAAATATTTCCCCACCAAGCCCGCGTGCCAACTGGTGCCACAGGCCAGGATTTGGATATGGTTCAGATTTTTGGTTAAAGCAGGATCAAGATCCAAGATCACCGGACTGTCAGTGGGATTATCAACCGCGTGCCATTGGTCATTGAGATAGGTTTCCAGAGCAGGCGCGGACAACGGCGGGTTGCTCATAGATTTCCTTGAGCATGAAATGCTTGAACCCTTGTTTTTCCACCGTGGTGGCACTCCAATCCAAGGTGCGGGGCAGTTTCCGCAATCTTTTGAGGCTGAAATCATAAATTTCTACTCCCAGGGGGGTTAACCGGGCAATTTCCCCATTTTCCATGGATAGCACGGTGTTGGTGTGGGGGACTAATGCCGTCACGTCGGAAGCGCAGAAAAATTCCCCTTGCCCAAATCCCAAAATTAACGGGGCCTGTTGCCGGGCCACAATTAGTTGTTCTGGACAGTGGGCATCTAAAACGGCGATCGCAAAGGCCCCCTCCAGGCGATGCACCGCTTTTTCTATGGCCATTAACAGAGCTTCGTCGGGATCATCACTGGGTAAATCCTTGAGAATATCGGCAATTAAAATGGGAATGACTTCCGTATCCGTTTCCGAATGAAACTCATAGCCTTTAGCCTTCAACTCATCCCGTAGATCCTGATAATTTTCAATAATGCCATTTTGGACAACGGCAATACGTTGCTGGTTATCTAAGTGGGGATGGGCGTTGCGTTCCTCTGGCTTACCGTGGGTAGCCCAGCGGGTGTGGCCAATGCCAATGCGGGAAAAGTTACTGTGGTTTTCTAATTTTTCCTTGAGGTTAAATAATTTCCCCTTGGCCCGCACCGACTCAATTTTTCCCTCGGTGACGGTGGCTACCCCAGCGGAGTCGTAACCCCGATACTCTAGCCGTTCTAGGCCTTCAATGAGAACATTTACCGCTGTTTGGGTGCCGATGTAACCAACAATGCCACACATGAGGATTTCCCAATAAGAATCAAATTGCTCTTCAGTGTAGCTTTTTCCTTCTCAGTGGCAAATATATTCCGGGGGATAGGGCCTAGGGCGTCAATTTACCAGGATTGAGCAAACCAAAGGGATCTACCTCCCGTTTAAAGGTCAACTGGGACTCCGGCAATGGTTGCACCGATCCTCCGGCCAAACTGTAGGTATGGGGATTGGCAATTCTAGCCCCGATCGCCCGGTGAATGGCCATAATTTCTTCGAGGCGGGCGGGGGTGGTGAATTTAACTAGGGGCAGACCCGCCAGACACATTTGCCCCTGAATACGCACCATTTCAACGTGAAACATTAACTCGTCGCCAAACTGTTTTTGCAGGGCCAGAATTTGCTCTAGATCTCGATAGAAAAATACCTGGAGATAGGTCAAGCTAGGATCTACAGCCCTTGCCAACAAGGTGGTGTGGTTCCAATTAAATTCAATTAAATTAATTTTTTTATCGGTTGTTTGGGGATTTTGCCCAAAAATAATTTCCCCCTTGGCCGCTGTCACCAGTTCCGTAAAAGCTAACCAATCTAAATCCGAAACAATAACCATTACCCAATGGCGTCCTGGTTGGTAATAGTCCTTTAAACTGCTGAAATACTGGGGAATGGGATGGCCCTGGATAGAAATTTCCTTACTAACAATGCCGTCTTGGTTAGCTAAACTTTCGGCAAAGGCGATCGCCAAGGATAGCTCTGAAAAACTAACAATGGCTTCCCGCCAGGGCAAAGTGGGGGTTAAAGGTAGGGTAATTTCGGTGATGATGCCGTTGGTGCCGTAGCCGTGGATAACGGGCTGGGCATCCTGACCTTCCAAAACCAAACGCCGGGGTTCCGCCTCCATGGTCAACACCGTTAAGCTCTGCACGTTGCCAGGGTCAAACAGGGTGCCAAAATTGACAGCCCCCATGCCGGTACTGCCCCCACTGACAAAGCCTCCCACCGTGGCCGTTTGATAGGTGGAAGGGGCTAAGCGCAATTCCCAACCGATTGTTCGGGCCTGTTGGTCTAATTTGCCTAACTTTACCCCCGGTTCCACCACCGCCCTACCCGGTTCCAGGGAAATAATTCTTTGCATGGGGGACAAATCCAAAACAATGCCCCCGGCCAAAGGCACACATTGACCGTAGTTGCCCGTGCCAGCCCCCCGCACCGTCAGGGGAATTTTATGCTCCACACAACAACGGATAACGGCGATCGCCTGGGATTCCGAATTGGCAGGCACTATCAGATCGGCCCGTTTACCTTTTAACTGTTCTGTCAAAATGGGGCTGAAATGGGCGTAGTCAGTGGATAATTTCTGGCACTGCTGGGGGTCTTGAATTACTTCTAAACCCTGCTGTGTGAAAATTTCAGCAATTTTTGGCCAACTTATATCCATAAACTATTCTGGTTTTTTGTTAACCAGTCTAATTGCAAGCTCCCATATTATTAATTTGCACCACTACCTGATCGATGGCCCGCACCAAGTTATCCCCGGTACGACTCCAATCATTGGCCAGAATGCTAAAGACAATGGTGCCATGACTGGGATTGTTGGAATAACCAGATAAAGCCCGTACTCCCCGCAGGGTTCCCGTTTTGGCAAAGACATTATTTTGGGCGGGGGTAGCCTTCATCCGTCGGGCTAAAGTACCATCCTGACCGGCGATCGGCATGGAAGAAACAAACAGAGCGCTGTTGTTGGAGCGGTACATGGCCTGGAGAGTATCCACCAAAGACCGAGGTGTGGCCGCATTGGCCCGGGACAAGCCAGAACCGTCTGCCACCTTAAAACCCTGGGGATTAACCCCCAATTCTGCCACCGCCGCCTTCACTGCTCCGGGGCCACCGACGGTATTAAGTAATAATTCTGCGTAGTTATTATTAGAGCGTTTATTGGTGGTCATCACCCAATTTCGTACAGGCTGGGAACGCACCGTGGCATTGGGCCCCAACCGTTGCAAGGCCGCCGCTGTGGTAAAAATTTTGGCGTTGGAAGCAGGGATAAAAAACTTATTTTCGTTATGGCTATAGAGCACCTGGCGATCGTCTAACCGTTCCACCAAAACCCCCCAGTTGGGCATGGCCTTGGCCCCCACAATACGTTGCACAATGGGTTGAAAAGTGGCAGGACAGGCCCCTTGGTAAATGGGGGAACCAATGTTGCCAAAGCCCCCGGTCGGCATTTCCACCTCAATGGGAACAGATTCCCTTCCCTGGAAATAGTCAACGCTGGCAAAGGTTTGCGATTGATCTGCGCGGGCTGGGGTTGTACCTAGTAGGGTGGTGGCGGCAACAATAAAGCCAACTTTCAACCAGGGGCGACGATTATTAATCATGGGTTTCCAAATAAAGTTCATAACCTTAACCATGGGAGAGCTGATATTTCCCGCCGGGAGTTACTCTTCCCATCTTTAGGTTTTGGCTTTTTCGTGACACACCATTTTTGATGCAACAAAGTCAGGATTATACCATCACAGGCAATGTTGCTAGAACATCAACAAAGGAAAATCAACTCTTGGATCTTTTAATATTCCCCTAGCCTAATGGGGCTGAGAACGGATCAAAATGTATAAATCAATATCTATCAATCACACAAACACGAATTGGAAAAGCTTGTAACACTCTAAGTTTTGCGGATAAACACTAAAAAGGCTACTAAAAGACAACGTTAACGGAGATTTTTCCATGACCCCGATCGCCAATATTCGTTTTCAGCCCTGGCAGACGGTAGTTTTAGTTTTACCCATCGCTGGGGTGATAATTTTTTTGTTGGTGGCGGCCAGTTGGCAAATTAATGCCTGGCATTTGAACTGGATTTGGGCCTTGGTGGGGTTAGTTTTTCTGGGGTGGCGCTGGCTACTGGTGCGGTGGACGGCCCCAGAAATTCGAGAAACCATTGCTGAATCTGTGGCCACCATTCCTTTGGGGGAAGGGGTTAAGGATGACAATATTGCTGAAATTGAACAGCAATTAAACCAAATTCTTGCAGGCATCCCGCCAGGATTCCCCCGCTTGGCAGGATTGGCCCCTATTTTGGCAAAGGTGCCAGCAGGTGGTGACGTTAGTGGCCCAAACCTATTACCCAGAAGTTAAATATCCCCTCTTAAATATCTATGTAACCGATGCCTACAGCCTAATCCGGGGAACAGTGGACGACATGGATCGTTGGATTGCCAACCTTTCCCCCACCCTTAACCAGGTTTCTGTCGCCCAAGTGTACCAATCCTATGAGGTTTATCAAAAGTTGGAACCATCCCTGCGGAAAATTTGGCGGGTGTGGAATTGGAGTCAGTGGTTACTTAATCCAGCGGCGGCGGTGTCCCGGTTAGCAAGTCAGGAAAGTAGTCAACAGGCCACCCAACAGTTGTTGGTTAATCTCAGTCAGCAGTTACGGGAAGCTACCCTCCGTACCCTCTGCCGTCAGGCGATCGCCCTTTACAATCCCGTTAGTGGTAATCTTCCAGACAATTTTGGTAGTGGTGGAGGGCCCGTTTCCGGACTGGTAAAAGCAAAAAGTCAAACTTTGCAAAACATTCTCAGCCAGGGCCAATCCCCCACGGAAGTGGAACGACAACCGGTGAATATTTTGCTGGTGGGGCGCACTGGAGCGGGGAAAAGTAGTCTCATTAATGCCCTGTTCCAAAAAAATCTGGCGGTGACGGATTTACTGCCCAGCACTATGGACATTGCCAAGTACCAATGGCAAACCAAGGACGGAGAAACCCTGATTCTTTGGGATAGTCCCGGCTATGAACAGGGGCAACGGTCAGATCTGCGGCGATCAGTATTAGATTATGGCCAACGGGCCGATGTGATTTTACTCCTCAACCCCGCCCTAGATCCTGCCCTGCAAATGGATGCAGATTTTCTAAAGGATTTACAAAACATTGCTGGAGACCGCCCGTTAATTCTATTGGTAACCCAGGTGGATCGTCTGCGACCGGTGCGGGAATGGCAACCCCCCTATGATTGGTTGACGGGAGATAGGCCAAAGGAGAAAGCTATTCGGGAAGCAGTGGAGTACCGGGCTCAACAATTAGGAAGTTATTGTCAGCAAATTCTACCGATTGTCAGTGCCGATAACTCCGTCGGGCGATCGGGATGGGGACTAGAAACCCTTTCCTTGGCTTTGGTGGAAGTGGTAACTCCAGCCCAGCAACAAAGGTTAGCTCGCTTTTTAAGTAATTTGGAGGCCCGATCCCTAGCGGCGGCCCAAATTATTGATCGCTATGCCTTGCAAATGACCACCACCCAAGGGGTAACGGCCCTGCTCAAAAGCCCCGTGCTACAATTCATTTCCAGTTTGACCACCGGTTCCCCTGCCCTCGCCTACCTGTTGGCCGAGCAAATTCCCATCGAACAATTACCCTTGGTGCTGGGAAAACTCCAATTGGCTTATGACTTATTTAATCTATTGGCAACGGATGATGACGCTAACTTTGATTTATTAACTTTGTGGCCATTATTGTTAGATAATCCCGTGGCACCCGATCGCAATGCCTGGGCCTTTGGCCATGCCCTGTTGGAATATTGGACCCAGGGTTTAACAGAGGAGCAGTTGGGAACAAGATTTCGTCATTATTGTGAGCAAACCTAAACCTAACTGTTGGCGTTCCCCAGGCACCGATCGCCGTTACCTTCGTTTTTATGCTGTTACCAGAACCAAATCCCAGTAATCATTTTTATTTGAGGCATATTAATTTGCTTCGCCGAAGTTACGAACGTCTGACGGGCAAAACCTTTGGCCCTAGTCATTTAAAGGACACAGATTTTGCCCAAGCCATCTACGAAGCTCCCTATGTGGTGGTGTCCCATGGCCCAGAATCAGACCCAATTTTTAACTATGCCAACTTAACAGCCCAGAAATTATTTGAACTTTCTTGGGAAGAATTTTGTCAGCTACCTTCCCGGCAATCCGCTGAACCCCCTAATCAAACGGAAAGACAACAATTATTGGATACGGTCACCCGCCAGGGGTTTATCGAAAACTATCAAGGCATTCGTATTGCCCAGGGAGGACGCCGTTTTTGGATCAAAAATGTCACTGTCTGGAATCTCCACGATGACGACGATGTTTATCAAGGCCAGGCCGCAATTTACAGCGATTGGCAGGATATTAATACACCTTAATTAATTTTGATTATGCAATGGGAGCCTGTTTGCAAAGTTTTAGTTTGCCCCCTAAATCGACCCACTAAAGTTCCGGCAATATTGGGGGCATTGTATCTAGCTTCCCCCAAATTTAGGAGATCAGGGGGAATTTTTCAACGCACTTAAAACGCACTCTTAGAGGAGCGTAACTTCCCCCGAATCAAGGTTGTAGAAAGCCCCAACGACTTTTAATTTATCTTGATCGATTAATTCTGCTACCAAGGGGGACTGTTTGAGGATTTCCACCTGATGGAGGACATTAGCTTTGGTAGCCGCCTTAACACTAGCGGTATCATCACTTTTGCCGGTAACCGTACCAATATCAATCTTTTTAACGACACTGCCAATTTGCCCTGGCAATTCCCCCCCATCCATGGCGGCCTTGACTGCGCCACAGTTTTGGTGACCCAAAACCATAATCACCTTTGCACCTAAAACCAGGGTGCCAAATTCAAGGCTACCTATTTCCTGGGAACTAGAAACATTTCCCGCAATCCGGCAAACAAATAAATCTCCCAAACCTTGATCAAAAATAATTTCCGGTGGAACTCGGGAATCAGCACAACCAAGAATGGCGGCAAAGGGATTCTGACCCTCGGCTACTTCCATTAGACGAATTTGACTTTGATTTCCCTTAATTCTTTTCTCCTCTACGAAACGGGTATTACCAGTCATTAATTTATCCAAGGCCATTTCGGGATTTATATCCATGGCCTGGGCATTAACCTCGGGGGCATCGCCCAAATTATTGCCCAGTATGGTGGCCATTAGGCTAGTGCCGATCAAAGCTCCGCCATACTGTATTAGTTGACGGCGATCAATGGGAAGAATTTTTGCCATGGGATGAATTTAATCCAGAATTGATTGTTCAAATTAGGGAGCTTTTGCAACCTTAATTATTATCATAGGTTCCGAAAGGGAATTGGCCATAAAATCCCCAAAATTCTTAATGTTTTTTGTCTGTTTTTTAGTTTTCAGTGTTATGTTCACTGTTACTTTGGTGGGCAATTTGCATAAGAGACTGATAACTGGACAGCGAACGGAGGTCTTCAAAAATAGACTCCCCTTCGATTAATTTTAAATAGGTTTGGGGATACCATTCCAACACTTTTCCGAGGGCATAAACCCCATCTTCATAGTTTTTTTGCAGAACATGGCAGAGGGCAATTTCATACCAAGCATAATCGTCATCCACTTCCACGTCTAAGACTCGGTGGTAACAGGCGATCGCCGCTGAATAACGATAGAGTTTCTGCCACAGTTCCCCCTGTCGAAACCAGGCCCAATAGTCCCGGGGGCGAATTTCTACGGATTTTTGATAACATTCAATGGCTTCAGCGTAATGGCCCCAGCGCAGAAAACAGTCCGCTTGACGGTACCAACACCAAAAATCATCACCGCGAATTTTTAATGCTTGCCGAAAGTTGGCGATCGCCGTTTCATACTGCCCCGAGAGCCGATAGGATTCCCCCAGACGGTAGGTAGCCCAATAATCTTTGGGTAAATTAACTAAGGCCTTTTGAAAACAGGGAATAGCCTTAATAAAATCATCAATTTCGTTGAGATATACGCAACCCTGGTCATACCAAGCCCAATAATTATCCGGTTGAATTTGGCAAGCATTATCGTAGCTGGCGGCGGCGTCTTCATAACGCCCCAACTGCTCCAAGGTGATGCCCCGTTTATACCAAGCCCAATAGTCTCCGGGATAATATTCCAAAGCCTTTTCGTAACTAAGCAGGGCATCATTGTACTGACCTTGTTGCCAGAGGCTATTGCCCTGTTGATACCAACCTTTGTAGTTATCGGGACGGCATTCCAGGGGCTTAAAAATAGTGGTGCGGGGCGATCGAAGAGTCATGGGGGGCAACCAACGGGAAGGACAATATTGCAATATCAGGCAAGGATATTCCGCAACCCACGGCCTAGCAAAAATTCACTTATTCTAAGATTGTACAAAGCCCTGGGGCGATCGCCGGAGTTTTTATTGCCGTTGTCAGGGTTAGGGCATATTTGCAAAGATATACGAAAATAACTTAACAAAAGTTTGAAATCCGCCGGGGATTGAGTGCAAAGGAAAATTTGTGTTCGGATATTGCCTGATCACAAATACTTGTGGAGACGTTCTGACAGGAATTCAACGATTAATACCAAGGCCATCAATCAAATTTTAACCTTAAAGCGTCTTGTTATTGTTGCTTATGGTCAATGTTAGTATACAGAAAGTCAGCGTAGTGCATAGTTAGCAGTGAGAGCCCCCCATGACAATGGAACTTGAAAATGTAGTACCGTTTGGGCGCTCATTGGATGAGTACAAGAAAATGTTCCTTCTCAAAGGGGAAGACCTCAAGAAAAAAATCCTTGGTGTTGGTGACGGCCCCGCCAGTTTTAATGCAGAACTTACCTCAATCGGTGGCAATATAATCTCCGTTGATCCCATCTATAAATTTGATTCGACAGAGATATATCAAAGGTTTGAAGAAGTACTGGATGGAATCATTGCACAGATTGAAAATACCCCCGGTGACTGGGTGTGGAGTTACCATAAATCCCCGGATGGACTCCGTGAAAGCAGAAGAACGACGGCAAAGAAATTTGTGCATGATTACGCAAAAAATAAAGAATCGGGGCGCTATTTTGAGGGACAACTCCCTGTTCTGCCCTTTGAAGATAGCCAATTCGACTTGGTGTTATGCTCTCATTTGCTTTTTCTCTATGCCGATCACTTCACTTTGGAATTCCACATTGATTCGATTCGTGAAATGTTGAGGGTCGGCACCGAGGTTCGAATTTTCCCATTGCTGACCCTGGCTCTCAAACGTCCATCCTACATAAACCAGGTCATAGACTCCTTCACGTCCGATGGATTTTCCGTTGACATTGTCCCAGTGGAATATGAGCTGCAGAGGGGGGGAAATCAAATGATGAGAATAAAAAAGATCAAGGATAGTTAGATGGTTAATGGATCGGGGGAGAGGACTCTGTATATTTTGTTAGTACTTGTCTATGTAAGAGTAAGGGCTTGATGGTAAATTTTACTGATGATTTTCCTCAATATTGTTAATTTTCTTACCATTATTCCCATACCTGAAAATCAAAATCCGTAATGGTTGTTAGGCTAGAGGTAATGACCTTGTCATTGAAACTCCTCCTTACACCAAATTATGTTTTTTCATTTATGTCCAGGGAGCGGCGATCGCCTGGCTAAATTTGCCGCCGCTTTGTTTGCCTTCGGTTTATGGAATTTAGTTGGGCCCGTTGCCGCCAGCGCCCAAAACCTGCCCCTGGGTGAAGGTGTTCATTTTTACGGTGAGTCTGCCCAGCCGGAAATCCTCGGTCAAGAATATTTTATTTTTCAAGTACAGGGCAATCAGATTAAAGGGGCTTTCTTTGCCTATCAATCAGAATTTGCTTGCACCACTGGCACTGTTAACGCCCAGTCCATGAATTTGGTGGTCAAGGATCCCTATGGAGAACAGCCCGATAGTCGTTTTTCCTTAGCTTTAGTGCCCCGATCGCCATTGGCCCGCATTGGGGGGAACATTGCGATGACCCTGGAAGGATTGCAGGAAATAACCACCATTGGGGAAACAGAACAGAATATTTTGGAAGCCTGTTTGTAAATCCATATCGTCCTAACCCAGATCCTTTGTCCAATATCCGTGGCGATCGGGAGAAATGTGACCGTGGATATCGTCACCGCTAGGGATAGGGTGCAATATTGGCTAAGGAGTTTGATTTTTCATGGGCATGATTGACTGGGCCATTGTGGTGGCCTACTCGGCGATCGTCATTGTCATTGGCATTATCGCCAGTCGCAAGCAGAGTGGTACAGATGAATATTTCCGGGGAGCAAAGCAAATTCCCTGGTGGGCGATCGGCTTTTCCATTATTGCTACTTCTTTTTCCGCCGCTTCCCTTTTGGGAGGCCCTGGTGAAGGCTATGGCCATGGTTTTCTCTATTTACAACTGCAACTGGGGGATTTGATCGGCTACGGCTTAGTCATTGCCATCTTTCTACCGTTTTTTGTGCGGCTTAATTTAACCACCGCCTATGAATATTTGGAAAAGCGCTTTGATGCCAAAACCCGTTCCCTCGGTTCCCTTTGCTTTTTACTTTTTGTCATTGCCCGACTGGGGGGATTGTTGTATGCCGCAGCCTTGGTGGTGTCCGTGCTCACCGGGATAGACACCAACGTCGCTATTTTAATTGTGGGGGTGATTTCAGTTATCTACACCGTGGCGGGAGGTCTTACCGCCGTGGTTTGGACTGATGTGTTGCAATTTGGCATGATTTTTGTGGGTTTGGGTGCTGGCATTTGGGCCGCTGTAACCGCTGTGCCAGGAGGATTTGGGGAATTGTGGCGCATTGCCGGGGAGAACGGAAAATTGGTGATGTTTAACTTTGATTGGGATCCCGCTGACCTTCGCTCCCTACCCACAGCATTACTGGCCTATGGAGTCCTAGCCTTCGCCGTGGCGGGCACAAATCAACAATCGGTACAACGCTATGTTTCCTGCGCCGATGAAAAGTCCGCCCGCAAAGCTATTATTTTGGGCTGGTTTTCCGGCTTTGTGGGGGTATCCGCCACCCTATTATTGGGGGTTTTACTATTTAGTTTTTATTCCCTCCAGGGGGGATTGCCTAGTGAAATTAAACCCGATGAAGTTTTATCTTTCTTCATCCTTGACCAAGTACCTCCCGGAGCTTCGGGGTTTTTGGTGGCGGCTATTTTTGCGGCGGCCATGTCCTCCATTGATTCGGCCCTGCATTCCTTGGCAACCTGCATGACGGTGGATTTTTATGACCGCTATGCCAATCCCCAAGCCAGCGAAATTAAATCGGTACGGGTGGCCCAGGGGTTGATTATTGTGTGGGGCATTGTGGCGATTTTTTCGGCCATTTATGCCGCTTCCACAGGGAAAGATTTGTTGGAATTTCTTGTTTCCTACACCACTATGTTTTTAGGGCCATTGTTGGGAATCTTCTTGATGGGGGTTTTATTTCCCCGCATCAATGCCCTGGGGGCTTTTTATGGCACGATCGCCGCGGTGATTGTGGTAATTGTGGCTTCCAATGCTGGCTGGTTTACCTTTCCTGGTATTTGGCGATCGGCCATCACTGCTCCCCTGGCGGTTTTACTAGGTTTAGGCATTTCCCTATTTGCCAGTGTCCCTTCCTCTAAGCATTTACTGGGTTTAACGGTGTGGCATCAACAAACTGTCCCCGATTTACCGCCTATGACCCCCAGACCTGGCGCTGGCGATCGGGATTTAGAGGATTGAAAATACATTCCATTGGGTAGGAGTGGGGGTCAATTGTAACCATAGCTTCAGGGCTTGTTAACTTTGGTTCTGGTGGTATTAGGGAGCCCCTCCCTCCCTTAGGCTAAAATTAAATGACTTAAGCCTGCGCTTCCTAAAGCGTTTTGTCCTGTGGTTGCATCAATTCCCAATCCTAAAACAGCTTTTCTCAAAACCGTTCCTAGCCAAAGGCAGACCGGAGCTTTCATTCTCATCGATAGCCTCAAACGCCACGGTGTTAAACATATTTTTGGCTATCCCGGTGGGGCTATTCTCCCCATTTACGACGAGCTGTACCGTTTTGAAGCGGCGGGGGATATCGAACATATTTTGGTGCGCCACGAACAGGGGGCTTCCCATGCGGCGGATGGTTACGCCAGAGCCACCGGGAAAGTGGGGGTTTGTTTTGCCACTTCTGGCCCTGGGGCAACTAATTTGGTAACGGGCATCGCCAACGCCCATTTGGATTCCATCCCCATGGTGATTATTACGGGACAAGTGGGTCGCCCCATGATTGGCAGTGACGCGTTCCAAGAAATTGATATTTTTGGCATTACTTTACCCATTGTCAAACATTCCTATGTGGTGCGAAATGCTTCGGATATGGCCCGCATTGTCGCGGAGGCTTTCCATTTGGCTAGCACCGGTCGCCCTGGCCCTGTGTTGATCGATGTACCCAAGGATGTGGGTTTGGAGCAGTGTGAATATATTCCCCTGGAACCCGGTGATGTGAGTTTGTCTGGTTACCGGCCCACGGTGAAGGGTAATCCCCGCCAAATTAATGGGGCTCTGCAACTGTTGGAACAGGCTAAAAATCCATTGCTCTATGTCGGGGGAGGGGCGATCGCCGCCAATGCCCATGCCCAGGTGCAGGAATTTGCGGAAAGGTTCCAGTTGCCTGTGACCACAACATTGATGGGGATTGGGGCCTTTGATGAAAACCATCCTTTGTCGGTGGGAATGTTAGGGATGCACGGCACGGCCTATGCCAACTTTGCCGTTAGTGAATGTGACCTGTTGATTGCGGTGGGGGCCCGTTTTGATGACCGGGTGACCGGCAAGCTGGATGAATTTGCCAGCCGAGCCAAGGTAATTCACATTGACATTGATCCGGCGGAAGTAGGCAAAAACCGCGCCCCTGAGGTACCCATTGTGGGGGATGTGCGCCATGTTTTGGAACAGTTACTACAACGAGCCCGGGAATTGGATTATCCTACCCGCCCCCACCCCACCCAGGATTGGCTAAACCGCATTGACCAATGGCGATCGGACTATCCCCTCCAGGTTCCCCATTACGAAGACAGTATTGCCCCCCAAGAAGTAGTCTATGAAATTGGTCGCCAGGCCCCTAATGCTTACTACACAACGGATGTGGGTCAACACCAAATGTGGGCGGCCCAGTTTTTGAATAACGGCCCCCGCCGTTGGATTTCCAGTGCTGGATTGGGCACCATGGGCTTTGGTTTACCCGCCGCCATGGGAGCCAAAGTGGGGGTAGAGGACGAAACGGTGATCTGCATCAGTGGAGATGCCAGTTTCCAGATGAATCTCCAGGAGCTGGGAACCCTTGCCCAATACGACATCCACGTTAAAACCATTATTCTCAACAATGGTTGGCAGGGGATGGTACGGCAATGGCAGCAGGCCTTCTACGAGGAACGCTATTCCGCTTCCAACATGGCCCTAGGGATGCCTGATATCAATCTTCTTTGTGATGCCTATGGCATTAAGGGCATTACCGTCCGTAAACGGGAGGATCTGGCCCCGGCGATCGCCGAAATGTTGGCCCACAACGGCCCGGTGGTAATGGACGTAGCAGTGAAAAAGGACGAAAACTGTTACCCCATGATTGCTCCCGGCATGAGTAATGCCCAGATGTTGGGATTGCCCGATGTATCCCTCCGGAACCATGGCCCCCAGTTAAAGGAATGTGGCCATTGTCAGACCCAAAACTCCATTAGTCACCGTTTTTGTTCCGGCTGTGGGGCCAAGCTTTAACTGAGCCATCACCGACTAACAAGGCCATTAGAAATCGAAAAGATGCCAGGGAGAAACTTTCAGCCGAACCATTTTCCCCTGGCTTTTTTTTAGCAACACAGCGATGGTTCAATCACGGTTTTAGCTAAAAGTCCGACTACAATGGCGTAACAGCCCCATTTCTGACCCCTCGGAGAGAGTGACCATGCTTGCCTCTAGCCCTCCCCTAACCCTATCCGACTTTCTGGCCCTGCCCTATATTGAAGACTCGCCGGCCTGGGAATACGTGAACGGTACCGTTACCCAAAAACCAATGCCTAAAACCTTCCACAGTCGATTGCAAGTAAAACTGGCCAGTATTATTGATTTAGCAGGGGAAACTAACAAAAGTGTCCTAGCTTTCACTGAACTACGGTGTACTCTAACCGACAGATCGATCGTGCCTGACATTGTGGTTTTGGGCTGGGATCGTCTTCCTGATTAGTGCCTCTGGTGAGCCGGAAAATCAAGCGATTAGTTTTGCGCCCGACTGGGTGATCGAAATTCTTTCTCCCCAGCAAAGTATATCCAAGGTCATGAAAAATATTCTCTACTGTTTAGACCAAGGCAGTGAGTTAGGATGGCTGATTAATCCAGAAGAAAGATCTATTCTAGTTTTCCTACCCCAGCAAGCACCCCAATGCTATCTCAGCGACGATCCAGAGGTTAATAACTCCCAAGAAATCTTGCCTGTCCTGGCTGGTTTAGACCTCACTCTCACAACGGAACAAATCTTTTCTTGGTTAAAATTTTCCCGCTAATTGATAACACTGCTTTGACCCCATGGCAGAAAATCTTGATCCTCAATAAATACAGTCGTCGATTTGGCCAAATCAAGAAACTTTTTTTACTGAATTGGTTAATACTTTCCCAGGGTTCACTGATTACAACTGTTGTTTTTGCCGATGACACCAGCCCCAGTTATCTCACTGATCAGGGCATAGAAAGCACTTTTTTAAATCAGTCTCCCTATAATTTAACCGGTCGAAAAATAGCCATTGGTCAGATGGAAATGGGCCGACCAGTGCAATTTCTTTTCGATAAATTGGGCAACTGGCAACCTCCCTATAATTTATCTGGGACATATCAGCTCGACCAAATTTCTCCCCGTAACAGCTTTTTTGACAGCCACGCCGGCATGGTGGCCCAGGTTATGGTTAGTAACGACAAACGTTACCCAGGGGTTGCGACCGGGGCCAGGCTCTACTCCACTGCGATGGAACCGTTCTCAGAAAACTTACAGCCCCAGCAATGTCTATCGGCTCAGTTCCTCAGTCAGCGGGATGGGGGGAATATCCGGGCCATTAACCTCAGCTATGGGGAATCCCTGGAGCGGGATGAAAGAAAGAAGCCCAATTAGACGGTAATGCCTTATTAACTCTCTGTTTGGATTGGTTAACCCAAAAGCAAAATGTTCTTTTTGTGGTGGCAGGTAATCAGGGGGAAGGGGGCATTGCTATTCCGACGGATAATTACAACGGCATGACGATCGCCTACACAGTCCAGTCTCCCCGCCAAAATAGGTATGATCGCATGGCCTTTGCTAATTTGAGCAGAAAGCCGGAGGGCATGGGTCGTCGCATTGTGGAACAGGAAATTAATCAATCTGGCCGGCGGGGGGTGAGCTTAGTGGCTCCGGGCAGTGATTTTACACTCTATGACATCAACGGCAGGGCAGAACCTGTCAATGGCAGTAGCTTTGCCGCTCCCTTGGTAACTGGAACCATCGCTCTGTTGCAGGAATTTGGCGATCGCCAGTTGTTGAAAAATCCCAATAGTTACCAATGGAACCTAACAGCTCGTAACCCCATGGTAATGAAAGCCGTGGTGATCAACTCAGCGGTTAAAGTTCAGAACGCTAGCTTGGGGACAAATTACACCCTTTACAGCACTAAAAATCGCCATTGGCTGGAAACGGAGGCTTATCAAAATCCTGCCATTCCCCTGGATTTAGAAATGGGGGCCGGACAACTCAACGCCCGCCGGGCCCTGGAGCAATTTCAAGCTGGAGCCCATGGCCCAGGGGAAAGTGATTTACCGGCGATCGCCTGGGATTACGGAGAAATTAAGCCTCGCCAAACCATTGGCTATTCCCTCTCTCAACCGTTAAAAGCTGGGGAATTTGCCAGTGTCACCCTGGTGTGGGAAAGGCCCGTGGAGTTGGTGGATGGAAATGGTAATCAGGAATATGAAGTGAGGGAAAACTTTCGCGCTGGGCCCTTAGCGGATCTAGACCTATTTTTAGTTTCCCAACAGGATAAATCTAGGGTGATTTGCTCTTCCCAAAGTCGAGTTGACAATGTGGAGCATTTTTTTTGTCCCATTCCCGTTTCCGGGCTTTATCAAATCCAAGTTAAACATCAAGGATCATCCCAGGGGGAAAAAGCCGAGAATTATGCCCTCAGTTGGTGGACAGTGCCGGAATAAAAATATTCGTTAACTATGGTCGAAGATCCCCAGGGAATGGCCCCGGCCGCACAGGGATAACCTCCTGTTTTCCCCGTCGCTGAACGGCGATCGGTAAGGGTTCGCCAATTTGGCTAAATTCCACCTGCTCCTGCACATCGGTGGCCGTTTCCACTTCCACCCCTGCCACCGTTAGAATCACATCTCCAGGGGCTAAACCAGCTTGGGCGGCGGGGGAACCTTGGCTAACTTGGACAATTAACACCCCCTTTTCGGCGGTGACGGGCACCGACAATTCCCCACTGCTGTTTAACTGTCTAACCATGTCAGGGGTGAGGGTAACCATATGAATGCCGAGGTAAGGGTGGTCAACTTTTCCCTTGGCAAACAAAGTTTGGGCTATGTTTTGGGCCGTTTGGATGGGGATGGCAAAACCTAATCCCTGGGCGTCGGCCCGAATGGCTGTGTTTACCCCAATAACTTCCCCCTTAGCGTTGAGCAGGGGCCCGCCGGAATTACCGGGATTAATGGCGGCATCGGTTTGGATGAAACGCACCCGTTTATCGGGAACCCCTACTTCGGAACTCGATCGCCCTAGGGCACTGATAATACCGACGGTGACGGTGTTGTCTAAACCCAAAGGATTTCCAATGGCGATCGCCCATTCCCCTGCTTGCAGAAGATCGGACTGACCAATTTCCACTACGGGCAAATTTTCCGCTTCAATTTTGACCACCGCCACATCGGTCATGGTATCTATGCCCATTACCCGGCCTTCTAGCACTGAACCATCTTTGAGGGTAACTTTAACTGTTTTTGCCCCCTCCACCACATGGGCATTGGTTAGAACTTCCCCATTGGCGCTCAAAATGAAGCCGGAGCCGGTGCCCTGTTCCCTGGGATCTGGAGGGGTGGGCATTTCTTCCCCAAAAAAGCGACGGAAAAAGGGTTGCTCCTGGATGGGGCCGGCTTGACTACGGTTGACTCTTTCCGCATCAATTCTGACCACAGCGGGGCCTACCTTTTGCACTGCCCTGGCAATGAAATTTAACTCTTCATCATCCTGGGCGGAACGGGGTAGGGGAACAATACTGCGATAATTGGTCTGCTGGGGCAGGGCCTGGATTGGGGAATCGGAGGAAGATTGGGAAGGGAGATTGCTGGGGCCTGAAGACAGAAGATAGCTCCCCCCAGCGGCCCCGATCGCCCCCCCGCAGAAGAGGAGGAGGGTCGCCACGCCTAAGTGTTTTGCCTTCAGATGAATTGCCATGGAAGATGGGGAATAATCAGTGCTTTAACTGTAACAAACCGGAAGGTTGGAAATTGTCGCCAAGGTTTCTGTGGCAGGGCAATGGTGTTAATGGCCTCAGTTCGTATTTTCAACAAAGGAAGGTTGGATTTCTCGTAAATCCGTAATGGTGCCATCAACCCCCTGCAAATTTCCTAGGGGATAACCGGGCCAATGGATGGCGATCGCCCCCTGGGCCCCGGCGGATTTGGCCATGGTGATGTCTCCCTGGGCATCCCCGATCATTAAGGTGTGTTCGGGCTTTACCCCCAATTCCTTACAGGTTAAGGAATACAGGGCCGGATCGGGTTTACTCAAGCCCTGGTCGGAACCTTTAGCTACGTCAACGAAAGCTGGCAATTGGTGATCGGCAATAAACCGCTCCACACTCCACTGGCGGGCGGCGGAAAGGATCGCAATTTTTACCCCCTGCCCCTGCCAAAACTTCAGGCTGTTTTCCACCCCCGGAAACATGGGACAGGTTTGGGCATTGGGAATAATCCGGCGATCGGCTTCATCAAAGCAACCATTCGCTAAATCCAGACTCTGGAACCAACCATAGCCTTGCTCGGCAATGTAACTGGCCGCCGCAATAATATTGTCCCGGCGACTGCCCACCGCCATCAGTCCCCCAGGATCCAATTGTTCCCAGTGGCGATCAAAACCAAAGGCCAGAGCTAGGCGATCGCCAAGGGATCCAATCGGCGACGGGTTAATGGCGGGCACCTGATTTTCCAATAACCGTAGCCGTTCAATGGTTAGTTTTTCTAGGTAAACTTTAGAGTTCTCCAGGGTGCCATCTTTATCAAAAACGAGGGCTTGGATATCGGTAAAAGTTTTACCCTGAATTTTTATTGCTACCAATTACGCCTCCGCCAACAGTTTGCCGATTAACTGGTTGGTTAATTTGGGATCGGCTTTACCCCCACTGCGTTTCATTACCTGACCGACAAAAAAGCCCTGCATATTCCCCTTGCCACTGCGGAATTTTTCCAATTCTTTGGGATGGTCGGCAATAACCCCTTTAATGATAGCGGTCAATTCTTCTGGATCGGAAATTTGGATCAAGCCGCGGGCTTCAATGATTTTCTTGGGGGAACCACCCTTTTCCAGCAGTTCCGGCAGAATATCTTTGGCGATTTTGCCACTGATGGTGCCTTTCCCAATTAGGTTAATTAATTCCGCCAATGCCGTTGGCTTCAGGGCTAATTCGCCAATGGTCAAACGATTGTTATTCAGGTAAGCCGCAATGTCTTGGGTTACCCAATTGGTAACGGCTTTGGCTTCGGCTCCGGCCACCACCGCTTCCTCAAAATAGGCCGCCACTTCCCGATCTTCCGTCAATACCCGGGCATCGTAGGGTGACAGACCAAACTCCTGTTCATAGCGGCTCCGTTTAGCGGCGGGGAGCTCCGGCAAAGTCTTGAACCAAGCTTGTTTTTGCTCCTCGGAAACTTCCAAAGGGGGTAAGTCTGGTTCGGGGAAATAACGGTAATCGCTGGAGCCTTCCTTTTTCCGCATACTGATGGTGCGTTGGCTTCCTTCTTCCCATAGCCGGGTTTCTTGGTAAATTTCTTCCCCGTTGGCGATCGCCTCTATTTGCCTTTCAATTTCATGTTCGATGGCTTTTTGGATGGCACTGAAGGAGTTCATATTTTTAATTTCCACCTTGGTGCCAAATTCCTTTTGCCCCACCGGACGGACGGAAATGTTGACGTCACAACGGAGGGAACCTTCCTGCATGTTGCCGTTGCTAATGCCCAAGTACCGCACTAACTGCCGCAGGGATTGGGCATATTCCGCCGCCTCTTGCCCCGTGCGTATATCCGGCTCGGAAACAATTTCCAGTAAAGGTACGCCGGTACGATTAAAATCCACTAGGGAATGGGTGGAGCCCGCTAACCGGTCACTGCCCGCATGGACTAATTTGCCCGCATCTTCCTCCATGTGTAAGCGGGTAATGCCGATGGTTTTACGGGTAATTTCCTTAGTTTTTTTGTCCACCAACTCAATTTCCAAGGAGCCATGTTCCACAATGGGCAGATCAAACTGGGAAATTTGGTAATTTTTGGGTAAATCGGGGTAAAAATACTGCTTACGGTCAAATTTGCTGTAGGGGGCGATCTGGCCATTAATGGCTAGGCCCAACTTAACCGCCGCCGCCAAAACTTCTTCGTTGAGCACCGGTAACACCCCTGGATATCCCAAACACACCGGGCAAACATTAGTATTTGGGGGACTGTCAAAATCCGTAGAGCAATTACAAAAAATCTTACTGGCCGTGTTGAGCTGGCAGTGGGTTTCTAGCCCAATAATCGCTTCGTAGTCCGTTTTAACAGCAGTGGCAGTCATGAATCCGTGGTGTATTGGCTCTAACCATTATAGAACCGCCGGAGTCAGGGAACGGGTATGAGGGATTATCTCGTTTACGCAAGTTAGAGTGAGAGGGTTTTCAGTTCACTTTCAGCCCCAATTTTTGAATGAGTTCATTACTAGCAGTGATTTTTTCCGGTATGGTCTGGTTTGCGGCCCTACCTGGTTTCGAGCAAATTTTTTCCGGTTCCGTTCCTGACAATTTAGGAGTCACAGAGCAACGATTGGCCCCCTGTCCCGAATCCCCCAATTGTGTGAGTAGTCAGATTGAAATTGAAAGGGATGCACTCCATGGCATTGCTCCCCTGAGTTACCAGGGCGATCTAGACACCGCCCGCAATCTATTGGTGGAAATTTTGGCAGTAGTGCCCGGAACTACCATCGTTGAAGAAGACGATAACTATATCCGAGCGGAAGCCCACAGCCGCCTGATGGGTTTTGTGGATGACCTGGAATTTTATTTCCCTGCTGATAGTCAAACCATCGAAGTTCGTTCCGCATCCCGCTTAGGGGAATCGGACTTGGGGGTTAACCGTCGTCGTTTGGAGCAAATTCGCCTGGCCTTGGCTGATTTGGAAAACGGCCAAATATAGCTTTTTTCTAAATCTTCAAAATATTTTCAAAATTAATGAATCCAAACCCAGGGTTAGGGGGGTAGTAGGAAATGAACCCTAGTTTTAGGAAATTTCCATGAAAACTCCCCGCCCATTTTTGACATCCGGTTTGGCGATCGCCGCCATGGGTACAGCTTTTTTAGGTACGGCCTTGGGTATTACCTCCGTGGTACTTTCCCCGCCCCAGGTAAGCGTTGCCCAAATGATGCAGGCCACTAAACCCCTATCCCCCACCCTCCAGGGCAAACCCGTGGTGGTGGATATCTATGCCACTTGGTGTCCCGGTTGTAAGACCATTGCCCCTACCCTTTCCCAGTTGAAGAAACAATACCAGGGAAAAGTAAATTTTGTGGTACTGGATGTTTCGGATAAGAACACCACCAAAAAGGCAGAAGCCAAGGCCAAGGAATTGGGGTTAACCAGTTTTTTTGAAATGAACAAAACCCAAACCGCCACCGTGGCCATTATTGATCCCGCCACCGGCATGGTTGTTCAACAATTCCGCAAAAACGCCAACGCCATGGATTACACCAAAGTGATCAATGGGGAAATCTCCAGAATGGCCAAAAAGTAGTTGATGGTTCGGGGTTTGGAGTTCAGACCCCGACCTTTGCTGTTAAACAACCCATTTTGGAGTCGCCATGTTCAACCGTGCCCGCCGTCGCTTTTCCCTACCAGCTCCCTGGGGTTTATGCCTAGTTTTGTTCCTGGGGGCCTTGTCATTGGTTGTGATTACCAGTCAATGGAGTAGCTGGACAGGGGGTTTGGATCATTTCATTGCCGCCGTGGAAAACCGCTACCAGGGATGGTTTGATCAGCAAAATACTAGTAATCCCCTGGTGTTGTTACCCCTGGCTTTTTTGGGGGGACTGCTAGCTAGTTTTTCCCCCTGCATTCTGGCTTTACTGCCGGTGAATTTAAGCTATATCGGCACTCTTCAGGTTACTTCCCGTTATCAAGCATTGGTCAAAGCGAGCCTATTTGTTTTGGGTACGGTGATTATTCTCAGTTTGTTTGGGTTAGCGTCCGGTTTTGCCACCGCCATTATTGTGGACTTTAAAGGCTATGTTCACCTGGCGATCGGTGCCGTCATCCTGATTATGGGACTTAGTTTTGCTGGATTGATCCATTTACCTTTGCCCCAAACCCAAATTAATTTGCCTGGGGCTGGACCCCTGGGGGTGGGCATGACCTTTGCCCTAGTCAGTTCGCCCTGTGCCAGTCCGGTGCTGTTTGCGGTCTTAGCGGCGGCCTCCACCACTGGTTCCCAAAGCTTGAGTGTGTTGACTATGGTTTTTTATGCTTTGGGTTACACCGCCGTTATTTTCTTTGCCAGCCTGTTCACCGGCATTGTTAAACAGAGTCGAGTTTTACTAGAACATTCTGATTGGGTAATACGGGTCGGCAGTGCCCTGCTGATTTTGGCGGGAGGATATTATGTACTAACAGGGCTGGACTGGTTTTTCTAGTATGCAAGCCGCAGTGCAGGATGAGGGGGAAATTATGGAAGCAGTACAGCGGGGAGACTCTCTAGCCTTGGGTATTCTCTACAGTCGTTACGGTGCAGTGGTTTATCGTTTAGCCCTGAGGATATTGCAAAGACCCCAGGATGCAGAGGACTTAACCCAAGAAATTTTCCTGGGCTTAGAAAAATCCACCCGATATGACCAAAAGCGGGGGAATTTACTCAATTTTTTGCTAATCCTAACCCGTTCCCGGGCCCTGAATAGAATTCGCCAAGGGCAGTCCCAGGGGAGGCTCATCCAACGTTGTCAACATCACCATTCAACAAATGTCCCTAATTTACCGATGGAAAACGCAACTTTTTCTGAATTGTCCCAACGGGTGGCCTCCGCCCTGGAAACTTTGCCCCCTAATCAAAGACAGGTGCTAGAACTTGCCTACTATGACGGCCTTAGTCAGTCGGAAATTACCCAACAACTCCAGATTCCCCTGGGTACGGTTAAAACCCGCTCTCGTCAAGGCCTATTAAAACTTAAAAACCTATTACAAGACCTTGTGGAATGAATTTATGGAATCCCTAGATCCGATCGCCGTTCAACGGGAATTACTGGCGGGCTATGTACTGGAAGATTTAACCCCGGAGGAAAAGGCCCAGGTGGAGGAGTTATTGGCCCATAATCCAGCCTTAGTGGAAGAAGTCCAGCAACTGCGGGCGACCCTTAACCTTTTACCTTTGGGACTTTCCCCCACCGATGTGCCCCCTCCCCTATTATTGTCCCGACCCCCGACGAACCAGTCTTCTCCATCGGTAATTAGATCCACTAAAAGGTTTCCCTGGAGAAAAATAGCTTTGGGTGGTTTGCTGGCCACGGCGATCGCCGGTTTAGGATGGCAAAATCATCAACTGCAACAACAGCTAGCTAGTAGTGAGCAGGAAAATCACCAACTTCAACAGGCTTTTAAATCCTCGGCGGACTTAGCCAACTACCAACGACAAGTCCAACAGTTATCGGAATATCGCCAGGTAGTGAACCAACTCCAGGAGCCGAACAAAAACTTTTTAACCCTAAGGGCCACGGAAGCTAAGTCCCAGGCAACGGGAAGTTTAATTGTAGGGGCTAAAAATGCCTCAGCTCTATTGGTGCTTAAAGATGTCCCCCCTGCCCCCGACGGCAAGGTTTATCAACTCTGGGCTGTGATTAATGGTAAAAAAGTAGCCTGTCGTTCCTTCCATCCCAATGCCCAAGGGGAAGTCCTACTAGAGATCCCCTTTGAAAAATGGCTTTCTGCTTCGGAAGTTATGGTCACGCAGGAAAACGAGGGCAATACCCGCCAGCCCCAGGGAGAGATGGTTCTCCAGGGTCAGCAAATACCTTTTCAATCTTGATTATCCCCACCAATTTGAATCAATTTTGTCCCCTTGGTTTGGACAAAAAAGTTTGGAACCATTAGCTAAATGAATGGTTTTGATTAAATTTTCAGCGTCATACATCACTAAAAACTCAGGAGCTTTTGCCTTATCCTGCTTAGAGACGTGATCTTAATGCAAATTTCTATGAATCTATTAATCCCTCCCCTGTCGCCCATAATTGCCACCGCCGCAGAAGCGGAAGCAGAAGTAGCCCCATTGATTCTTGCCGGGGTTCTCATCAGCCTAGTGGTGATTTATTTCGCAAGTAAGTTGGGGGGGGAAGTTTGTTTAAGGCTCAATTTACCCCCGGTGTTAGGAGAGTTGGTGGGGGGGGTATTGGTGGGGATCTCAGCCCTAAAGCTGTTACTTTTCCCCGAAGGTGGTTTGGCCCCGGAGGATTCCCTGATCATCCAATTACTGATGGGCTCCGCCGATCTATCCCCCGAGGCAGTTAAGTCGGTCTTTAGTGCCCAGAGTGAGGTTATTTCCGTCATTTCCGAGCTGGGGGTAATTATTCTCCTGTTTGAAATTGGTCTGGAGTCGAACCTCAAAGAGTTAATCAGGGTGGGGCCCCAGGCGGCGATCGTGGCGGTCGTGGGGGTGGTAACGCCCTTTAGCTTAGGAACCATTGGTTTGATGGCCATTTTTGGAGTGGCCGCTATCCCGGCTATTTTTGCTGGGGCGGCCTTAACGGCGACCAGTATCGGGATTACAGCTAAGGTGTTAGCGGAAATTAATCGTCTTAGTTCCAACGAAGGACAAATTATTATTGGGGCGGCGGTGTTGGATGACATCCTCGGCATCATCGTTTTAGCGGTGGTGGGTAGTCTGGTAAAAACCGGGGAAATCCAAGTCAGCAATATTATCTATTTAATAATTAGTGCCACGGGCTTTGTGGTGGGCTCAATTTTAATTGGTCGCTTTCTTAGTCCTTTTTATGTGAGCTTGGTCAACCGCATGAAAACCCGAGGGCAACTGCTCTTGGTATCTATCTGTGTAGCCTTTATCCTTTCCTACATTGCCCAAATTGTTCAACTAGAAGCCATCCTTGGTTCCTTTGCGGCGGGGTTAATTCTGGCGGAGACAGAAAAACGAGAGGAGTTGGAAGAACAAATTTTACCGATCGCCGACTTTTTTGTGCCGGTATTTTTTGTTTGTGTGGGGGCAAAAACCGATATCAGTGTATTAAACCCCGCTGTGCCCGCTAACCGGGAAGGTCTAATTATTGCGGCCTTTTTAATTGTGGTGGCGATCATTGGCAAGGTGATTACTGGTTTCACCCTCTTTGGTAAATCAGATTTGAATAAGCTGGCGATCGGGGTGGGCATGATTCCCCGGGGTGAAGTGGGTTTAGTCTTTGCCGGGGTAGGGGCCGCCAGTGGAGCCCTGGATCCCGCCACCGACGCCGCCATTATCGTCATGGTTATTGTTACTACCTTCGTTGCTCCTCCCTGGTTACGTGCCGTGTTTAACGAGAAGGAAGAGACTCCGGAAAAACCTGTACCTAGCCCAGAGTAATCAATATTGACTCCCAGGATTATCGCCGAGATTTAGGCAAGGGATGTTGGGCTAGCCCTTGCCAGAATGGGAGTCAACCGGTGAAAGTCTATTGTCATTAGTTTCCGTCCACAGTGCCGACGGTGTTGCCAGTAATCCTTTTGAGTTTTTATGACCGAACTGCCTACCAACTTTTTTCTTCATTGAAGATCGCCTTCTAAGAATGTGTTTGAAAAGTAATGGGGATTATCTTGAAACAAGGACATAAAAGAGAGCGTTATATTTGATCGAGAGAGTAATTAAGTTTGAGCTAGACACTGTTCCCATTGCAGTGATTCGTTAAACTATGGAGTAAAGTAATCAATACAAGTAGTAAAAAAATGAATTTTCCTAATCTAGAACCATTAACTAGGGAACGAGTGATTGAAATGGCCTGGGAAGACCGAACACCGTTTGAAGCTATTGAGTTTCAATTTGGGCTTTCGGAAAAACAAGTGATTGCGCTCATGCGAAGTCATTTAAAATCATCGAGTTACAAAATATGGCGAAAGCGAGTGACAGCCCGTAAAACTAAGCATCTTAAGCAACGTTCTTTCGACTTAGGTCGTTTTCGTTCTGCCAATCAAAAGAGTTAAAAGCTGATTATATTTGTTTTTTTTGGCTTAATTTTTTCAGTATTGTTAATTATCAAAAAAATGGGTACTTATCTAATTACAGGGGCTAATCGAGGCATCGGTTTAGAATATTGTCGTCAACTAAAAGAGCGAGGGGATCATGTCATTGCTGTCTGTCGTTCGACTTCGGATGAATTAGACAATTTGAAAGTGTCAATCGAAACAGGTGTTGACCTCACTTCAGAGACAGATATTGCCAGCTTAGTTAATCGACTTGATGCCCAATCGATTGATGTTTTGATTAATAATGCTGGTATTATGAAGACGTTTGGATTAGATAATTTAGATATTGATAGTATTCGTCGACAATTTGAAATAAATGCCCTTGCTCCTTTGAGATTAACCCGTGCATTATTACCTAATTTAAAAGCAGGTTCTAAGATTATTCTTATGACCAGTCGGATGGGATCAATTGAAGATAATACTTCAGGAAATTCCTATGGTTATCGAATGTCAAAAGTTGCGCTGTCAATGGCTGGTAAATCTTTATCTATTGACCTGAAATCTTATCAGATTGCGGTGGCTATTCTTCATCCTGGCTTAGTCAAGACTCGTATGACAAATTTTAATGCACAGGGAATTACACCTGAACAATCTGTGAAAGGGCTACTGGCCCGTATTGAGCAATTGAATCTAGAAAATACGGGGACATTTTGGCATTCCAATGGAGAAATATTGCCTTGGTAATCTGTAAATTTTTAGAAATTATGCTGAGCATCTCCTCTTGTCCTATCACCCCAATGAAAGCCTAAAATTTGCTTCGTATTTCTATCTAATGCTAGCCAAAGATAAACAGGATTTGCTTTTGAGCAAACGAATGACCATAACTCATCACATT
This sequence comes from uncultured cyanobacterium, assembly GCA_963704945.1. GTDB lineage: Bacteria > Cyanobacteriota > Cyanobacteriia > Cyanobacteriales > Microcystaceae > Synechocystis. Next base: position 169,267 of record CAVPII010000007.1, on the reverse strand, counting down.
AGAGAATTAAACCACTAAGACAAGAAGCTAGACTACTTGTTTCAAAAGAGATTGAGCGATAAAACTTATTGACATAATTCTGCAACCACTTAATCGATATTCCCAGCATTCTCGACAGACTTCTGAGAGAGATTCGTTCTAGAAGACCTCGTTTAACGTATTCAATTTCTTGCTTGCTTATGTAACGCTTGGTAGGATTTTCCACAAACTGCCTGCCGCATTCTTTGCATAAATACTTTCTTTTTTTATTATGGATGCTGCCATTCTTCAAAATATGCAATGAACCGCACGATGGACAGGGGGGACGTTTATCTTTATCGTGATTACTCATAGCTCAATCAGCCAATTCAATTGTGCAAGTTGATATAATTTCTACTATAGTTAAATTTTAGAGGAAAGCAACACAAATAGTCTATATGACACTATTCTGTCCGTGGTTACCATTCATTTTAGACTTTCACTACGTAAATAACACTACCGAGTTTTGGAAAGGTTTAAGTATTTTTATGCAACTGCTTACCCACCGCACTGGCCAATTCTGGATGACCAGCTTCAATAAGGGCCTGATCCCGTAAGCGGCAGGAATCGCAACGGCCACAGGGTTCTTCTCCCCCCTGGTAACAGGACCAGGTCTGGGCAATGGGAACCCCCAACTGCAAAGCTTTTTGGACGATGTCCCCTTTGCTTAATTTGATCAGGGGAGCCACCAGTTGGATAGGATTGCCCTCCACCCCCACTTTGGAAGATAACGTCGCTAATTGTTGGTACGCCTCTAAATATTCCGGACGACAATCGGGATAACCAGAATAATCAATGGCATTAATGCCTAAAAATACCGCCTCTGCGCCTTGGGCTTCCGCCAGGGATAACCCTAAGGCAATGAATACCGTGTTACGCCCCGGCACATAGGTAGAGGGAATAATATCCGGCTCTACCCCGGACTGGGGTAAGGTTTGCTGGCGATCGGTGAGGGAGGAGCCTCCCCACTGGGCTAAATCCAAATTAACGGTGAAATGCTGGGGAATTGCCAAGGCCTCCACGATCGCCTGGGCGGCAATTAATTCCCGGTCATGGCGTTGGCCATAGTTAAAGGACAAAGCAATAACTCGATAGCCGGCTTCTTTGGCGATCGCCGCTACGGTGGCGGAATCTAATCCCCCAGATAACAACACAACGGCGATTTTACTCATCATTCAACCTGCAATTTTTTTGATTTACCAGATATTTTAAGAATTTAGTTCCTAACCGGACTAGGCCAACCAAGGCGGGTGGGTTGTTGATAAATACGGTATAGGGTGCGTAAATCCCTGGGGGAAATGGGAGGAGAATCGGGGGTTTGGGCCGGGTAGAGGGCATCTTCTGGGCGATCGCTGTGGCCCCAAATGCCCAAAGCATGGCCCAGTTCATGGCGGGTGGTGCCCTGCAAGGAAAGGGCCGCTAATCCTGGTTTAATCTCGATGTTCATGCGGTGGCGCAGTTCAGGGGGATTTTGCCCAGTCCAATAAAATTCGTAGCCAGCCTGGGCGGTGCGGGCCCGGCCAAAGCTTACCAGCCCAGTTTCCGGATCTACCCTACGGGCCAGGGGCGGTTCTCGATAAAAAATACGGATGTCCGCCGTCGCTGAATCGTTAGTAATTGCCAGCGGGAAAAAAGTTTGCCAGTCGGCGATCGCCGTTTTAATGGCCCTTTGCCAGGTGTAGTAACGTTTTTGCTCCGCACTGCCGGGGGGTAAATGGGGGGGATATTCCACATAAACAGTCACGGGGAAATTAGACCACAGCAGGTACCCCAGGGAGGAAGGCTGTACCTGGTCAAAATAATCCCCTAGGTTTTCTTGATCCTGACCATTATTACTGTTGAGGGAAATGCCTAGCTTAACTAAGCTGGGGGGCAAAGCATGGGTGTTTGCTTCCGGCAGGGGAATCTGGTCGGAACCCTTGGCGATCGCCGATAAAGCAACCAAACAGGTGGTCAATACCATTAACATCAGGGCCAACAATCTGCGCCCGTGCCTTGGCCCCATACCCGTCGCTGTTTTACCCAGCTTTCCCAACACCTTTATTCACCACAATTTGATTGATCCGCCCAGTCCTAACTTAGAGCCTGTTTTAAAAGTTATTATCTGCCTTCCCCCAGAATTGGGGGGCCAGGGGGGGCTTTTCAAACACGTTCTTAGACTTACCAAAGCCCATTTTTCCCCCGTCGCAATTAGGGAGGGGCTTCTTACTTGTAATGACTAATTGGCTAACCAGCCGGCACTCAAAATAATGGTTAGGCCAATGAACACAATACTCAAAGTCCAGGTCACCTGGTTGAGGGTTTTTTCTGCACTTTTAGCACTGGTGAACAGTTGGGCTTGGCCGCCAATCCCGGCAATGCCATCCCCCTTGGGACTATGGAGCAAGACCAACACCGTCAATAAAGCGGCGGAAGCCATCCAAATAATTCTTAGTAAAGTAATTAAAGTCATAAAAATCCAGCGCCCTTAGGGCGATCGTGCAGATTGACTATTTTAGATCAATTGAGAGGTTTTTCCTTGGTTACTGCATTGGCTAGGGCAAAGACATTTCCTTTAACCATTGCCGAAACTCCCTTAGGGTAGCGGTTTCTCCGATTTCTGCAGTGCGCTCAATTAAGCCTGGCACCTGGGATAGGGGCAAAAAGGGAAAAATCAGACTGTTTTCACTCACCTGATAGGAATTAGAGGGGGAATCCAAAACAAACACAGAAAGGCTTCTACCGTCGTAACGCCACACTTCCCCCACTCCCAAATTGGCATAAATCGGTAACTTATTCAGGGAACCGCTGGTTATATCAATTTCCAAGACCAAATCCGGCGGAGGATCCACCGTCAAATCAATGTTTTGCTTTCCCCTCACCAAGGGTTCATTGGGCAGATAGTAACAGGAATCCGGTTCTACCCCCTGTTGAAAACGCTCTGATCTGAGGGTCAATGATCCGAACTTTTTCAGATTTAAATTTAATTCATCGGCAATGATCAAAATCAAACTTTCTATAAACCGATTATTATTCTCATGAATTCCCAACGGACTCATAATCTCCAAGTTTCCATGGTCGTAGGCCAGGCGTTGTCCCCGTTTATCCCCCAATTCTGCCAATAACTGATTAAAGGTCTGCCAACTGACCGACTGTAAAAGAATTCGATTTTCTCCCTTGACTAGATTTAGCACTGCCATGGCTTGTCCCCTAGCGAATCTTTTGTTTCTGGCATCTGGAAGTCCCCTGGTATTGTGGGAAATTTTTTAAATTACCAAAGGCTCACTGTCCCAATGCCTAGCGGGAGAGATTGATGGGGGTGCGATTGGACTTAACTTCCACCAAGGGTTTTTCTATTAGGGATTTTCCTGTCATTTCCGGGGGAATGGGTAACTGCAAAATATCCAAAATAGTGGGGGCAATGTCCGCTAACCGTCCCCCTTCCCGTAATTTGACTTCTGCGCCATGGCCGGGAATTTTTCGCCCTTCCCCTTCTACCAAAATAAACGGTACAGGGTTGGTGGTGTGGGCTGTCCAGGGATTACCCGATTCATCGCTCATATATTCGGCATTGCCATGGTCTGCGGTAATAAGCACCGTTCCCCCCATTTTGGAGGCACTGGCCAAAAGGCGGCCAAGGTTATGGTCAACGGTTTCGATCGCCTGAATAGCTTCCTTAAGTTTGCCCGTATGGCCCACCATGTCGGGGTTGGCATAGTTGACCACCACTAGGGAATAAATGCCCTTTTCCATGGCCCGACAGACCGTATCCGTCACTGCATCGGCCGACATTTGGGGAGCTTTGTCGTAGGTGGAAACCATGGGACTTTGGATCAGTTCCCGGTCTTCCCCAGGAAAGGGTTGTTCTAGGCCACCGTTAAAAAAGTAGGTGACATGGGGATATTTCTCGGTTTCAGCGGTGCGAAACTGTTTTAAACCTTGGCGAGAAATAATTTCCCCAAGAATATTGTTTAAATTTTGCGGCTCAAAGGCCACAATCACCGGTAAAGCAGGATCGTACTGGGTAAAGGTGACAAAATCCAGGGGTTGAATGCGTTCCCGTTTAAAACCATCAAAGCTAGGGTTGACCAAGGCGTAGCAGAGTTGCCGGGCTCGATCGGGGCGGAAGTTATAAAAAACGATCCCATCTCCGGGTTCGATGGCCCCGGTGGCAATGCGGGTGGGGGGGATGAATTCATCGGTGATGTCCCCGGCATAATAGTCTTTGATCACCTGGGCGGCACTGCGGCCGTCCCCTACCCCGTCTTCCGTCATGATCCGGTAGGCTTTTTCCACCCTGTCCCAACGACGATCCCGGTCTAGGGCATAGTAACGACCACTAACGGTCACAATGCGCCCCAGCCCGATTTTTTCTAGGTGGGCCTGAATTTCTTCGATAAAACTCGCCCCTTGATTGGTGGCGGTATCCCGCCCATCGGTGATGGCATGGATGCAAAGTTGGCTGACCCCCTGGAGTTTGGCCAGATCAATCAAACCTAATAAATGCTCAATGTGGGAATGAACGCCTCCGTCGGAACAAAGGCCGATCAAATGTAGCTTTCCCCGGCGATCCCGCACCCGTCGGCACACCCCAACTAAGGCTTCGTTGTCGAAAAAACTTCCGTCTTCAATGGCATCACTAATGCGTACTAATTCCTGCGGCACTACCCGACCGGCCCCTAAATTGAGGTGACCCACTTCGGAATTGCCCATTTGTCCTTTGGGCAGACCCACATCTTTCCCTGATGTATTCACCAGGCCGTTGGGATAGACCGCAATGAGACTATCCATAATGGGGGTATTAGCCTGGGCAATTGCATTTGCGCGGGTATCTGGACGATAACCCCAGCCATCTAAGATGACCAGAACCACCGGGGCGATCGGTGCCTGTGCCATGTTTATTGCCTCACTACAGTTAAAATTCCGCAAAAGATGCCATTGATAATACCATTCACCCCCCGGTTTGCCTACCAATTAACTAAGTGGCACTGGGGTAATACCATTCCCACAGCGACGGGGAAATTAGTTGATAATTTCCATGGCCTGCTGGAGTTGGGTTTCCGTTAGGGTTTTAACCAATTGTAACGGTAGAGGCTCCTGGCTCATTTTTTGCACTACCCCATCGGTCAAATAGGGTTGAAATTGTTCATCCTGTTTTAGGTAAAGGCTAAAGAACGTCAGCCCTAAACTTTTCAGATAGGTATAGGCGATGTCCTGCCCTGGGCCCACTATTTTTTCCGGCAAGTTATCCGTGCCTTGGATGAAGGAGAGGTGGGTCGCGTTTCTGGCCAGTAACAGGTATTTATCGTTGCGATCAAGAGCGGCAAAGGGAATGATCTGTTCCGGTAAAGGCGGAGCAAAAATGTCATCGCTACCGGCCACCACCATCAGGGGCACCGCAATGTTGTTAATGCCATCGGTGCCAAAAATGGGATTGGTGACAGGATTAATCGCCAAGACTGCTTTTACCCGGTCATCTTTGAGGTTAGACGGTGGTGGTTCACTGTGGACGCCCTGGCATTGCCACAGTAGGGCCGGGTTGAGGTTAATTTGGTTGGGTTGGTTTAGCTGTTCGCATTGTTTTAATACTTCCGGCCATTCCAGGGTGGCCCCGCCGCTGGCGATCGCCGTATAGCCTCCGAGGGAGTGACCCAAAATGCCCACGTTGTTCACATCAAACTTGCCCTGCCAGGGGCCATCGGTTTTAACTTTTGCCGCCAACGTATCCAGCACCAAACTGACATCCTGGGGTTGACTGAGCCAGGCGTTGGGGCTAGGAAAAGCATCTAAGCCCTGCAGAGAATCCTGCATCCGGGCCGCATCACTTTCGGGAAAATCAATGCCGGCGATCGCAAAGCCATAGGACGCTAAATGGTCAGCAATGTAGGTGAAAGCTTGAAAATTGGAATTTAAGCCGGGACTGATAATTATTAAGGGAGCCGGTTCACTGTTGCCCTGGGGAAGGGAGACATATACCTTAACGGGTTGGTGATTGGGACGGGAAATGGTGAGGGTTTCTGTGGTCCATTTTCCTTCCCCCGGTTCTGCTAAAGCTAGGGGTTGGAGGGACGCGGAGGCCCCAGGGGTAGGGTCAGCTTGGCGACTTAGCCAGTCAAAAATTCGATCCGTAGCCTGATATAAATTGTCAGCTTCATCGATGGTATTTTTGAAAGTATCCAGATTTAAAACTAATTTGGGACTGTCATAGGCGTTAATCACGTCAATAATTTTGAAGCCGTCGGAATTTTCCGCTGCTGTGATAATCGCCCCCTTTAAAAATGGTTGGCTTTGATTAGCTGGAGCCGCAATAATGTAGCTTAATTGTTGGACAACTTCTTTGCCAAAAGCTGTATTGAAAAATTCAAAAGTTTCTATGGAATTAACTTGAAAGGAATGATTTAATAATCCCCATAATTTATCTAGTTCTTCCGGCTTGAGATGTTGGGTATAAAATTCAAGGTCTGGATCGATGGTACCGGTTTTGGCAAAAGTGGTTAAGCTCTCCACCGAAACATCAAATTGCCCTAGGGGCATAATCGAAAAAGTTATCGTTTCCGCCGCCCTGACTAAATTAGGATAACCAAAATTTAATAGGCTGGCAGTGATAGTTAGTCCAAATAGGTGCTTAAAATTAATCATAATTGTGTAAGACAAAGGGAGGATATTACAAATAATTAAACATTGTTATTCGGAAGGAAAGCGGCTTTCAAATCCAGCTATTTCCGCCAAAGTATACAGCGGTCGCCCTTTCACTTCATCGTAAATTCTGCCAATATATTCCCCCAAGATGCCTATACAAATTAACTGCACTGCTCCGAAAAATAGATTGGCAATTACCACGGTGGCAAAGCCATCAATGGGGGAATTAGCTTCGTACAGTCGCCAATATAAAACTAATATCATCATGGCTATGGCCAGTAAGGCGGCCAGCAGTCCTAGGTAGGTAGCTAAACGCAGGGGCACAATGGAAAAGGAAACCAAACTATTGATGGCCAAACGAAAAGATTTACGAAAAGTATATTTCACGTCTCCAGCGTGGCGGGGAGGCCGTTCAAATTTCACCGCTGTTTGGGGAAAACCGACCCAGGCCCTCAAACCCCGGATGTAGCGATTTCTTTCTGGCATGGCATTTAAGAAATTGACGACTTGACGATCCATGAGGCAAAAATCCCCTGTGTCCGCCGGAATTTTTACGTCTGCTAACTGTTGTAAAAGCCGGTAAAACACATAGGCGGTTAACCGCTTAAACCAGCCTTCTTGTTTCCGTTTGACCCGCTGGGCATAGACTACGCCGTAGCCTTGATGCCATTGCTCTATCAAAGCTGGCACCAATTCCGGGGGATCCTGTAAATCCGCATCCATAATAATCACCGCTTGGCCCCGGGCAAAATTCAAGCCCGCTGTCACCGCTATCTGATGGCCGAAATTACGGGCAAAACTCAGATAACAAATCCTTTCATCCTGGCGGTGCAATTCCCGAATCATCCCCAAAGATCTGTCTCGACTGCCATCGTCAATGAAAATCAGTTCTGTTTCCTCCAACCCATCCATTAAGGTTTTTAGCCTTTGGTAGAGGAGAGGAATATTGTCCTCCTCGTTATAAATGGGCACAATCAGAGAATAGATAGTCGGTGGGCGATCGCCATTGTGGGCATTTATTTCCGGGTGGGGTAGTGAATTCGTAGCCATAGTTAATGGGAGTTGCCCGCAATTGTTAGACCCAACAGTTGAATATTCTGCCACGCCCCATTCCCCATCCTAGCAATGCCGCCGGGGCTGTACTAAACTTTTAGGCGATCGCCAATTATCGAGCCAATTGGAATTGTTTATCTGAGTTAGCTTTAGCTATGGGAAGGCCAAAAATGGTTGTAGCATGGTGGATAAGCAAGAAGAACGAGGTTTTGCACCCACTTTTTCGATAAGCCCATGCTATCTGTCAACGAAGACAATTTTGATAATCTCGTTCTTCACTGTCCAAAGCCGATTTTGGTTTACTTTGGGGCCCCCTGGTGTGGACTCTGCCATTTTGTTAAACCCCTCCTCAACCACATCCATGGGGAATGGGGAGAACAGCTTATCTGTGTGGAAGTCAATGCTGACGTTAATTTGCACCTGGCTAACACCTACCGTCTGAAAAATTTACCGACCCTAATCCTTTTCCAACAGGGGCAAATTATTCAACGATTAGAAGATTTTAGAGCTAGGGAAGATCTTCATCGTATCCGGGAACAAATTGCCGGGGCTATTTTCCCCCCCTGACTATACTTACACCCCTGCCAATTTGTAGCGAACCTGCTCAATCACGGCATCAGTGAAAGCCGTTGTTGTCATTTGCCCCCCCAGATCCGTTGTCGCGCGCCCCGCCTCCAGAACAGCAAAAACCGATTCATAAATGGCTTGGGCCGCTTGACTAGCTTCAGAAGTATCAAGGTATTCCAATAAAGCTGCCCCGGCTAAAATCATCGCCATGGGGTTAGCCAAATTCTTGCCAAATAAGGCCGGGGCCGTGCCGTGGGGAGCCTCCGCCATCACCGTTTTAACCTGGAAGGTGTCCGGGTCAAAGCTCAAAACCAAACTTTCGGCCCGGCAATACTGCCATACAACTGCAAGACCAGATCGGATAGGAGATCTCCATCTCGATTCAGGGCCGGAATGACCAGGGGTTCACCACTGGCTTGTAACAATAGGGCAAAGGTGGCATCAATCAAAAGCGGACGATAGGAAACCTGGGGATAGCGTTGGGCCGCCGCATCCAGTTCCTCTTTAAACATCCCTTCATAGGTGGCACTGACGGTGAATTTTGGCCCCCCGAAGACTTTTGCCTTTGTGCGTTGGGCGTACTGGAAAGTGAATTCTGCCACGGCCCGGGAGGTGGCGCGGGAAATCTTGGTTGTCCGCCAGGCAATTTCATCATCTGTATCCGGGGCTAACTCTCGCCATTCCTTGGCACCGTAGGCATCATCAACGGCCATGCGAACAATGGTAATCGGGTCATGAATCCCCCCAATGGGGCGAATCCCCGGAATCCGACGCCCCGTTCGCAGGATCACCTTGGCATCTAGGGCTTTCCGCAAAATGGCGTTAGGGCTGCCCACATCCCCTGATATTTCCGGGGTAATAGTGGCGGCTTTGAGGGCATAGCCAGATTGACAGGCCGCTGAAGCTGCGTCCCAGACAATTTGATTATGGGTTGCCTGACGATTAGCCAGACTCAAGTCGTAGTGTTCAAACGTGAGCTGTTGTCGGATCACCCCTGGCTGAAGTACCCGGAGAGCTTCTTGCAAAAGTTCCTCCCCAGTCTCATCGCCGTGCATAACAATAATCGTTGGTTCTGAGGTCATAAAAATCAGCCTGCTCATCAAAAGTGAAAAATAACCGTATCTGATTCGAGATTGCCCAACGCCTTCAACGGGGGAGTATCGGGAGCCACCACCGGCTCGCCATAGTAAGCGTTTAGCAGTAACTGTTTCAGATCTTCGATCAAGGGATAACGGGGATTTGCTCCCGTGCATTGGTCGTCAAAGGCTTGATCTGCTAGGTCATCCAGTTTAGACCGGAACTCTGCTTCGCTAATGCCAGTGGCCTCCCGAATCGAGACGGGAATTTCTAGCGTTTGTTTGAGGGTTTCGATAGACGCAATCAAACAGTCTATTTTTTCTGTTTCTGTTGCGCCTTCTGCTCCCAGATGAGTGGCAATCCGTGCATAACGCCATTTAGCATTGGGATACTTGTATTGGGAAAAGGCCGCCTGTTTAAAGGGGGCATCGGTGGCGTTGTAGCGAATCACATGGGAAATCATTAAGGCATTGGCCAGACCGTGGGGAATGTGAAAAACCGCCCCTAACTGGTGGGCCATGGAGTGACAGATACCCAAGAAGCTATTGGCAAAGGCCATACCGGCCATGGTGGAGGCGTAGTGTATTTTTTCCCGGGCTTTGGGATTATTGGCCCCATCACTATAGGCACTGGGTAAATATTTGAAGATTAGGCGAATGGCTTCTAAGGCTAGCCCATTGGTATATTCAGACGCCAACACCGACACAAACGCTTCCAACGCATGGGTCAGGGCATCAACCCCTCCATAGGCAGTCAGCTTTTTGGGCATGTTCAGGATTAATTCTGGATCAACGATTGCCATACTGGGAGTGAGAGCATAGTCCGCCAGGGGATATTTAATATTTTTGTGGCGATCGGTCACTACGGCAAAGGGGGTCACTTCTGAGCCGGTACCGGAGGTGGTGGGAATGGCAATCAGCAGGGCTTTTTCTCCCAAATCGGGTAGTTCATAGACTCGCTTGCGAATATCCATAAAGCGCATAGCCAGCCCATCAAACTCGATCTCCGGATGTTCGTACAGCAGCCACATAATCTTGGCGGCATCCATGGGTGAGCCTCCCCCAATGGCGATAATCACATCGGGATTAAATTTCTGCATACGGGCCAGACCGCGATGCACCGTATCTAGGGAGGGATCGGGTTCGACATCATAAAAAACGTCGTAGTCTAGACCCACTTCATCAAGGGTGGTGGTGAGGGTATCGGCGATCCCCAAATCATAGAGGGGCTTATCGGTGATGACGAAAGCGCGATGCTTGCCCGCCAGTTCCTTAATGGCCACCGGCAGTGACCCAAACTTGAAGTAAATTTTGGGGGGAATGCGGAACCAGAGCATATTTTCCCGTCGCTCTGCCACGGTTTTGATGTTGAGGAGGTGACGGGGTTCCACGTTTTCACTGATGGAGTTGCCGCCCCAGGTACCGCAACCCAGGGTTAAGGATGGATCCAGACGGAAGTTATAGAGATCGCCGATCGCCCCTTGGGAAGAGGGGGTATTGATCAGGACGCGGGAGGTCTGAATCTGGTCTTCAAAGCGTCGAATATGCTCTAGGTTGGACGGGGCGGTGTAGAGGACAGCGGTGTGGCCGCGCCCCCCCAATTGCACTAATTGTCGTGCTTTATCCACAGCGTCTCCAAAACTCGCTCCCCGGTACATGGCCAAGATCGGCGAGAGCTTTTCGTGGGCGAAGGGTTCATTGTGGCTAATTTCGGAGACTTCCCCAATCAACACCCGGGTGTCAGCGGGGACAGTGATCTCTGCTAGTTCCGCTAGGCGGGCGATGGACTGCCCCACAATGTCAGGGTTGAGTCGGCCATCAATGATGATCTTGCGGGCCAGTTTTTGCGTTTCGTCGGCATTCAAAAAATAGGCCCCCCGATGCTGAAACTCTGCTTTGACGGCGTCGTAAACGGAATCAACCACCACAACGGACTGCTCACTAGCACAGATCATGCCGTTATCGAAGGTCTTACTGAGAATGATCGAGGAGACGGCCATTTTGAGATGGGCGGTGGAGTCAATCAAGGCCGGGGTGTTTCCGGCCCCGACCCCCAGGGATGGATTGCCCGAAGAATAGGCGGCCCGCACCATGCCCGGCCCCCCCGTTGCCAGAATTAAACTGATGTCTTTGTGTTGCATCAGCATTTGGGATAACTCCACCGTCGGCTGATCAATCCAGCCAATAATTTGCTCCGGTGCTCCGGCGGCGATCGCCCCTTCTAGGACAACTTTGGCCGCGGCGATCGTACATTGCTTTGCTCGGGGATGGGGAGAAAAAATAATCGCGTTGCGGGTTTTGAGGGCCAACAAGGCTTTAAAAACCGCTGTTGAGGTGGGGTTAGTGGTGGGGACAATCCCGGCCAAAATTCCCACCGGTTCTGCTATCTTTTGAATGCCAAAAGAGCTGTCTTCACTGATCACGCCACAGGTTTTTTCCTGCTTATATTTGTTGTAAATAATTTCCGAAGCAAAATGATTTTTAATCACCTTATCTTCTATAACTCCCATGGCCGTTTCAGCCACCGCTAACTTAGCCAGAGGAACCCGGGACTGGTTTGCGGCGATCGCCGCCTGCTTGAAAATCGCATCAACCTGTTCCTGTTTATAGGTTGCATAGATTGACTGGGACGCCTTGACTTGCTGAATCAGCGCTTCCAATGAGTGGGTATCTGTGATCGAGCCTTGCATCAGGGTTGCCTGCCGTCTATAAAAGTTCACCGTTACTTTAATAACTCAATCAGGATAAATTAAATACTTTAGTAACCTAGAAAACATTTTTTGGTATTGTGTCAAATTTCTAGAATATTTTCAGAAGCTCCATGGGACGGACAAGGACAAAGCTGGGGTTGCTTAACTTCAGCATTATTCACCTTTTTTGTTGTCTGATTGTGGCAATTGAGCATGGGAAAAGACGGACAAAGATCACTAGTATTAAATAAAGTTATGGCGTTTTCAATAACTCTAAAAACACTACCCGTAGCGTTATTGTCTTTTAAAAAATGTCTTTTGCGTAAGTCCTGGTTTAAAAACCATCCCTAATGCTTGCCCTGGATTGACCGTTGCCCAACAATGGAAAAGTAATTTATTGGGAGAACGGGGGAAACCTATGGCCAGCGAAAATTTAATTCCCGTAGTGGTAAATGGTGCGGCGGGGAAAATGGGCCGGGAAGTAATCAAAGCCGTGGCCCAGGCCCCCGATATGACCTTGGTGGGGGCGGTGGATTACCATCCCGGACTTCAGGGCCAAGACATTGGTGAAGTGGTGGGGATCGGCCCATTGGAAGTCCCAATTTTGAGTGATTTACAGAGCGTCCTTGTCCTTGCTACCCAGGAAAAGGTGCAGGGGGTGATGGTGGACTTTACCCATCCCAATGGGGTTTATGAAAATATCCGGTCGGCGATCGCCTATGGAATAAGGCCTGTGGTGGGAACAACGGGGTTAACCATAGAGCAAATTGAGGAATTGGGAGACTTTGCCGAAAAAGCTAGTACTGGTTGCTTGATTGCCCCCAACTTTGCCATCGGAGTTCTCTTGATGCAACAGGCCGCCGTGCAAGCTTGCCAATATTTTGACCATGTGGAAATTATTGAACTACACCATAACCAAAAGGCCGATGCCCCCAGTGGGACTGCCATCAAAACCGCCCAAATGCTAGCGGAAATGGGCAAAACCTTTAACCCCGCCGCCGTGGAAGAAAAGGAAACCATTACTGGAGCCAAAGGGGGTTTGGGCCCAGGGCATATTCCCATCCATAGTATTCGTCTGCCGGGGTTAATTGCCCACCAAGAAGTGTTATTTGGTTCCCCCGGCCAGCTTTATACTATCCGCCATGACACCACGGATCGGGCCTGCTATATGCCTGGGGTATTATTGGGTATCCGCAAGGTGGTGGAACTTAAGGGTCTCGTTTACGGTTTAGAAAAATTGCTTTAGTTCTGTACTAACAATTGCTGAAAAAATGATGACAATGCAGGGAAGTTTATGGAAATGGCGAGAAGTGGGGGGGCAACCCTATCTGACCTGTGCTTTGTTGAAACCGTGGCCCCATGGCTTTTTTACCAGGCAATTTTATCCCCAGTTGCCGGAGGTATTGGTTTCCTCCTTGGATAGCCGAGCCAAGGCTTTTCGAGTTAAGCAAGTCCACGGGGATGTGGCCTTAACCCCCACGGAAATTGCCCAATTACCCCCGGCCCCGGATAGTCACCATCCCCCGGCCGATGCTGTGATTAGTGATGGCCCCAACCAGGGGGTATGGGTAGCCAGTGCAGACTGTACTCCTGTTTTGATTGGTGATGTGGCCACGAAACAAGTGGCGGCGATCCATGCGGGGTGGCGGGGGACGGCGGTGAGGATTGTCCCCAAAACCATTGCCCGGTTTTTAGAAGGGGGCAGTAATTTGTCGGATTTACGCATTGCCCTGGGGCCGGCGATCGCCGGGAAGGTGTACCAAGTGGATCCCTGGGTGGCTTTACAGGTGGGGCAAAGTTTGAAAACAGTGCAAAACATCAGGGAAGAACAGGAACAGTGGGATTATCTTCGCCGATTGTCCGATCCCCCCGTATTACCCGACCCGGAGCCGAAAAAATGCCGCCTCGATGTACGCCGAATTAATCAATTGCAGTTGCTGGAATTGGACATTACCCCAGAACAAATGGCGATCGCCCCCCACTGTACTTTCCAGGATGAAGACCACTTTTTTTCCTACCGTCGTACCCACACCAAGGAAGTGCAATGGTCAGGCATTGTCAGCGGTTGAACAGGCCAATTTTGGTGCTTCTAGGTTGGTGGGTTATGATGGAAGGCGATCGCCACATCGGCCCTAATCCTTCCCAGGTGTGCCGACTTTCCTAACAATGACCAGTGTCCCCATTGCCCGTTCCCCCCGTCCCAATTATCAACAAATAAATCAGCACCAGCCCAGCGACAGTGCCTTGGGACTAGTGTCCACCAGAAGTTTTCCGGCGATCGTGGGTACAGCGGATATGATGCTCAAGTCTTCCCAGGTAACCTTGGTGGGCTACGAGAAAATTGGCAGTGGCTACTGTACCGCCGTGGTGCGGGGTAAGGTGGCCGATGTGCGCCTAGCGGTGGAAGAAGGGGCCAGAACAGCGGAACAGTTTGGCCAATTAGTTTCTAAACTAGTCATTCCCCGGCCCATGCCCAACCTGCAAGCGGTGTTCCCCATCGGTAGTCATCTGGTGGAAATTGCCCAACAGCAACGGGGCTACAGCCGTTTAAGTAATCGTTCCATCGGGTTATTGGAAACTAGGGGTTTTCCCGCCATGGTGGGGGCCGCCGATGCCATGCTCAAATCCGCCGATGTGCAACTAGCTTCCTACGAAATTATTGGGGACGGTCTTTGCACTGCCATTGTCCGGGGTACCGTGGCCAATGTGGCCATGGCGATCGAAGTAGGTATGCAGGAAGCGGAAAGAATTGGGGAACTCCATGCGGTGATGATTATTCCCCGCCTGTTGGAAGATTTGGAACATACTTTACCCGTAGCCACCTACTGGCTAGATGAAAACGAACCCCTGCCGATGCTCTTACCCAATCAAGTGCGGGAAAAACAACGGCAATTAATAGCCCTGCCAGAATTGGAAAAAGCGGTGGTTCCCCAAAGAATAGCCAAACCTTTACCCCTGGAAGAAAAAGTCCAGCAGCCTTTGGCCCTAGAAGAAGTGGTGGAAAAACCAGTGGTAGAGGTTTTAGACCCGGAAATAGATTAGTATCTAGGCAATAATGCGTCAGTATTGAATTTTGCTGACCAGCTAGGTAATCAACCAGAATTTTTGATTGTCAAAGTTTGGAAACTCCATCAAAGCACGGGAACTATGGTGGTTTATTTAGACTAAAGCACTGGAGGGTGATCCCCAACCGGTTTACCATGATATTAGGAAGGTATAGAGTTCTCTCACATCGCTACCGTAAACTCTTATGAGTCAAGCACAGACCAAGATTTTAGTGATCGAAGATCAGGTAGAGGTTCGGCAAAATGTGGAGGATATTCTTTGCCTAGAAAATTATGAAGTTATTACGGCCCCCGACGGGGAAATTGGTTTGGCCTTGGCGAAGGAACATTTACCAGATTTGATCCTCTGTGATGTGATGATGCCTAAAATGACTGGGTTTGAGGTGTTGGAAAGCCTTCGTCAAGATGCCCAGTTGGCCACCATTCCTTTCATTTTGTTAACAGCTAAGGTGGATCACCAAGCATTTCGTCAGGGGATGGAATTGGGGGCGGACGACTATCTGACCAAACCCTTTAGCCTGGATGAATTGCTCCACGCCATCACCACCCGCCTTGCCCAACATAGTCAAAGGCAAGCCTTGGCCCAAAGTCAACTGAATGAATTGCGTCAACATATTACCAGGGCTCTGCCCCATGAGTTGTTGACTCCCCTCAATGGTATTCTCGGTGCGGCGGCGGTGCTCATTAATTACTACGATTCCCTCTCGAAAGATGAAGTGATTGAGTCGGTGCAGGATATTAAAACTTCCGGGGAAAGACTGCACCGTTTAGTACAAAACTTTTTGTTAATGGCCGACTTAGATGTACTTTTGGCCAGTCCCGATCGCCTAGCCGCCTGGCATTCTCGTTTAACGGAATCCCTTGAGTTGCCCATGGGTTTGCAATCAATTTTGGATAATTTAGGGCAGAACGAACCCCGTCGCCGGGATATAGAAATGCTGATTACCCCCCAGCGAATAGGTATTTCCCCCGCAGATTTTCATAAGATTATCGGGGAACTACTGGATAACGCTTTCAAATTTTCTTTGCCCGATACCCCGGTGCGATTGGAGGCGATCGCCAAGGGTGGTAGTTGTCAGCTCACTATCCAAGACCAGGGCCGGGGCATGGAGCCAGAGGAACAGCAACGCATCGGGGCCCATACCCAATTCCAAAGATCCCGCTTTGAACAGCAGGGCTCTGGTTTAGGTCTAACCCTGGCTAAACGCTTGACGGAACTTTACGGCGGCCAATTGGCGATCGCCAGTCAGCCCCAGCAAGGTACCACCATCACCATTACCGGTTGGAAATCCGAACCCATTTAACTCCGTCATGGGGCTTAAAAAGCCGTGGTAACATGAGGAAACTATCCCGGAAAGCTTGAATTTCCCCTCTTTTCCTCCGTGTTTCAGAAACTAATATGCCCACCGTTGAAAACATCTCCCAGGCCCCATACCAGATCGAAGTTCCCAAACAGGGATTGCCGGTAACCATTATTACGGGATTTTTGGGCAGTGGTAAAACTACCCTTTTGAACTATATCCTCAGCAACCAGCAGGGTTTGAAAACCGCTGTTTTAGTGAACGAATTCGGTGAAATTGGCATTGATAACGAATTGATAATCGCCACCGAAGACGACATGGTGGAATTAAGTAATGGTTGTGTGTGTTGCACCATCAATGAAGATTTAATCGAAGCAGTTTATAAAGTTCTAGAGCGGGAACAAAAAGTAGATTATCTAGTAGTGGAAACCACGGGTTTAGCGGATCCACTGCCCGTGGCCCTGACATTTTTGGGTACGGAATTACGGGATATGACCCGGTTAGACTCCATCGTTACCATGGTGGACTGCGAAAATTTTAGCTTGGACTTATTCAATAGCCAGGCGGCCCAAAGTCAGATTACCTACGGCGACATTATTGTCCTCAATAAAACCGATTTAGTGGATGAAGCGGATGTGGATTCCCTGGAAGTGCGCCTGCGGGATATGAAAGAAGGGGCGAGGATTTTAAGAACTAGCAAGGCGGAGGTTCCTTTACCGTTAATTCTCAGTGTGGGCCTATTTGAATCAGACAAGTATGTGACCCCGGTGGAGGATGACCACCATCACCACGATCATGACCATGGAGATCACGATCACGACTGTGCCCCCGATTGCCAAGATCCCACCCACGACCATAGCCACGGTCACCACCATCACCATGACCACGATCATGACCATGGCAAAAAATACAGCAGTGACCACCTAGAAATGGATGGTTTTACCTCCCTTTCCTTCCGCAGTGATCAGCCCTTTTCCATCCGTAAATTCCAGTATTTCCTTGATAATCAACTAACGCCTAATATTTTCCGGGCTAAGGGCATTCTTTGGTTTAATGAAAGTCCCAAACGCCATATTTTCCACCTCAGTGGTAAACGTTTTAGCTTGGAAGATGATGAGTGGAAAGGGGAAAAGTCCAACCAATTAGTCTTAATTGGCCAAGACCTAGACCACGACAAAATTCGTGAACAAATCAACCATTGTCTCAGTTTACCCATGGACACTAGGGGTAAGGGCTTTGGCAAAGGTTAGTACCTACCGTCGGGTTTTAGGGCTATTCTGGCAAACGGCGATCGCCGCGGAGTTGGAGTATCGCCTTAACTTTGTTATTGCCAGCGTGGGCAGTGTGGTCAACCTGGGGGGAAGCCTATTTAGTCTCTTTTTGTTCTACCGCACTGGTTATAGCTTTGCCGGTTGGAATTGGCAGTCCGCCCTGGTGGTGCTGGGTATGTTCACCATCCTCCAGGGGCTGGCCGCGACCCTGTTTATCCCCAATTTGAATCGCATTGTGCGCTATGTGGAACAGGGAACCCTAGATTTTGTATTGCTAAAGCCCATCAGCAGTCAATTTTGGCTTTCCCTCAGGCAACTTTCCCCCTGGGGAATACCGGATATTTGTTTTGGGTTGGGCTTAATTATCTATGCAGGCATGGCCCTAGACCTGAAAGCCGTGGATTTAATATTGGGAATTGTCCTGCTGGGCTTGGGCTGTATTATCCTTTACAGCCTCTGGTTTATGTTGGGCGCCACCAGTATCTGGTTCGTCAAAATCTATAACGTCACCGAGGTATTAAAGGGCTTTCTGGAAGCGGGGCGTTACCCCATGGTGGCCTACCCCGCCATTTACCGTATCTTTTTCACTTTTATTATTCCCATTGCCTTTTTAACCACTGTCCCCGCTGAAGCGATGTTGGGTCGCCTTGACCCCCTCTGGTTGCCGGTGACTTTTCTTTTGGCGATCGCCCTTTTGACCCTATCCCATTATTTTTGGCAATTTGCCCTTAAGTTTTATACCAGTGCATCTAGTTAAGCCACTTGCCAATGTTTCCCTTAAATATCAGGGTTTATCCCCCAATTAAGGGGGAACTTGACACCAACTGGCAAAGCTATAACTATGGCTGTAACTTATTTGTTTGATGATCAATAATATATTTCAACAGAAGCAACGTTCCATAAATCGTCAGAGTATATGCCGATGCCACCAACAATATCTTCAAAACCATAATGTCCCCCAAAAACATTAATTACTGTGATTGATTTTTTTACGATCTGCCATTCCACCAAGATCCAACTTGACAGGTTTCTCAGACTCCGTCCATGGCCCCACACCCCGGACTCACCATTAATCTTTTTAGACTTCCCACTCTTTTTATTCCCTTCGCCCAAGGTATAGTACTGACAAGTACACAAAGCCAAGGCAAAAGCCGGGATCAAAGGAAATCTAGACCCTGGAGTTTTATTCTTAATTGACCACAAATCCTTATTTTTAGCCTAACACAGCCAGCTAATATCTGGGGATTTTTTTTGTCCTGGGGTTGCCGCCTAAAGTAGAACAAAATTGAGGTAAGACGGCGATCGCCAAGAAAAACCAGAATCGGCATTTTTCGTTCGGGAAGGGTTATCTTAAAATAAGCACCAAGATATGTAAACTTTCGTAAACACATCTGCCGAGTTTGGCCAGCCGATGATATCCACTACCTCCCTGTTTGCCCCCGTTGATCAAGACCTCCGTTTGTTGACGGATAACCTCAAAAGGCTTGTCGGTGCTCGACATCCTATCCTTGGGGCGGCGGCGGAACATTTATTTGAAGCGGGGGGAAAGCGAGTCCGGCCGGTGATCGTTCTGCTGGTATCCCGGGCCACCCTCTTAAACCAGGAATTAACAGCCCGCCATCGACGGCTAGCGGAAATCACCGAAATGATTCACACCGCTAGTTTGGTCCATGACGATGTGGTGGACGAAGCGGATTTGCGGCGTAACGTACCCACCGTTAACAGCCTCTTTGACAATCGGGTGGCGGTGTTGGCGGGGGACTTTCTCTTTGCCCAATCATCTTGGTATTTGGCTAATTTGGACAATCTGGAAGTGGTGAAACTTTTGTCCGAGGTGATTCGGGATTTTGCGGAAGGGGAAATTTTGCAAAGTATTAATCGTTTTGATACGGATACCAACCTAGAAACATACCTGGAAAAAAGTTATTTCAAAACCGCTTCTTTAATTGCCAACAGTGCTAAAGCGGCGGGGGTTTTGAGTGATGCCCCCCGGGAAATTTGTGACCAGCTTTATCAGTATGGGAAACATTTGGGCTTAGCTTTTCAAATTGTTGATGATATTTTAGATTTCACCTCCCCCACGGAAGTTTTGGGTAAACCAGCGGGATCGGATTTGGTGAGTGGTAACATCACTGCTCCGGCCCTGTTTGCCATGGAAAAATATCCCCTCCTCGGTAATCTCATCGAACGGGAATTTGCCCAACCGGGGGATTTGGAACAGGCGTTGGAATTAGTGGAACGGGGGGATGGTATTCGGCGATCGAGGGAATTGGCCGCCAGCCAGGCCCAGTTGGCTCGGCAATATTTAAGTGGGCTGGAAATTTCCGCCGCCAGGGAATCTTTGCTGGAGTTGGTGGATTATGTCCTCGGTCGCCTGCATTAGTTTTATGCCCTGATATCATCCTTAATCTGTGGATAAAACACCAAAAATTCCTGAAATTCCTGAAACCATCGTTTTTTACAAGCCCTACGGGGTACTCTGTCAATTCACTGATAACAGCGATAATCCCCGCCCAACCCTCAAGGATTATATTAGTCTGCCGGGACTTTACCCCGTGGGGCGTTTAGACCGGGACAGTGAGGGTTTACTCCTTTTAACCAGTAATGGTCAACTGCAACATCGCTTGGCCGATCGCCAATTTGCCCATGAACGGACTTACTTCGTGCAAGTGGAAGGAGTCCCCCAGGATCAGGATTTGGAACCATTACGGCGGGGTATGCAAATTAAGGATTATCGTACCCGACCGGCGATCGCCAAAATTATTGCGGAACCAGATTTCCCCCCCAGAAATCCCCCCATTCGTTACCGGGCCAGCATTCCCACCAGTTGGTTAAGCATTACCCTAACGGAGGGCCGTAATCGCCAGGTACGTCACATGACTGCGGCGGTGGGTTTTCCCACATTGCGTTTAGTACGGGTGGGGATGAAGGTTGACCAAAGAAAAAATAGGCGCAGTCAGAAAATGGAATTAAAGGCTTGGCAGATAGCCCTAGAAGATTTAAACCCAGGACAGTGGCGCACCGTCACCCCCTGGGAAGAAAATTTTTGCCAGCAATTATTAAGGTATTAGGAAAGACTAGGGATTAATGATAGCCAACGCCAGAAAACCAGCCTAATCGGGGCAAAACTGAGCAATGGCCCTTTCATAGCCGATGTTTAAGGTGAGATAATGGGCTTTTCCTGACAACCCAGCCCCGCCTTACTACTCTTCGCCTTTGTCCCCATGAACCCCCGTGAAATTGCTGCGACCCTCGAAAAAGGACTCCAAGCTCTGCAAAATCAGGAATACCAAACGGCGATCAAGGCCTTTGAAATGGTCTGTCGCCAAGTTCCTAATCAACAATCCGATGATTTTATACAAGCCCAAATGGCTTTGATCCGGGCTTACCGTGCCCTAGGAAAGCTTAATCAATCTCGGGAACTGTGCGAATATCTAGTCCAACATCCCAACCCAGAGATACAAAACTGGGCTAAAACGATGATGTTAATGCTCCTCAAACAGGAAAGTATGGAGGAAGGGGGTGAAGGGGAAGAAGATGTACTATCTACAAACTTGAAAGCCGGTCGGGCCGACAGCAATCAAGTTAAGGTAGCCCTGCCCAGGGTGGCGGACAGCCTACCATTTATTTTTGGAATTAGTTTTTTAATACCCTTTTTAACAACTTTTATCCTGTTTACCTTGCTGCTGTTGCCAGGGTGGCTGGGGGCCATGGACAAATGGCCAACATTGCTAACCACTAGCTTTGGGATGACAGTACTGCTCAACGTCCTATCCTTGTTTTATGGCACTGCTATCATTGACCTCATTAACAAAAGAATTTACCGCACTGAATGGGTGAACCTCGGGGTTGTCCAAAAATATAGTCCAGAGGCGGGGGAGTTACTATTACGGATATCTAGGGCAAAAAAATTTCCTTTGCCTAAATTAGGGGTCATTCCCGATAATCGCCCGACGATGTTTTCCTACGGCTTGCAACGGAATAACGGCAGGATCGTGGTTAGTCAGGGAGTTTTTCGTTACCTGAGTGCGGAGGAAATTGCCACCCTCTATGGCCATGAACTGGCCCATATTATCCGCTGGGATTGCGGAATTCTAACCTGGATGAGCGCTTGGGGACAACTGTTCTATTGGTTCTATTGTGAATTGCAAAATGCCCGGCCCCGTTGGCCGACAATGGCCAGAATTTTAATTTCTCCCCTGGTATGGCTTTGTTTGCTGATATTCCGAATTAACCAAATAACCAACCGTTATTTATCCAGAACTAGGGAGTATTACGCCGATCATTTTTCCGTCAACTACACCGGCAACCCCAATGCCCTCACCCGTGGTTTGGTGAAAATGACTAGGGCTTTGGTTAAACAGGAACGCCAAGCGGAGGGGCCGCCTTATTTTTGGAGGGAACGCGTAATTTTGGTGACTACGATCCCTATACAGCGGCGGCCTGTGAGCGGGGGGAAAGATTTAATCCCAAAATGGTGGGCAATCTTCTGCTCTGGGATTGGGGCAGTCCCTGGCGAGCAATTATTACTTGGTGTAGCTCCCATCCCTTACTGGGTAAACGGTTACAGGTGTTGAGCCATTATGCTGAACAGTTGGATCTGGACACGGAATATAATCTGGTGCTGAGCCGGCGGCAAATTTCCCTCGATGAAGCGAAAAGAAGAGCTATTGCTTTTTATGTAGAGATTTTCATCTGGCTATTGCCCCTTTGGTTAGCCCTGGGGTTGGGGTGGTGGATGCAACGGGAAACCAGTCCGATTAATTTACCGCTTTACCGAGCCGTACTTTGTGGTTTGGGGGCAGGTATTTTACTCAGAACAGCTTGCCAAAGTTTGGGACAGCGGAAAGTAGCGGCTCCGACGGTGTTAAGTGTATTGAGCGATCCCAATTTAAGTCCCATCTGGGGAACCCAGGTCAATTGGCAGGGGAAATTGCGGTTGGTGCAGTCCGGTATTTGGGGCGCTCCTAAGCTTTATTTCCATGACCGCACCGGAGTACTACCAGTGCGCTATCCTTTTTGGAGTTTGGTTTTGCCCCCTTTCCGTTCTCCCCAGCAACGCCTAGAGGCGATCGCCGCTTCGTCGGTGAAAATTAGTGGCATGGTGGTGCGGGGCCTTTCTCCCCAACTACAAGTTGCCACCATTTCTAGCGATGATGGGGCAATGTTTATTGGCTATCCCCTCTTTTTGTCCTGGACTGGGGGACTAATTTTATTCTTGCTAGGGAGTTTGCTACCGGGATGAACCGATAACCACAACCTATGAAAATTGCCCTTTTTGGCACCAGTGCCGATCCCCCCACCCTAGCCCACCGAGCTATTTTGGTTTGGTTAGCCGAAAATTTTGACCAGGTGGCGGTGTGGGCCGCCGATAATCCCTTTAAGCAAGGTAATCACGGTCAGGGGGGCCATAAAGCTAGCCTAGGCGATCGCCAGACCATGTTGAAATTATTGGTGGAAGATTTACAACGGAATTACAACACAGTGCAAATTTGGGAAGATTTGAGTGATCGCCGGAGCTTAATCAGTTTGCAACGGGCCCAACAACGCTGGGGTCAGGAACCGGAGTATGGATTAGTGGTGGGGGCCGACTTAATCGAACAAATTCCCCAATGGTACGCCGTCGAGAAATTATTACAATCAGTAACTTTGATAATTTTTCCCCGCCCCGGCTATCCTATTCAACCCCAGGGATTAGCAAAATTGACAGCATTGGGAGGGAATTATCAATTAGTCCCAGCAAACCATAACCATGCCATCACCCCAGCCATTTCCTCCAGCAATTATCGTCAAACAAAGAATAGCAATCTGATTCCCGCCCTAGTTAAAAACTACATTGATCAACGGCAACTTTATAAAATTTAGCTAGATTTTTTATCCTTGCAATGGAAACGAAGCCTTTGATGGTTGTCAATCTTCTTTTTGGGAGTGGTACATAGCAGAGTTGGGGCGGGGGACAGTCGGATTAATTTTGCCGCCGTATATTTATGTAAAGAATTGTTTTAGAAAGGTTGAGGTAGGGGGTAGGGGGCAGAATAAAGCTGGTAAAATTTGGCGTTAAGTGGGCCAGGTGTTGTCCAGGCATTCCTTGGGACACCGGCAAACAGGACATTTTTTTACAAATCGCAATTATCTAAGGAATTAATTATGGCCTTAAATCGTGGTGACAAGGTTAGAATCAAGCGCACTGAGTCCTACTGGTACGGTGATGTTGGCACGGTTGCCAGTGTGGAAAAGAGCGGCATTCTCTATCCGGTGATTGTGCGCTTTGAGCGGGTTAACTACAACGGTTTCAGCGGCAGTGCCTCTGGAGTTAACACCAATAACTTTGCTGAAAATGAATTGGAATTGGTGCAAGCTGCGGCCAAAAAGTAGTCGTTGAACTGTGCCAGAACTACCAGAAGTTGAAACAGTGTGCCGGGGCCTCAATCATTTGACCCTGGGACAGACCATTGGGGAAGGGGAAATATTGCTTAACCGCAGTCTCGCCTACCCCATTTCTGTTGGGGACTTCCACCGTCAAATTAGCGGCTGTCGTTTGCTGGGTTGGCAACGGCGGGGCAAATATTTACTGGGGGAGTTGCAAAAGGGTCATGAAAAGGCTGGTTGGTTAGGCTGTCACCTCCGCATGACGGGGCAATTACTCTGGGCGGAAGATGACCAAGGGCGATCGCCCCATACCCGCATCGTCCTGAAATTTGATGGGGGGCAAGAATTAAGATTTGTCGATATTCGTACCTTTGGCAAAATGTGGTTGGTACCGGCGGATCAACCCTGGGAAGCGGTGATCACGGGATTACAAAAGCTGGGGCCAGAACCCTTTGGGGAAGATTTTACCCCCGCCTATCTCTACGAAAAATTGAAAGTTAGCCGTCGTCCCCTCAAAACGGCCCTGCTAGACCAAGGATTAGTGGCGGGGTTAGGAAATATCTATGCCGATGAGGTTTTATTTTTCTGTGGACTACATCCCACCTCCACCGGGAGTCAGTTATCCCTGGCTGATTGTGAACGTATTCATCAACAAATCCAAGCCACTTTAGCCGCCGCCATTAATGCCGGGGGGACTAGTTTTAGCGATTATCGTCAGGTAACGGGTATTAATGGTAATTATGGGGGCATGGCCCAGGTCTACGGCCGCCGGGGAGAACCCTGTCGTTCCTGTGGTACGGCGATCGCCAAAATTAAATTAGCGGGGCGATCTGCCCATTTTTGCCCCCAGTGTCAGCCCAAACATTAGCCGGGGCCATCAACCTACCTAAATTGGTCACTAGATAACTATATGGGTGTATCTCAGCAACATCATTTAGCCGACTTCAAGGTGGGGGTCGATAACGTTATTTTTTCCGTTGATACCCAGCTCCATCGCCTATTAGTTTTATTGGTTAAACGGGAAGATGACCCCTATAAAAATTATTGGAGTTTTCCCGGTACATTAGTCAGAACAGGGGAAACTTTGGAAGGGGCAGCCCATCGTATTTTGGCGGAAAAAATTAAAGTTAAAAATCTTTACCTGGAACAGCTTTACACTTTCGGAAATCCCGGTCGAGATCCAAGGGAAGCACCGGATCAATATGGAGTTCGGTACCTTTCCGTCAGCTATTTTGCCCTAATTCGCTATGAAGATGCCCAATTAATGATTAAAAATATTAGCCGGGTGAGTTGGCATAATATGGCGGATATTCCCGAATTAGCCTTTGACCATAATCAAATTCTTGACTACGGCTATCAACGGTTACGCAATAAATTGGAATATAGTCCCATTGCCTTTGAAGTGTTGCCTAAACTGTTTACCTTAAATGATTTATTTCAACTTTATACTACGGTTTTAGGAGAAGATTTTTCCGATTATTCTAATTTTCGTGCCCGCTTATTAAAATTAGGTTTTCTTAAAGATACGGGCAAAAAGATTAGCCAAGGAGTGGGAAAACCAGGCAGACCCGCCAGTCTGTTTCGTTTTGACGCCAAGGCCTTTGCTCCCTTGAAAAATAAACCCTTGGTATTTGTCTAAATCCGCCTTTTCGATTAAAGTAATAATTACCATAATGCTCCCCTGAAACCATGCTCACCATTGCCCTAGCCCAACTCAATCCCACCATCGGGGCGATCGCCGAGAATGCAGAAAAAATTATCCAAGCGGTGGAGCAGGCCCAGGCTAAAGGGGCGGATTTAGTACTAACAACGGAATTAGCTTTATGTGGTTATCCCCCCAGGGATTTATTGCTTAATCCTAGTTTTGTGGAGCACATTGAAGCAGAATTGCAACGGTTAGCGACAAAAGTCCCCCCTGATTTAGCGGTGTTAGTGGGCACCGTAGGTCGCCGGGGGCAGGGGCAAACAAAACTCTGGAATAGTGCGGCGTTAATTCTAGGGGGAGAAGTTAGGCAAAGATTTCATAAATGTTTACTGCCCACCTACGATGTATTTGATGAAGATCGTTATTTTGTAGCAGGGGAGAAGAGTGATTATTTTACTTTAAAAAATATCAAAATAGGCGTTACCATCTGTGAAGATCTTTGGAATGATGAGGATTTTTGGGGGCAAAAATTTTACCAAGTTAATCCCCTCGCTGATTTGGTGGAAAAGGAAGTGAATTTAGTAGTAAACATTTCGGCTTCTCCCTACAGTTGTGGTAAGCATCGTTTACGGGAATCCCTGATTAGCCATAGTGCAAAAAGATTTAATCTGCCTTTAATTTATGTTAACCAAGTGGGGGGCAACGATGATTTGATTTTTGATGGGGGCAGTTTTGCGGTTAATAACCAGGGGGAAATTATTGGGCGATCGCCATTGTTTCGGGAACACCTGGGATTAATTACCTACGATAACCAAAGCCAACAATTGTACGCTGAAAAATCCGCTGATTTACCAGCTTCTCCCCCGGAAGAACTATGGCAAGCCCTGGTGTTAGGGGTGGGGGATTATTTTAAAAAATGTGGCTTCACCAAAGCGGTTTTAGGTTTGAGTGGTGGCATTGATTCTTCCCTGGTGGCGGCGATCGCCGTGGCGGCCCTGGGCAAGGACAATGTGCTGGGAATTTTAATGCCTTCCCCCTACAGCTCCGATCATTCCGTGGCCGATGCCCTAGGGTTAGGAAAAAATTTGGGCATTGCCACCCAGATTATTCCCATTGGTAATTTGATGGCAAGTTACGACCAAGCCCTCGATCCCCTATTCCAAGGAACTTCCTTTGGCATTGCCGAGGAAAATCTCCAGTCCCGCATCCGGGGTAATCTCCTCATGGCGATCGCCAACAAATTTGGCCATTTACTACTAAGCACCGGCAATAAGTCTGAACTAGCAGTGGGGTACTGCACCCTCTACGGCGACATGAATGGTGGCCTAGCGGCGATCGCCGATGTACCTAAAACTAAAGTATTTGAACTTTGCCATTGGCTCAACCAGGAAGCAGTAATCATCCCCCCCCAGGTGTTAACCAAACCTCCCAGTGCCGAGCTCAAACCCGACCAGGTAGATGCCGATTCCCTGCCCCCCTACGATATTTTGGACAGCATCTTAGAACGACTGCTCCAAAAGCATCAATCTCCCCAGGAGATTATTGGAGCAGGATTTGATCGACAAATCGTACTAACAATTTGCCAATTAGTAAAAAAATCAGAATTTAAACGTCGCCAGGCGGCCCCAGGGCTAAAGGTGACGGATCGGGCCTTTGGTAGTGGTTGGCGGATGCCCATTGCCCAAGCATTTCCGGGCCAAAAGCTGTAAGATCATAAGGATGGAATCCGAGACAACTAAAACTAGTGACCATTGAATTTTTTCCCTGAATCACGTTAAGGTTTATCAATATTATAATTTTTAAAAATTTGGAGACGGACTTGATTTTGGCAATAAATCCTATCTCCTTATCAGTTATTTATACTTTCTATTCCATTTGGCATAGACGACAAATGCTATGAATTTTCTGCTTCGCCATAGCGCCACAAATCGCCATTGGCATCCCATTAACCTCCTCAGTTTTGTATCCTCACCTCAACAAATGTTGGCAGATTTATCGAAGTGGATTCGTCATTTAGGTTCTGCATTAGGCCATAAAGGGGAACACGTTAACGTTAAAAACAATAAAGCTACCGGGGATTATGTTCAGGACTTAGCCTGGGCCATGACCCAAGCCCTCGAACAGGATAAATTTCATCTCAATTACCAACCCCAAATTGAAATAAAAACCGGCAACTTACTGGGGGTAGAAACCTTAATTCGTTGGAACCATCCCCGCCTTGGTTTCATCTCCCCCGCCGAATTTATTCCCATTGCGGAAAAAACAGGTCTGATTGTTCCCATAGGTTATTGGGTATTAAAACAAAGTTGCCTTCAATATAAAAAATGGATAGCTATTGGAATTCCTCCTTTTAAATTATCCGTTAATCTTTCCCTACGACAATTACAGGAAAGTAATTTAATTCAACAAGTAAAAAAAATCCTTCAAGAAACCCAGATGGATCCCCAGGAATTGACATTGGAAGTGACGGAAAGCTTAATGTTACAGGAACCAGGCCAAGTCATTAATCGCCTTAATCAGCTTAATGAATTAGGGCTAAAAATAGCCATTGATGATTTTGGAGTCGGTTATTCATCCCTTTCTTATCTAAAAGATTTACCTCTCCATACTTTAAAAATAGATAAATCTTTTTTAGATGAACTTTTAACCAAAGAAAAAAATCAGATAATTCTTCAAAGTATTATCGAACTTGGTCACCGTTTGGCCTTAAAAATTGTTGCAGAAGGGGTGGAAAGCGAGAAACAATTAGATATGCTCAATACTATGGATTGCGACTATGGCCAAGGTTATCTTTTTAGCCGTCCCCTGGGTCTGGATGATGCCACTACTTTTTTCCAAAACTCCTCTTTCGTAGAACAATCTTCCCTCGTGTCGATTTAGAAATTTTTCCATAAGTTAACAAGTTAACCTAAATTATATTTCTCCCCACCATCAAACCTTCGCAATGAGCAGTTCCGTCTTGTCATCGTCTTCCCCCGATAATACTCCCCTTTACCAGGCTATTCCCGCCCAGTTACTCCACTCTTTGGTCGCCAAGGAAGCCACCGGCAAGCTGATCATCCAGAATCCCTTTGATGAATTCGTTTACTGGCAAGTTTATCTGGGGGACGGTCGTATCCATCTGGCTAACAGTGCCAATGGTTGTGCGGAAAGGATTAATTATTTAATTGGGAGTACCCTCCGCCAGAGGGGCATTCAGGTACCAACAAAAATTAAGGACGATTATCTGTACCTTTCTGAACTATGGAAAAAGGATGTTTTTTCCTTTCAGCAAACCCGCTCAATTTTGACCCAAGCCACCCAAGAAGCGTTGGTACAGGTACTATCTTTGCCAAAAACCTCCTATCGCTTTAGCCAAGAAAAAGAACTGAGCGAATTGTTTTTGAACCTCGACCTAGAGAAAACCACCATTCCCATCAAACATAAAATTCGCTACTGGTGGCAACTGCGTTCCTACATTAATTCGCCTTTCCAGCGGCCCTTAGTGGAAAATTGGGATACTTTGCGTCGAGCCCTGGCCCAAAATAATCTCCATGGCCAGCATTGGTTCAAAAGACTTCACAGTTGCCTGGAAAATTTAAATTGCTTATATGAAATTGCTAGCCAACTGGAAATTAGCACCTTGGATTTGGCCCTAATGCTCCAACCCCTGATTAAAACCGGGGAAATCAAAATGCTTTCCTACCAGGAGATTCAGACGGACGATCGCCTGGCGGTGGCCTATGTGGATCAAAGGGATGCCCACCAACGTATGATGAGTTACTCCCTAGATAAAGGGGGATTTCGTCCCTCAATTCTGGATGATCCTTTCCGGGCTTTGACGGTTTTGTTGAATTCTCCCCCCGATCTGATTATCATAAACACTGATTTGTCGGACATGAACGGCTATCAACTTTGTTCATTCTGCCGTAAGTCCAATCAACTCAAAAATGTACCTATTTTGCTGTTGGGTAAGGGCAATAATTTAGTGACCAGTATTCGCACTAAACTTTGCCAAGCTTCTGGTTATCTAAGTGAACCTTTTCTTCCCCAGGAGTTACTGGATAAGGTTAACGAATTACTACCATCCAAAAAAGGTGGTGATTCATCGAAGTGATCTTTTCTGTACAGTCCAAAGCTATTCTTTCTAATCTATACTAAGTAATCTTAGTAATCTTAATTTAAATCCAACCACAATTATTAATAGTATGAGTTTGTACCGTTTAATTTATAGTAGTCAAGCTATCCCTAGTCTAAAACCCCAGGACTTAAAAGATATCTTAGAATCTTCCCAAAAAAATAACCCCACTAACGGTATTACGGGTTTACTCTGCTACAGCAAACCAGCTTTCCTACAGGTGTTGGAAGGAGGATGTGGACAGGTCAATGAAACTTACCATCGCATTGTCCAGGATGAACGCCATCACACCCCTAGAATTATTGAATGCTTACCTATTAAAAAAAGAAACTTTGAAGTTTGGTCTATGCAGGCCATCAGCATTAATGACTTGGCGACGGATCAGGTAAAAACATTAATTTTGAAATATTCCGGCTTCACCACCCTCCGCCCCGATGCCATGGATCCGGAACAATGTTTAAGTTTCTTGTTGGACATTGCCAAGGTTTACCAGTTGTCCGATAACTTTTTCCTAGACTTGTAGGTTTTCGATAAAGAACAACTTGGCACTACAATCTGCCCCAGTCTTTCCCTCGGGACTTTGGCAAAAAGAAGGTAATTGGGGGTTCCGGTTCTAGCTCCGTAAACTAACCGCAAATTGTTTGGTTAGGGCTTCCCGAATTTTGTTATGGACTGGTTCCACATCAGCATCGGTGAGGGTTCGATCGCCAGCTCGATAGGCCAAACTGAAGGCGAGACTGCGTTGGCCGTCCGGCACGGAATCTCCTTTATATTCATCAAACAGTTCCACCTGTTCCAGTAAATTACCACCGGCTTTGACCATGGCTTGACTCAATTCCGCCATCGTTAATTCCAGGGGAGCGTAGAGGGCTAAATCCCTGGCCACGGCGGGATAGGTGGAGTAGGGCTGGAAGTGGGGAGTGGCTAAGGTTTGGCTAGCCATGGCTTTATAGAGGGGGGTTAAGGCCAATTCAAAACCGTAAACTTCATCAATTAAACCCTTGTCTTGCCGTAGTTGGGGATGGAGTTGGCCAAATCGCCCTAGCACTTCCCCGTTGCAGGTTAATAGGGCCGTTCTGCCGGGATGTAATCTTGGATCCTGGCGATCGCCGCTGTAAATAATTTCCACTCCTAAACGTTGGAAAATTGCATCTAGTAACCCCTTGGCGTCGTACCACCCCAGGGGCTGGGGCTTACCGCCCTGGAGCCATAGTCCCACGCTAGTTTGGGTTCCCCCCAAAATTCCGGCTAGGTGATCCGCTTCCTCAATGTCCCCATCGTTTTGCCAGAAGACCCGACCAATTTCAAAGGCGTTTAAAGCTCCATTGTTTTGGGCTTGGTTATTGGCAAAGGCGGTGATTAAGCCATCTAACAAATTAGTCCGCAGGGCAGAATATTCTGCAAATAGGGGATTAGCCAGGACAACTTCCGGGCCCTGGGGTTTAACCAAGGAATAGTGAACAACTTCCGTTAAACCCGCCCCCCGACAGACTTCCCGCAACAGCAACTCTGCTTGGTAGGCGGGGGATAGACCACCGGGAATGGGATTGGGGGGTAACTGTTCACAGAAATTGTCGTAGCCGTAGAGCCGGGCCACTTCTTCGATGAGGTCAATTTCCCGTTCGATGTCCCGCTGACGGTAGGAGGGAACTTGCACGTTCCAGGTAGGGTTTGCTTCGGTGTTGATCAAACTCAACCCACAGCCCAAATCCGCAAGGATTCTTTCCACATCGGCGGCGGTAATATCCCCAACACCCTGGGGGGTATTAACTTTACCCAATAGTTGCTGGAGACGATGCAAGCGCAGGGTAATTACGGCCCCGTCTAAATTTTGTCGTTGGTCGGCTTTGCCTTGGTCAATAACTTCTCCCCCGGCCAACTCCTGAATTAAGGCGATCGCCCGCTGGAGGGCCACTTCTAGTTCACATTGGTTGACCCCCCGTTCATAGCGGGTGGAAGATTCACTGCGGAGATTAATCGCTTTGCTGGATTTGCGGATAGTTACCCCATCAAAGAGGGCCGCTTCCAGGATTAAATTTTGGGTATTTTCATCCACTTCCGTTTCCCCGCCCCCCATCACACCGGCGATCGCCACGGCTTTATCGTTAGCGGTAATTAATAAATTTTGGGGCTGTAAAGTCCGCTCTTGATCGTCCAGGGTTAATAACTTTTCTCCCGCCTGGGCAAAACGAACCCCCAGGGTAATTGAGTCATTTCCCACCAAGGTTTGCAATTTATTTTTGTCGAAACCATGGAGGGGTTGGCCCCATTCCAGGAGGACATAGTTGGTCACATCCACCACATTGTTAATGGGTCTTGTTCCCGCCGCCAGTAAACGCCGTTGCATCCATTCCGGGGAAGGGGCAATTTTTACGCCGTTGATTACTGTGCCGATGTAGGCGGGGCAAGCATTCTGTTCCTGGACGTTAACTGTTAAATCAGCCTGGGGCACGGACACTTCCTTTACCTCCGGCAAACTTAACTTGCCCCCCGTTAAAGCGGCCACTTCCCGGGCCACCCCCACCATACTCAACGCATCGGCCCGGTTAGCAGTGGGACTAATTTCCAGAATTACATCGTCTAAACCCAGTAAGGGGGATACAGGACTTCCTAAGGGTAAATCCACCCCTTCAAAAATGTGAATACCTTCCGAATCCTTGGTTAAGCCCAACTCTGCCAGGGAACAAATCATGCCAGAGGACTTTACCCCCCGTAATTTGGCTGGTTTAATTTTCAGATCCACTTTGGGTAAATAACTCCCCAGGGTCGCCACCGCCACCAAAATATCAGCCCTTACATTGGGGGCCCCACAAACAATAGTGGAAGGTTCCGCTTCCCCAATATCCACTACGCAGACGCTTAACTTATCCGCATTGGGGTGCTTTTCCCTTTGCAATACTTTCCCCAGCACCACCCCCGCCGCCCAGCTCCGACGGTCTTCGATTTCCTCCACTTCCAAACCGGCGATCGTCAATAACTCCGCCAACTCCTCCGGGGGCAAATGCAATTCAACCAGAGATTGAAGCCAATGGACAGAGATACGCATGGTTTTCCTTACCGTTAATTCCTAACAATTCCTACTATCGCTAGCGGCATCCATTGTATCGTTAGAGGGGATTCTCCCCGGTTGACCCCAGGCAATTTCCTAAAACAGTTCTCCAGAAAGTTCAGGAAATTCAAACACCCAATTAAAATACCACCATGGGTCAGCAAAGTTTTCTTGCTGGGTAGCCTAAAATGGAAGAGCTTCCAACCCCCAGTAGGCTTCGGAGAGTCTTCGGAAAGTCCCAAAAAATTATTAGACAATTCAGAAAAAATTAAGCCATTTGGTCACCTGGAATGAGTTTCTGCGTCAACCCCTCCTGTCCTCATCCAAAGAATCCTAACAACGTGCAGGTGTGCCAGGCCTGTGGGGGGAGCCTGCGGCTCAATGGTCGTTACCAAACCCTAGGCTTATTGGGTAAAGGGGGGTTTGGGGCTACCTATGCGGCGGCGGATGTGGGACTACCGGGGACCCCCATCTGTGTAGTTAAACAGTTACGACCCCAGACCGATGATCCCAACGTTTTCCGGATGGCGAAGGAACTTTTTGAGCGGGAAGCTCAAACCCTCGGTCGGGTAGGTAATCATCCCCAAGTGCCCCGGTTACTCGATTATTTTGAGGATGACAAAGAATTTTACCTAGTCCAGGAATACGTTAAAGGTCATAACTTACACCAGGAAGTCAAAAAAAATGGCACTTTTACCGAAGGCAGTGTCAAACAATTTCTGACGGAGCTGTTACCGATCCTTGACTACATCCACTCCCAGAAAGTAATTCATCGGGATATCAAGCCCGCTAACTTAATCCGACGACAAACGGATCAAAAACTGGTGCTCATCGACTTTGGGGCAGTGAAAAACCAAATTGACTCGGTTTTAGCCTCCAGTACCTCCGGTCAAACTGCCTTGACGGCTTTTGCAGTGGGAACAGCGGGATTTGCACCTCCGGAACAAATGGCCATGCGACCGGTTTATTCCAGTGACATTTATGCGGCTGGGGTAACCTGTCTCTATTTACTGACGGGAAAAACCCCAAAAGAAATTGACTGTAACAGTCAAACGGGGGAAATGGACTGGGAAAAACACGTTACTGTTTCTAACAAGTTTGCTGAAGTGATTCGTAAAATGTTGGAGCTTTCTGTTCGCCACCGTTATAAGAGTGCCCAGGAGGTTTTGGACGCTTTGGAAATGGTGTCCTATGAAGATGGCATGATGCAGGGGATAGTTTCTACTATGCTTCCCAGCGCAACCGGGGGCGACGACACAGCCGTTACGGGCATTAAACAACCCCAAAATGGGCCTCTAGACCGAGGTGATCCTAAAACCAATTTAAATGTTAGAAGAAGATCTAATTCCCCTAGTTCTAGCCATTTCAACACGGGTATTCGCACAAGGGCTACTAGATCTACCATCCCTAAAAAAGACAAATCTAAGGATGCCAATGAACCAATAACGAAGGTTAAGCCAGACCCCTCCCTTGAGATGGGGGTTGGGGGAGGGGTAGAAGGTATTGATTACAATCTGACTAACCAAAAAAGGATTTCTCCGCGGGAAGAGGAAAAGCCTGCAGCCAGCGATAAACCAGAAATTAAACGCTGGAATAGTGCTAGTTTTTTGGCAGAGTATTCCCAGGGGAACAGAAATTTTGCAGACCAGAATTTAGTGGGAATTGTCCTGGCTAAATCCTTTATCCCCGGCATTAACTGCTATCAAGCCAATTTAACTAATGCCAATTTTGAGCAAGCGGAATTAACCAGGGCCGATTTTGGTAAAGCTAGGCTTAAAAATGTGGTGTTTAAGGATGCTAATTTAAGTGATGCCTATTTTGGCTATGCGGATCTACGGGGGGCAGATCTGAGGGGTGCTAATTTGGGGGGGGTAAATTTCAGATATGCCAATCTCCAGGGAGCTAATTTTTCCGGGACTGATCTGAGCATGGCGATGATTTCCCCAGAACAGTTGAAGTTAGCGAAGACCAATTGGCGCACAGTGATGCCCCACTCCAAGCGGAGACGGTAATTAGTTGGCGATAAGATAGTTGTTTTGACAGTCCAGTCTTGGATATGTTTTTTTTAAGTTTCTAGAGCAAAAAGCAAAATTTTTCCATGGGTTACATCGCCGTTATTGACTACGATATGGGTAATCTTCACTCCGTCTGTAAAGGTTTGGAGAAGGTGGGAGCAACTCCGGTGGTGACGGATCAGCCGGGGGAAATTACGGGGGCTACGGCCATTGTTCTGCCTGGAGTGGGTTCCTTTGATCCGGCGGTGCAACATCTCAGGGAAAGGGGTTTGGAGTCGGTGCTAAAAACGGCGATCGCCGAGGGGAAACCTTTTTTGGGTATTTGTTTGGGGTTACAAATTTTATTTGATAGCTCGGAGGAAGGGCAGGAACCAGGGTTGGGAATTATTCCGGGGAAAGTACGTCATTTCCAGTCGGAGCCAGGATTAACTATTCCCCATATGGGCTGGAATGCCCTTGAGTTCCAACAACGGAGTTTACCCCTATGGCAGAATCTTCCTGCGGATCCCCAGGTGTATTTTGTCCATTCCTATTTTGTTGATCCCCTGGATGCCGATGTGGTCTCAGCTACGGTTACCCACGGCAGTCAAAAAGTTACAGCGGCGATCGCCAGGGATAATTTGATGGCAGTGCAGTTCCACCCGGAAAAATCTTCTACGCTGGGGCTACAAATCTTGGCTAATTTTGTTGAAAATATCGTTTAATTATTAACTATCAGATTCCTTTTCAAAGCTGTCGGAGCTTAACCTTGCTTGTTTGATCAGGGCTTCCGGGCTAACGTTATCAAGGAAATCCCGAAAGGCCTGTCTTTCTTCTTCATCTGCGTCGCGATCCACCGGAATGGAAGCATCGGCCACCACCTCTTCCATCACCCAAATAGGGCTATCCATGCGTAATGCCAGGGAAATGGCATCGCTGGGGCGACAATCAATTTCCTTAACTTCATCTCCCCTGACGCAGGACAGCACCGCATAGAAGGTATTGTCCTGGAGGGAATGGATAATGATTTTTTGCAGTTCTACTCCCCAGGTGCCAAGCAGATTCACCATGAGGTCATGGGTAAGGGGACGGCTCGGTTTTTGGTTTTCTATGGCGGCAATGATCGAGCGAGCTTGATCTTGACTAATGTAAATCGGTAATGCCCGGCGATCGGAGCCATCCTTAAGCAAAACTATGGGACTGCGACTCACCGCATCGAGGGCAATGCCAGCTACTCTCATCTCAATCATTACGGCAATCCTCTAGGGGACATTGACAGCAGAATCCAAGTCTTTATTTTAGCTCACTCCATAGGAAGCCCCCGATTTTAGCGTTGGTCAGGACAGTTCCGCTAAGATTGGGAAGTTTGAGGTTTCCCATTGGTGGGGGAGAAGCAATGAAAATTCTTTTGACTGGGGCGACGGGCTTTGTGGGGCGATCATTAGTGCCGATGTTGCATCAGGGGGGCCATCGGTTGACCCTTTTGGTGCGGGATCCTGAAAAGACCCGAAGGCTTTTTCCTGCCACAGCTTTTCCTAACCTAACGGCGATCGCCTATGAAGCAACGGAAAGCGGTGCCTGGCAGGATCAGGTTAATGGCCAGGATGCGGTGATTAATTTGGCGGGGGAACCCATTTCAGAGCGGTGGACTAATGCTTACAAAACAGCCATTTTTGATAGCCGTAAATTAGGGACAGAAAAGTTGGTGGAGGCGATCGCCAAGGCAGAACATAAGCCCTCGGTGATGATTTCCAGTTCAGCCATTGGTTACTACGGCACCAGCGAAACAGAAACTTTTACGGAAAGCAGTGGAGCCGGGGAAGATTTTCTGGCGGAGGTTTGTGAGGCCTGGGAGCACGCGGCCCAGCAAGTACAACAATTGGGGGTGAGATTAGTAATTTTCCGTATTGGCATTGTGTTGGGGGCCGATGGAGGAGCCTTGGGCAAAATGTTACCGCCGTTTAAATTATTTGCGGGGGCCCCTTGGGCAGTGGGGAGCAATGGTTTTCCTGGATTGATCGCCGGGATTTGGTTGCTTTGATCGACAAGGCTTTAACGGATTCCACCCTCCAGGGAACCTTTAACGCCACAGCTCCTAGTCCAGTCAAGATGAAGGAATTTTGCCATACCCTGGGGGAAGTATTGCAACGACCTTCCTGGTTGCCAGTGCCGGATGTTGCCCTGGAATTTTTATTGGGGGAAGCGGCCAAGTTGGTGCTGGAAGGTCAACGGGTATTACCAGAGGCGATCGCCAAAACGGATTTTAAATTCCAAGCCCCCACCCTAGAAGCTAGTCTGAGACAAATTCTGCAAGGGTGAATGGATCCTCCCCAATTCCTCCAAATAGCTCCGATTAAGGTGCTAGGATGCCTTGATGTACATTGATTTCGGTTCCCACTGTGGCTCAGGTAATTGTCGAAAATCTCTATAAAAGTTTCCCCCAACAGGGTGGCAAAAAAGCCGATGACAAGGGCACCGTTAACGTGCTCAAGGCCATTAACCTGGAGATTGCCGACGGAGAATTTATGGTGCTGGTGGGGCCGTCTGGTTGTGGTAAAAGTACCCTCCTGCGTCTCATTGCTGGGTTGGAAACCGTCACCGGGGGCCAAATTTACATTGGCGATCGCCGGGTAAACGATTTACCCCCCAAAGCGAGGGACATTGCCATGGTGTTCCAAAGCTATGCCCTCTATCCCCACCTGAGCGTGTACGACAATATCGCTTTTGGTCTGCGGCGGATGCCGGATCAGAACAGGGGAGACAGTTCCCAAGATCAACTACCCCGGTGGTTGGGGGACAGTTTACGGGGCATTACCAAACCCTTACCCAAAGCTTTGCACTACCTTCCCCCCCAGGAAAAGATTTTGTCTCAGAGGGTAACCCAGGTGGCGGAACAACTCCAGATTGACCATTTACTAGACCGGCTTCCCAAACAATTATCCGGTGGACAAAAGCAACGGGTGGCCCTCGGTCGGGCGATCGCCAGGAATCCCCAGGTCTTTTTAATGGACGAACCCCTATCCAACCTGGATGCCAAATTACGAGCAGAAACCCGCAGTCAAATTGTTAAAATCCAGCGGCAACTGGGCATCACCACCATTTACGTCACCCACGATCAAACCGAAGCCATGACCATGGGCGATCGCATAGCGGTGCTCAACCAAGGGGTAATCCAACAAATTGCCTCGCCCCTAACTTTGTACAATCAACCGGCGAACCGTTTTGTGGGGGAATTTATTGGTTCTCCCCCGATGAACTTTTTTACCCTCAAAGTGGCATCGGCTACGGTGTTGCAACATCCTGCCTTTGCTCTGACTTTGCCCGAATCCTGGCATGGTTTGGTGGCTCCCTACGTGGGGCGTTCTTTGATTTTGGGGGTACGGCCGGAAAATTTTGCCCCTAGTTCTGAAGGTTCCAATGCTTTCCCCGTAGAGGTGGATTTGGTGGAAGCCCTGGGAAACGACACCTTTATTTACGCCCATTTGGTTACGGAACCTAGCCTCACCCTGCAGGCCCGCATTGCTCCGGATCATCAACTCCAGGTGGGAGAACAACTCTGGCTGGCGATCGACCCACAAAAAATCCATCTGTTTGATGAAAAAACAGAACAGGCCATCAACCAACGCTAGGAAAATTAATGATTCTAAAAGTTGTCTTGAAAGCGTAAATATTTGTTATAAAAACAATAATTTTTACGCTGATTTATTTTTCTTAGGCAACACTAAAATTTAACTATTTTTCTTCCCATTTATGACTAATTATTGCCGCCCTGATTTGTAAGACATTATGGGTTTCTTTCCTCATCCATAGCATTTTCTACCTCTTCTCATACCGTTCATTAATAACTCCATCAATATGGCATTCTGCCCCCTGAACTAGATCTTAGTTAATACCTCGAAAATTACTGTTGGTTATCCAGCCAATCTAGAGAACGGTGGATGGCCCAATTTTCATCAGGATCCTGGTTTTCCTTTTGACACTGTTTACTACTGATGTAGCCCACATGGCCACCCTGGGGAGTTAGGTGTAAATCCACCACCGCTAAATTATTTTGGAGTGATCGTAACTCCTGCCCAAGGCTGGGAGCAAACAAAGGATCATCTTCGGCGTAGAGGATAAAAGTTGGTTTTTCCAGTTTAGGCAACAAGGGTAGGGCGCTACTGGCGGTGTAATAGTCCTCCACGGAGGCAAAACCGAGGCGATCGATTACCAAATTATGGTCAAAGCCCCAAATGCTATCAGCCCGTCCAATGGCTTTAGGGTCAAAGGATTCCGGATGGTATCGGTGCAATTTCCAAGCCAATTCCTTCAACTTTTTGGCGATCGCCTTTTCTAAATAACGACCCACGGGATGGTTAATTAAATAACTAAGGGAACGTTCCGAATCTAAGCTGGGACAAATAGCGATGCCGCCACCAATTTCTCCTGGGTGTAGGTCTGATAAATCAACATTATTTGCCCAGTCCCCCATGGTTTGCCCTTTATAAATCCCCCAAAGAGATAACTGTGCTCCCAGGGAATAGCCCCCAAACCAAAAGGGGGGTGAATAGCCCAAAGCTTTTGCCTGGACTGCCAGGTGGACAAAGTCTTCTCCCTCGTACAGACCATCGGAAGTGAGAGTAGGGGAAAGTTCCGCCGTTTTACCATGGGCCCGCCAGTCGAATAAAATCACCCCATAATTGCGTTCATGGGCCCACCTTGCCCACTGTCGCAAAAATCCCTGATCTTCCAAAGACCCCGTAATGCCATAGGTGAGAATTAATGTCCCCTTAGCTCCGGCTGGCATTGGCGATCGCCAGGTATAAAGGGGAACGGCCTGGGAGCCGGTCATCACCTGGGCAATGTATTGGGGTTCTCCCTGCTGGGCTGAGCGTAAACAAAGATCATTAGCCACAAATGCGGTGTAGAGGGTCATGGCCAGCCCCGATGATAGATACCAAGGAGGGTTAAAACTTGGTAAAGCGGTGCGGGAGTTGGGAAAGGCCAAAGTTGGCGATTGCATGGTCAATGATTTAGTCAATTAAAAAATATGGTCATAACTGCAATGTCTTTGACATATAGCGGAGTTCAACCTAGCAAGGTAATGCAAAACCCTTGATATATAGGCATTTCAGGATTCAAAAAAGGTACCTATCCAAGGAAAATTGCCATGGACCAAACTCCCATTAAGACTTAGGAATGGGAATGGCGTTAACTTGTAATTTAACCTTTTCGTCAGGGTAACTGGCCAAACGGACGGAAACACTGGTAACCGACTCCGGCAATGGGCCAAATAACTCGATGGTACCGGGGTAAACCTGGCGATCGCCGGGCAGGGATTGGGGTAGGGATTCCGTGAAGGAACTAAGCAAATTATTGTTCTGATCCCTCACTTCCAAAAAACTATACAAAAACTCCACCGGATCAGCACCATTATTCTGCAGGCTCACCGATAACCGCAAACCCCCTCCATCCTGAACCACCCGGTCAACTTTCATCATCACGGATTCACCCTGGACTCCAGAGGAAGTGGAAACCGACTCTGAATTTAGGGCTTTTTTTCAGTATCAGTCCCGGCTTTAGCCTGATCTCCATCCTTTTCTGCATCCCCGTCGGAGGAATTTGCTGTTTCTTTTGGAGATGTCTTTTGTTGCTTTTTAATATAGGCCCTAGTATCTTTGGATACTTTTTCAATATTTACCGGTGTAAATTTTGTCGAAGGGGTATCTTTTTC
The DNA here is from genome assembly GCA_963704945.1 of uncultured cyanobacterium. Taxonomy (GTDB): domain Bacteria; phylum Cyanobacteriota; class Cyanobacteriia; order Cyanobacteriales; family Microcystaceae; genus Synechocystis. The sequence goes on along the minus strand of CAVPII010000007.1, from coordinate 128,721 downwards.
CCCTTCCTTTGCTGATTTAGCGGACTGGTGGATGGGATTAGTTACCGGTTGAACCACCCCTTCCAGGGCCGCATCTCCCAGCTTGTAACTAACAAAGGCCGACAGGGCAACGCAGGCCCCAATGCCAACGATGAGGAACGCAGGGTTCCAATTGAACTTAGCCGTATCAAATTTAGGTTTAAGGTTTGACTTCAAGGTATTAGAGCCTGTTTTAAAAGTTATGATCTGCCCCCTAATCCCCAATTCTGGGCAGGGGTCTTTTCAAACACGTTCTTAAAGGTAAAAGTTACGAAAGGGATTTTCAATTAACAAATTAGCGGTCTACCGATCCCATGATGATGTCAATACTCCCCAGGATGGCCATAATGTCCGCCACTTTTACCCCCTTAAGGATATGGGGCAAAATTTGTAGGTTATTGAAATCCGCCGAACGAATTTTCCAGCGCCAGGGGAAAACATCATCATTACCTTGGATGAAAATACCCAATTCCCCCTTGCCGCTTTCCAGGCGAACATAGTGTTCCCCCGCGGGGATCTTAAAAGTAGGGGCTACTTTTTTAGCAATGTACTGGTACTGAAAATCATTCCATTCCGACTTTTTCCCTTCCTGGAGTCGTTTTGCTTCCAGATTTTCGTAGGGGCCGCCGGGAATCCCCTTCAGGGCTTGACGAATGATTTTAATAGACTCCCGCATTTCCCGGATTCGCACTAGGTAACGGGCAAAACAGTCCCCAGCGGTTTCATATTGCACCTCCCAATCAAAATCGTCATAGCATTCATAACGATCTACTTTTCGCAAATCCCATTTCACCCCAGACCCCCGGAGCATGGGCCCGGATAAACCCCAGTTGATGGCCTCTTCCCTGGTAACGGTGCCTACCCCTTCCACCCGGCGGCGGAAAATTGGGTTATTGGTAATTAACTTTTCGTACTCATCTACTTTGGGCAGGAAATAATCACAAAAGTCTTCGCACTTATCATTCCAACCGTAGGGTAAGTCCACCGCCACCCCACCAATACGGAAATAGTTGTTATTAATTAACCTCATACCGGAAGCGGCTTCCCAGAGGTCATAGATCATTTCCCGTTCCCGAAAGATGTAGAAAAACGGGGTTTGGGCCCCGACGTCGGCCATGAATGGGCGAAGCCAGAGCAGGTGATTGGCGATACGATTCAGTTCCAGCATAATCACCCGGATATACTGGGCCCGCCTAGGAACTTCAATATCAGCTAGTTTTTCCGGTGCATTGACGGTAATGGCCTCGTTGAACATCCCGGCGGCGTAGTCCCAGCGGCTAACGTAGGGCACATACATGATATTGGTGCGGTTTTCAGCGATTTTTTCCATGCCCCGGTGCAGATAACCAATCACCGGTTCACAATCCACCACATCCTCTCCGTCCAGGGTCACAATCAACCGCAATACCCCGTGCATAGACGGGTGATGGGGCCCCATATTAAGCACCATCGGTTCGGTTCTGGTTTCAATCTTGGTCATACCCTATTAACCGCCATTTGCAAGGATGTTTTTCAACGAGAAGGTCTCTTTGAGAATGATAAGACATGGTACCTAGGGAGGCAAGACATGGAGGTTTCAGCCGGGATTTTAGCTGTACCCCTCCATGGCTTAAATTTCCTTTGATATGGTCGCCCCTAGTTTGCGGAAAAGTCTTGCACTACCACTTCAACAGCGGGCTCTTCGTCAACCTCTTTGCGGAAGGATTTATTTTTCAAACCGCTGAGCAGTATTTGGGAAACTTCCGAGATCAGTAGGGTGGCGATTAAACCATCGTCAATCCAACCCACTACGGGAAAGACATCAGGAAGGAAGTCAATGGGGCTGAGGAGGTAAACCAGGGTACCCAACACGATCCACCAGCGGTACCGGGGATTGTTGAGCATTTGACGATACCAGCCGTAGAGGGATTCAAGGGAGAATTTCATGGGGAGTCGTAATTGGGAAACTATACATTAGATTCTGCCAGACTTTATCTACGCCGTTGATAGGGAAAACTCCCTAGGTTTGGGACGGATTTCCTTACTAATGAAGATATTTGGAAAGCTCCCCTGACCCTCCAATGGGGGGACTAGATACAAATCTTCCAATATTGCCGGAGCTTTAGTGGGTCGATTTAGGGGATAAACTAAAACTTTCCAAACATACTCCAAGGAATGGTTTGGTTGGGGCCTGGGGCATTATTCCGTGAGATTTACCCCTCGTTCGGCAATAATATATTTGCCATTGATTTTTAGTTTTTCAAAACCCATGCTGATTTCCCGTGCCCCTGTCCGCATTAGTTTTTTTGGTGGGGGAACTGATTATCCTGAGTATTTTCTCCAGCATGGAGGGGCGGTATTGGCCACGGCGATCGATAAATTTTCCTATGTTACCGCTAGTCCATTTTTAAGTCATTTATTTGATTATTCCGTTCGTGTTTCCTACCGTAAAGTGGAATTGGTAAAGACTCCAACGGAAATGGAGCATCGAGTCTTTCGGGAATGCTTAAAATTTTGTAATTTAGAAAAGGATATTGAGTTGCATAACGTGGCGGATTTACCGGCGTTTACTGGGTTAGGTTCTTCCTCTGCCTTTACTGTATCTTTGCTCCAAGCATTACATTCTTTTAAGGGGGAATTCATCAGACCATTGGATTTAGCCTATGAAGCAATTTATGTGGAAAGACATTTAGTGGAAGATAGGGTTGGTTGCCAAGATCAATTAATGGCGGCTATGGGTGGTTTTAATCTAGTAGAATTTCGCAAAGAAGATGATATTATCGTTAACCGGGTGATGATGAGTCCCCAGCGCATGGCGGAATTTGAAGATCATATATTTATTGTTTTCACGGGCATTAAAAGGCGGGCGGCCAATGTGGTGGAAAAACAATTAAAACGGGTGGGAAGTAATCGGGAAACATTAAAATTAATGCGCTCTATGGTAGATCAGGGTTGGGATATTTTAACTACAAATAAATGTCTTTCTGCCTTTGGCGAGTTACTGGATAAAGCTTGGCAAGCTAAACGGAGCTTAGATGTCGGTATTTCCAACGGAGAGATTGATCAGATTTACGAACAGGGTAAAGAAGCTGGGCCTGGGGCGGTAAGTTGCTGGGGGCTGGGGCTGGGGGGTTTATGCTCTTTTTTGCTCCCCCTTCAGTACATCCCCGTTTGGCGGAAACTTTTAAAAATCACCAAATTTTGCCTGTAAAAATTAATGCACCGGGTTCCCAAATTATTTTTTCCTAGCAGAAATTAAATAGATAGGATTAAGGGGATTTAATCTGGTTAAGTCGGCAAATTTGACGCTGTGGCTAATCTGTAAATGTTGCAAGCTTATTTCCCATTGGTTTTTTTCCAACCATACTGAAGCAATGCTTAAATGCTCTAAACTGGCGATCGCCATGACGAGTCTACCCTTGGGTTTTAAATTCCTGTGGCACTCAGTCAAAATGGGGATTAGCTGACCACCGTTACCACCAATGAAAATGCGATCTGGCTTGGGTAAATTAGCCAGAGCTTCGGGGGCAGAGCCGGCAATCATTTGCAGATTTTCAACTTGAAACCGTTCACCATTGCGTTCAATCAACCGTTGCCCAGCGGCGGTTTTTTCAATGGCAAAAACTGTTCCCTGGTGGCATAGCCTAGCGGCTTCAATGGCCACGGATCCGGTACCCGCCCCGATGTCCCAAAGAATTTGTTCCGGTTGTAGGGCTAAGCTGGCTAAAATTTGTACCCTAATGGCTTGTTTGGTAATCATGCCAGGGCGATCGCCAAAGCTGGCAAAGTAATGGTCAGGAATGCCAAAAATAGGTAATTCGTTGAGATTAATTGTTAAATTTTCTGCTTTTTGTTTAACCAACACCACCACGTTCAGGGGAGCAAAGTCCGTTGCCATTAGTTCTGCCAAAGACCCCAAGCCAAATTGTTTGATCCGTTCATCTGCCCCCCCCAAATTTTCACAAACCCAAGCTTGATAAGTGGTAGCTAACCCCAGGGAAAGACATAAACCGGCGATCGCCCCGGGATGGTTGTGGGAGTCGGTGAGAATAGCTAATTTTTCAGCCCCCTTTTGTAGAGCCTGTTTTAGTAGATCGTTGGATCGCCCATGGGCACTGATAATGGTGGCGTCTTGCCAGGGTATTTTTAGGCGGTTAAAAGCTAACTGAATAGAACTTACATGGGGATGAAATTGTAAATTTTCTGGGGGGAATTTCTCCAGCAATAAACGCCCTAATCCATAATAAAGGGGATCGCCGGAGACTAAAACAACAATTATTTCTTCGCCCTCTAATGTTTGGGCTATTTCTTTAAGGGTTTCTAAATCCGTTGTAAATTTTTTGATTACTAAGGTTTTTTCTCTATGTTCTGGGAAGTAACTCAAATGGCGATCGCCACCGACCAATACCTTTGCCTGACGGATTAAAGTCAATATACTATTAGGTAATCCCCTGGGGCCGTCAAGGCCAATACCTATCACATGAATCATTTCACTAAATTTTCCTGGGGTTTTCCCTAGACGGCTGAAAGAAAGTTAGTACTTCAATGCCCAGTTAGGTATCAATATAAATTTGGACTCAGAAAGAAACCTTATGGTATCATGAATTCATAGGGTTTTAGTTATTAATCATATTGGTGTTCGATGCTAAACCAAAAAGTTCAACTTGAACAGATCAAATAATTCAAATAGTGTTTGCTTACTTAAATGTTCTAGTGTTAAATTCGACTTTGCACCGACGATGGCCAACTGAAATCGGCAAAACCCAGCGGTGTGAACTAAACTTCTGTCCAGCTATCTCCCCTAATTAAAATTAAATCCCATGGGATACACCATCAAAGCTCCCGTAACATTCAAAGGCATTGGACTCCACTCCGGGATTGAAACCATAGTTACCCTCTGTCCAGTAATGGCGGGGAAGGGCCGTTATTTTCAGCGGGTGGATTTGCCCCAAAAACCAATTATTCCAGCGGATTTGGGACATGTCCAGGAAACCCTCCTGTCTACAGAATTGGGGGAGCCGGGGGCTACGGTAAGGACAGTGGAACATCTATTGGCTACCCTGGTGGCCTTGGACATTGACGATCTCCGTATTGAAATTAATGGGCCAGAAGTTCCTTTGCTAGATGGCTCTGCCCTGGAGTGGTTGACGGCGATCGCCAAAACTGGCACTAGACCCCAACCGGGGGGGAAAAAAAACAAGGCCATAGTGGTTACGGAACCCTTAGTCTGTCAGATCGGTGATGCCTTTGTGGCGGCCTTTCCCTGCGAAAATACCCGTTTTAGCTACGGCGTTGATTATCCCTATGGCCCCATTGGTAAGCAATGGTTTACTTGGCATCCAGATCAAGAGGACTTTGCTACGGCGATCGCCCCGGCCCGTACCTTTGGCTTTGCCGATCAGATTGAAAAATTGAAGCAAAGAGGATTAATCAGAGGGGGCAGTTTAGATAATGCCCTGGTGTGCGACAAGGAGAAATGGCTCAATCCTCCCCTACGATTTCCCGACGAACCAGTGCGCCATAAACTATTAGATCTAGTGGGGGATTTAAGTTTGTTAGGAAAACTTCCCCAAGCCCATTTTGTAGCCTATAAAGCTAGCCATAAACTCCATACCCAATTGGCAAAAACAATCGCTGACACCTATACAAAACCGTAACTATTTATCAGAATCGTGGTAAGTCTTGATGCTTGTTTAATGTTTAATATTAACATTCAACCTTTTCACCATCCAAAAACTTGTCGCCAAGCACAGGATGGCAAAGCCCAAAGCTAATAAATCTAAGCCTTCGTATTTACTAAAATCAAAAATAATAATTTTCCTGGCCACAGCAATAATGGCAGTAACAATCACTAATTCTACTTGGATAACATTATCTTTTAAATAAACCGTAATATTTTCCAATAGTTCCAGGGCAATGAGGATATTTAAAAACAAACCAAATATTTCGATTAAAGTTTTATTAAAAAAACCAAAGGGTTCCCCTTGTAACTCAATCACTAATACCCTAAATAAATCGAAAACAGAAACAAAAACCACCGCTATCAAACTAACTGCCAACAGTTTAGAAACTAATTTTTCAAATTTTTTCAGCAAAGACAAGAACAGTAAATCTTGATCCCTAGCTAATATATCTCTAATGTATTTACGGATTAGCTTCATTCTGGTTCTCGTTGATTATGAAAGGTGTTTCCGACGCATTTTAACAAAAAGAGTTCAACGTATAGTTAAAAATACTTATCTAAATTAATCAAAATTAGTCAAATCCTTCCCTATTGCGGGCCATGGCCTCTGATTACTTTCGGAGGATCTGTGGGAAAATTAGTTATTGACTGCCTCACACATTTGGAGGATTACCTTGTTCCACAAAATTCTGGTTGCCCTGGATTTATCCCCCGTTGGTCAAACGGTTTTAGAAAAAGCACTGTCCCTAGCCCAAGCCTACGGCGCATCTTTGCTATTGCTCCATGTACTCTCCGCCGAAGAAGAGGGCAGTCCTATCCCCATTCCGGTCAATATGGATGAAATCTATCCAGCCATGGGCAATGAGTTGACGATGGAAGTGTGGCAAGAACAATGGCAGACTTTTGAAAAAGAAGGGCTAGAAATCCTGGAGAAGCGCCGTCAACAGGGCTTGGATTTGGGCATTAACTGCCAAGCTGAACAAATTTTGGGTAGCCCAGGGAAAATAATTTGTCAGCGGGCCAAACAAGATGATGTGGATATTATTGTGGTGGGCCATCGGGGTCGTTGGGGTTTGAGTGAAATTTTACTGGGTAGCGTTAGTAATTACGTATTTCACCATGCCCATTGTTGTGTATTTGTTGTGCCAACTCCGGATTAATAACCTATCGACGTCTCTCAATAAAAATGTATTTAAAATTGATCTTTGACAGTCCTAGACCCCAGACATCAAGGCCAGGAAAGACCCTATTTTCTTAGGCTGGAACGGGGAATCCCAGGCCCAGATTTCCAGTCAGTTTAATTGATTAATTGAGTCTAAGTTTGTCCCCTTGTCCCTACCATTTCCTGAGCAATGCCACCAATGAGTAATGACTCCATCGTCCGTCACGTCCTGGTCATTGAGGACCAGAAGTCCCGTCGCATTGTTTCCTTGGAAGAAAATACTTATGACCTTGGCCGGGATCCCAACAATGCCATTCCCATTTATGATCGTCAGGTTTCCCGGCACCATGCCACTCTAATTCGGGTCAATGATTATCACAATCGTCAGTACACCTATCGATTAATTGACGGTAATCTCCAGGGGAAACGCAGTACAAATGGCATAGTGGTCAATGGGCAGTATTGTCTTTCCCATGAGTTAGAGCATGGGGATGTGATCCGTTTTGGCAATAAATCAAAAGCCAGCTATCACGTTATGAATTTGAGTACGGAGTCGGAGGTCCAACCCTTTGGCAATAAACCACAGGCCCCGGTGGGTAATCCAGCAGGGGGAGAAACCTATGTTGATCCGATGAACTTTGAAGATGTGTTGGCGGAGAATGATTTTGAGGAAGCGGTGGACTTTGACCACGAAGCTGTGGAGGTGGGGGAAAGTCCGGCCCTTTCGACGGTGGTGGTGTACAACAGTGAGTTGCCCAATCTAAGAGTGAGTCCGACTATCCAAAGTAATAGTTCAGTCACCCTGAGCGAAAACAGTTCCCAGTTAATTGTTGAGTTGACCACGGCGGGGCAGGTGCTTTATGCCAATGCGGTTACCCAGTCCTTGTTCCCGGAGCTAATGGTAATCCAGGGGCAACATCCCCTAATTCAGGGCCTATTAAATTTGCCTTTGGAGCGGGAGGGCTTGCAGTTGGAAAGGGATCTGACTGTTGGCCATAAAATTTTCCACCAAAGGGTTTTTCTTACCCCCGATCGCACCCGTTTACGTTGCTATGCAGATGACGTGACCCAGTACCGCACGACGGAAAAGCACTTTATTGATCTCCGCCATCGTTTGCAAGCCTATCGGGAATATACCCCCACGGGCTTTTTGCTGGTGGATGCCCACACTAAGCAGATTTTGGAAGCCAATGAGGCCTATTGCCAATTATTGGGTTATGAAGCTTCGGAAATCGTTACCATGACTTTGTATCAGGTAATGGCGGGGGAAAGACCGGTAATCGAGGAAATTCTAATTAATTTAGAAACCCAGGATTGTTTGCCTGTACCGGATTTGGAATATCGTCATCGGGACGGCCAAACCATCCAGGTAAAGGGGGATATTTACCGACAACGGTGGGAAGGTAAATCGGTTTATTGTTTCGTGTCGCGGACTCTCCACGGACGCCAAGCCTATTCCGAAACCCTTGCCAACCAAGCTTTGTATGACCCCATCACCAAATTACCCAACCGTATAAATTTACAAAAGGAATTGTCCCTAGCCATTGATGCGGCGGCCCACCATGAATATTTAATGGGGGTAATGTTTGTCCACCTGGAAATATTCAATCGTATTAACCAGGCCTATGGTTTCAGTTTTGGGGATGAAGTGTTTATGGCCTTCCACGAGGCGATCGCCGAATGTATGCGTTCCGGGGACACCATTGGTCAATGGGAAGGAGCAACCCTGGTGATCATTTTGGCAAAAATTAAAAGCCCCCAAGACCCCATTCGCCTAGCGGACAGAATTTTAGAGCATTTGAAAAATCCCCTGGTGATCAATGAAAGGGAAATTATTTTTAACATCAACATTGGCATTGCGGCCTATCCCAACGATGGCGATCGGGCGGAGGATTTGTTATCCAGGGCTAACACAGCCCTACAAAAAGTCCGTCAGGAAGGCTTTAATAGTTATCAATTCTATGACCCCAAATTTAGTACCGCCGCCCTCTACCAAGCCCGGTTAGAAAACCTGCTCCAACAGGCGATTTCCAAACGACAACTCACTCTCCATTACCAACCCCAAATCCATCTGCAAAGTGGGGAAATCACCGGCATAGAAGCCCTGCTCCGTTGGGATCATCCGGAAGTAGGGGAAATTTCTCCCCAAAAAATTATTCCCATTGCCGCCCAAAGTAATCTCATTTTTGAGCTAAGTGATTGGATTCTCCACACCGCCTGTCAACAGAATTTAGACTGGCAAAAGGACGGCCTCCCCCCCCGGGCGATCGCCATTAACCTGTCTGCGCCGGAATTTTATCGTCAAGACTTAGTGATGGTGGTGGCAAAGGTCCTCAACGAAACGACCTTGGATCCCCAATGGCTAGAATTGGAAATCACCGAAAACACCCTACGGCAAAAACCCCAAAAAGCCCAACAAATTATCCAAGACCTCAAAAGTTTCGGTGTTAAAATCGCCCTAGACGACTTTGGTCGGGGTCAAGTAGGTATTGGTTTCATCACCCAATTCCCTCTAGAAACCATCAAAATCGACCAAAATCTGATCCGTCAACTGCGGGGTACTCCCCAAGAAATGGCCATTCTCCAATCCATCCTTGTCCTCAGTAAGGGTTTTCAATATCGCATTGTGGCCGAAGGGGTGGAAACGGAAACCCAACTAAATATTTTGCGCCAACTCCAATGCAAAGAAGTACAAGGATTTTTGATGAGTCATCCCCTCAGAAAACGGGAAATGGGTCAATTTTTACAAAAAAAAGTGCACCAAGGCTAGTTTGTCCCAATCCCCAGTTGGAAAGCCATAGACCACTAATTCTGTTTGGCTAATTTCCATATTGATTCCCTGGTAATCTGTCAATAAACTTCACAATAAAACTCCGATCAAACCGCTAGGGGGTATGTCAAACTAGAAGTATCCGTGGAATCCTTCACAATTTTGCCGCCATCATCGGGTCAAGACAGATATTTTCCTTGCCCATCCGTCTATCATTGCTGTTATGACCAACCTGCCTGAATTTCGACATATATTTGTGATCGAAGATCAAAAAGCCCGTCGTATTATTTCCCTAGACGAACCCACCTATTCCATCGGCCGGGAATCCAGCAATGATATCGTCATCTACGATCAAGTTGTATCCCGGCACCATGCCACTTTAATTCGCATTAAACCTACCCCCCAAAACGAAAGCTATTCCTACCGAATTTTGGATGGGGATTTAGAAGGCAACCACAGCACCAATGGATTGGTTATCAACGGGCTAAACAGTGAGTCCCACGATCTCCAACATGGTGATGTAATTCTGTTTGGCAGTCAGTCTAAGGCCAGTTATTACATCATTTCCACCGCCTTGGAAATTGCCATGTTTAACCCCATGGAAGGAATGTCTTTTGAGGATTTATCCCGCCAATCCATAGGGGAAAATGCCAGTAAATCTACTATTATCAATGATGAGCAAGAGGAGTCCCGGTTTGTCCAAAACTCCGCCGATCTAGTTCGTTTTTCTTCCTTTGCAGAACTAAGTCCCCACCCCATTGTAGAGATTGATTTCAACGGTAAAATCGTTTATCTCAATCCCCCCGCCAGCATCAAATTTAAGGATATTGATGAGAGGGGTATTTCCCATCCCATTCTAGAAGGATTGCTCAATCAAGTCCAAAACGTTCGCGGTAATTTGCTACTGCGGGAAATAAAAACTGGGGAAGAATGCTATGAACAATACGTTCATTATTTAACTGAAAATCAGATTATCCGTAGTTATCTAATCGACATCACCCGCCGACAACAGGCGGAAGATAGCCTAGCCCAGCATACTTTCTATGACCCCATGACCGGGCTCCCCAACCACGCCTTTTTTGAAGAGCAGTTGGCAATTTCCTTGGCTAAAGTACAACGGGATCAAGGACGTTTAGCCATTCTATTTTTAACTTTTTACAACTATGAACGAATGATCAATGCCTTCGGTTTGGAGTGCGGGGAAACTCTGTTAAAGACCGTGGCCAAGCGTTTGGAGCAATGGGTGGAAAAAAGAGGCCTAGCCTGTCGTTGGCAAGGCAAACAATTTGCCATTTTACTCAAGGCCCCAGGGGATGATCAAACTCTAACGGAAACGGTCAAAGCAATGCTCAGCCTTTTGGAAGAAGGTATTGATGTGAATAAACAACAGATTCACCTCAAAGGCAAAGTTGGCATTGCCGTGTATCCCCATGGGGGAGGAGATAGCCTTACTCTATTAAAAAATGCCCACACCGCTCTGGAGCAAATCAGGGAAAAACATTTTGATTCCTTCGCCTTTTTTGATGAAAAAATAGCCTCTAAAGCCAATCTCTTTTTCCGGCTGGAAAATCTCCTCTATGAAGCCCTAGAAAAAGAACAATTTTACCTGACTTACCAGCCTATCCTCCAGGTAAACACGGGAGAGATCACCAGCATGGAAGCCCTATTACGATGGCATCATCCTGAAATTGGCGAAATTTCCCCCGTTAATTTAATCCCCCTAGCGGAGAAGACAGACTTAATTGTGCCCATTGGGGAATGGATTTTGAAAACGGCCTGCGGTCAAAACAAACAATGGCAAGCCGCAGGCTTAGCCCCCCTTCCCGTTTGTATCAACCTCTGTCTTAATCAGTTCCAAAATCCCCATCTCATTAGCAATATTCAAAGTATCCTTGAGGAAAGTCAGTTATCCCCGCAATGGTTAACTATTGAGGTGACCGAGAGTATTATCATGGAAAACCTGGAATATTCCCGTCAGGCGATCGAGCAGTTGGCCGCCATGGGAGTCAACCTTTCCCTAGATGATTTTGGCACGGGTCTCGGTGGGTTATCCTGTTTACAGCAGTTTAAGATTCCCGCCGTTAAAATTCACCAGTCCTTTGTCAAGGACTTGGAAAATAGTCCTACCAACCGGGCGATTATCTCGAGCATTATCACCCTAGGGAGTCAGTTGGGCATCCGGGTCATCAGTGAAGGGGTGGAAACGGCCCCCAGGTGGAAGTTTTGCAAAAACTACAATGCCAGGAAATTCAAGGTTTTTGGTTTAGTAAACCCCTTAAAGTTGATGCGGCAACGGGGCTTTTAAGTCAAAATAAAATCAAGGCTGATCCCTCGGACTAACTTTGGAGTGAAAGTTCCCTAATTCCCTATGAAGCAGCACATACTAGTTCTAGAAGACGCCAATCAAAGAAGAACAATAATCCTGGACGACCAACAATATTCTATTGGTCGCCATTCTGGCACTAATATCCAGATTCAATCTCGCCAGGCTTCCCGTCACCACGCCACCCTGATGCGGAAAACCAATAGTAAGACTAATGAGGAGTGTTTTTGGATTATTGACGGGGACTTAGAGGGCAATAAAAGTCAAAATGGGGTCTTTGTTAATGGGGAAAAACGCCTGATCCATGAGTTGAAAAATGGAGACTTAATTAATTTTGGTTGCAACATCAACGCTAGCTACCATGTCACCGGTGGGCCATTAGGGGATTCTTTTTCCCCTCCCATAGAAATTTCTGACCAACCACAACCCCGAAGCGAGGAGTTTGCGGCCCAGGTAGCGTCTAACTACCAACAGCGAGGTAATTTTGATCTACTGGCGGGCTCCAACGATGAAACTTTCCACGAGCAGTCCTATCTCGACACAGCCACCGATTTACCTAACCAGGCCCTCTTTTTAGAATATTTAAACATCGCCCTTTCCAATGCCCGCCGCCACAAGGCCCAGGTCGGGCTTTTGCTTTGCCAAATTAGTAATTGGACTGACCTAAAGCGTAAACGGGGGGACGGGGTTGCCAATGCGTTCTTACAGGACGCTGGGAAAAAACTGAAAACAAATTTAAGGAATGGGGATATTATTTCTCGCTGGGAAAAGGACGAGTTTATTTTCCTGATCTCCCAGGTACAAGATACCAATAGTTTGTTGAGCATTGCCCAACGCTTGATGAAACCTTTGTTGGCACCGGTAACCTCTGGAGGGCGCCCCTTCCAGGCGGAAATGACCTATGGAGTGGCCCTATATCCCGCCGACGGCAATGATGTGGACAAATTAATTGCCCATATTCAGCGAAACCTACAACCCTTGGTCGTCCCCAGGGAGGAAATAGAAAAAAATCAGAGCAGTGATCATCTGGAAACGGCAGTAGATATCCGCATTGAAGAGCCTCTGGTCGATGCGGCCCAATCGAGTTCCGATGCAAAACGTTTGGTGATCGTTGAAAAACGTCTGATGCGAGCCTTGGAGCAGCATGAGCTGGAGTTATATTATCAACCCCAAGTTAATTGGCGGGAAAAAACCATTGAAGCTATGGAGGCTTTTATCCGTTGGCAACATCCCCAAAAAGGTTTACTGCCCCCGAGCCAATTTCTGCCTTGGAGTGACCAGACGGAATTTATAGTACCTCTAACCCGCTGGATTTTGGAAACAGCCTGTCAGCAAAGTGTTTTGTGGCAAAAACAACTAGACACTCCTTTTTCTGTTTCTGTCAACATTTCCGAGAAACAGTTTTACCATCCCCTCCTAAAAAATATGGTTATGGAGGCGATCGCCACGGCCAAACTAGATGCCCACCATTTGGAGTTGGAGGTCCAGGAATCTACGTTAATGAAGGACTTTGGCTTGGCCCACCAAATTATTACCAACCTCCATAACTATGGCATTTGTTTTTCCTTGGATGATTTTGGTACGGAGTATATTTCCCTCCGTTGCCTCCAAGATCTACCTTTTAATAAGATCAAAATTGACAAATCATTGACGGAAAAGTTACTAGATACTCCAGACAATGTTAGTAATTTGACCATGGTGGAGACTTTAATTAATCTTGGGAAAGCTTTCCATCTTAAAGTAGTGGCCGAAGGAGTTGAACAAAAAGAACAGGTGGAAATTCTTGATAATCTTGACTGTCATTTTATGCAGGGTTATTGTTTCACCGAGCCCCTCAATATTTTGGCCGCTAATGGTTTCTTGAAAAAATATATAGCTGGGGGGACTAACAATTCCTATGAACCGTTATAAACTTGGTTGTGGTTAATTCAAATAGTTTTGGGCTCTAAATTCCCCCAATTGGGGAGATTTAAGCTCCCACCCTTCGTTACCTAGATTTCAGTTGAAATAACTAAAATGATAATGATAAGTTAGCCGGAAATTAAACGCCGCAAATCCATTACATCACTCATATTTTTGATTTTAGCCATGATATTCAGAAGTTGTTGATAGTCTCGAATGTCAATTTTTAGACTGATGATGGCAGGATGGCCAAGGCTAGTTTTTACATCGGCGTTGCGGACGTTAATATGGTTATCGCTCAAGCGGGAGAGGATATCTTTGAGCACCCCCACCCGGTCAATGGCTTCAATAACAATGTCCACGGGATAGGTTTGGTGGTTAGTGTTGTGGGGATTCCACCGCACGGGAATTAGGCGATCGCCGTCCATTTGTTCGAGGTTATGGCAGCCTTGACGATGGATAGAAATACCCCGGGCCCCCCTGGTAACCACCCCCATAATTGGCTCCCCTGGTAGAGGATGACAGCAGCCTGCAATGTGATAAAGCAGACCCTCAATACCGGCGATGGGGGAATTATCTTTACCAGTGGTTGGGGGATTGGTGGAATAAACCTGGGGGGCACTGGAGAGGGTGATTTCCTGGGGAGACTGTTGATTTTTAACATTGTTCTTGACGTTATTCTCCCGGAGTCGATTAACCACTCCATTGGAAGTAATTTCTCCGTATCCCAACCCCGCCAACAAATCTTCAACGTTTTGGTAATTACAGCGTTCGGCGGTTTTTTGCATCGGTTCTGACTTGAGCAATGCTTCTAAGCCATTTTTACCCAATTCCTTTTCCAATAATTCCCGACCTCGAAGAATATTTTCATCCCGCCGAGAACGCTTAAACCATTGCCGAATGCGGTGACGGGCGCTGGGGGTAACGACAAAGTTCAACCAATCCAAACTGGGATGGGCATTTTTCTGGGTAACAATTTCCACAATGTCCCCATTTTTAAGTCTCGTATCGACCCCTAGCCATTGCCCATTAATCCTGGCTCCCTTCATGTGCTGACCAACCTCCGTGTGGATACGATAGGCAAAATCCACCGGCGTTGCCCCCCGAGCTAGGGAAACAACCTCCCCCTTTGGTGTGAATACATACACATCGTCATCAAAAAGATTTTGTTTAAGGTTTTCCACATACTCCTGGGCATCCTTAAGGTCACTTTGCCAATCCAGCAATTGCCGGAGCCAGGTAAATTTTTCGTCAGTGGAATTAAGGCTGGTATTTTCAGAGCCACCGCTCTCTTTATACTTCCAATGGGCCGCAATCCCATATTCCGCAATGTGATGCATTTCTTCCGTGCGGATTTGAATTTCCAGGGGGCGACTGGTGAGCCCTAAAACCGTTGTATGGAGAGACTGGTAACGGTTTGGTTTCGGTAGACCGATGTAATCTTTAAAGCGACCGGGAATAGGTTTAAAGACATCGTGGACTACGGATAAGGCCCGATAACATTCTCCCTTGGTTTCCACAATGATGCGGAGGGCGGCAATGTCATAAATTTCCTCAAAGGCCTTATTCTGGGTGGTCATTTTGGAATAAATGCCGTACAAGTGCTTGGGACGGCCCTGGAGTTCAAATTCTTCAATGCCTTCATCCCGCAGACGGAAACGCAACATGTCCTTAACGGTTTCCAGCCTGGATTCGCGATCGCCTCGTTTTTCCACCACCAAAGATTGAATTTGACGGTAGGAGTCCGGCTCTAAATATTTAAAGGAAAGATCTTCCAATTCCCACTTGAAACGCCAAATACCTAGACGGTTAGCTAGGGGAGCAAAAATATCCCTAGTTTCCCTGGCAATGCGTCGTTGTTTTTCGGGAATTAATGCATCCAATGTCCGCATATTATGGAGGCGATCGGCCAACTTCACCACAATCACCCGAATATCCTTGGCCATGGCCAAAAACATCCGGCGAAAATTCTCGGCTTGGTGTTCTGTGGTACTGGAAAAGTTAAATTTGGAAAGCTTCGTTACCCCCTCCACCAAACCGGCGGTTTCTTCCCCAAATAAAGCTTCAATTTGTTCAATGCTAATGTCCGTATCTTCCACCACGTCATGTAAAAACCCCGCCGCAATCATCGCTTCATCCCCTCCCAAGTCCCGCAGAAGACCGGCCACCGCCACGGGATGGGCAATGTAGGGTTCCCCTGATTTCCGCCGTTGTTGGGCATGGAGATCGTAGGCAAAGCAAAAAGCTCGACAGATCAAACAGTTTTGTCCTACTTCTGCACTTTTACCTCCATCCACCTGGGCTTGCCAATTCTGCAAACAATCCGCTAACCACTGGGGCAGTTCAATATCCTGGATATCCTGGGGCCGGGCGGTGGTGATGGTGGGAGTGGGGAGGGCAGCGACGGCATTCATAGTTTTGGCAAGAAGTTTAGAAAGACTTGGATTAAATAGGGTTAAAATGGCAAAAAATGACTATAAACACCAATTAATGACCATTTACGGGGAAGGAAATATCTGCACTGCTAATGATTCTCAAGAAACCGTATTTACCTTGTAGCAGACATTTCTCAATTGGGCCATGGAGTGGGGGGAAATGTTAATAGTTGTTATTAATTCTTTCCTTTTTGTACCCTAGATTTATCCACAGAACCCTTGCCCTAAAGTCTTTGTTTTGGGTGGGGCTTAATCATATTTTAACCTTGATTTGTCCTTGACCCCTGGATCTTGTTTAATTAATGTCATCTAAACTACCGTTTTCTTTCCCCGATCGCCTTAAAGAATTTCAGCAACTGCTGGGGGAATGTCAGCGGACCCTGGCACAGGAAGAAGTGGATCTGGGCCAAGTCACAGCCCAGATCGGGAGCTTAGAAAATTTAATACAAAACCATCTATTACCTTTGCCTATGGATTCTCTACCCCAGGAGCACCAACAAAAGTGGTTATCGGTTAAGACAGAAGTGCAACGGGCTACACGACTTTTGAGCACGGAGTTCGTCTTTTGGCGATCGGCCCGCTCCCCTGAACGACGACACCATTATCAAACCCGCTTATTGGGACACTATCAACAATTGATGGATTTTGCGAGGGTAATAGAACAATGGCTGGGGAATAACCCCCATCAATAATTGCTTTGCCATCAGTCCAATCCGTAACGCCATTGACTTAGTTTGTCTTGAACAGAGGGGTCAAGCTTACTGAACCACCCCCCGTTTTTAACGGCGGACTTAGTGCCTTTTGTAGTTCGCCTTTGGCGTCCATGGCTCTTTGCCTGTTGGTGAATGCGGGTGCGGCTTTGATCTACTTCCTGCCCCAACAGATGGGCGGACATCCATTCAGCCCCATAGCCTACCACCGTTAACTGTTGCGCTCGGTCGGAGGTGGCCACAATGACCCGATGGGGATATTCATAGCTGTTACGGGAATAATGGGCACAGCGTTTTTCAATAAACGTGTCAGCGGTCTGTAACCAAGCGGTGTAATAGATCGAAAGGTGGGGACTGGGCTGTTCCTGACTAGCGGGGCTTTGTTGATACTGGGAATCGAACACGACTTGGGTTTTATAGCCCTGGTAACTGCTGTAGCTAATTAGGGTTTCCACCAGGGTTTGCCGGGCCATTTCTAGGCCAAATCGTTCACGGGTTTGTTTGAGGCAGGGCCATTGGCCGATGACGTTATAGCCATCTACTAGCAAAAAAGCATTGTAATTTGAGGGTTTCATGGTGGAAGGAGAAGATCATATTTTAGGAAAAAAGAGCAGAAAAATTTTTAAAGCACTGCCTCGCCGGAAACCCCCCTGGCAGAAAAATTTCCTGGCGATCGGGATTCGGTTGGCGACTAAGCAAGGGCCGACTTTAACAAATTTAACAAAAATTCAACTTTTTCCTCAAATCCTTTCCATGTCCCCCCAACCCAAGACAATACCCAAAAGTAGAGCAACTGGGGATCAGAAGAGAGGTTTAATGGGTAGCATGGGACTAGAGAAAGAGTTCTCCCTTCATAATTTTCGTCAGTTCCTTGACCTAAATAAATGTCCCAAGACCTTGGACAATGCCTGATTAACCTAGCTTGCCGGCCCCAGGAGCAGGGGATTTTGCCTGTGATGCTGGCGGAAAGTTTGGCCACCGGTTTAGGGGCGGATTTTTGTATTTGGGAAATCGCCCCAGAGCAATCTTGGTTTTGGTGTGTGACCGGAAAGCAGGGCCGGTGGACTGGTCAGAGTTTTGGACAGGATGCAACCCGCACGTTTAAATCTGTTAAATCCGTTGAAAAAACGACGATAGTCGAGGGCTCCCCTACGCAGTACGTCAGGGAAAAAGAATTTAGGTTAGTTCCAGAAGACTTACCTGACTTAAAGTCTGTCATGGGAAAAAATTGTCGGGGAGCGGCGGGATTAAAAACTTATTTTCAAGGGGATTGCAATGGTTTCGTAATAGTGGGGGATTTTTACACGAAAAAAAACAAACAAAAAGATTATTTTCTTTTTAAATTACAAGAAAGCTTGGGGATAGTTAATCAGTTGCTCTTAAGTATGGATTCTAAAAGAGATAATTCCGGAGAAAATTTGTCATCATCAACTGACTCGGATACACCAATTATTCTCTCCAGTTCCTCCCCCCAAAATCTTTTTGAAAAGAGCGCTATTTTGAAAATTTGGTACAATGCTAGCCGTCAACAGTTGGAGCAACAAAAACAATGGAATGAGCAGTTAATTAATAATATTATCACTGTGATGAGTGATCAGACCCGTAATCCCTTGGCCACGATCCGCATGGGCATTGAAATTTTGCGCCAAGGTAACCACGACCCGGAAAAATTCCAGCAAAAGCTAGAAATCATCGAGCAAGAATGGCACAAACTGAATAATATCAATGGTGAAATCCTGCAATTACGGGAACTAAAACAAAAGAAAAATACTGTACAACTTCAAAATCTTGATGTTATTAGTTTATTAAAAAGTACCATCAGCCTCCAGGAAGCAATTAGTAAGAGGGTAAGCCTTAATTATCTCGGCCAAAATTGTAATGCAGAAGCAAATTTTGACCATCTCCAACAAATTTTTCAAGAGTTATTGACCAATGCCCAAAAATTTTCTGTGCCCGATAGTGTCATTAAAATTGGTCTGGAGAATAATCACCATGACCCCACCTTGGGAAGGGACATGGTCAAATTGACTTTTGCTAATCTTACCCCCGCCCTGGATAGTCAAAATACCAAACACTTTTTTGACCCCTTTTACCGGGAGCAGTGGGCAGTGGATGTGGCGATCGCCGGCATTGGCTTGGGTTTAACCATCACCCGAACTTTGGTTGAACAGCTCAATGGTAAAATCGACGTTGCCTGTGAACCCTGTACCCCCCCAGACCAGAGCGTCATCACCTTTACCCTGCTAATTCCGAGGCCTGGGGCGACTCAATAGTTTTTTCTCTAATGATGGTCATTTCGCAACCGGTTGCGGATCAGCCCTTGAGTTGGTCGGGATTATCTCGTAACCCGTGGCGCAGACAACTGGCAGTCACCAAGGTTTTTCTGTTATTTATTTTCTTCTTACTCTGGGATCGTTTTACCGCTCCCAATTCTTCCCGCCGCCGTTACCGCCGGGCCCAGTGGTTAGTCCAGCAATTATTGTATCTAGGGCCAACGTTTATCAAAATTGGTCAGTCCCTTTCCACTAGGGCTGACATTATTCCCCCCGAATATATCCAAGCCTTTGCCCAGCTCCAAGACCGGGTACCCCCCTTTGATTCCCACCTGGCGATCGCCGTGGTTGAACAGGAATTACACGGCGAAATTGGGCAAATTTTTCAGCAATTTGAGGCCATGCCCCTAGCCTCGGCCAGTTTGGGCCAGGTACATCGGGCGGTATTGCCCACGGGGGAGACGGTGGTGGTGAAGGTACAGCGTCCGGGATTAGACAGTTTATTGAATCTCGATTTTGAGCTTTTACACCAAACCCTGAGGTTAGCAAAAAGGTGGTTGCCTGGTTTTCGGACCATGGCTCAAAAATATGAAGTTGAAGCTATTTATCAAGAATTCTTTTCCCTACTTTTTTTGGAAATTGATTATATTCATGAGGGAAAAAATGCAGAAAGATTTCGGGAAAATTTTGCCGATTATCCCCGGGTAAAAGTACCTCAAATTTACTGGCAATATACCACCCGTACAGTTTTAACATTGGAATATTTGCCGGGCATAAAAGTTGACGATCGCCAAGCTTTGGAAACTGCGGGGGTTAATTTAGATTTAGTTATTGAAACGGGCATTTGTGCATACTTAAAACAACTGTTAGTGGACGGTTTTTTTCAATCTGATCCCCATCCCGGCAATATGGCGGTGGATAGCCAAGGGGATTTGATTTTCTATGATTTTGGCACCATGGCGGAAGTAAAAATTATTGCCAAAGATCAGATGATGCAGACCTTTTTTGCGGTGTTAAGAAAGGATGCCAATAAAGTCCTAGAAGCCCTGATTTACATGGGACTAGTGGAGCCGAAGGGGGATTTAGGCCCGGTCAAAAGAATTATTAGCTTTTTGCTGGATAATTTTCGGGACAAGCCGGTGGATATAAAAGCCTTTGACCAAGTGGGGGAAGAAGTTTATGCCATGTTCCAGCAACAACCTTTCCGTTTGCCGCCCCAGATGACCTTCATTTTAAAATCCATTTCTACCCTCGATGGCATCGCCCGGGCCCTGGACCCCCGTTATAATTTGATCGCCGCCAGTAAGCCTTTTATCCAAAGTTTCACCGTTGCCCAGCCAAAACGTTCCTTGGTAATGGCCCTGGTGGCCCAGGTTAAACAATTTGCCCTCTACCAATTGAACAAACCCTCCCGCAATCAACAATTTCTCCAGGAATTGACCGATAAACTGGAACGGGGCGAGCTACAGTTTTCCACCCGCTCCCCGGAAGGCGATCGCCTGTTGAGGAAGATTCACCTAGCTCTGAAAAGTTTGATTTTTGCCTGTTTGGCGGGGTTTACCCTGCTGTCGGCGGCGGTGTTGCTTTCCACGGTCTATGCCAAATTTGCCTTTATTGGCTTTGGTTTAGCCGGTTTATTCAGCCTGTTTCTACTGCGCTCTTTAGTTAAGTTGGCAGTGCAGGAAAGGCTAGACCGACTGGTGAGTAGAAAATAGTTTGTTCCCAAATGGCCAAACCTAGTCTAAAAACATGGCCAGGCCATCGGTGGCCTTCAGCGCGGCATCGGCGGCCCTTTCCGGGTGGGGCATCATCCCCAAAACATTACCTTGGGCGTTGGTAATGCCGGCAATATTACCCAAAGAACCGTTGGGATTGCTGGCTTCCGTCAGTTCCCCCTGGGCGTTGCTGTAACGAAACAGGATTTGCCCATTATCTTCCAAAACTTTGAGGGTATCGTCATCGGCAAAATACCGTCCTTCACCGTGGGCAATGGGGAGGGTAAGCACCTGGCTCGGTTGGTAAGCTTTTGTCCAGGAATTCTGGTTACTTTCCACCCGCACCGTCACTTGGTCACAGATGAAATGTAAATCCCGATTGCGAATTAAGGCCCCCGGTAGCAGACCCACTTCGGTCAGTACTTGGAAACCGTTGCAGATGCCAATTACCCGTTTACCCGCTCGGGCATGGTTAATGATGGCTTCCATGATGGGGGAAAATCTGGCGATCGCCCCACAGCGGAGATAATCGCCGTAGCTAAAGCCCCCCGGTAGCACCACCACATCCACTCCTTGGAGATCGGTTTCCTGGTGCCAAATAAAACGGGTGGGTTGGCCCAGAATGCCTTGGGTAACGGTGGCAATGTCCCGATCACAGTTGGAACCGGGGAAAACAATAATACCAAAACTGGTCATGATACGGGGGCGCTTTCTAGGGCGGTAATTTCAAAGCAATAATTTTCGATCACCGTGTTGGCCAACAGTTGGTCACACATGGTATTTAGTTGCTGGGTGGCGATCGTCTCGTCCGGGGCTTCCAGGTTTAACTCAATGTACTTACCAATCCTGACCTGGGAAACGGCATCATAACCCAATTGTTGCAAGCCTGATTGCACCGCTGTACCGGCAGGATCAAGCACGGAGGGGCGGAGGGTGACGTAAATACGACAATGGTAGGAATGGGACATGGGGGGCTTACCGGGGAATCTGCCACTGTTAATCCTGCCCTAGAAAGTCTTTCTCGGCAAGGGTTGATAGCCGGAGCAAATTCTAGGATATTTTTTCTTTTCCCAGCAAACTTGCCACTAAGGTTTTCCTAAACCTCATACCCTATCCTTTGTAATATTTTTTGATAATTAACGGCTCAAATCCGCGTGACATCGGGCACGGATCGTCAAATAATTAGGGTTAGCTAACCCCGACGTCCCATCTTCCCACCATGACCACCGCCCCCTTGCTCTGTGTCCTGTTTTTGCTCCTTGCCTACTTTGTGGGCTCCATTCCCACAGGTTACCTAGCCGGTAAGTTTTTGTTGGGCATTGATATTCGGGAACACGGGTCCAAGTCCACCGGGGCCACCAATGTTTTTCGTACATTAGGCAAACCAGCGGCGATCGCCGTTTTAGCCATTGATATTGGCAAAGGGGTAATAGCTGTTGGGTTAGTGCGGGCTATTTATATATGGGATTGGTTCCCCGCTTTGCCGGCGGATTGGCAAAACTGGCTGCTGTTGGGGGTCGCAATTATGGCGGTGCTAGGGCACAGTAAATCGGTTTTTCTCAATTTTTCCGGTGGAAAATCCGTTGCCACCAGTTTAGGGGTTTTGTTTATGCTCAATGGTTGGCTTGCCCTGGGTACCCTGGCCACATTTCTGACGGTGATGGCCTTCACCCGCATTGTCTCCCTCAGTTCCATCCTGGCGGCGATCGCCGTTAATGCCATTGCCTTGGGATTACAGTTGCCCCTGCCCTACATTTTGTTTACGTTGCTCGCAGGAATGTACGTCATTGTTCGCCACCGCAGTAACATCGAAAGAATATTGCAGGGGGTCGAACCTAAATTAGGAGAAAAAGTAACTTCCTTGCCGGACAAAAATACTGTTGTCTAATTTAGAAGACTGTTTGAAAATTTGCGTTATCAGGAAAAAATCACCCAAATTCTCTTAGCGTTTTCAAAAGTAACACATCCCTGAAGTTAGCCATAGTTGATATATGGTGTACGAAATTACCGAAATCTACCGAGAAAATAGGGATAGAGATTTTTTGTGTTGCTTGCTATGGATATAGCCATAGATGACTTTCAGCCTAACAAGACAGAATGAAATCATAGATATATGGGCA
Organism: uncultured cyanobacterium; assembly: GCA_963704945.1. Taxonomy (GTDB): domain Bacteria; phylum Cyanobacteriota; class Cyanobacteriia; order Cyanobacteriales; family Microcystaceae; genus Synechocystis. The sequence goes on along the minus strand of CAVPII010000007.1, from coordinate 105,631 downwards.
TCTCAGGACTTTCAAAAAGTACTCACTTAAGTGGAAACGGCGATAATACAATTTTTCGTGCAATAATCAATCAAATATAAAAGGTCGCAACATGAATAAAATATTTAAGAACTTACTTTTCTGGGAAATTTTGGGAATGGGAGTTCTCGGTATTTTGATCCTATATCAAGAGCCCGGTTACACTGCCATGCCCATGGCTGACTCAAATAACTCCGAACATAAAGAATTACAAGCCAACAATAATAACGCTAATAGCTCCACTAAAAAAGAATTGGAAGCTTTTTGGACAAGTGACTACAACTATTGGGATGCTCGGTTGCTGGCAGACTATTGGGGGCAGTCAACCGGCGAAGCAAAAGCTCGCATTGGTCGCAAGATTCTTTGGGGAGACCAGGATGTTGCTTATTTGGAAGAGATGTTGGAGAACGCCAGAACAAAACGTTTAGCCTTAATTGACTCTTCCTCTATTCCCTATGATTTTTATGTAGAGTCTGGGTATACCTATGATGATGCCGAATTGTTGGCCCAATTCTGGGGAAACCAATCGGTTGCTGAAGCTAAATTGTGGATTGAGCGTAAATTGACCATGGGAGCTCCCAATATAATTGAAGAAGTTTTAATGGATGCCCGCAATCGCTTGGCTAGCTCTAATAGCTCCACTGAAACAGAACTGAATGCTTTTGGGGCAAGTTCTTACAACTATTGGGATGCTCGGTTACTGGCAGACTATTGGGGACAGTCAACCGGGGAAGCAAAGGCTCGCATTGGTCGCAAGATTCTTTGGGGAGAACAGGATGTTGCTTACTTAGAAGAGATGTTGGGGGATGCCCGGTTAAAACGCTTAGCTTTAATTGACTCATCCTCTCCGCCCTATGATTTTTATGCAGAGTCTGGGTACACCTATGATGATGCTGAACTGTTGGCACAAATGTGGGGAGATCAATCAGTTAGTGACGCTAAATTATGGATTGAACGTAAATTAACCATGGGAGATCAAATCGCCATTGAAAACGCCTTAATAGAAGCTCGAAACAGAAATTAATGCTGAGTTTCTCCGATTTAGAACTAGATTGGCCCATCGGTTTTGAGATTGAGCTAATGGCCCCCATTGGTTCGACCAGGGAAGATTTGGCGATGGCGATCGCCCAGGACTGGGGCGGTTCGGTTCAACGCTACTTCCATCTACAGTCCGAATTTAGCAAGGTTCCCGATACGCCAGTCTTTGATAATCTCACATTAGGATTTAAAGTTATTAATCCCGAAGGCCAGTGGATTGCTAGCTTTGTTGATGACCTAACTTTGCAAGATGATTTAGATAGGAGTACAAAACCAAAGCCAGGCTGGTACCGAATCGTTAGCGATGATGGTCGTTTGCTGGAGCTTATTTGTTGTCAAAGCAATGCTAATAATTCCCTCTCGGAAATCCTTGAGCCCATTGCTCGCCTATTTGACACCAAGGTATCCGGGGGGCCGGCAATATGTTTCGTGTTGCCGATAAAATGGGTCGGTCAATTGCGATCGCCGCTCCATTGCCCGGGGAAAGGGAACGCCCCTGTGAACTAATTACCGCACCGATTAAAACTGAACATTTAACAACTCTACAATCTTTCTTGGATGTGGCTGCTTCCCTAGGATTTACTGTCCCCATTGAAGGTGCCATCCATTTACACTTTGATGCGGCACCCCTATATTCAGCGAGGGTATTTGCAAATCTTGTCAATTTACTCTGGACCCACGGCAAAAATCTACGAACATTAGTAGGAACAAATCCAAACTGTCGGCGATTAGCAAGTTGGCCAGAAGCGTTAATCGACACCGTAAATAAATTAGACTTTCGGTCATTGTCTTGGTCGGAGGCAAAAACTTATTTAGCCCAGGTTCCCTTAACAAAGTACTGTGACTTTAATGTGAAAAATATTGTTTACCAAACTCCACATAAAGAAACGTTTGAAGCACGTATTTTTCCAGTTTGGCTAGAAAGTGAACGAATTATTCAAGCCGCAAAATTAATGCAAGCCATATTAATTCATGCAATTACCACCGATGCAATTTATTTTGCTCCCCCTGCTAAACTTGAAAAAACTGTATTATTTCTAAAGCAATTGCCGGGAATTGATGTGATTGAAAGTTGTCAATGATGATTTTTAATGGGGGTAGTATCAAGTGTTTGTGCCTAGAATTAGGGAGGAGTTAAGGCGCTACTCCTATTTTTCTAATTTAGCATTGAATCACAAATAATCTTTCCATTTGCCTTGAGTATTTTCACTAATTCTGCTACAATTTTGCAATTAAAGGTTGAGAGCATACACCTAAATTCTTGTCTTAATTAATATTGCCAATTTTCTTTTCGTAGCTTCCTTAGAATTGATTTATTTTGGGTATTTTATTTCTTTGGTAATTCTGATGATGTTTATTGTTACTGCCCTTTTCATGGATCTATTCGAAACTATTGGTCTTGAGCATTATAAATAATTTTCCCTAACTGCTTAGGCAATACACTGTTTTTCAAAAACAAAGCCGACGCATATTTTCACCTTATTTTTATTGTTTACTAAAAGAGTCTATATGAAAAAATCATCATTAAGAATTGGTGTCTTGTCCACCATTGTCCTGGGCACCACTTTCATCCCCCATAGCCCTGTTTTTGCCCAACAAAATCTTCGGGGTGTGAATATAGTTTGGAGTACTACGCCCATCAAGGCGGGTCTGACTAATGATCTAATTGATGAGCAGATGGTTTTTACCTGTCCCCCCAATGGTTCTGTCAGCAAAGTATTTGGTACAGGAGTCTATACCAATGACTCATCTATTTGTAGTGCGGCAGTCCATTCTGGGGTAATTAATATTAGAAATGGGGGAGTTGTCATAGTCAACTTTGAAGCTGGCCAAAATTCCTACACCGGCACATCAAGAAACGGAGTTTCCAGTATGAATGATGGCGCTTCTCCCATGAGTTTTTCCTTCGACAATGCCCGAAATTTAAGGGGAATAACTACAGATTGGAATACCCAGGGAAGTGCCCTTAATGGCTTTGCTAATCAGCAAGTGGTATTAACCTGCCCCGCCAATGGAAGTGTCGCCAAGGTTTTTGGAACAGATGTTTATTCTGAAGATTCTTCTATTTGTACTGCGGCGGTTCATTCTGGCATTATTAACACCGCTAACGGTGGGGTAATTATTGTCAACATGGAACCAGGACAAAATTCATATTCCGCCAGCAACCGTAACGGTATTTCTAGTTTTAATGATGGCCGTTCCCAAAGTAGTTTTTCCTTTGCCAATGCTCGAACAAACCAAGGTAACCCTGGCCAGGGAAATAACCCCAACACCCCCAACACCGGCAACACCGCCACGACGACTATTGGATGGAACACCACCGCTGAGGATAAATCCCAATTTATTAATCAACAATTTACTTTTAACTGTCCCGGTAATGGGGTGATCAAAAAAGTGTGGGGCACTGGCGTCTACACCGATGATTCTTCGATTTGTAGTGCGGCGGTTCATTCCAATTTAATTACCCTCCAGCGGGGAGGAGACGTAACCATTTTGATGAAACCCGGTCAAAATTCCTATCGCGGAACCTCTAGTAATGGGGTTGTCAGTCGCAATGAGGGTTCAGCCCCGGCTAGCTTTTCCTTCCTAGTCCAAACTCAGCCCCCTAATAATCAGACCGGTCAAACTAACCCCAACCAACCATCCCTGGGAGATGCGTTTAAAACCATTATTGACACCCTCTTCAAATAGGGCTTACCAGTTTTCGCCCCATCAGGCTCCCGCAACCTAAAATCAAAAATAGTTTATCTATTTACTGGATAGTGCTGGGAAAAGCCATGGAAGAGGAATTAATGGAATTAGACATTATGGCTGAGGCCGAACAATTGAATGATTCAGCATCCTGGGAAGTGGCGGAGCAAAGAACCCAAAGGAAGCAGTTAAAGCTAGCCAACCCCTGGACCATTGACGACAGTGAAAACCTCTACCGCATTACTGGGTGGGGGGAGCCTTATTTTTCTATCAATGCGGCGGGCCATGTAACCGTTTCTCCCCAGGCAGACCAAGGGGGAGCATTGGATTTGTACGAACTGGTGACGGGGCTACGGCAACGGAATATTGGTTTACCTTTGCTGTTGCGCTTTTCCGATATTTTGGCCGATCGCATTAATCGCCTCAATGCCGCCTTTGCCAGGGGCATTGCCAAATACCGTTATCCCAATACCTATCGGGGAGTGTATCCCATCAAATGCAACCAGCATCGTCACATTGTGGAATCGTTGGTGCGCTACGGTACTCCCTACAATTTTGGGCTGGAAGCGGGGTCAAAACCAGAGTTAATGATTGCCCTGGCCATGCTCCAACCCCAGGAAAATCCAGAGCCGGATCAGCAAAATCAACCCCTATTAATCTGCAACGGCTACAAAGACCGGGAATACATTGAAACGGCATTGCTGGCCCGTAGGCTCGGCCATCGCCCCATTATTGTGGTGGAACAGGTAGCGGAGGTGGCCCTGGCCATTGAAATTTCCCGCAATTTGGGCATTAAACCCATTTTGGGAGTGCGGGCCAAACTGAGTACCCAGGGCATGGGACGGTGGGGTATTTCCACTGGCGATCGGGCCAAATTTGGGCTAACTATTCCAGAAATGTTGACGGCCATTGAACAGTTGCGGTCGGCGGAAATGTTGGATTGTTTGCAATTGCTCCATTTCCACATTGGTTCCCAAATTTCCTCCATTTCCGTGATTAAAGAGGCCATGACGGAAGCTAGTCAAATTTTTGTGCAACTGGCCAAGCTGGGGGGCAATATGCGTTACCTAGATGTGGGGGGCGGTTTAGGGGTGGATTATGACGGCTCCAAAACTAATTTTTATGCTTCCAAAAATTACAATATTCAAAATTACGTTAACGATGTTATTTCTGCCGTGCAGGATGCCTGTGTGGCGGCGGAAATCCCCTGTCCTGTCCTAATTAGCGAAAGTGGCCGGGCGATCGCCTCCCATCAATCGGTGCTTATTTTCGACATTGTTTCCACCAATGATATTAATCCTGAGTTACCCAAGGTTAAAAGCAAAGACCATGCTGTTTTGCGGAACTTAATGGAAACCTGGGAAACCATTACCGTGGACAATTACCAGGAAGCGTACCATGACATTGAACAGTTTAAAGCAGAGGCCATTAGCTTATTTAATTTTGGTTATTTAAGTCTTAAGGAAAGGGCCAAAGCAGAGGAAGTTTACTGGGCTTGTTGCCGCAAAATCTTGGAAATTTGTCGCCAGCAAGAATATGTCCCCGATGATTTAGAAAACTTGGAAATTAATCTCGCTTCCATTTACTACGCTAATATGTCCGTCTTTCAATCGGCCCCGGATTCCTGGGCGATCGACCAATTATTTCCGATTATGCCCATCCACCGTTTGGATGAAGAACCGACCCAACGGGCAATTTTGGCTGATATTACCTGCGACAGTGATGGCAAAATTGACCAATTTATTGACCTACGGGATGTGAAATCGGTGCTGGAACTGCACCCTTTACTAGAAGTAAAAAATGAAAATGCGCCCCCCAATGTTGAACCCTACTATTTGGGTATGTTTTTGGTGGGGGCATACCAGGAAATTATGGGCAATTTACATAACTTATTTGGGGATATTAATGTGGTGCATATCCAAATGAATCCCAAAGGTTATCAGATTGAACATTTGGTGCGGGGAGATACGATCGCCGAAGTATTGGGTTATGTGCAGTATGACCCGGAAGATTTACTGGAAAATATGCGTTGTTACTGTGAACAGGCCATGGAAGACAAACGCATGAGCCTGGAAGAATCCCAACTGCTGTTGGAAAACTATGAGCGGAGCTTGTTGCAATATACCTACCTCAAACCCAGCGTTGCTCAAAAAGAAGTATAGAGCCAGTCTAGCCGGGTTCCTGGACTGGCCAATGGTAGAATGGAAGCTGTTTTGAGTCTTATTTCAGGGGGCCGTTAAGGGCTTTTTCTGGATAGCTCAAACCTTTCAAATTGTCTTGGAGTAATTGCATGACTGACTCGCCCGATCGCCTTATTGCGACTGACCTCAGAAACGAAATGTCACAGTCATACCTGGAATATGCCATGAGTGTGATTGTCGGGCGGGCGTTACCCGATGCACGGGACGGTTTGAAACCAGTGCACCGCCGTATTCTCTACGCTATGTACGAGTTGGGTCTTACCCCCGATCGCCCTTTTCGGAAATGTGCCAGGGTAGTGGGGGAAGTGCTGGGTAAATACCATCCCCACGGTGATACAGCAGTTTACGATGCCCTGGTGCGGATGGCCCAGGACTTTTCCATGCGGGAACCGCTCATTGACGGCCACGGTAACTTTGGCTCCGTGGATAATGATCCCCCCGCCGCCATGCGGTACACCGAATCTAGGCTTAGACCCCTTTCCACCAACTCCCTACTGCGGGACATTGAAGCGGAAACGGTGGATTTCATCGATAACTTTGACGGTTCCCAACAGGAACCAGTGGTGCTCCCCGCCCGCATTCCCCAGCTTTTAATTAATGGTTCCTCCGGCATTGCCGTGGGGATGGCCACCAATATTCCCCCCCATAACCTAGGGGAAGTCATCGATGGGGCGATCGCCTTAATCAATAATCCGGAAATCACGGAACAGGAATTAATGCAGATTATTCCCGGCCCGGATTTTCCCACCGGGGCCCAGATCCTCGGGCGATCGGGCATTCGGGAAGCCTATCTAACCGGGCGGGGTTCCATCACCATGCGGGGGGTAGCCAGCATTGAAACCATGGAATATCCTGGTCGCCCGGATCGGGATGCCATCATTGTCACGGAATTACCCTACCAGACCAATAAAGCGGCCCTAATCGAACGCATTGCCGATTTAGTTAACGATAAAAAAATTGACGGCATTGCCGACATCCGGGATGAGAGCGATCGCGATGGCATGAGGATTGTCATTGAACTAAAGCGGGATGCCTATGCCCGGGTGGTGCTGAATAATCTTTACAAACAAACCCCCATCCAGAGCAACTTTGGGGCTAATTTGCTGGCCATCATCAACGGCACCCCTGAAGTTCTCACCATTAAAAAATTCCTAACGGTATTTTGGGAATTTCGCATTGAAACCATTACCCGGCGCACCCGCTACGAACTGCGGAAAGCGGAAGAACGGGATCATCTCCTCCAAGGTTTACTAATTGCCTTGGATAACCTGGATGGGGTGATTCGTTTAATCCGAGCCGCCGCTGACACCGCTTCCGCCAAAACAGAATTGGTGGAAGGATTTGCCCTCTCAGAAGTGCAAGCCGATGCCATTTTGCAAATGCAACTACGACGGTTAACGGCCCTGGAAGCCGATAAAATCACCGCCGAACATGAAGAACTCCAAGCAAAAATTGCCGATCTTCAGGACATTTTGAGCAGTCGGGAAAGGATCAATACCATCATCGAGGAGGAGTTGGAGCAAATTAAAGCCATCCACGCCACTCCCCGCCGTACCGTCATTGTCCAGGAAGATGGGGAATTGATCGATACGGATTTAATTGCCAATGATCAAGCCTTAATTTTGTTAACGGAACAGGGTTATATCAAGCGGATGCCCGCCAGCACCTTCGGCACCCAAAACCGGGCCACCAGGGGCAAAGCCGCCGCCAAAATTAAAGATGATGACGGGGTAGAACATTTCCTTTCCTGCTGTGACCACGACAAAGTGCTGTTCTTCAGCGATCGAGGGGTAGTGTATAGCCTCAATGCCTATCAAATTCCCATTGCTTCCCGCACCGCCCGGGGTGTCCCCATCGTACAGATGTTGCCCATTCCCAAGGATGAAAAAATCACCTCCTTGGTGTCCGTGTCGGAATTTGATGATGATACCTATTTCATTATGCTGACCCGCCAGGGCTACATCAAAAAAACAGCCCTGTCCGCCTTTAGCAATATTCGTTCCAACGGTTTAATTGCCATTTCCCTGGTGGAAGGGGATCAACTGCGCTGGGTACGTTTAGCTAAAGCGGAGGATAGCATTATCATCGGTTCCCAGAAAGGTATGGCGATCCACTTCAAAGCTGATCAGGATGAACTCCGTTCCCTGGGCCGGGCCACCAGGGGAGTTAAGTCCATGCGCCTCCGGTCTGGGGATGCCCTAATTAGTATGGATGTTTTGCCCAGTCAGGTGGTGGCTAATATTGCTGTTGGCTCCGAAGATGAGCCAGACGAGGATTTAGGCCCCGACAGTGATGCCATTTTGGAAGAAAGTGACAACCCCGGCCCTTGGTTGCTGGGGGTAACCATGAAAGGCTTCGGTAAACGGGTGCCAGTGGGTCAATTCCGTTTACAGCACCGGGCTGGTCTTGGGGTAAAAGCAATTCGCTTTAAATCTAAAGATGATCAATTGGTGGCCCTCCATGTGGTCAACTTCGATGACGAATTGATGATCGTCACCAATCGGGGCATTATCATCCGTCAGTCCGTCAACGATATTTCTCCCCAATCCCGTAGTGCCACTGGGGTTCGGGTGCAACGCCTGGATTCTGATGATGCGATCGCCGCTGTGGCCTTGGTTCCCCCTTCTGGGGAGGAAGAATTAGGAGAAATTGCTGAAATGGGCGAAATGGAGGAATAACTACCCTGCTGGGGAAAATTAGCGGGATGTTGCGGGGATGCTGGTATTGAATTCAGGTTTAACAACTAGCAATGGACTGGGCCGCTAACCATGCGGTAGTCCAGGCATTTTGGAAATTAAAACCCCCGGTAATGCCGTCTATGTCCAAAATTTCCCCAGCAAAGTAAAGCCCTGGGCAACAACGGCTTTCCATAGTTTTGAAGTTAATTTCCCGGAGGCTAACACCACCACAGGTAACAAATTCTTCTTTAAATGCCCCTTTGCCGCTGATTTGATAACGGCTCTGGTGTAAATTTTCCGCTAGTTTTTGCTGTTGTTGCTTGGAAAAATCCGCCCAGACCTGCCCTTCCCTAATGCCGGACTGCTCCGTTAATCTTTGCCAGAGTCTTTTCGGTAGGGGGGTAGTGGTGAAATGGCTAATTTGTTTACGGGGATGGCTCCGTTTCAGTTCCTGCCATTGATCAATTAAGTCCTTGGGGGAAATATCCGGCAACCAATTCAACCACAGGCAATGTTTATAGCCCGATTCGTATAATTTTCTGGCTCCCCAAGCGGATAGTTTTAAGACAGCGGGGCCACTCAGCCCCCAATGGGTGATTAACACGGGGCCTCGTTGGCAATGTTGACCTTTAAATTTGGGTTCTAAACTAACCAGGGCCTCGGCAACGCTGACCCCTGCTAAATCGGCAATGCGGGGATCTTTAATGCTGAAAGTGAACAGGGAAGGTACTGGGGCTTGGATGGTGTGGCCCAATGCTTCCGCCCAGCGGTAACCCAAGGGATTACTACCCGTGGCGATTAGTAGGCGATCGCCGGTTAATATTTCCCCCGATTTAAGGCTAATCCGAAACCTATCCCCCACTTTCTCCACCCCCTGCACTGGCGATCGACTGCGACACTCTACCCCCGATCGCCGGGCCGCTTCTAATAAACCTTGGACAATGGTGTCGGAATCATCGGTCACGGGGAACATCCGGCCGTCCGCTTCGGTTTTGAGTTTTATTTTTTCTGCCCCAAACCAGGCGATCGTATCCTGGGGTTGAAACCGACTGAAGGCCCCCCGTAAAGCTTTGCCTCCCCGGGGATAGTTCTGCACCAGTTGCACTGGGTCAAAACAATGGTGGGTAACATTACAACGACCGCCACCGGAAATGCGAACCTTCGCTAAGAATGTGGCCCCCGCTTCCAACAAAATCACCCGACCCTGGGAAAGATTTCTAGCACAATTAATGGCTCCAAAAAAACCCGCAGCTCCTCCGCCAATAACAATCACAGTGGGATAATCGGGATTAGGGTGAACCATGAAAGTTATCAAGAAATTCTAAAAAATTTTAAAAGGCAAACAAAAAAGACTTTAAAAGGATCTATTCGCAATAAGCATCCACTATTGCAACTAGGTAAATAAGCCATTATGATGGATGGCAAAGCCCAGACTGATTCTAAGTCCCCCATAGAACATGTCCTACACCGCCGATTCCCTCAAAGCCGAACTTAATGCCCGTGGTTGGCGACTGACTCCCCAAAGGGAGAAGATTCTCAATATTTTTCAGAATTTGCCGGAAGGGGAACATCTCAGTGCGGAGGAATTGTACCACCGCCTGGAGGAGGAAAAGGAGGGGATCAGTCTTTCCACCATCTACCGTAGCGTTAAGTTGATGTCCCGCATGGGGATTTTGCGGGAGCTGGAATTGGCGGAGGGCCATAAACATTACGAGTTACAGCAGGCTTCCCCCCACCACCATCACCATGTGGTTTGTGTGCAATGCAATCGCACCATCGAGTTTAAAAACGATTCCATCCTGAAGCAAAGTTTAAAGCAGTGTGAGAAGGAAGGTTTCCAATTAATTGACTGTCAGTTGACCGTTACAACCATTTGCCCCGAAGCAATCCGCATGGGCTGGCCTTCCACTTTGCCCAGTAATTGGGCCTGTACCCGCAGTATTTCCCTGGCTTAGGTTTGCTGAAAGCCCCCCTTACCCCCCAATTCTGGGGGGAATCAAAAATTTTAAGACTAAGCATTCCGTAGCGCCACAATGGGGTCAAGTTTGGCGGCCTGACGGGCGGGCACCACACCAAAAAATAGGCCAATGCCGCCGGAAATAGTCAGGGATACCACCACCGCCAGGGGAGAAATGACAGTGATTAGGGGGGATACGCTACCAACAATCACCACAATGCCCATGCCTAAAATCACACCAATCACGCCCCCACTGGCGGAAACAATTACTGCTTCGATTAAAAACTGACTAAGGATGTCCTGTTCCCCGGCCCCCAGGGCTTTACGCAGGCCAATTTCCTGGGTGCGTTCCGTGACGGAAACCAACATGATATTCATCACCCCAATGCCCCCCACAATGAGGGAAATACCGGCGATCGCCGCTAGGAGAATAGTTAATCCCCCGGTGATGGTACCGACAATATCGAGCATTTGCTTGGCGGAACTAACCCCAAAATCATCTTCCCCATCTTTGATGTTGTGCCGCAGACGCAGTAAATTTTCAATTTGAAAAGTGGCGGCCCGGACGGCATCCCCATCGTCCGCTTTGATATTAATCCAACTCAATTCAATGCCGTAGGGGGAAGTTTTGCCGACAATCTGGGAGACCATGGTATCCAGGGGAATGAAAATAAATTCATCCTGGTTACTGCCCAGGGAGGCTCCTTTGGTTTCCATTACCCCGACAATTTCAAAGGTAATGTTGTTGATGCGGATATTTTGCCCGATGGGGGTCTGGGTTTTATAAAGGCGATCGGCAATTTCGGAACCAATGACCGCTACCCGCTGGCTCCGTTCCAGATCCAAAATGTTCAAAAATCGACCTTCCGCCACGGCAAAGTTGCGGATGCGGGGATATTCCGGGGTAGTGCCCACCACCATGGCATTGGTGTTCAAATTGCGGTGGGATACCAGTAAACGTCGGTTGATTTCTGGAGCTACCCCATCAATGCTCGGTACTTGCTCGGCGATCGCCTCTGAATCGCTTAACACCAGAGTTTTTGGCAGGTTAAAACTAGCCCGTCGATTCCGCTGGGAGCCTGGTAAAACAAAAATCACGTTGGGCCCCAGGTCTTCTAATTGGGAACTAGCCAACCGTTGCGTCCCCTGGCCAATGCCCAGCATGGCCACCACCGAAGCATTGCCGATAACAATGCCCAGCATAGTCAAGCTGGTGCGTAACTTATTGGCCAACAACATGCTGGTGGCCATTTTCAAGCTTTCCCGGAATTCAATCACCGCTGTCCTCCTTTCTTGGAGCCTGTTTGCAAAGTTTGATTTTGCCCCCTAAATCTCCTCACTAAAGCTCCGGCAACTTTGGGGGACTTTGATTTTTATTCCCCCCAGAATTGGGGGGCTAGGGGGGCTTTCAAAACAATTTTTTAGTCAATTTAGTTAACGTTCAAAACTAGAAAAACCAGCCGTAGGAATGGAGTCCTTTCCCCAACAGATTTACCCCTAGATAACAAACCCACACCACCACAAAACCACTGGCGGCCAGAATGGCGGGTTTACGACCCTGCCAACCTTTGGTGATACGGGAGTGGAGATAGGCGGCAAACACTAACCAAGTAATTAAAGCCCAGGTTTCCTTGGGGTCCCAACTCCAGTAGGAACCCCAGGCTTCGTTGGCCCAAACACCTCCGGCGATGATGCCAATGGTCAATAGGGGAAAACCTAAACCAATGATGCGGTAACTAATATTGTCCAGGGTATCGGCCAGGGTTAACCGTTGGGGGGAAAGGGTGACGGTGGCGGTGGTGGGTTTCTCTAACACGGCTACGTTGCCAACCCCTTCTGCCCCTAACACCGGGGTGAGATTATTTAAACCATTTAAGTTATTGGTTTTTACTAAGCCCTGGCGAAATCCCCCTGTACCCACGGAACTACCCCGTAATTCCACCGCTTGACCCCTGGTGACAAATAAAAAGGCGATCGCCAACAGGGAACCCACCATCAGGGTGGCGTAGCTGACCATCATGACGCTGACGTGCATCATTAACCAATTGGATTTCAACGCTGGAACCAAGGGGGCAGATAATTGCATATCGGCGGGTAAGGTTAGCGCGGCAAAGGCCACAATGCCCAAGACAATGGGACTGGTGACGGCCCCACAAAACGGCTTTGGCTCATTTTTTCGGCAATGAAATGTACCGTTGTGATACCCCAAGCCAGGAAAAACAGAGATTCGTAAAGATTACTAATGGGGAAATAACCCGCCTCCAACCACCGGGCTCCCAACAGGGCCGCAATGGTCAAATTGGCGATCGCCATGCCGGTGCTAGCCAGTTGATTCAGCCAGGGCTTGGGAAAGACTACCCCAATCCAGTAGGCAAACAGGGTTAAAAAGAGAACCAGGAATGCGGTGTTGTCTAAAAAACTTTCGAGGCTGACTAGATTCATGGCGACCCACTCTAAACAAACAAGCTCTTTCTATCCTATCGGCTCTTGAGTTCCCAAGAACGGGGCTAACCATCAAAGAGGCCGAGAACAAAGAGGTGGGATCCGTGTTTACCCCCCAGAGCATGGGTTACCTGTTCATGAAGTTACTGGGGTTTTTGGAGAAAAGATCTTTCAGTCAAGGCTCTGTTACTTTTACCACGATAGAGTTTTGGTATCATCTCCAAATAACTTTTCTCCGGTAAGTTCTGGGTTCCCAACTTTGATTCCGTCCAGCAAATCACTTTCACTAACCCCATACTGTTTCATGCAGGCTGGGCAAGCAATGACAACCCCTCCCTTTTCAATAATAGCCAGGAGAATTGTTTGTTGTTCTCGGTACTGTGCGGCGTTGGTTTTGGAGGCCAATAAAATACCTTCATCATTTAGAAAAATAGTCAGGGGATGTCCCCGTTCTAACTGAGCTTTTGAAAACCCAATTGCCATATTGCTCCGGTGAGCTTCATTGGTCGTTAAGTTAACGAAAAGGGCATCGTCATTCCCAGCTATAACTGGAAGACCTAAGGGGACAGCGGCAAGCCAAATGCTAGTTACAACGGCGATCGCTTTCATAGAAGTCCTTTTGAGCTAATAAGAGTCAACTAATTTTAGGGGAGTTGTCTATAAATCTCCCTAGACAGCCGGTCAAACATAGCCCACCCCCCTTAAAACACCCTCTTAGATGAAGCTTTATTTTCTTTTTGGATTGAGGTACTAATTGCTAGATTATTCTCTGGGCTTCCCAGTTCGGCATATTTTGGAAAGTATTGAAAAATTTGATGACTAGCTTACAGAAAGTCAATGGCCAAACTTAGCAGTCTTCGGCACACAATAATAAAGACCCAAAGAGGATGTGTCCATGTTGGCCCAACGAACCGAGTTTCGAATGCACTGGATTCGCTGGATACTCACGATCGCCTGGCTCCTAGTGATTGGTTCCCTTTTTTATGATCCCTGGACATCGGCATTAACGGAGCCAAATCATCCCTGGAGTCTCCTACGGCTAACCAATACTTGTGTGCCAGTGCAGGGGAAATGTTTATCGGAGCAACCCTATCCCTTAGGGACCACTATTTTCTGGGGAGCGATTGTTCCGTCCGCCATCTTTATTTTGTTAGTCTTTGGCCATGAACTATGGCGGCGGATTTGTCCTCTATCTTTTTTATCCCAAATTCCCCGGGCCTTGGGCTGGCAACGTCAATTTAAGCGGGAGAACTCTAAGACCGGCAAAGTCCGTTACGAATTGGCCAAGGTTCAATCCGATTCCTGGCTGGGGCGAAACTATCCCTATCTGCAATTTGGTTGGTTGTTTGTGGGCTTATGTGGGCGAATTTTATTTTTTAATGCCGATCGCCTGGTGCTAGCAGGTTGGTTATTATTCACGATCGCCGCCGCGATCGCCGTTGGTTATTTTTATGGCGGCAAATCCTGGTGTCAATACTTTTGCCCAATGGCCCCCGTGCAGAGTATCTACAGTGAGCCGGGAGGCTTATTGAACAGTAAAGCCCACATGAGTGATCAATTGATTACCCAATCTATGTGTCGCACCGTTTTGCCGGATGGGAAAGAGCAAAGTGCTTGTGTGGCCTGCCAAAATCCTTGCATTGATATTGACGCAGAACGCACCTATTGGCATAGCCTCAATAAGCCCGAAACCTCATTCCTACGCTATGGCTATGTGGGTTTAGTGGTGGGCTACTTTGGTTATTACTATCTGTACGCAGGCAACTGGAACTATTACTTTTCCGGGGTATGGCTCCGACAAACCGATCAGCTAGCCTCCCTGTTTGACCCTGGACTCTATCTCTTTGGGCAAGCCATCAACATTCCCAAATTGGTTGCGGTTCCTTTGGTACTGGGGGGATGTACGGCGATCGGCTATGGGGGCGGGCGGTGGATCGAAAACCGCACTAAGTCCTACCGTCGTCGCCAAGGTTCAGCCCTGTCAGCCGAGACAATGCGCCATCGCATTTTTACCCTTTGCACCTTTGGCATTTTCAACTTCTTCTTTATTTTTGGGGGTCGTCCCCTGGTTCAGCTCCTGCCCTGGTCAGTGCAATACCTCTACGACCTGGTTCTGGTATCCCTCAGTACACTCTGGCTTTATAAAACTTGGCGGCGGAGTCCTGATCTTTATTGCTCGGGAAAATCTCGCCAGTCGATTCCGTAAACAATTAGCAAAATTACAGCTCAATGTTTCGCAGTTTTTAGATGGGCGTGTGCTGAATGATCTCAATACCCACGAAGTCTATGTATTAGCAAAGGTTCTCCCCGGCTTCACCCGAGAAAAACGCCACCAAGCCTATAAAGGAGTAGTTAGAGAAGCTTTAGAAGAAGGCTACGTAAACTACTCCAGCAGTTTGGAAGTGCTACAACAAATGCGCCGGGAACTAGGTATTACCGATGATGAACACCGCATGGTGTTAGAAGAATTAGGCATTGAAGATCCGGAGTTACTTAGTCCTAATCGTCAACGTAGTTTAGAAAATCAGATTCGCTTGAGTGGCTATCGTAAATCCCTTGAACGGTTAATGCTACTGCAAAGCAAACAGTTCGATAATCCACGATCCAATGAAGGTGATCTCCCAACCTTGGCGCAATTATCAGCCCAAGATTCAGCCGCAATTCGCTCTTTGCGTCGGGAATATTCCATCACCCCCCAAGAAGAAGATTGGATTCTGAGGGGATTTTCCGTCAATGCAGGTAGTGTGAAAAAAACAGAGTTTCTCTTGCCCAACTACCAGAATTGATTGATACCTATCGGGCCTTAAATCAACCGATGCTCAGTGAGTATCAGCCTGTGTTGATGCTGCTGCGAGAAAATCTAAAGCACAAAAAAGAATTGATCGTGCGATCGGTTCTAGAAACACTAGGACTCCTCCAACATGATCCGGCGGCCCCTATGCTGGCGCAGTCTTTACAACAAGCTTCCCCTGCGGTTTTGGTGGATCTTCTTGACCAGGAGGACTGGAGCGATCGCCTCCCGCCAGAGATCCTACAATGTCTAACCCAACCTGGAGCAACCCCCGTTTTTTGTTCACTGGAATTTTCTTCCCAACAGATTCTGGGGTATTTAGAAGCTCTGCTCCAGGATCAAAATCCGCTAGTTCAAGGGGCAGCTCTCTATATGATTGCCCAATTGGATGCCGATCGCAGTCGGGAGATCGTTCAAACTCAACAGTCATGAGGCCCAGTCGGAAATTGTACGGGAAACCGCCGAACAGCTTTTGTCTATAGCGACTTCCCACCCTCCACTGACGGCATTCCCAACGCTAGAAAAGTTGGTTTATTTGTTTAATAGCGATTTCTTCCATCGGATGCAGAGTGAAACGCTGATTGCCCTTGCCCATCAGGCGGAAGTGAGAGCCTACTCTAGTGGTGAGGTGATCACAGAAGCCGGTGATACCTGTCGGGAATTGTTATTGCTGATTGAAGGCGATGCCGAGATTCACTATCGTTTTGGCCATGAGGTTCGAGTTGAATACCTTCAGCCTGGGCAAACCCTGGATGAGTTAGAGGTGTTGGCCCACAGTACCTCAGAAAATACCATTATTGCCGCCAGCGAAAAGACACGTATTTTAGCCATCTCAGTCGATGCTTTTGATGACCTCCTTGACCATGACCCTGATTTTGCCCGACGGGTTTTGGAATTGGAAAGTCGTCAATTACAGCGGTTTGTGCGATCGATACAGCCCCAGCCCCTTTAAACTAATCACCCAATGCGGAAGCTAAACGTGATCCTAGCAGGTCTCCATGTTTTTGCTTATGAGGTGATCTTGTCGGTGCCCGTTTTAGGCGGCGCTTTCTTTTTTCGCCAACGGAATAGATGTCAGCTTGATATTACAGGGTGCCAAAACCTTTTTTCTTCTTTTTCTTTTTGACTTTACCGCCGCCGCCTTTATAACCACGAAAACCTGGGCCCGGTTGATTGCCAAACATACCTCCCCCCATACCAGGCATACCGCCGCCCATTCCCGGCATTCCCCCTGGCATACCTCCCATGCCCATTTGCTGCATCATGCCCCGCATTTTGGTGAAGTTAGTAATCAATTTAGATACATCTGCTTCACTGTGCCCGGATCCCTGGGCAATGCGACGGCGACGACTGGGGGATTTGGCCAACAGGTCTGGTTGTTTACGCTCCTCTGTAGTCATGGAGCTAATCATGGCTTCGGTACGTTTTAGTTCCTTTTCTCCCTTTTCGATGTCCCCACTGCTGAGCTTATTCATACCGGGAATCATTTTTAGCAGACCCCCCAGGGAACCCATACTTTTCATAAAGCGCATTTGCTTAATGAAATCGTCGAAATCGAAAGTGGCTTGTAAAATTTTGTTCTGTAACTTTTCCACATCCCCCACATCGATCGCCTCTTGGGCTTTTTCCACCAGGGTCAGCACATCCCCCATGTTCAAAATGCGGCTAGCCATGCGATCTGGATAAAAGGGTTGGAGAGCTTCCACCTTTTCCCCTACCCCCACAAATTTAATGGGCTGGCCGGAAATTTGTCGCACCGATAGGGCCGCTCCCCCCCGGGTATCCCCATCCAATTTGGTCAGAATGGCCCCGGTAATACCAATTTGTTCGTGGAAAGTATGGGTGAGGTTCGCCGCCTCTTGCCCGGTCATGGCATCCACCACCAACAGGGTGTCGTCGGGGTTCACCGCACTTTTGATTTCCGCCAATTCCGCCATCATCTGGGGATCAATTTGCAAACGACCGGCGGTGTCGATCAGTACCGTATCTACCCCCAACTCCTTGGCTTTTTCCACCCCTTGGCGGGCAATTTCCACCGGATTAGCATCACTGCCCAGGTCAAACACAGGAACATCTATCTGTTGCCCCAGGGTTTTTAGTTGGTCAATGGCGGCGGGGCGATAAACGTCCGTGGCGACCATTAAGGCACTGCGCTTTTCTTTACGAAGGTATAGGGCCAATTTGGCGGTGGCGGTGGTTTTCCCCGTCCCCTGTAAACCAGCCATCAAAATGACCGTGGGGGCGGTGTCGGCCTGGGCTAGGGGGACGTTACTTTCCCCCATCAGGTTCACCAGTTCGTCGTAGACAATTTTGATGAACTGTTGCCCGGGGTTAACCCCACTAATTACGTCGGCCCCCAGGGCCTTTTGCTCAATATCTTTAATAAAAGCTTTGACTACCTGTAAATTAACGTCCGCCGCCAAGAGGGCCCGCCTAACTTCCTGGAGCGTCTCTTTAACGTTGCTTTCGCTAATTTTGTCCTGGCCCCGGAGTTTTTTCCAAGCATCTTCGAGGCGATCGGCTAAGGCGTCAAACATAGATTTTTAACAGATTCCTAAGGGGGGACGTCAATTTTAACAACGGGTAAACCAATTTAACTGTAGCAAAACCCTGTACCGGCTAAAGGCTAAGGGAGTCATTCAATGCCTATGATGGAAAGGGAAAAATTTTTTCCGTCTGAATTTTCCCGTAAACATATTCCATGGCCAAACCAGCAGTTTCCCCCAATACCATCGCCCTTCCCCGCACCAGTGAGTCGGAACAACTCAAAAAAATCCGTCACACCACTTCCCACGTTTTGGCCATGGCGGTGCAGAAGCTCTTCCCGAAAGCCCAGGTCACCATTGGCCCCTGGACAGAAACCGGTTTTTATTACGATTTTGACGTGGCGGAACCCTTCACAGAGACGGATTTGAAGGCCATAAAAAAGGAAATGGTCAAAATCATTAACAAAAAATTACCCGTCATCCGAGAGGAAATTAGTCGGGAAGAGGCGAAACAACGCATTGAGTCGATCCAAGAACCCTACAAGCTGGAAATCCTCGATAGTATCCAGGAACCTATCACCCTTTACCATCTCGGTGATCAATGGTGGGACTTGTGTGCCGGCCCCCACTTGGAATCCACCGTAGAAATTAATCCCAAGGCGATCGCCCTGGAGAGTGTGGCGGGGGCATACTGGCGGGGAGATGCCAACAATGCCCAACTGCAAAGGATTTATGGCACTGCCTGGGAAAATCCAGAACAACTAGCGGAATACCAACGGCGCAAAGAAGAAGCTTTAAAAAGGGATCATCGGAAGTTAGGCAAGGAATTAGGACTATTTATTTTTTCCGACCCCGTGGGGCCAGGCCTGCCCCTCTGGACTCCCAAAGGTACGATTATTCGCACTATTTTGGAAGATTTTCTCAAACAGGAACAGATTAAACGGGGCTATTTATCCGTGGTTACCCCCCACATTGCCCGGGTAGATCTGTTCAAACAATCGGGGCATTGGCAAAAATATCAGGAAGATATGTTCCCCATGATGGCGGAAACCCCGGCGGAGGCGGCCCAGGAAATGGGCTTTGTCCTCAAACCAATGAATTGTCCCTTCCACATCCAAATTTATAAAAGTGAACTGCGCTCCTACCGGGACTTACCCCAACGACTGGCGGAATTTGGCACAGTTTACCGCTACGAACAATCGGGGGAATTGGGGGGCTTGACCAGGGTGCGGGGCTTCACAGTAGATGATTCCCATTTATTTGTCACCCCGGAGCAGTTAGACGCAGAATTTTTAAGCGTGGTGGACTTAATCCTGACGGTGTTCAAAAGTTTGCAATTGAAAAACTTTAAAGCTCGCCTATCCTTCCGGGATCCCGAATCCGACAAATATATTGGCTCCGATGAAGCTTGGGAAAAAGCAGAGGGGGCTATCCGTCGAGCGGTGCAGGAGTTGGAGATGGATTATTTTGAAGCTCCCGGAGAAGCGGCTTTCTATGGGCCCAAACTAGACTTCATTTTCCAGGATGCCCTGGAGCGGGAATGGCAATTGGGCACCGTCCAAGTGGATTACAACTTGCCGGAGCGATTTGATTTGGAATATATCGCCGCCGATGGTTCCCGCCAACGTCCTGTGATGATTCACCGGGCCCCCTTTGGTTCCCTGGAAAGGTTAATCGGTATTCTGATCGAAGAATACGCTGGGGATTTTCCCCTTTGGCTAGCCCCCGTCCAGGTACGTTTACTGGCGGTGAGTGACGAATTTTTACCCTTTGCCCAAACAGTGGTTCAACAAATGCGAGACCTGGGGTTACGGGCAGAAGTGGACACCAGTGGCGATCGCCTAGGGAAAATGATTCGCAATGCAGAAAAGCAAAAAATTCCTGTGATGGCGGTCATTGGAGCTAAAGAAGTGGAGGCTAATGCCCTTAATATTCGCACCCGGGCTTCGGGGGAATTAGGCGCAATGCCCGTGGCGGATGTGTTGGCCCAGTTACAACAAACCGCAACGGAACACGGTACTTGGTAGTAACTGCCATGCTCCTTAAAAAAGTCATAAAAATTGGCCAAAATAGCGCCCTGGTTTTTGCTTCGGTTTGTTTTGCCCTGGTGGCAACGGAACTGCTGCTAAGGTTGACAGACGTAGGTAAATATAGCCTCTATGATCGGGTCTTATTCTTCACTAATCCATCCCTAGTGGAAGGAAAAAATAAAGCCGTTAAATATTCACCAAATACCACCATTAGGAGTGTGGCCATTTATGGTGACCATGTAGATTACGATGCTAATTACCAAACCAATAACTTAGGCTTTATAGACAATGTTGACTATGATCTAAATTCACAAGCGACAAAGCACATTGTTTTTGTTGGTGATTCTTTTACCGCCGGGGATGGTGGCAGTCAGCCCTGGGTTAGCCAAGTTCGTGAATCACTTGGACAGCCAAATATTGATTTGTACAACTTTGGGGTCACCGGAACAGGCCTCCACCATTTCAAATCTCTGCTGGAAAGCTTCAGAGGGGTTATCCCCTTTGATGAAGTTAATATTATGGTCATTAGTAATGACTTTTTTCGTACCCAATGGCGCCCCATTACGAAAGGTGATGGTTTATGGTTTTGCGGTCAGGAGTCAGAAAAGGATTGCTTAGAAAATAGTCAGCCGGTAATACACATAATCAATCAGCAGGACAGCCAAGGGGAGCTAGTGGCTTACGCTGAAAAGGTTTATCAATCAAAACAGACAAACGAAAATAATAGTCAGAACTTTCTTCAAAAACTGAGATTGTACAGAGTTTTTTGTGATATCTACAGCCTGAAATCCACTAAGGGGAACATAAAGCACCTATGCCCTCACTTAAAAGTTTATCAGGAAAATGAGTATAGCAAAAATGAGTTATATGCCAATTCGATAGATGTTTTAAAAGCCATTAAAAATGACTTTCCCGATGTTACTTTCCGTATTTTTCATATTCCAGAAAAAGGAGAGGTTTTTGAGAATCAATACTCCCTTGAAATAGAACAAGATATTAAAAAAATTGGCTTAGAATACATTCCCCTTTTGCAGACCTGTCCCTGGAATCGAGCCATGTATCACAAACATGATCCTCACCTCAATGACTTGGGATATGGCAATTTGGCCAACTGCATGGCAGGGTATGTTGAATAATATTTTTGCCCACCGGGGGCGGACTATAATGGATCGGTGAGCATTTCAGACCACTGGTCCGAGCTATTTTCCTTGCAGAGTATTCGGTTTTGCCTAAGTTATTGATTCGAGTTGCGGCGATTTTTTTCTGTGGTTTAGTCTGGCTCTGGAACGGAACAAATCCCAGCGCCGCCGAATCTTTACCCGACCGCTGGACTTCCTATCCCCAATGGTCAAGTTTACCTCCCCTGGAGGCAAGGAAAGGGGAAATCAGTTACCCGGAATGGCTGGCGGGTACTTGGCGGGTGACTAGCACCCTTGTGGAACAAATTGCCCCCCTCGCCCCCGACATCACTAGCCCAGGCTTTGAAAAAAATAGTACCTATCTCCGTAAGCCAGTCCAGTTTATGGTCAAGTTCTCCGATCAAACTCCCCTACCGGAATTTAATTGGGCCCTATCGGATTTGGTGAAAACCCCTAGGGTAATTGTTCCCGATCGCCGTTTTAATACAGAGTCCATAGCCCAGGCCTATCTGGGGGAGGATTTAAAGGTAACAGTGCAGATTAAGTCCCAACCCAGTCCTCGGTTAATTACCATTTTTCCCCAGCAGAAACGCCTAGTATCCACCGTCCTTGGCCACAGCCAGGTGGTGCTAAACGAAGATCAATTCCTTGCCAGTGAATTAACTAACCAGCAGTTTATTGCCGGGGGCAGTCAATACCTGAACCAAGTGGAAACCACCACTGCCTACCGTCACCTAGGCTTAGGGAAGATTGAGGCTAGTCAGATCACTGCTGTTTATTTGTCCCCCGCCGATCCTGATTATTTCGCCGCCAACAACCATCCCATTGCCCTTTACCGTTATGAGCTAACCCTAGACGCTGTCGAAGATCTATGAAGTTTCCGACCCCCTGCGACGAAACATTAGCAGACGCCATTGACTGGTGTCCTCTCTGTTTGTCAGGACATTTAAAGGCTTCCGAGGCGATCTACCTTTGGCAGCATTATCATCAACGGCGATCGGATTACAAAATTGGTGACATTGCCCCCGTGCCCTGGGCTTTGGTATTAGATAAAAAAAATGAATTGATTGGTCTATTGCCGGACTGGCGTTTAGCCGCCGCCCTGTGGACAGAACATTTTTCATCGGAGATTCCATTAGATGAATTATGTTTGGATTTTACTTTTTTTTTGGAATTTCCTTCCCTGACAAATTTCAATAAAACTATCAATTTTTTTGAGCAATATTATTGGGATATTTTACCCATTTATCACGGAAAAGAAAAAGCATGGGGAATATTGAGCATAGGTAACATAGTTCGTCAAGTTAATCTTTGTCAACTTTGGCAAAATTTATCCTTACAAGTTATTGCAAATCCTCCCTTGTTTTTGTCCCCGGATGTGACATTAGGGGAATTAATTGAACATAGTTTTGCACAACAAATTTCCACCTTTCCTATTCTCTATTCTTCTCCTCTTCTTCCCCCTTCTACGGGTAGATTACCCCTAGGAAATGCCAGACTTGCTTACTATTTAAACCATTCTCACCATGACTCCGTAGCACTAGAGAGTCGAGTGGGGGATGGAATAAGTGCCACGTTCCCCCTCTGCGTATCAAATCAAAACTACTGTCAAGCTAGGGAGATTCTCCGTCAGCAAAACTATGATTACGTCATTGTCACCAAAATTAACGGTGAGTTTACGGGCTGGATCACTCCCCAACAATGGCTCCAGACTCTACAACCGGAGGTATTACTATGGGCATTGCAACAGGAAATAGAAGTGCCTCGCCTGGTACAACACCTAGAAGCTAGGATTATTTGGCAACAACAACAGTTGCAAAGAAGTCAGTATTTGACCCATAAATTATTAACCCACAATCCCAATCTTGTTTACTTATATGATCTAGTTAAAAATCAAATTACATTCCTCAACTATACCTCGATATTAATGTTTAGTTCTAATGCCGATGGCACTACAGAAAACACTTTTATGTCGAAGGAATTCCAACGGCCCCTTATGCCTTTGGAGTATTTCACTTTGGAGAACTTAATCTGCCTCGAAGCCCACGAAAAAAAAGAATTTAACTTTGAATTAACAAACGACGAAGAGTCCACACACTACTTTGTAGTAGAAATTTCTGCTTTTGAAATTGATCAGAAGGGAAATACTAGTAAGCTATTGTGTATTGCCCGGGATATTACGGAAGGAAAACAGACCCAAGCAGATCTCCAAACCAAAGAACAACAACTGGAAACTCTGGTGAATACCATTGCCGATGGCATTGTTATTTTGGATAGGAGGGATTATGTAATCTATGCTAATCCTATGGCCTGTAATATGTTTGGCATTGTCCAGGAAGATTTTTTAGACTATCAACTAGGACTTTCCGGACAAAACCAAACAGAAATTAGCATCAATCTCTCCGAAAATGAACAGGGGGTGGGAGAGCTTAAATCCGTACCTATTCAATGGCAAGAAGAAGACTGTCGGCTTTTGACGGTGAGGGATGTGACCGATCGCCAGCAGGTGTTAAAAAAATTACGGGATAGCAAGCAAAGATATCGCAGTTTACTGGAAACATTACCCAATTTAGTCTGGAGACTTTCTCCAAAAGGTAAAGTTTGGGAGTGCAATCAACAAACACTAACCTACCTTGGCAGAAATGGCAGGGAAATTGTTGAAGATGGCTGGCAAAATTTTGTCTATTCTGACGACCTTGCGGTGGTACAGCGCCATTGGCGGGAAGGTTTAGCCAGTAGGACAATGTTTAATTTGGAATGTCGTTTAAAGTTGCTCGATGGTCAATATCGCTGGCAATTATTTCAGGTACTTCCCCTGGAAGATAAGGGTGGAGAAATTGACGGTTGGTTAGCTAGCATTACCGACATTGATAATCTTAAACAAGCAGAGGAGACTTTACGGAACCAGGCTCAACAAGAAAAATTACTTGCTTCCATTAGTCAAAGAATTCGGGAATCCCTCAAGTTAGAGACAATTTTACAGACCACTGTGACCGAAGTTCGGCGTACCATTCAAGCAGATCGAGTATTAATTTATCACATTGAAGAAAGTGGTCTCGGGGAAACCGTAGCAGAATCGGTGATCGAACAGATTATGCCTCAGTGATCAATATTGATGTCACTCCAAATCAGTTTCCTCCCGAATGTTACCAACGTTATCTTAACGGTTATATCTTCGCTTCCGATGAAGAATTACCTGGTTGTGAATTTGACTGTGGGGTGCAATGCTTCACGATGGCGGAATCCAAGTCTAGGGTTATGGCTCCTATCGTATTTGATCACCATCTTTGGGGTTTGTTAATAGTCCATCAATGCTCCTTCTATCGACGCTGGCAGGTTCCTGAAATTCAACTAATTCAAAATTTAGGTAATCAGTTGGCGATCGCCATTCAACAATCACTACTGTATGAACGTTTACAGGGGGAATTATCGGAACGGAAGAAAACAGAACAACAATTATTAGAAGTAAATCAACTACAAAAAGGTATTTTTGATGTAGCCAATTACATTATTGTTTCTACGGATAATAAGGGCACCATCAACACCTTTAATCGTATGGCAGAAAAAATATTAGGCTATGGAGCCGAAGAATTAATTGGTAAGCATACCCCCTTTAAGTTTCATGATCCGGAGGAAATTCAAACCCGAGCCAAGGAACTTTCCGCAGAACTGGGACTGGCCATATCACCCAATTCCATGGACGTCTTTTTACTCCCCGCTCTGCAATGGGGGGTCTACGAAGCAGAATGGACTTACATCACCAAAAATGGCGATCGAATACCGGTATATCTTTCCGTCACTACCCTCAAGGATGGTCAGGGAAATATTGATGGCTTAGTGGGGGTAGCCAACGATTTGCGGAAACAAAAACAAATGGAAAAAGAGAAACAGAATCTAGATTTTGTGGTCAAAAATAGTACAGAACTAATTGTCATCGCAGATCTAGAACAAAAAGTCTTTTTTCTCAATGAAGCGGGACAAAAATTGGTCGGTCTAAAAGGTGCGGGAATTGCCCAAAAAACTTATCTAACGGAGTATGTTAGCCCGGAATACCTGGATTTGTGGCAGACGGAAATCATTCCCGACGTAATGCAGAATCGATCTTGGGAAGGGGAATTTAGCCTACAACATTACCAAACTAAACAAGAAATTCCCGTTACCGCTTCCATCTCCCTTTTGCGTGACGGCGATCGCCATCAAACCTCAAGCTTGGTGGCCATCATGCACGACATTACCCACATTAAAAACGCTGAAAAAAGGATCTTAACCGCCCTAGAAAAAGAAAAAGAGTTGGGGGCACTGCGATCCCGTTTTATTTCCACCACCTCCCATGAATTTCGTACTCCCCTAGCGGTTATAAGTTCATCCACGGAAATTATCCAGCGATATTGGCAAAAATTAGAAGCAGAAAAGCGTGGGCAACATTTGCAAAGAATTCAAGATAGCGTTCACCACATGGTGGAACTCTTAGACGATGTGTTGACCATCAACCGGGCAGAAGCTAAACACCTGGACTTTGCTCCCCAGGTTCAAGATCTATGGGCTTTTTGCCAGAATATTACTGAAGAGCTACAAAGTAGTACAACTCGACACTCTATCCTGTTTACCTGTAATGGTCTGGAACAGGGACAAGCCAGCTTGTTTGACGGTAAATTAATCCGACAAATTTTGACCAATCTCCTGAGTAACGCCATCAAATATTCCCCCAATGCCAGTGAAATCCTGTTCCACCTTGAGCGCCACGGCTCCAATGCCATTTTTACTGTTCAAGACCAGGGCATTGGTATTTCCCTAGAAGAATTACCAAAATTGTTTGATAATTTTTACAGAGCCGAGAATGTGGGCATTATCCCCGGTACTGGACTAGGACTGCCCATTGTTAAAAAATGTACCGAAATCCACGGTGGCAGTATTACTGTTACCAGCGTATTGGGCCAGGGTAGTTGCTTCCGGGTAGCTTTGCCCCTTTGGCCTGCGGCGGAAAACGTTGCCGTAGTGTCCCCAAACTGTTAAGATGACAATTCTGATCTTTGTGAATATCCCCTTCCTTTACAGTTACGTAAGAGAGCAACCGTGGCTAATATCAAGTCTGCCCAGAAACGAATTCAAATTGCTGAACGCAACCGACTCCAGAACAAAAACTACAAGTCGGCCGTAAAAACCTTAATGAAAAAGACTTTCCAGTCGGTGGAAGTCTACTCCGGCGATCCTAGCCCAGAAAACTTGGCCACCATCAACACCAGCATGTCCGCCGCTTTCAGTAAAATTGACAAGGCGGTCAAGTGCAAAGTTTTACATAAAAACAATGCGGCCCGCAAGAAAGCCCGTTTAGCCAAAGCTCTGCAAACCGCTACCCCTGCTTCCTGATTTTTGGGAGACCATGCACCTAGTTGATACCCACGTCCACATCAATTTCGATGTTTTTGCGGCGGATTTAGATCAGTTACAGCATCGCTGGCGGGAGGCGGGAGTTGTGCAGTTGGTGCATTCCTGCGTCAAGCCCCAGGAGTTTTCCCAAATTCAAGCCTTAGCGGATCGCTTTCCTGAATTATTTTTTGCAGTGGGGCTCCATCCCCTCGATGCGGAAGACTGGCAAGATAACACTGCTGAGCAAATTCTTTCCTATGGAAGGTCTGATCAGCGGCTGGTGGCGATCGGGGAAATGGGTCTAGATTTTTTTAAGGCCGATAACCGTGACCATCAAATTGACGTTTTCCGTTCCCAATTGGCGATCGCCAAAGCGTTGGACAAACCCGTGATTATTCACTGCCGGGATGCGGCCAGCACCATGCACCAAGTTCTAGGCGATTTTCAGCAGGAACATGGCCCAGTCAAAGGGGTAATGCACTGCTGGGGAGGCAATCCCGAAGAAACCCAATGGTTTTTAGATCTGGGGTTCTACATCAGCTTTAGCGGCACGGTGACCTTCAAAAAAGCCGAAGCCATCCAAGCCAGCGCCCAAATGGTTCCCCCCGATCGCCTGTTAGTGGAAACAGACTGTCCCTTCCTTGCCCCCGTGCCCCAACGGGGTAAACGCAATGAGCCAGCCTTTGTGCGCCATGTAGCCGAGGCGATCGCCAAATTAAGGAATGTCCCCCTAGAAATCCTTGCCCACCAAACCACCACCAATGCCCGTAATCTTTTCAAACTTCCGGTTCCCGCCTGATCTGAGTCCGCCTTTGACCTGGTAACTCTCCCATCAAGCCCCGCCCCGACCAACGCCCTTTTCCGGAGACTTCTGAGCCACTATGACTAATCTTGCCCCTACGATGTTGCCCGATCTAATCGAAATTCAACATGCTAGTTTCCACTGGTTTTTGGAGGAAGGTTTGATCGAGGAATTGAACAGTTTTTCCCCGATCGCCGACTACACGGGCAAGTTAGAACTGCATTTTCTTGGCAAAGATTACAAGCTAAAGCAACCCAAGTACGACGTTGATGAATCCAAACGGCGGGATGCGAGCTATTCGGTGCAAATGTATGTACCCACCCGGTTGGTAAACAAAGAAACCGGCGAAATCAAAGAGCAGGAAGTATTCATCGGTGATCTGCCCCTGATGACGGAACGGGGAACCTTCATCATCAACGGTGCGGAGCGGGTCATCGTTAACCAAATCGTGCGATCGCCAGGGGTTTACTACAAAAAAGAACTAGATAAAAACGGTCGCCGTACCTATTCCGCTTCCCTAATTCCCAACCGGGGGCTGGCTTAAATTTGAAACCGACAAAAATGGTTTGGTCTACGTTCGCATCGATAAAACCAGGAAATTATCAGCCCAGGTTTTACTAAAGGCGATCGGTCTCAGCGATAACGAAATTCTCGATTCCCTTAGCCATCCCGAGTTCTACCAAAAAACCCTCGATAAAGAAGGAAATCCCACCGAAGAAGAAGCCCTGGTGGAACTCTACAAAAAACTCCGCCCCGGCGAGCCCCCCACCGTCAGCGGTGGTCAGCAATTGTTGGAATCCCGTTTCTTTGACCCCAAACGCTACGACCTTGGTCGGGTAGGGCGCTACAAACTCAACAAAAAACTACGGCTCAACGAAGCCGACACCACCCGGGTTCTCACTCCCCAGGACATTCTCTCCGCCATCAACTATCTAATTAATCTGGAATTTGATGTCGGTACCACCGATGACATTGACCACTTGGGAAATCGACGGGTACGTTCCGTTGGGGAGCTACTGCAAAACCAAATCCGGGTTGGACTAAACCGTCTGGAGCGCATTATTCGGGAACGCATGACCGTCAGCGAATCCGATGCCCTCACCCCTGCCTCCCTGGTGAACCCCAAACCTCTGGTGGCGGCCATCAAGGAATTCTTTGGCTCCTCCCAGCTTTCCCAGTTCATGGATCAAACCAATCCCCTGGCGGAGTTGACCCACAAACGACGGATTTCTGCCCTCGGTCCTGGGGGCCTAACCCGAGAACGGGCCGGCTTTGCCGTGCGGGACATTCACCCCTCTCACCATGGTCGTATTTGTCCCGTGGAAACTCCCGAAGGCCCCAACGCAGGTCTGATTGGTTCCCTCGCCACCTGTGCCCGGGTTAACGACTATGGTTTCATTGAAACCCCCTATTTTCGGGTGGAAAATGGTCGGGTCAGGAAAGATTTAGACTCCGTTTACCTTACCGCCGACGAAGAAGACGATATGCGGGTGGCCCCCGGCGATATCCCCACCGATGAAGAAGGTAACATCATTGGCGAATCCGTACCTATTCGCTACCGCCAGGAATTTTCCACCACCAGCCCAGAACAGGTAGATTATGTAGCGGTTTCCCCGGTACAAATTATTTCCGTCGCCACTTCCATGATTCCCTTCCTGGAGCACGATGATGCTAACCGGGCCCTGATGGGATCCAACATGCAACGGCAAGCGGTGCCCCTATTGCGTCCCGAACGTCCTTTGGTCGGTACCGGATTGGAAGCCCAGGCCGCCCGGGACTCCGGCATGGTTATCGTGTCCCGCACCCATGGCATTGTTACCTATGTGGATGCCACGGAAATTCGGATACAACCCCACTCCCCCGATAATCCTGATGAGAAAGGGGAAGAAATCACCTATCCCATCCAAAAATACCAACGGTCTAACCAAGATACCTGCCTTAATCAGCGCCCCTTGGTTTATGCCGGGGAAGACGTGGTGCCGGGACAAATTTTAGCCGATGGTTCCGCCACCGAAGGGGGAGAGTTGGCCTTGGGGCAAAACATTCTTGTTGCCTATATGCCCTGGGAAGGCTACAACTACGAGGACGCTATCCTAATCAGTGAGCGGCTGGTTTATGACGATGTTTACACCAGTATTCACATCGAGAAATTTGAAATCGAGGCCCGCCAAACCAAATTAGGCCCTGAAGAAATTACCCGGGAGATTCCTAACGTGGGGGAAGATGCCCTGCGTAACTTGGATGAACAGGGCATCATTCGTATCGGTGCCTGGGTGGAGTCCGGCGATATTCTCGTGGGGAAAGTCACCCCCAAAGGGGAAGCGGATCAACCCCCGGAAGAAAAACTACTGCGGGCTATTTTCGGAGAGAAAGCTCGGGACGTAAGGGATAATTCCCTAAGGGTTCCCAACGGCGAAAAGGGTCGGGTAGTGGACGTGCGGGTGTTTACCCGGGAAAAAGGCGATGAATTGCCCCCCGGAGCCAATATGGTGGTGCGGATTTATGTCGCCCAAAAGCGCAAAATCCAAGTGGGGGATAAAATGGCCGGTCGCCACGGCAACAAAGGGATTATTTCCCGTATTTTACCCATCGAAGATATGCCCTATCTCCCCGATGGTCGCCCCATTGACATTGCCCTTAACCCCCTCGGTGTGCCTTCCCGGATGAACGTAGGCCAGGTGTTTGAATGTCTCCTAGGTTGGGCTGGGGAAAACCTAGGGGTACGGTTCAAAATTACTCCCTTTGATGAAATGTACGGGGAAGAAGCCTCCCGGGATACCGTCCACGGTCTTTTGGAAGAAGCCACCCAACGCCCCAATAAAGATTGGGTTTTTAACCCCGAACATCCTGGCAAAATCCAGGTATTTGATGGTCGCACCGGGGAACCCTTTGATCGCCCGATTACGGTGGGGCAAGCCTATATGCTCAAACTGGTGCATTTGGTAGACGACAAAATCCACGCCCGTTCCACCGGCCCCTATTCATTGGTTACCCAACAGCCCTTGGGGGGTAAAGCCCAGCAAGGGGGACAGCGGTTTGGAGAAATGGAAGTGTGGGCCCTGGAAGCCTATGGTGCCGCCTACATTTTGCAGGAGCTCCTCACCGTTAAATCCGATGATATGCAAGGCCGGAATGAAGCCCTTAATGCCATCGTCAAAGGTAAGAGTATTCCCCGTCCCGGTACCCCTGAATCCTTCAAAGTACTAATGCGAGAACTCCAATCCCTTGGTTTAGACATCGCCGCCCATAAAGTACAGTTGTCCGAGGATGGTAAGAGTGCCGATGCGGAGGTCGATTTGATGATCGATAACCAGCGTCGGGCCCCCAACCGTCCTACCTACGAATCCCTCCACACGGAAGAGGATTTGGAAGAGGAAGAAGTGTAAGTAATTCTTTGACCCTAAGTTGATCTCCCGGGAGGACGGCAACCGTCCAGAATTCCGTCCTCCTGTTCCCTTAATTTCCCCCTAATCCAATCTCGGAGCGTTATGACGTTTTATAACTACACCATCGATAAAGGCCGTCTCAAAAAACTCATTGCCCTTGCCTATCGCCGTTACGGTTCCGCCCGTTGCTCCCAGTTAGCCGATGAATTGAAGGGATTAGGTTTTCACTTTGCCACCAAAGCGGGGGTTTCCATCAGCGTTGATGATCTGACTATTCCCCCGGAAAAGAAAGAAATGTTGGAAACAGCAGAAAAGGAAATTCGCACTGCGGAACAACGCTATGCCAGGGGGGAGATTACTGAAGTTGAACGTTTCCAAAAGGTAATTGATACCTGGAATAGTACTTCTGAGGAATTAAAAGACCAGGTGGTGGTCAATTTCCGCAAAACTGACCCCCTCAATTCCGTCTATATGATGGCCTTCTCCGGTGCCCGGGGGAACATGAGTCAAGTCAGGCAGTTGGTGGGAATGCGGGGTTTGATGGCGGATCCCCAGGGGGAAATCATTGACTTACCTATTAAAACTAACTTTCGAGAAGGTTTAACAGTTACCGAGTACATTATTTCTTCCTATGGTGCCCGTAAAGGTCTGGTGGATACCGCACTAAGGACGGCGGATTCCGGTTATCTTACCCGTCGTTTAGTCGATGTTTCCCAAGACGTGATTGTGCGAGAACAGGACTGTGGTACTGAGCGCAGTCTGCGGGTAACGGCCATGACCGATGGGGATCAGGTGAAAATCACCCTGGCCGATCGCCTGTTTGGCCGTTTGTTGGCCAAGGATGTGGTGGATGGTGACGGGAATGTTGTTGCTGAGCGTAATCAAGAAATTGACGAAGCTTTGGCCAGCCGCATTGCCGCCGTTACCGACGAAGTGTATGTGCGATCGCCATTGACCTGTGAAGCGGCCCGCTCCGTGTGCCAGAACTGTTACGGCTGGAGCTTAGCCCACGGCCACAAAGTGGATCTAGGGGAAGCGGTGGGGATCATTGCCGCCCAATCCATTGGGGAACCGGGAACCCAATTGACCATGCGGACATTCCACACCGGGGGGGTATTCACTGGGGAAGTGGCCCGTCAAGAAAAGGCCCCCGACAAAGGCTCGGTTAAATGGGGCAAAGGTTTAAACACCCGCAAAGTGCGAACCCGCCATGGGGAAGATGCCGAACAGGTGGAAATTGCCGGGGATTTAATTTGGAAAGGGGAAAGCAAAAAGGCCGGTAGCCAAACCTATTCCCTCACCCCCGGTTCTCTCCTCTTTGTTCAGGATGGGCAAACGGTGGAAGCGGGACAATTGATGACCGAGATTTCCCTCTCTAAAACCCAACGTTCTACGGAGCGGGCTACCAAGGACGTAGCCGGGGATTTGGCCGGAGAAATACTTTTTGACCGCCTTGTGCCGGAGGAAAAAACCGATCGCCAAGGTAACACCACTCGCATTGCCCAACGGGGTGGTCTGGTGTGGATTCTCTCTGGGGAAGTATATAACCTGCCCCCAGGGGCGGAACCCGTGGTCAAAAACGGCGACAACGTGGAAGTCGGCAGTATCATGGCCGAAACTAAGCTGGTCACCAACGATGGCGGGGTAGTCCGACTGGTGAGCAATCGAGAGATCGAAATTATTACCGCTTCCGTACTACTAGACCAGGCCCAGGTGAAACTAGAAAGCAGTGGCGGCCGGGAACAATATGTTATCTACACCGCCGATAAACAACGCTTTTTACTCAAAGCCGCCCCAGGGACAAAAGTCCAAAACCACAGCATTGTGGCGGAATTGATTGATGACCGCTATCGCACCACCACCGGGGGCATGATTCGCTACGCCGGAGTGGAAGTGGCCAAAGGCGGCCGCAAACAGGGCTACGAGGTTACCAAAGGCGGTACTCTCCTCTGGATTCCCGAAGAAACCCACGAAATCAACAAGGATATTTCCCTGTTAATTGTGGAAGACGGGCAGTATGTGGAAGCGGGTACAGAGGTGGTTAAAGACATCTTCTGTCAATCCAATGGCATCGTCGAAGTGGTGCAAAAAAACGATATTCTTCGGGAAATTATCATCAAACCCGGTGACTTTTATCAGGATGTCGATCCCGGCTCAGTGAAAATTGAAACGGGGCAGTTGCTCCAACCTGGCCAGGATGTATTTCCCGGTGTAACGGTGTCTAACCTCCGCCAGGCGGAATGGATTGAAAGTCCCGAAGGCAATGGTTTATTGCTACGTCCGGTGGAAGAATACAAGGTTTACGATGAGCCCGCCGCCCCCTCCCAGGGTTCCCAAAACGAAGAAGGGGGTCGCCACATTGAACTGCGTTCCATTCAACGATTGTTCTACAAAGACGGCGATCGGGTTAAATCCGTAGAAGGGGCTCCCCTCCTCAGTACCCAGTTGGTATTGGAAATCTATGGCAGTGGTAACGAAGGTATTTCCCACCTTTCCGCCGACATTGAGCTCCAGGACGACGAAGACGAAGATTGCCAGCGTTTACAGTTGGTGATTTTAGAGTCCCTGGTGTTACGGCGGGATCAGGAGTCTGACCCCCTTGGTGGCTCTTCTAAAACCCGCTTGTTGGTGCAGGATGGAGACCAAATTTCCCCCGGTGCCGTAGTGGCCCGCACGGAAATCCAATGTAAGGAAGCCGGCACTGTCCGGGGTATTAAAGAGGGTCAGGAATCTATCCGACGGGTTTTGCTGGAACGGGAAGCCGATCGCCTGGTGGTGGATGTACCCAGTGCCCCGGATGTAAAAAAAGGTCAGCTTTTGGTGGCTGGCCACGAACTATTTCCCGGCATCGAGCTAGAGGAATCTGGGCAGGTGTTGGAAATTAGTACCCAGGGAGGTCAATGTCAATTAGTCCTACGGCGGGCCCGACCCTATCGGGTGTCCCCAGGGGCGGTTCTGCATATTGAAAATGAAGATCTGGTGCAACGGGGCGATAACCTTGTGCTGTTGGTGTTTGAGCGGGCCAAAACCGGAGACATCGTTCAGGGTTTACCCCGGATTGAAGAACTTCTAGAAGCCCGTAAGCCCAAAGAAGCCTGTGTCCTTGCCCGGGCCCCAGGGGTCTGCCAAGTGGAATACCTGGAAGACGAAAGTGTTGACATTAAAGTGGTGGAAGATGACGGCACCATCAGCGAATACCCCCTTCTCCCAGGACAAAATGCCATGGTGGCGGATGGTCAACACATTGACGTGGGCCACCCCCTCACTGATGGTTATAACAATCCCCACGAAATCCTAGAAGTGTTCTTCAGTTACTACGTGGACAAAGATGGTTGCTACCAAGCCGCCCTGAAAGGACTACAGGCCGCCCAGAAATTTTTGGTTAACGAAGTACAAACTGTTTACCAATCCCAAGGGGTCGATATTTCTGATAAACACATCGAAGTAATTGTCCGGCAGATGACCGCCAAAGTCCGCATTGACGATGGAGGGGACACCATCATGTTGCCAGGGGAGCTAGTCGAACTCCGCCAAGTGGAACAGGTCAACGAAGCCATGGGGATTACCGGTAGTGCTCCGGCCCGTTATACCCCTGTTCTTTTGGGTATTACCAAAGCCTCTTTAAATACGGATAGCTTCATCAGTGCGGCGTCCTTCCAAGAAACCACCCGGGTTCTGACCGAAGCGGCGATCGAAGGGAAGTCCGATTGGTTAAGGGGCCTCAAAGAGAACGTCATCATTGGTCGTCTCATTCCTGCCGGTACAGGTTTTAGTAGCCATGAAGAAGTCTTGGGCTCAATTGACCCCCAGGATGATATTCACAACTATATGATTGACCCCATCGAGCTACCGGTAACGGCGAAAAAGTCCACTGCGTCTAAACTGAAAACCAAAAAAGTTGAAGCGGACGACGATCTTTTGGACGACACTCGAGCCCGGGCCTATGCTGGAAAACAGTTGGGACAGGATGACGAGGAACTTCAGGAAACCTACGATACCGATGATGATGACTACGATGTGGATGATGATTTTGAAGATGATGACGATTAAGTAAGAACTACTTAAAGTTTCATTAATACTAAATCCTTAATTTATATTGCTCCCTATGCAGACCATGGGGAGTTTTTTGTTAACAGTATCTATCTGGAATTAAATATCTACAATGAGTAAAATAAGGGCAAGAAAGCGAGTATGGTTAACTCGGCTGTCTTCTAAATGAAAGGGAGATTGCTCTCACTTACCGATACAAAAACGACTAAAAATTCGATCTAATACCGACTCCGTAACCGTTTCCCCCGTAATTTGTCCCAGGGCGTTGACGGCAATGCGTAAATCAATAGTCCAAAAATCTAGGGGAAGTTGTTCCGCTAAAGTTTGCTGTAGTTGTTCTAGGGCTAATTGAGCCTCCGTTAAAATGGCGGCTTGCCGTTGGTTAATGGCAAAATCCAGGTTTTGGGGAGCCAAACTTTGTTGATTTACCTGTTGTAAAATAGCAGACTCTAAAGCATCAATACCCAAATTTTGGGCGGCGGCGGTGAACACAATATTGTTAATTTCCTGGGGATAGGTAACCTCGTCTGCTGGGGTTAAATCAATTTTATTAATTACTAAAATTAACGGACGATTTTGCACCCGCTCGTAAATTATCTGTTCCGCCTCTGTCCATCCCTGCTCAGCATCCATTGTTAATAGTACTAAGTCCGCTTGCTGGGCGGCCCGTTGGGATCTTTCCACTCCGATTTGTTCCACCTGATCCGATGTTTCCCGAATGCCAGCGGTGTCCAAAACCTGGATAGGAATGCCCCCCACCACTAACTGGGATTCCACCACATCCCTGGTGGTGCCGGGTAAGTCAGCTGACGATCGCCCGATCAGTACGACTCCAAGCATTGAGCAGGCTGGATTTGCCCACATTCGGTTGTCCCACAATTGCCACTTTAAGGCCAGTTCTGAGTAATTCCCCCCGATCCGCAGTGCTGAGAATTATATTTAATTGTTGATATAAATCCTGTAATTGTTGTCTAATTAGACCTTCATCTAGGGGGGGTAAATCATCTTCAAAATCAATGCGGGCTTCCACTTCCGCCAAAATATCTAAACAGCGATGGCGTAAATCTTTAATCGGTTGGGCTAACTTTCCCTGCAATCCGGCCAAGGCGATCGCCGCCGCTTGGGGGGATTGGGCACCGACTAATTCACTAATACTTTCTGCTTGGGTTAAATCTAGCCGACCGTTGAGAAAGGCCCGCAAACTAAATTCCCCCGGTTGAGCTAACCTAGCCCCCTGTTGTAAACACAATTGCAATACCTGTTGTACGGGAATAATCCCCCCATGGCACTGGAATTCCACCACATTTTCCTTGGTGTAGGAACGGGGGGCCAACATCAGTAGCAGTAGAGCTTCATCGATCGCCGTTTTAGTGACGGGATGGCGCACATGGCCGTACAAAATGCGATGACTTTCCCAGGTTTGCGCCCCCGGTGCATCGAATAGGGTTTTGGCAATTTCTACTGCCTTACTGCCGGATAAGCGCACCACTCCAATACTTCCCTGTTGGGGGACAATGGCCGTGGCAATGGCGGCAATGGTATCTTCTGAATACATGAAAATTAATTAAACTCAGTTACAGATTCCTAAGAACGTGTTTGAAAAGCCCCCCTGACCCCCCAATTCTGGGGGGAAAGTCTTCAAAGTCCCCCAAGTTTGCCGGAGCTTTAGTGAGGAGATTTAGGGGGCAGATCATAACTTTTAAGACAAGCTCTAAAGATACCTAGTTAGTTGGATACGATAACGTTCCTTTTTGGTGACCGTAATCTCTCCAATTTCTAGTCTTCCTTTACCTCGATAGGTGACTAAATCCCCTGCTTTCAATGCATAGCTAGATTGGGTGATTGGTTTCCAATTTACCTGAACGTTACCCTGGGTCACTGCGTCGGCCATTTTACTGCGGGACAGCCCAAACCCCGCCGAGGCGATCGCATCCAAACGCAAAGAAGCTTCCACCGTGGTCATTTCCTTGGTTTTGGGGGGACGAATTTTTAATTCTTCTAGGGCAATGGCCTTGGCTTTCACTGGTACTGTCCGCACCTGGGTTAAATGGAGACCGATAAACTCCGCCACTTCCGGTATGACAATAACTTGCCCCCCCCGTTCCCCCAAAAGAATAATATCCCCGACCTTTTCCCGGACTAACCCTGTCCCTAACAATGCCCCCAGGAAATCCCGGTGACTAGCGGGATCGAATAAAAAATTACCGGCAATGTCCAAAGCGGCCAGGGGCATTTGCTCCGTTTCCAAGGGGATTTCCGCCCTGGCGATCGCCAACCGTTGCCGTTCTGCTTGGGGATAACCCCCCCAGGCTAAAAAATGTATTTCCGTCAGGGGGCCAAAACGGGTCTGAATTTCGGCGATGAGGGGCGGCGCACAAAAATCCGTCACCACTATTTCCCAGGTACGGAGGGCCTGTTCGGCTTTGTCTATAACCTTGGCGATCGCCTCCCGATCGGAGGCCCCTTTTAGTAGTGTTTCCCTTGGTAACATTGAGTTAAATAAGTCCGTTATCCTGAAATATCAAAGCTATTCAATAAAATTTTGACAGTTTGATATTATTTTCACTTACTAATTACTAATTTTGGCTTCCCCCTCCGCCGTTACCCAAATAATTTCACCTACCTCTATTTGTTCTGCATAGGCGGTTAATTCCTCCGGCGATCTCCCCCCCAAGTCTAATTCCACCCGGCGATCGGGATGGCGGTGGCGTAACTGTTGGGCATGGCGAAAAGCGGCCCCTTCTGCGGCATCATCCACAGGACAAACAAGGTAGTCAATGGCGGCGGTACGGTCGGGCAAGCTACCCGATTCCAGCAAACACTGGTGTAGATCCTCAATGTTGACGGAAAAGCCCGTACCGGGGAAGGATTGCCCCTGGGGATGGTATTGGCTCAGCAATTGATCATAACGCCCCCCCTGGCCCAGCACATAACAGGTGTCCGCTTGACGGCTCACGGCTTGGAATACCATGCCAGTGTAGTAATCAAAGGGTTGTAGCCAGCTTAAATCCAGCACCAAATTTAATTCCCCATCCCCGCTGGCTTGCACTAAGGAAAGTAAGGCCTGCAGGCGATCGACCCGTTCTAAACATTCCCCTTGCAGATTTAATTGGGCTAATCGGGCTAGGACTTCTTCCACTGTCCCCCGCAGATCAAAAAGTTGCAAGGCCAGGTTTTTAGCTTCTGCATTGGGATAGGGTAATTCCGACAGTTCTACATAATCCAAACGGGTAATGCAATCCCGAATGGAAGTTTGTAATTCATTTGGTAATTTAGCCAATAAGCTCCGGGTCAGCCCCGCATCCCCCAAAACCAATTGCCAATCCTGCAATCCCAATTGGGTGAGGCAATCTGTCAACAATAGAATGATTTCCGCATCGGCCCGTACTCCCCCAGCGAAGAGCAATTCCACCCCCGCTTGGAAAAATTCCATTTGCTTACCGTGGTAACCCTCCGGTGGATTACGAAAAACATTGGCTCGGTAACACAACCGTTGGGGATGGCTGTCGGTCATGCGGGTAACCACCGCCCGGGCAATGGAAGCGGTTAATTCCGGCCGTAAACCTAAACGCCCCTCCCCGCTATCCTGCAGTTGAATTACTTTGCTAGGGGAAATGGCCCCACCGGCCACCAAGGTGTCGAGCCATTCCAAGGTGGAAGTGACAATGCGCTGATAGCCCCAACGCTGAAAGGTTTGTTGTAGTTGGTCGTTGATGCAAGCTTTTTGGGCAACTTCCAGGGGGAGTAAATCCCTGGCTCCAGCGGGGGGATGGTGAATCATGGCGGCTTAGTTTCGGCAGGGGCAAGTTTAAATATAATGTTTTCCCGCAACCCAAAGGAATATTTACCCGGTTTTCCTCCCTCGGCAAAATTATCAAAAACTCTTAGTGACAGGTTATCAGGCGGATTTTTCTAGGTGATTGAGCAGGGCTTGGCGCATGATATCCACCGGTACGTCCCGTTGTAACCAAATCTTCAACGCCGCGGCCCCCTGTTGCACTAGCATTTCTGCTCCGTCAATGGTCACTAATCCCTGCTCCTTAGCCTGCTGTAAAAACTTGGTGGGGCGGGGAGTATAAATCAAGTCGTAGGCGATCGCCGTGGGCGGTAATTTTTCTAAAAGGAATTGATCTAGGGGGGATTGATCGGGGTGGGGAACCATGCCCACGGGGGTACTGTTAATCAATAAAGTGGCTTTGGCAATAACCGTGGACAATTCTTCCCAGGGCAGAACTTGCAAAGCTTGTTTAAT
Organism: uncultured cyanobacterium; assembly: GCA_963704945.1. GTDB lineage: Bacteria > Cyanobacteriota > Cyanobacteriia > Cyanobacteriales > Microcystaceae > Synechocystis. The sequence goes on along the minus strand of CAVPII010000007.1, from coordinate 66,303 downwards.
TTCTTGATCTGTCCAACTGTCGGCAAATTGGGCTAATTTTTCTGGACTGCGACCCACCACGATAATTTCTGGGCAACCCAATTGGATTAAACCCACCACCACCGCCCGGGCCGCCCCTCCATGGCCTAGAACCACCGCTGTAAGCTCTGACCAGGATCTTTTTAATGCCAATAAAGGAGCCAAAAACCCCTCAACGTCCGTATTGGTTCCTTGCCAACCATGCTCCCCCCGCCAAAGGGTATTTACGGCCCCCACTTGCTGGGCTGTTTTCGTAATTTCTGCCAATAAAGGCATCACCGCTTGTTTATGGGGAATGGTAACGCTTAATCCTTGGACTCCACTGGCCCCCAAACCTTCAATGGCGATCGTTAAATCCTCCGGGGCAATGGGAAAGGCCGCATAAACGTAGTCACTGGCGATCGCCTGGAGAGCCGCATTGTGCATGACCGGGGACAGGGAATGGGCCACCGGATGACCAATCACACCGAGAAGCTTAGTTTTGCCGGTAATGGGGAGCATGGGGGACGATTGTTAATTTAAATGGAGCCATGCTATATTACTAAATTGCTAGGACGTATAGCTCAGTTGGTTAGAGTACATCGTTGACATCGATGGGGTCACTGGTTCGAATCCAGTTACGTCCATACCTTTTTTACATTGCTAACGCCAGTTCTCGACTACCAAACCCTGAACCCCAACGAATTCATTTTGGTTTGCTGTCACCATAATCAAGTTATGGGCAAGGGCTGTGCCTGCAATCAAAACATCGTAGGCTCCAATCGGATTTCCCTGCTGTTTTAATTGCCAACGAATTTGAGCCGATATTTCTGCCTCCCTCTGACCAAAATCTAAAATACGAATAACACCCAAAACTTCCTTAATAACGGGCTCAATTTTCTGTGCTTTTTTAGGAAACAGTCCTAGTCCATAACGAATTTCCATTACAGAAATACTGGAAAGATAAATTTGTGAGGGGGGCACTGCTTCCCAGTTTGCTAGAATCTGCTTGTATTCAACGATTAACTTAATTCAAACTTATGTTCTTACTTCACACCATGATTCGGGTTGGGGATCTGGATCAATCTATCCAGTTTTATTGCGATGTTTTGGGAATGAATTTAATCCGCAAAAAGGATTACCCCAACGGCAAATTTACCCTAGCTTTTGTGGGTTATGGCAAGGAATCGGATAACGCTGTGATTGAATTGACCTACAACTGGGGGGTGGAAAAATATGACTTGGGGAATGGTTTTGGTCATATTGCCATCGGTGTGGACGATATTTACGATACCTGCTCCAAAATTACGGAAAAAGGGGGGAAAGTAGTGCGGGAACCGGGGCCAATGAAACATGGCGGTACGGTCATCGCCTTTGTGGAAGACCCCGATGGTTACAAGGTGGAATTAATTCAGCTTTCCCCGGAAAGAGGCAAATAGGCCTTGGGGTTAACGATACCGGGGCAATTTAGGGGGTAAGGGGGATTTGGCTGGACGGGACTGGCGATAGAGGGAGCCCACCATGCGACGGGGATCGGGGAGATCCAATCGGGTGGACTTGCGGCTTTCGTCCAACATGACCGTGATGTCCACCTGAATGGGGTTTTCCAGTTCAGGGTAGATTAGTTCTAATACATAGTTAACGGAACGGAAAGGGCTAATTCTCCTAGGAGTTTTTTCCTCCGGCACTAAGATTTCTTCCACCTTGGCGATCGCCGTTTCCACCACTTCTGTTTGGGGCGGATGGGGCACGATAACATTATTTTCGTTATCTTTGGCAACGTCTTCCGCTATGGTGTTGGCTTTAATTTCGGGTACCGTCACCACTGGATGGGATGGAGTGACCTGGGCAATTGGAGCAATAACTTGAAACTGAAACCGGATACGCCAGACCTCTCCACAGAGATGATCAAATAAATCGGGCTGGGCCGTAAGTTGCCAGGTTCCGGGCTGGACAGTGTGCAAATCCAATAGGGAAATTAAACCTTCTTGATTAGTCCGGCCCTGAAAATCGTGGTTTTGAACCTGGCCACTGGCGGGAAAAAATTTCCAGCGCCACTGTAGATGTTTGCGGGCCACCGGTAGGCGCACCGCCAAACGATAATGCCCTGGGGGTAGGGAGCGAAAGGGATCTAGGGGTTGCCAACGGTCAGTGTCGGCGGTTTTAAACCAAATTGTCCATGGTGCCATGGTGAATTACAAAAGTTAGGGGTGAGGGGCGGCCATTTTTCCCCTATGTCCCGCTAATTGCTGTTTGAGTTCCTGGGGATTATCTAGTAAATCTTTTAAGGACAATGTTTTTTGTTCCTTACTAGCTAACCATTTGAGCTGTATTGTGCCGGTTTCCATTTCCCCTTCCCCCAATACTAAACAGGCGATCGCCGAAGATTTGTCGGCCCGTTTAAGTTGTTTACCAAAGGCACTGGCACTGAGATCCAAGGCGACGGTTAAGCCCTGGTTCCGCAATTGCTGGGCCAAAATTAATGCCTGGGGTTCCGCCTTTTCCCCCTTGGAAACGAGGTAAATATCCGGGCCATTCAGCGGGGCTGGGGCAATTTGTTGTAACAAAATAATCAATCTTTCCAGACCCATGGCCCAACCCACCGCCGGGGTTACCGGGCCCCCTAACTCTTCCACCAGGCCGTCATAGCGACCGCCTCCACAAACCGTTGCCTGGGCTCCCAAGTCACTGGATTGGATTTCAAAGGCGGTGTGGGTATAGTAATCCAGTCCCCGCACCAGGGTGGGGGTGAGCTGGTAAGGAATACCTAAATCCGTTAACAGTTGCTGGACTTGATCAAAGTGACGCTGGGAATCTTCCCCCAGGTGATCCAAAATGCTGGGGGCATCCTGGACAATTTCCTGGGTGCGTTTTGCCTTACTGTCCAAAATCCGTAGAGGATTCCGTTCCAACCGGTCTTGGGAATCGGGATCTAGTTCGTCCTTAAAAGGAGTTAGGTAGTGAATTAATGCTTCTCGATATTTTTGGCGATCGCCACCGTTGCCCACGGAATTGAGCGCTAGGGAAAGGTTAGTCAAACCAAGGGCTTTGAGGATATCGGTGCCCAGGGCAATTACTTCCACATCGGCCCGGGGATCGGCACTGCCCAAAACCTCTACCCCCAACTGATGAAACTGCCTTTGCCTACCGGCCTGGGGTCTTTCGTAGCGGAACATTGGCCCGGTGTACCATAACCGTTGTACTCCCCCCGCCGCCTGTAAATTTCGTTCAATATAGGCCCGCACTACCCCCGCTGTCCCCTCTGGCCGTAGCGTAATCTGGCGATCGCCCCGGTCGGTGAAACTATACATCTCCTTTCCCACCACGTCCGTTGCTTCCCCAATGCCCCGCTCAAATAGGGCCGTTTGCTCAAAAATGGGAGTGCGAATTTCCTGGTACAAAGCCCGGTCTAAAATTTCCTTGGCGATCGCCTCCACCCATTGCCAGTAGTTAGTTTCCGGGGGCAAAATGTCCCGGGTTCCTCGGATAGCTTGGATAGCACCCATAGCGACTCAGTTCCTGTCCAACGTAATACGTTCCTAACCTTAGCGGATTCCGGCGGGAAATTGATCAGCAAGGGCAGGATAGGGATTAGTCCGCATCTTCAAAAAGTAGCTCTTCCAAAATATATTTCAGTTCATCGTTGTCGGGATGGACTAGCTCAATTTCCGTTTCACTAATGGCCTTAGCTAAAAATAAGAGGGGAACCAAGGGAGTGTAAATACTGTAACGCTGTTCTTTGTGGTAAAAACTAGCTAAAAACTGTAATTCTTCCTCCTCCACTTCCCCAGAGGAATTTTCATTCTCTATTTCTAAAGTAAGAATATCTTCATCTTCAATGGGAGGTAATTCTCCACTAACGGTCAGGGTATAAGCCGTATATTTTAACGATAAGTCCAGTTCTGCTAGTACAGCTTTGGCATCAGCAAAAATAATGCCAATTTCCTCTTCATCTTCCAATAAAATTGCTTCCGCATCATCAGCTTGATCATCTTCCTCTTCCCAGGCAATAATCACCACCGGTATATCTACGGGCATTAATAATAGATACTGGGCATCTTGCTCCTCCAGGGAATTTTCTACATAGCAATCCAAACCTCGACCCCCTTGGTCATAGATTGTTATGCTATCGCTTTCATCCGGTTCATTTTCTTGATTAAACAAATAGGAAGACATAGAAATTAGTAATATTATTGAGTATTAAGATTACCACGGAAGAAGAAGAAGTTTAGGCGATTTCAGCGAGCTAATTGTAATTGAGATGATCCAACCAATTGGTTTTCTCAATGGTGTTAACTCCGTTGATATCCGTAAGATTATATTGCAAGGGGGTAATGGTGATAAAGTTGTCTTGGATTGCTTGCACGTCGGTGGGAATACGGCGGTTAAGGCGCAGATAGTCCGGTTGGGGAATTTCCTTCACCCTTTCCCCCGCTAGCCAGTAATATCTTTTTCCCCGGGGATCGTACCGTTCTTCAAAGGTTTCGCTGTAGCGTTGTAGCCCCTGTCTGGTTAGCCTGACTCCGGCAATCTGGTCTGCCGGCACGGCGGGGATATTAACACTGAATAAGGTTGCCTCCGGTAACGGCGATCGCCAGAGGTGTTGAACAAAACGATTGGCAAAATCAGCGGCGGGTTGGAAATCGGTGGCGGTGAAACTGACCAGGCTGAGAGCAATGCTGGGGATACCTTCAATTAAGCCTTCCATGGCGGCGGACACCGTGCCGGAATATAAAACATCAGTGCCGAGGTTCGCTCCGTGATTCACCCCGGAAAGGACAAAATCTGGATATCGGGGCATCACTGCATGGAGAGCAAATTTAACGCAGTCTGCGGGGGTACCGGAACAAGACCAAGCCGTGATGCGGGGATCAAACACATCTTCCACCACGCCCGCCCGAATGGGTCGATGGAGGGTTAAGCCATGGCCAGTGGCGGATCTTTCCCGGTCAGGACAGACTACCGTAACTTGGTGACCAGCGGCGGCGAGGGTATTAGCCAGGCTACGCACCCCTAGGGAAAAAATGCCATCATCGTTGCTAACGAGGAGATTGAGAGCGGGGGATGGGGTCATAGGGCACCGGAAAAATCGATATTGCGCCTTTCAGCATTAACCATATCAGGGTCTGTCCCCTTCTTTGCTTCAAATCCACGACCTAGATTCTGGGGTTGTTATGAACCGCTTTTTGCACCAGCTTTTTTTGAAGGCATTGCCATATTTATTTCAACCTGCTTTTAATAATTTCCAAAAGGCTTTAAACAATCCCCAGGCTCATCAAGATAAATTAAAAAATAAAATCCTACACAACTTAGCTAAAACAGCCTACGGCCAAGCCATGGGCATAGATAAAAATTACCATTGGTCTGCTATTCCGGTGGTGACCTATGATGATTTAGCCCCATGGATTAACCAACAGCAGCAATGGCCAAATCGGGCAATTATTACCCCAGAAAAAATCTTCTTTTGGCAAAAAACGTCCGGTAGCTCGGGGGCTTGTAAACAGATTCCCTATAATCGGTCTTTAATCAATGGTTTTAGCTCAATGTTTTGTCTTTGGGTTTATGATTTATTGAGCCATGGCCCGGATTTCCACATCGGTAAAACCTATATTTGTATTTCCCCTTCCATCGGAGATAACAATGAAGGCATTGATGACACGGATTATTTATTACCCCCCTTACGGTGGTTAAGTCGTCAATTTTTAGTACAAATTGGTAATGATTTTGCCCATGGCCATGATTTCCGTTGGGCTTTGGCCTTAGCTTTGTTAGCAACGGAAGATTTAGAAATTATTTCCCTCTGGAGTCCTAGTTTTTTCACGGTGCAACTGGAATTTATCCAAAACCATAACCAGGCTCTCATCGAAGCCCTAGGCGATCGCCTAGATTTCCGTAGAAAAAATATGCTGGCAGAGAAACAAATTAATTGGTCGGAACTTTGGCCAAATTTAAAATTAATTTCCTGCTGGAATAGACTGTTTGCGGCGGAACAAGCCCAGGTTTTACAAGGTTATTTTCCCAATGTTTTTATTCAAGGAAAAGGATTATTGGCCACGGAAGCCCCCGTTACTATTCCTTTGATTAAAGCTGGGGGATTTGTGCCCTTGGTTAACCAGATTGTGCTGGAATTTATGGCACCGGATGGGGAAATAGTTGGTTTACAGGATTTGCAAGGACATCAAAGTCTACGAATTGGTTATCTCCACCCTGGGGGGACTGTACCGTTATCGCCTTGGCGATCGCCTGCAGGTTTCCCATTGGTATCAAAACACGCCCTGCCTAGAAATGGTTGGTCGGGGCGATCGGGTCAGTGACATGGTGGGGGAAAAATTAACGGAGGAATTTATCAGCAAAATTTTTGGGCAATTGGGCTTGTACGGGGCTTACTACCTTAGTCCCTGCCACCGGGGTAAACCCCACTATTGTCTTTGGGTTGGGAAGGCAAATCCCCCTGAAGGTTTGGCCGAAAATCTAGACATGGCCCTCCAACAAAGCTTCCAGTATCAAAGGGCTCGCCAATTGGGTCAATTGGATACATTGGAAATTATCTACAATCAAATTCCCCCCTGGCTCCAGCAAAAACGTTGGGGGGATAGAAAGGACTACCATCTACAAATCCCACCCCCAGGTTAAGATCCTTAAAAGTCCTGGTCTATTCACCGACTAGAATGATTTGGGAATAATTTACCCTTTACTGACCCTTGACCCGTTGAGACTTCATCGAATTTTGCCATGGCCTATTACTGGTTTAAAGCCTTCCACCTGATTGGGATTGTTGTTTGGTTTGCTGGACTGTTTTATCTGGTGCGGCTCTTTGTTTACCATGCCGAAGCGGATCAAGAACCGGAGCCTGCCAAGACCATCCTCAAAAAGCAATATGAGTTGATGGAAAAAAGGCTCTACAACATCATCACTACCCCCGGCATGGTGGTTACCGTGGCCATGGCGATCGGTCTTATTTCCACCGAGCCAGAAATCATGAAATCTGGATGGCTCCACATCAAACTAACCTTTGTGGGTTTATTACTGCTTTACCATTTTTACTGTGGCCGGGTGATGAAAAAACTTGCCCAGGGTGAATCCCAATGGAGTGGACAACAATTCCGGGCTTTGAATGAGGCCCCCACCATCCTGTTAGTGGTCATTGTCCTGTTGGCGGTGTTCAAAAATAATTTGCCCCTCGATGCCACCACCTGGTTAATTGTGGCGTTAGTTGTCGCCATGGCCGCATCCATCCAGCTTTACGCAAAAAAACGTCGTCGGGATCAGGAATTACTTACGGAACAACAAAAAGCCGCTTCAGTGCAAAATTAATTGCCCAATCAGGCTTTCCCGCCCTAACACCGTCTTAAATCCTTTACCCTGGTTATCTATTCCCATCACCCCGTAATGTCCCACACCCTTACTAAGCTCGATCTACCAAGTTTGCAAGCCGATTTAGAAAATGCCGATGCCGAAAAAATAGTTACCTGGGCGGCCCAGACCTTTGGTGACGGCTTGGTGATGAGTACAAGCTTTGGTATTCAAGCGGCGGTGATGCTCCATTTGGTAACCAGTATTATTCCTGATATCCCGGTTATTTGGATTGATACGGGTTATTTACCCAAGGAAACCTATCAGTTTGCTGATCAGTTAACCCAAAGGCTCCAGTTGAATTTAAAGGTGTACCAGTCTCCCATCAGTCCCGCCAGGATGGAAGCTCTCCACGGCAAACTTTGGCAACAGAAGGATGTGGAGTCCCTCAATCGTTACGACCAAATTCGCAAAGTAGAACCCATGCAGAGGGCGTTGCGGGAATTAGAGGCGATCGCCTGGTTGACGGGATTGAGAAGGGATCAGACCCGACACCGGCAAAATTTAAAACCGGTGGATCTACAGGGAAAACAATATAAAATTCTACCCATTTTGGATTGGAATTCTAAGATGGTGTACGAATACCTCCAGCCGCCATGATTTGCCCTACCATCCCTTCTTTGACCAGGGCTATGTCTCCGTGGGGGATTGGCATTCCAGCCGTCCGTTAACGGCCCATGACCAGGATGAACGGGATACCCGCTTCCATGGTTTAAAGCAGGAATGTGGCTTACATTTACCCCTTTCCCCCGAAGCAGGTCAAAGCTTGGATTCTAGTTCTCTTGTAATCATTAACTTTTCATTATTGCTGTTAGCTATATGTCCTCTATCACCATTGAATTATCAGACAATCAGCTAAACCTAATCAAGAAAAAAGCAGATCAATTAGGAATATCTATAGAAAAGCTAATTGAAGTTACCATTAACGAATCAGTTAATATTCCAACAAGGGATTTCACTCAAGTGGCAGATTACGTCATGACAAAAAATGATGATCTTTATAAACGTCTAGCATGATTCGATACTTAAGTTTATCAGAGATTTTATATTTGCATGATCAGCTTATTAATCAATTTGGAGGAATTGCCGGCTTACGAGATATTGGTTTACTAGAGTCATCTATTGCTCAACCTCGTATGACTTTTTCTGGAATAGACTTATACCCTAGCATCATTGAGAAGGCTGTTGTCTTAGGGTTTTCTCTTATTAACAATCATCCTTTTATTGATGGGAATAAACGTCTAGCCCATGGGAGTATGGAGATTTTTTTGATTTTAAATGGTATGGAAATTGATGCGAATGTAGATGAACAGGAAAAAATAATTCTGTCTTTAGCTAATGGTAAATTAGAGCGTTCTGATTTTTTGAATTGGCTACAAAAGCATACCAAAATTATTAACGTGAATGAATGAAAATCACTCAATTGCTAGAACCCTATAAAAGCTCTGGGGTAAATCTCGGCTTAGACCGCATTCATAAATTACTAGAAAAATTAGGTAATCCCCAACAAAAAGTTCCCTATGTCCATGTGGGGGGAACCAATGGAAAAGGTTCCGTTTGTGCCTATTTATCAGCGGTATTAACGGAAGCTGGCTATAAAGTTGGTCGCTACACTTCCCCCCATTTAATTGATTGGAATGAACGGGTTTCTGTTAACAATATTGCTATTACCACGGAGGATTTAACCAAAGCTTTACAACAGGTTATAAAAATCAGTCCTCCCCATCAGCCAGATAGTCCGACCTTATTTGAAATTTTTACGGCGGCGGTGTGGTTATATTTTGCGGAAGTGTCGGTGGATATAGCAATTATGGAGGTGGGTTTAGGGGGACGGCTCGATGCCACCAACGTTAAAGAACCCTGTTTATTAAGTATTATCACTTCCCTGAGTCGGGAACATTGGCAGGTTTTGGGCCCCACCGTGGCGGATATTGCTAGGGAAAAAGCGGGTATCCTTAAACCCCACAGGCCAGTATTTTTAGGTAATCTTCCCCGGTCAGCAGAGTCGGTTTTTGTGGAGCGTATTGCGGAATTAAAATGCCCCAACTATTGGATCGCCCCTGCCATTGCCACAGAAAAAAATAGCCAACCCTGGGCTAATTTCCAGGGTTTTGAATACCCCCTGGCCCTATTGGGAAATTTTCAGTTACAAAATTCCGCCCTGGCGATCGCCGCTTTACAGGAATTGCAACAGCAAGGCTGGTCACAATTAACGCCGGAAACTATCCAGCAGGGCATGGCCAAAGCTACCTGGGCCGGGAGATTGCAATGGGTGCATTATCAACAGCAAAGGTTGCTACTGGATGGGGCCCATAACCCGGCGGCGGCGGCGGCTTTAGCTAGTTATGTCCATAATTTAGAAGGTTTTAACCCCAGTATTACCTGGATTATGGGTATGCTCAGCACCAAAGAACATGACCAGGTTTTTCAGCATTTACTCCGCCCTGGCGATCGCCTGTTATTAGTACCGGTGCCGGATCATGACAGTGCAGATTTGCCAACATTGGAAAAATTAGCCTGGCAGATTATGCCAGAGTTAGCGGAAGTTACCCTATTTAATGATTGTTTTCTTGCCCTGGAGAATATAGGGAAAATCAACGAAAACACCAACCAATTAACTGTTATCTGCGGTTCTCTTTATTTGGTGGGCTATTTTTTAAAAGGATTACAATTTTCTAACTAATTATTTTTAAAGATTTTTCTCCTTTACAGAGAATTGATACTATGGAATGGTTTCATTCACCCCCAGGGCAATATGAAATTCCATCCCTCAACTCCATCCCACCAGCGGCCAGAAGCAGAAATTATTGAGGATCTCCATAGTGATCTTACCCTTGGTCTATCGGCGGAAGAGGTGGCCCGTCGCTATGAGCAGTACGGCTGGAATGAACTAACATTTAAGCCCGGTAAACCAGCCTGGTTCCGGTTTCTCCTGCAATTTCATCAGCCTTTGCTCTACATTCTGCTGATTGCCGGGACAATTAAAGCCGCTTTAGGTTCCTGGACTAATGCGTGGGTGATTTGGGGGGTAACCCTGGTCAATGCGGTCATTGGCTATGTCCAAGAAGCCAAGGCGGAAGGGGCGATCGCCTCCCTTGCTAAAGCTGTGACCACCGAGGCAACGGTACTGCGGGAGGGCACAACACTGCGAATTCCTTCCCAGGATATTGTCCCAGGGGATATGGTTTCCCTGACATCGGGGGATAAGGTGCCAGCGGATCTACGATTGCTGAAGGTACGGAATTTACAAATTGATGAATCGGCCCTCACCGGGGAAGCGGTGCCGGTGGAAAAAGCCTTGGATCTTTTGCCCCCGGAAACCCCCCTGGCGGAACGGTTAAACATGGCCTACGCCGGCAGTTTTGTCACCTTTGGCCAAGGCATGGGGGTTGTGGTCGCCACGGGCAACGCCACAGAAATGGGGCAAATTTCCCAGTCCATGGAAAGTCAGGTCAATCTAATGACCCCCCTGACCCGTAAGTTTGCCAAATTCAGCCATACGTTGCTCTATGTGATTTTGACCTTGGCGGCCCTGACCTTTGCCATTGGTTTCAGCCGGGGAGGAACCCCCCTGGAAATGTTTGAAGCCTCTGTTGCCCTAGCGGTGAGCGCGATTCCCGAAGGTTTGCCCGCAGTGGTAACGGTAACTTTGGCGATCGGGGTGCATCGCATGGCCCAACGCAATGCCATTATTCGTAAACTGCCAGCGGTGGAAGCTTTGGGGAGTGCCACGGTGGTTTGCTCCGACAAAACCGGCACCCTAACGGAAAATCAGATGACGGTGCAGGCGGTTTATGCCGGGGGAAAAAATTATGAAGTGAGTGGTAGTGGTTATAGCCCCAAGGGAGAATTTTGTCGGGTAATGCCGGCGAATGTGGAGAACATTTTGTTAGATGGGTTGCCCCCGGTGCTGAGTGAATGTTTGCTCGCAGGGATACTCTGTAACGATTCCCAACTCAAACACAAAGGGTGATGACTGGTCCGTGGTGGGGGATCCCACGGAAGGGGCATTGCTTGCATCGGCGGCCAAAGCGGGCTTTAGTCAGTCCGGCTTAGCGGCCAGCAAGCCACGTTTGGATTCCATTCCTTTTGAGTCGGACTATCAGTATATGGCAACCCTCCATGACGGGGATGCCCGGAGAATTTACGTGAAGGGTTCGGTGGAATCTTTATTAAAACGTTGTGACACAATGCTGTTGGATGATGGTCAAGCGGTGTCCATTGAGCAGTCCAAGGTTGAAAAAAATGTTGAAAATATGGCCAAACAGGGCTTGCGGGTGCTGGCCTTTGCTAAGAGGGAAGTTGGTTCCCACCACCATGCCCTAGAGCATCAAGATCTGGAAAAGGATTTAGTTTTTCTGGGTTTACAAGGGATGATCGATCCCCCCAGACCGGAGGCCATTGCCGCTGTCCATGCCTGTCACAGCGCTGGAATTCAGGTCAAGATGATCACCGGGGACCACATTGCCACGGCTACGGCGATCGCCAAAAGGATGGGCATTACCAGGGGGGAAGAAGTCATTGCTTTTGAGGGTCGAGCACTGGAAAAAATGAGTGCCGAGCAATTGGCCCAGGCGGCGGAGGATAGCTCTGTGTTTGCCAGGGTAGCCCCTACCCAAAAATTACAACTGGTGGAAGCTCTCCAGGCCAATGGTCATATTGTGGCCATGACCGGGGACGGGGTGAACGATGCCCCAGCCTTAAAACGGGCGGACATAGGCATTGCTATGGGGAAAGGCGGTACGGAGGTGGCCCGGGAATCCTCCGATATGTTGCTCACCGATGATAATTTTGCTTCCATTGAAGCCGCAGTGGAGGAAGGGCGCACCGTTTACCAAAATCTCCGCAAGGCGATCGCCTTTTTATTGCCCGTGAATGGCGGGGAATCCATGACCATTTTGATCAGTGTCCTGCTGGCCCGGGCATTACCAATTCTTTCCCTCCAGGTGTTGTGGTTAAACATGATTAACTCCATCACCATGACCGTGCCTCTAGCCTTTGAAGCCAAATCAAAAGGGATTATGCAAACTTGCCCCCGCAATCCCAATGAACCGTTAATTACTAAAAAACTGCTCCACCGCATCCTAGTGGTGTCATTGTTCAACTGGATTTTGATCTTTGGCATATTCGAGTGGGCGAACCGTACCTATGGCGATGTTTCCATATCCCGTACCATGGCCATTCAGTCTCTAGTGGCCGCCCGGGTGATTTATCTGCTGAGCATCAGTCAGCTAGGTCAAAGCTTCCTTGCCTACCTAACCGGCAAAACTAAAACCATTACCAAAGCCCCGATTTTACTCCTAGGCATTGTGGTGGCGATCGCCCTACAAATTGCCTTTAGCCAACTGCCATTTATGAATCTGCTATTCAAAACTGCCCCCATGGACTGGCAACAATGGGGAATTTGTTTGCTACCGATGATTCCCATGGTTCCGGTGGCGATCTTGGCTAACCGCCTTGATCCTTGAGGGGGATTATCCCCGATTTGAGTATTAAGCCGTTGCCACAGCGATGATGGCCAACAGGGCATTGACAAGGTAAAAAGAGCCCACAATTTGGGTTTCTGTCCAACCACTCAGTTCCAAATGGTGGTGGATGGGGGCCATTTTAAAAAGCCGTTTGCCCACTCCATCGGGGCCTTTGGTGGCTTTGTAGTACACAACCTGGGCAATAACGGAGAGGGATTCTGCCAAAAAAATACCACTGATCAGCAACAGACCCCAAAGGTTACCGGACATGATGCCCACGGCGGCTAAACTGCCCCCCAAAGCTAAGGATCCCGTATCCCCCATGAACACCCGGGCGGGATTGTGGTTATGGTGTACAAAACCGACACAGCCTCCGGCCATGGCACAACAGAAAAAGGCCAACGCTGGATTTTCCGTCGCCACCAGTAATCCTAACCCCACAAAGGCGATCGCCCCGGTACCGGCGGCCAAACCATCTACCCCATCGGTCAGATTAGTGGCATTACTTTCTGCCACCAGGGCAAAGGTGGCCACCAGCCAGAAAAGTACTCCCAGGGGCAGAACAAACTGCAAAATGCGAATATTGGTAATCTCCGCCGGCCCATTAAAAAATAACCAAACACAAAAAATAACGGCGATCGCCACCTGTAAAAATAATTTCTGCTTGGGGGTCAAACCCTTGTTGGACTTATATTTAAGAATCTGCCAATCGTCCACCCAGCCGATCGCCATATAACCCAGGGTGACTAAGCTGGCGACTATTACATCCGGGTTAAACCTAGTCCCCACCACGGCGATCGCCACCGCCACCGGCACAAAGAAAATTCCCCCCATGGTGGGAGTGCCCGCCTTTTTGAGATGACTTTGGGGGCCGTCGGACTGGATAACCTGGCTGGCTTTGAGATTGACCAGCAATGGCACCACCGCCATACCAATCAGCGCTGTTACTAAAGCGGTAAAACCCAGAGCAATAAACAATTTAACATTGGCTATTAGGGGAATATCGGCCATACTGCTGAGCAGAAAAATTAATCCCAAGGCCAAGGCCCAGAGTAGGATAAGCAAGTTTTTACCAGTGGGATTTTTCCAGCTAGGCAGGGGGGAAGACTTTGCATTAGCCATGGTCAGAGCTTCAAATTAGGGGTTGATCAATGTCATTTTCTCCATCAGACTACCATCAAGGTTGCTGGCCTTTGGCTATCAATTTTGCTGACAGAACCCAACTTTTATCACCATGGCACTAATAACCAAGCTAAAAAAATACCGACGTTTTTTCTGGCTAGGCTGTTTGGTTGTGGGACTGATGTTGATTATTCCCCACCCCAGCCAGGCTCAATTTGCTATTCCCCAAGGATTTGATGGCAATGGCCTTAGTCAGATCCCCCAGGAAGTTTCCCGCTATGGCCCCATCGAGGTTGCGCCGGTACGATCGCCCATTGATAACAGCATCTTGTTTGACGTTACTTCTCCCACGGTCCATAACCGCCAGGAAAACACGGATCAAGTCCCCGTAGAGCAAAGGGCTGAAGAAGTTGAGAGTAAGTTGGAACTAGCTATTTTCGACCGGGATATGGATGCCGATAAATTACAGGTGGAAACATCTCGCCTCAATAATGTGGTGGTGATCACCGTTAGCAACGAAAACTACCCTCGCCCCCTAGTATTGGTTTCCGTTACTGAAAATGACGCTGACTATAACGGCCAACCCATTGAGGTTTTAGCAGAGCAGTGGAGGGAAAAGCTCGATCAAGAAATCCGTCGGGGCCAGGCAATGACTACCCCCGCAGCTTTATGGCAGTCTTACAAAAAAGCTTTCCAGCTATTTTTTAGCTTATTGGTGGCAACCGTCATCATTGCCGGGGCTAAGTATGGAATTTCCCGTCATAGCAAAAAGCTCTTAAACCAGAAACAAACCATTGCCGCAGAAAAGCAAGCCGAGTCGAAGAACTTTCCCAAAGAGGATTCAGATTCCGTTGAAGGTTCCCATTCCCCCCCTGAAATCTTAGGGAAACAGCAGCAAATATTTTGGCAAAAATTACCCCAAATACTCAGCATTGATCGAAAAATTGGCTTTTGGCAGTTTGTTGAGTGGTTATTATTCTGGACAATAGTTTTGGGTTGGTACTTCGGTCTATTTGCCATCTTTAGCGAGATCCCCGGCCTAGCCACCCTCAGCGGAGCGATTTTAGGTAAGCCCCTACAGTTGCTATTGCTCTGGTTTTTCTTTGGTCTGGCTATCCGTATTAGCCACCGCATCATCGATACATTGAAAAACAACAATTTAGGTAGCCTGGATAAATTTATTCAGTTGGGGGATAGCCAGCGTCGTAATCTTCGTATCTACACCATTAGTGGAGCCTTAAAAGGCATGGTGACGGTGGTTATTACTGTCAGTGGCTTTTTGACCGCCCTGACCATCCTTGGTATTTCCACCAGTTCCGTCTTTGCCATTGGGGGTTTACTTGCCCTGGCCATTTCCTTCGGTTCCCAAAGTTTGGTCAAGGATTTAGTCAATGGATTTTTAGTTTTAGCTGAAGATCAGTACGCCATCGGCGATGTGATTGACGTTGGTTTTGCCGCCGGAGGGGTGGAGAATCTCAATTTGCGGGTAACCCAGTTACGGAGTGTCGGGGGCGAATTAGTTACCATTCCCAACAACGCCATTACCCAGGTGAAAAATTTAACCCGTTCCTGGTCTAGGGCTAATTTCAGTGTGGATGTGGCCTATCAAACCGATCCTGTCCAGGCTCTGGAGGTACTGCGTAAGGTAGCGGAGGATCTCTACGAAGATCCCCAATGGCACGGAAAAATATTAACAACCCCAGACGTATTGGGCATTGATAATCTTTCCCATGGGGGTATGACCATCACCATCTGGATTCAAACCGCCCCGGCCCAACAATGGGCTGTGGGAAGGGAATTACGTTTTCGGGTACGCCAAGCTTTGGAATTAAACAACATTGAAATTGGTGTGCCCCGGCAGGTTCTCACGGTGGCTCCCAATGCTCCTTCTCCCTTGCATCCCGGCTTAGATGGTTAATACCCGGCGATCGCCCCTAACTTTATTAACGGTCTCATTAGAATCCCCAATCCAAAGCAAAAATCTTTATGGAATCGGACTTTCCCATTTACCTGTCTGCCCCGGATCTTGCCCCAGCGGCCTTTGTGGCCCCGGATGCCACCGTCATTGGCCGGGTTGTCCTGGGCATTGATACCAGTATTTGGTACGGGGCTGTGGTGCGGGGGGATCTCGAAGCCATCACCATTGGCCGGGGCACCAATATCCAAGATGGGGCCATAATCCATGGAGACCCCGGTATTGTCACTGTTTTGGAGGATTGGGTCACCGTCGGCCACCGGGCTGTTATCCATGCGGCCCACATTGAAAGCGGTTGTTTAATCGGGATTGGGGCTATTATTTTAGATGGTGTCCGCATTGGGGCCGGCAGTATCATCGGCGCTGGGGCTGTAGTCACCAAAAATGTTCCTCCCCGTTCCCTGGTGATGGGGGTACCGGCCAAGATAATCAAAGAAATTGGCGATCGCCAAGCCCAGGATTTGCTCGACCATGCCCACCACTATGTCCGCCTAGCCAAAGCCCATAACGACAGAAACAGAAGTTGAAGATTTGAGTCTAATATAATGCTTCCCCTAATTTTTGTGATTTGCCAATTGCTTTTTCAAAAAATAAAACTTATCCAGAAGCCTGTGTTACAATGGCATGAACTTAAGAGTGAAGTGAATTTTTCCGACCTAACCCAAATCTGAATAGATATCCCCATCCTCTATGCAAGCTGGTTTGTTATACCGATTGACCGTTAAATTCTCCATACCTTACCAAGACCAAAGCCCGAGGCGACACAAGGCTTTTCAGAGTTAGTCGCCCCCAGTCTCCCTCCCTACCGTGGATTCACCGGCCAATAGTTCTTATCTCCATGAGATACATTTTCTCCCCTAGAAAATGCCTAAAGTTTGTTCTGCCCATTGATTCCCTTGTGACCCAAGGTGGAATACTTCCTAGATTATCAAGTCTGTTTGATGGCTTCCCCTCGCCAGGTTTGATGGTCAACTTTTGACCCTAGTTGCTAACTCAACTACCAGTTTTTCTTACCCAAATTACAACCATTTTTCCCTTTGCAATAATGCCTAAAACCACTAATGAACCAACCCTAAAAATTCTTCCCCTCGGCGGTCTGCACGAGATTGGTAAAAATACCTGCGTTTTTGAGTTTGATGATGAAATTATCTTGCTCGATGCCGGTTTAGCCTTCCCCACCGACGAAATGCACGGCGTTAACGTCGTTCTACCGGATGTGACCTATCTGAAGGAAAATCGCCACAAAATCAAAGGCATGGTGGTCACCCACGGCCACGAAGACCACATCGGCGGTATTGCCTATCACCTTAAACAGTTTGATATCCCTATCATTTACGGCCCCCGTTTAGCCATGGCCCTTTTACGGGACAAGCTAGAGGAAGCTGGACTGTTGGAGCGCACCAACATACAAACCGTCTCCCCTAGGGAAATGGTGCGGCTGGGTAAATTTTTCGTAGTAGAGTTTATCCGCAACACCCACTCCATTGCCGACAGCTACTGCCTCGCCATCCACACTCCCCTGGGCGTAGTTATGCACAGCGGCGATTTCAAGATTGACCATACCCCCATTGACGGCGAATTTTTTGACCTCCAGAAGGTGGCGGAATACGGCGAAAAAGGTGTGCTTTGTTTACTGAGTGACTCCACCAATGCGGAGGTGCCGGGCATTACCCCCTCAGAAGCCTCCGTTATTCCTAATCTAGACCGGGTTTTCTCCCAGGCCGAAGGTCGCTTAATGGTGACAACCTTTGCCTCCTCCGTACACCGGGTTAATATCATCCTTAGTCTGGCCCAAAAACACCGCCGGAAAGTGGCAGTGGTCGGGCGATCGATGCTTAATGTCATTGCCCATGCCCGTAAACTGGGTTACATCAAATGCCCAGATAACCTGTTTGTCCCCCTCAAAGCAGCCCGTAACTTACCCGACGAACAGCAGTTAATTCTAACCACCGGCTCCCAGGGGGAACCCCTTGCCGCCATGACCCGGATTTCCAACGGCGAACACCCCCAAATTAAGATTCGCCAGGGGGATACGGTGGTCTTTTCCGCCAATCCTATTCCCGGTAATACGATCGCCGTGGTTAACACCATTGATCGTTTAATGATGCAGGGGGCCAACGTAATCTACGGCAAGCACCAAGGCATCCACGTTTCTGGCCACGCTTCCCAGGAAGAACACAAAATGTTGTTGGCCTTAACCCGTCCTAAATTTTTCGTTCCAGTGCACGGGGAACACCGGATGTTGGTTAAACATTCCCAGATGGCTCAGGCCCAGGGGATTCCCAGTGAAAACATCGTTATTGTCAACAACGGTGACGTAATTGAACTGTCGGCGGATCGTATCCGGGTGTCGGGGCAAGTTACCTCCGGTATTGAATTGGTGGATCAGGCGGGCATTGTCCACGAAAGCACCATGACAGAACGGCAACAGATGGCCGAAGATGGTTTGGTCACGGTGGCGGCGGCCCTAAGTAAAACCGGCTCATTGCTGGCCTACCCGGAAGTTCATTGCCGGGGCGTGGTTATGACCATCCAGCCTAAACTGTTGGATGATCTGATTGTCCGCACCATTGAGCGTTTTCTAGAGGATCGCTGGTCAGAATTTACCCAGGGTTCCAACGGCTCCACCGCCATTAGCTGGAATGCTCTCCAGGAAGAATTGCAATCCAGTTTGCAAAGGTTGATCAAACGGGAACTACAAAGTAACCCCATGGTGTTGCTGATGTTGCAAACCGATACCCCCATCGAGTTGGATCAGGTTCCCCAAAACATCAACGTCTCCTCTTCTACCCCTGCCCCCCGCAAAAAAGTTGTTATTACCAAAACCGCTGCAGCTGCCGATAAGCCAGAGAAAAAATCTGTCCCGGCTCCGGAGCCTAAGCCCAGTGTTCAACCGGTAAGCACCACCCAGGTCTATCGCCGCAGTCGTAAACGTTCCACCACCACTGCCTAAAAAGATAACGGGGCCACCCTTGGCCCTGCTCGAAAAATTTTAGAACAAACAGAACAATAAAATAATGTCCACCATGACCACCAATCCCCCGGAAAATATTACTCTACCCAAGGAAATTCGGGAAATTGCCGTTACCCTCGTTCTCAAGGAGTTTGATCCGAGCCTAGTTAACGAACAGTTTTTAAAATTTAGTGGCATTATCCCCAATGAATGGGAATTGTCCCAGCAACCGATCATTGGTAAAGGTGGCTCCCAATTGGTGTTTAAAAATGGGGTAAGCATCGTCGCCCAACCCCGCTCCGTCACTTTTTTGGAGGGGATGAACGATAAAAGTTCTGAAGCAGTGAGCGTGGGGAAAGCCGCCAGTGCCTTTGTGGAAAAATTACCCAATGCCCAATATACCGGCATAACCATTACTCCCAAATGCTTAATTCCATTGCCGACCCAGACCGATGGAGCCAGAAAGTTTATCACCGGCAATCTTTTGTCCCCTGGCCCCTGGCAGGATTTGGGCAAGGAGCCTGTACAGGCGGCGATCGAATTGAACTATCAATTGGAAGGTTGCCAGTTTAACCTCAAAATTAACCAAGCCGCCCTACAAATTCCCGATCGCCAGCCGGTGAGTGCGTTATTGTTTGCGGGGAATTTTAATTACGGCTTGAATAACCCCAATGCCCAGGAAAAGATCAACGTTGCTAAACAGTACATCGATGCTTGGCAGTCGGATTTAGAAACCTTTAGCGTTATCATCCACGATAAATTCTTGGAGGAACAGCAACCCCAAACGGTTTTTGGTTAGTCCTTTAGTTAACCAACGGCATAACCATATTTTCCCATGAACAATCTGCCCCCCCAACAACGCTTAATTGGTTTGACGGGGGGCATTGCTACGGGAAAAAGCACTGTCGCCGATTATTTACACCACCGTCATCAGTTGCCTATCTTGGATGCGGACATCTATGCCCGCCAAGCGGTTCAACCCGGCTCCCCTATTCTGGCGGCGATCGGCGATCGTTACGGTCGGGCTATTTTGCAAGGAAACGGAGAATTAAACCGGGCCGCTTTGGGAGAGATTATTTTCAATAATACCCAGGAAAAACAATGGCTAGAGTCCCAAATCCATCCCTTCGTTAAGCAATGCTTTCAAACAGCTCTGCAAGAATTGGGGGAAAAGCAGACAGTGGTGCTAGTTATTCCCCTACTGTTTGAAGCTGAGTTGACGGCCTGGGTTACGGAAATTTGGGTGGTGAGCTGTGGGGAACAGCAACAAAGACAACGTTTGATGCAACGCAATGGTTTGACGGAGCAGCAAGCTGAAATACGCATTGCTAGTCAAATGCCCCTGGCAGAAAAAGTATCCCGAGCAGACATAGTACTGGACAATTCGGGGAGGCTGGAAAACCTCAACCACCAAATAGATCAGTCCCTCAACTCCTATCCCCAGAGCAAATAATTTTCACACTGCCAAGATGCGGAACCCGGGACTTGAACCCGGAAGTCCTTACGAACACTAGAACCTGAATCTAGCGCGTCTACCAATTCCGCCAGTTCCGCTTGCGGTGGTTTAACATACCGAATAAACATTATTCCCTAGGACTGCCATGAAGTCAATGGCACAGGTTTCCACCATGGCTTCAATAGCTTCTAAAACTTCGGTCAGGGGTGAGGAGTCCTTGGACTAATTACATTGATTTTGCCCGGGGGAAGTTGGTGCTTTTTCTTTCTTTTTGCCACCATGGGCTACCAGGGCCAACGGCGATCGCCATTAGGAATGCAAATTCTCGGCTAACATTGTTTGGAAGGCTTAACACTAAAAACCCCATCGTTTTTTCTGACCCCTGCCGAATTAATCGTATTTAACGAAGTCTTATCGATGAATCAACCCAAAGAACATCATCATTTATTACTGGTGGATGATGATCCTAACCTAATTCTTTTGGTCAAGGATTACCTGGAATATCAGGGTTATCAGGTGACTACCGCCCGGAACGGTAGGGAAGCCCTGAAACTGCTGGAGACGATGGTGCCCGATATGATTATCTGCGACATCATGATGCCGGAAATGGACGGTTATGCCTTTGTGGAAAAGGTGCGTCAGGATGACAGGATTAGCTGGATACCGGTGATGTTCCTTTCTGCCAAGGGCCAGAGCCATAACCGGGTTAAGGGCCTCGATACCGGGGCCGATCTTTACATGGCCAAACCCTTTGAACCAGAAGAACTGGTGGCTCAGATACGATCTTCCCTCCGCCAAGCCGATCGCCTATTACGCCATAGTAATCAATCCCTGGATGAGGGGTCCCGGGTACACGGCGTCAGGAATGTGGAATTAACCCCGACGGAAACCAAGGTTATCCAATTGGTATCCCAAGGGATGTCTAATCGGGAAATTGCCAGCCAGTTGAATGTGAGTCAGCGCACCATCGAAAGTCATGTGTCGAATATGCTAAATAAAACAGGATTACACAACCGCACCGAGTTAGCCCGTTGGGCCATCCAAAAGAGTATTGCTTGAGATTTTATTTTTCTAGCTGAATTAGCCAAAATTAAATACTCATGCCCCATTTTTCCCGTCCCCTACAAAAAAGTCTGGGTCTAGTTTGCTCCAGTTTACTAAGTTTGCCCCTACTGGGGGCCACAGCCTGGGCTGGCTCCCTAGAATATTGGAAATTTGATTTACGGGACAGTCGTTTAGATCTTATTACTGACGATGACGTGCGTCCCCAGGTCAGTGTCCTACGGAATCCAACCCGGGTAGTGGTGGATTTGCCCGGTATTAAGCATCGAGGGCCGACGATATATAAACCCCTCACCCAGTATGTTAAGGAAGCTCGGGTTGGGCAATTGAACAGTAACGCCACCCGTATTGTGTTGGAGCTGACGGAACCTTTTACGGTAAAACCCTGGGAAGTGCAGGTGCGGGGTTTGGCCCCCAACCGCTGGTATGCCCGACTGCCAACAATTTTGCAACCCTCGGAATATAGTTTGCCCCAGGATCGGGTGGCGGTAAATGTACCGGCTCCCCCCCCTCGACCTTTACGACGCTTTACGGTGTTTCTTGATGCGGGCCACGGTGGCAAGGATCCAGGGGCGATCGGGCAACGGGGTTTGCGGGAAAAGGATGTGGTGCTGGCCATTACTAGGAAAGTGGCGAGGGAGTTAGAAAAACAGGGCATTCAAGTGGTCATGGCCCGGAACAGTGATACATTTATTTCCCTCCAGGGACGGGTACAGCGGGCGGATGCCTCCAGGGCGAATGTTTTCGTCAGTATCCACGCCAATTCCGTAGGATTAGGAAGACCGGAGGTAAATGGGGTGGAAACCTATTATTTCCAGACCGGGCGGTCTTTGGCCCAAGCGATTCACCGTAGTATTTTGCAGAGATTAAATGTGCGCGATCGCCGGGTACGCCAGGCCCGGTTTTATGTTTTGCGTAATAGTTCCATGCCTTCGGTATTAGTGGAGGTGGGTTTTGTGACGGGGAGCCAGGATAGCCGTAACCTCAGTAATGCCAGTTTTCAACAACAAATGGCCGAGGCGATCGCCGCTGGCATCGTACAGTATTTAAAGTGATCATCGACCCTAGTAATTTTTAAATTTTGGGGTCATTTTCTAGCAAAAGTTTTCAGCAACAGCCCATCTAAACCCAATGTTTTCCCCCGAGCCCATTGCCTCCGACGATGCCCAACACCCTTGGCGTTACCGACTAGATCAGTTTGCAAAAGACGAGCAGACTGCCCTAGCGGCCCTGGCCTGGGCTTTTTATCAACAATGGGCAACCAAAGAAAAGTATCTAGGTTTAGACCTCCAGCCCCAACCCCATTTCATTAGCTGTGACCCTCCGGCGATCGCCAAACTAAACGATCAGGTTAATGGCCGCATCCAAGAAATGGTGGGAATTTTGCATGGCTATGATCCCCACAGCGAAGTAGCTATTTTTGTCATTGGCCCCACCCAGTTTAAGTTGCTCTTTTTCCAACCCACCCCAGATCCAGAAACCTGTTTTAAGGATCTAGGGTTAGGAATTGAAGAACTTAGGGAAAAATTGGAGAAAACCCTGACAGAACTTATGGGGTGAACGGCCCATTGCTTAGATTGAATACGGATTTTTGCCTTATTTTTGGGGCAATTTAATTAATTCTAAAGTTGAGCCTGGGTTAATGAATGTGGCAACATTCCCCCCGGCATTAGCGCAAGCTCGACCCTGATCAGCCTGGAACACGGTGAAGCGGTCATTGACTTGGCACAGTTTCACCGATTCAGCTTGGTCCTGGGCAGTGAAAGGACGGGAAGGGGCAACCCCATTGTGAATCTTGAAATAGGTAAAAGCGTTGTCGGCATACACCACACACTCCCCCGGCTTAATCACCCACCAACCTTCACTTACCCAGATGTCATTCTGATTTTGATAACCCTGGGCCATGAATAAACTGGTGTTGAGATAGTTACAACTTTTCCCTGCCAGGGCGGGGGAAGGGGTAAACACTGTTCCCAATAGAGCTGACCCAAAAGCCATTAAAGCCGCGGGCAGTAAACCTTTCTTAACCATGACAACTCCTCAAACCACAAAAATTGTTAACGCCAATCTTACTCGAACCATGCAAGCTTTGCCTATGGCGATCTGCCAGAGATCCGCTTTGCAGTGTATCAAGGCAAAATTACCAAGAATATAGTTAAAAAATATTGTAAATACCGGGGCAGTAACGGACAATACGGAAATTGTCGGGGTCAAGCCGCAGAATAGTCGGCAAATCGACATAATTAACGGCGATCGCCTAAATTACTAGGGTCGGGATCATTTTTGCTATTTGTGTGAGGAGTCAGTATTATGCCGTTTAATCCCCAACTTTCAACCAGGGATATATTTTGGGCCCAGGGAACCCTAAGTGCCGCCGTCACCGAGGATTTCCAACGGGATTTAGATAGTTGGTTAGCCGCCAGCACAGGGCAAGCCCTAGTAATGGATTTTACCGAGGTAGATTTCCTCGACAGTGCCATTCTGGTGGTTTTAGTCGATGCCTACAGGAAATTACAGCCCCAGGGAAAAGTCCTCATGTTGAGCGGAGTGTCGCCGGAACTAAAAATTATTTTTGAGTTAACCCAACTAGACCGAATTTTCCCCATCTACAAAACGCCAGAAACTGCTTTGACTAGCCTAGATAATTTTCGTTTGGCTGCCTAGGAAACCAGTCCCAACGCAAAAAGTCATGACAATCCTTTCCCTCCTGTCCCCAAATACCGATATGGTTGAAGGAATCTTGGAGACTACAATCTAGGCAATCTGCCTATCCCTACTTTTTGCATATGGTGTCTTCCCCGAAAAGCAAAGCCATTACTGTCCGTCCTAGCCCCCCCCTGCCCCCCAGATTAGCCGCAGAGGAAGAATTCAAGAAGGAAAAACTCCACGATACAGAGTTACTTCTACAGGATATGTTTATTCGGGAGGAAGCAACGGTCAAGTTAATCTTTGACTCTCTCTACGACATTGGTGCCATCAATATCATCAATAAAAAAATTCCCTTCCCCCCCCTGAACCGCTTCCTTAAATCCGTCGTGGGCATCCCTAAGCCGATCGCCAAGATGTTGCTTTTTCGTTGGTTTGTGGCCAATTGTCCCTCCCTACTGACCAACTGGCTCCATAGTAAAGTCCGTTTTAAATAGTTTTAAAGAAGGGGAAAAAGCCATGGGGATAAATTTTGTTTCCCGCCCGGCGTTTAGGGCTAATGGGGCTAACTATAATTTTGCTGGGCCCTATTTCCCCAAGCTTGGCCCAGAACTATCCTCTATCCCTGCCACCGGCGGATGACATTCCCGAAGAAATTTTACGTATGGAAATTATCCTCGAAGGGCGATCGCCATTGGACGGAGAACCCTTAACCGCTACAGAGTACACCGAATTGATGGAAGCCCTGGCGGACAATCCTAACCCCCCCCAACTGAACCCTAAAATTAGTCACCTAATATTTTTGTTGAAGGTGAGAAAGTTTTTCAGGACACTATTACCGTTTCTTTGAGAGGGTGTTTAAAAAGCCCCCTGCCCCCCCCAGTTTGGGGAGAAACTAGATACAAATCCCCCAGTACTGCCGGAGCTTTAGGGGGTAGATTTAGGGGGCAAATTGAAACTTTGCCAACACGTTCTGACTAACAGAAAATACTTTAATCTAAATTTAAAATATCCTTTGTTTTTTCCCGTCGGCTTTTCTCCTTATTTTCATACTCCCGAATACAACCATCTTGCTCGACCATTACACAGCTTAAATAATCGGTGATTTCTATCAATCCAGCCCTCAAAGCTTTACCCACTGGGGCCCTCGATGCACTTTGACTGTCTTTCCCTGTATTGATAATGCCCAAAATCCTGACATTGTTTGCCGAACTAGATTCGGTGTCGGTAGCGCGGCCTTCCACCGTCCTGGCATAAACCACTTCCCCGGTCGTACTATCAACTACCCGTAAATCTATAGCGACATAGGCTTCTTGTTTAGCTTGACGTTCATTATTGCCAACGCTAAAAAGACCTAAATTAATCCCAAAATTGTTGCCGCCAGACTCTTCACTAACTCCCTCTTCATAGGCGGTAACTCTACCCAAAATAATATACTGTGCCCCTGTTAATTGTCCTTTTTGGGCAGAGGTTTCTGGTCTAGTTAAGCCCAATTCCGCCAACTCTTGTTCTGACAAAACACTGCCTAGATTTTGTCGTTCTACTAACTGAAAATTTCCGGTTGAAGTCAGTTCATTGCTAAGGGCATCGGCCAGTTCGCGGGAAGTATTGCCAGACCACCACCACCAGTTCATATTGGTGTCATTTTTAAATTCTGGGACAGAAATAGTGGGTTTATTTTGCGCTTGAGCCATTAAGTCACCAGAGAACACCCCTGTTAACACGGTGAACAACGGCAAGGCTTTAAAGGCTAAGGAAGTAGCTACTCTATATGCGTTTTGAGTTATCATAATTTTTTGACGTAATTTTTTGTCCAAAAGTACAGTAACTATGGGGTAATAGTCAATACATGTTTTACCTTCAGCGGTAAGTTAAAAGTTATGGCGATTTTCATTGCCTGTTGAAGTGAAACCAGAACCTCACTAGTCTGCGAATTGCCGTAATTTTTCTCCTATTTTTTGAAATTTTCCCCGGCGGCTTGATCTAACAACCACAATAATTCCCCCTGATTATTAATAAAACGAGCGGGATACTGATGGGGATCCGCTTCCGTGGCAAAAATTTCTGCTAAAGCCCTTTGTTTACTGGCCCCAGCCACTAAAAAGATTATTGATCTAGCTTGGTTAATCAGGGGAATGGTAAAAGTTAACCGAGGCTCACCGTCCTTGTTACCCACCGTAATTAGGCGATCGCCAACGTTAAGGGCCCCTGTGTGGGGAAATAAAGAGGCGGTGTGGCCATCGTCCCCTAGGCCTAATAAAACTAAATCGAACGGGGGAAAATGACCCGCTTCCACCTGAAAAAATGTAGCTAAATCGTTTTCGTAGTTCTGGGCGTCGGTTTCTGGATTACCGGCGGTGGTGGGCATGGGATGGAGGTTAGCTTCGGGAATGTCCACTTGGTCTAACCAGGCCAAACGAGCCATACGTTGATTACTGTCGGGATGATCCGCGGGAACATAACGCTCATCCCCCCAAAAAACATGGAGTTTTTCCCACGGTAAAGCTTGCCGGGCCAGGGCTTCGTATAACGGTCTCGGAGTACTACCTCCAGAAAGGGCAATGGTGGCTTGGCCCCTTTCGGCGATCGCCTTGGTAATGCGGGTGGTAACGGACACTAGGGCCCGTTCGATCAAAATTTGTTTATTCACCAACACATCCACTTGAACCGCCATACACACCTCTTCAAAATCTTGTCTTTACCCTACATCTTGAAGGAGCTTTTCGGGAAGTTTACACAATTCCCAATTGTTGAAATTCTTTATGTTTTTTCTGGGTTATTGCTCAACTGGGCGTAACCTCCCAATGCCATCAGCCACACCACCACCACTAACCAATGGAAAATGGTGATTAACCAAAGGGAGCCGGTTTGCCAATAAAGCACCGTGGCGATCGCCCCTAAAAGGGCCGTTAAACCCAGAAAAATAGGTTGGAAAAACAAACGTCTACCCTTGGGGTAAAAAAGCAGGGCGTTGAGGGGATGGTAAAGAACAAATAAAACCAAGCTCAATCCCATGGCCGCTAAGGTGGGCCAAAAAGGATTCAACCCTGTGGGGTAGGGCAAAGCCATAACACGAAACACCAATTCTTCTACTAAAGCGGGCATTAAAAAGAGGGTAGGGATCAGCCTTAACCCACTCCCCAGAGGTTCCTGCCACCGTTGCCAATGAAGTAAACCGAATTGAAAACCGACGGGAATGGCGATCGCCGAGTAGATAACTAACCAGAAGCCTAGCTTTAACCAATCCCGTTGTTGGGGTAAAAAAACGATGGAAGCCAAAATCCGGCGAGCCAGGGTGGAAATGATCGGTACATTCCCAAATAAATTGGTGGGGGCCAGGGGTAAAATTTCTGGCATGGATCCCCCAACTTGGTTAGGGCGCAGGAACCAAAGCTGGGCCCCCTGGGCCAAGAAAATTTCACTCAAAATATCATGGCTGGCCCTGGGCAACATGGACTGCCAACTAAGAAGGGCATTGGCGATGGTGTCTTGTTGGATAAAGCTCGACTGATTGCTGGGGTTACTGGGGGCTAGCCCCGCCAAAGTGGCCGCATTTTTTTGCCAATCGGCCCGGCTTATACCCCGGGGTTTAAGTACGACGAGGAGGCGATCGCCTAATGTCCTCAGTTTTTGAAATCTTTGGGTTTCAGGGTCATTGGGGTGTTGGGTTAACCAGGTGATAATTTCAGCATCATTTTCCACTTGGTCTTGCAAACTGCGGATGGCAATGTATAAAGCTTGATTAGAATCCTGCACACAGGAAGCCGCCGCACTAACCCCCGCATAGCCCGTACCATCCCCGGTGCGATAGCGGGCCATCATAATCTGCAATTGCTTTTGCAGTTCATCCAAGGGGGAAAGAATTGCTCCGCCGAAATTGTAATCTTCCAGCACGTCTAGCTTGACCATCACATCGGAAAAGGGCCGACTGTGAACCCAGCCCCGTTGCAAGTTACCAGCATAGTTTTCCCAGGTTTGAGAACCGGCAATGATGCCCTGGGGATTGTGGGCATAGACTTGATAGTAGGGAATTTCCCATTGCAGTTCCTGGGTAAAGGGATCTCGAATAACTTTGGGCAAGCTGAAGGAAAAATGCCCTGTCACCGTGGCCAACATTATTTTTTCCCCTAATTCGCCCCCAATGCCCCCAAATAAATGTAGACCCAACAGGCGATCGCCTTCTTGCCATTGGGAAAGGGCCACCGGGGGAGAGTCACTGCGGGGATCCACTAGAACCTTTTGGGCTGTACCTTTTCGTTCTGGGGTATCCTGCCAGTTTTCGCTACGAATATAATCCTGACCGGCCCCTACTTGAAAAATGTTACCGGTGGGTTCCAGTTGCATCAAAGACCTGGGTTTGAGGGATTGCACCGTAAACAGGCCATCCTTACCCTGGGCCCCGTAAAGATACCACCCCGCATCCCCCACCGCCGAGGTAGCCAAATCCCTGGGGGTGGAAATAAACCGATCGCCAGAGACCCGGGGTTGCTGGGGAATGCGGACAATTTCCGTTGGCCCGTTGAATTGTTTACGATTGGAATCATAATGCTGTACCACGACTAAATCCGTGGGGCAGGGGCGAGTACCGGGACAATCCGGGGGCACCGTGCTAGCTTTAGCTTCGGGATCAGAACCGATAATTTTTACCAGGGATTGGTAACGCCCTGTCACCATCTCCGGCACTTGGGCTAACTTGATTTCCGCTTCATTACCTTGGGGAATGGTTACCTGGGCCTGGTCAAAACGCACCAGCACATCATCCACAGGCCTAGCCCCCGCCAAAGACTGTAATGGCCCCACCTGGGATCGCCCATTTAAACGGGTGGGCAACAAATTCCCTTGCTGTTCACTTTTGAGGGCGGCGGCGGAAAAGTTAACGTCGGTGGTAACCAGTTTTAAATATCTTTTCAGTTGATCATTTTCTTGCCAGGTTAGTCGGAGCTTTTGCCCCACCAATCCCTGTTGAACCGCGGGGGCTTGGTAGAGTTCTAACCAAACCCAGTCCCCTGACCTGGCTTGGGTTTCTTCCGCAGTGGGAAGGATTAACCGGCCCAACCAATTGCCTAGGGGCTTGTAATATTGGGGGTCTAAATTCTGTTGCAGGGGATAATAATCACCCTGGTTGGCCGGCAACTGACTAGTAATTTCATAATCCGATACCCGGGGGGAAGCGCTCTGGGGTACGAATAGGAGGGACAGAAGAATGACCACCATAGCGGCGATCGCCATCAGCATTCCCCACCAGCGCCATCTTTTCATCAGCAGTTCAAGCTAAAAATTTGCATAAAAAAACACCTGGGCGTCTTTCCTTGTTTCGACTCCAGATGTTTTTCTAATTTCCTCACACCTGAATTCAGTATAAATCACTAACGGGAATTGTCAAGGCTTTAATTTGGTAAAGCAGGGAAAATTTACGGAAATCATTACTTAAACTGAACCCTAAACCCTTCTGCGCCGTCATCCGTCCTAAATTGTGAAATTTTTCTAAAATTCTTTTCCCCAAGGATAAAGTTTTGTGTTCAAACCGGCCCTTGCTTCGATTAAGAGTTGTTAGAAAAGCAATCACCATTTTCGATAACCGCGCTAAGATCACGGGGGAATGGTTTAAACCGTACATTAACCAGGGGAAAGTTTTAAGACCAAGCCCCTACTGTATAAAGCTTTACCCCCTCACCTTTTGAGACCGCTTCAATTATCCAGCACCATTGCTGACTTTGATTTTGCTCCAGAATACGGTGTTTACAGATCGGCATAATCGACTTTTTTGACCAATACTTCTGTGAAAATCTTAAAAAAGTATTAAGATTCTAGAAGCTAACTTATTTTCGGAGGAAATGTGTTTACCAGGCTTGCCCAACAACATCGGGATTTCGTGAAAGATTTAGTAATGAGTCTAAGGGCTCTGGCCACTGTGCTGGAGAACCGGGGCTACATTGCATCTTGCTACACCTGTGGCGATCAGCTCAATAGTGCTTCCTTTATGGTGAGTCTGGGGGAAAACCATCTGATTCGTTTCCTGGTCTCCGACTACGGCATTACCTGGACAGAAATGCGGGATGACCGGGAGTTAATGAAATTGGAAGGGGCCGAGGCGATCGCCCAATTGGAAGAGTTAGCCAACGTGGTCAAATATGTATTGGCGGAGCCTTCCAAAACCAACAAAAAAAAGCGCCGAGCCCCCCAGCTACAGTTGGTTTAACCCTCCGTCATCGAATTAAGCACGATACCGAAAGTCCCCCTTTGGCATTTCGGGATGGTCAAAGGCCATGGGAAAGTTGAAGATTATAAGTCAGGGTTAATTAATGCCCCAGACCGGTGGAATTGAACAGGTAGGCTTTCACTGCCTGGAGTGTCTGGGTTAGTGCCCTATGGGGCTCGGCAAGGGCTTGCTCTAGGGAAGTATATTTCCCCACGAGGGTAAAGATTTTAGCGATGGCGACATCAGTTTTGCTTGTGCTTTGGCCGGTCACCACGATCACCGGCCTTTGCCATTTTTGAGCCAGGGTAATTACCCCCCCAACAACTTTGCCCTGGATGGATTGGTCGTCAAAGCAACCTTCCCCCGTTATCACCAGGTCGCAGTTTTTAATATTTTCCTCCAGTCCCGTCAGTGTGGCGATCGCCGTAAAACCTGATTGTAAATTGGCTTTTAAGCCCCAAACAACGCCTCCCCCCATGCCCCCCGCCGCTCCAGCCCCGGGGAAGTTGAGATTAAAGCCATCAAATTTTTGCACCGCCCCAGCAAAATGCCGCAAACCTTGATCTAACCGTTGCACCATGGCGGGATCAGCCCCTTTTTGGGGAGC
This sequence comes from uncultured cyanobacterium, assembly GCA_963704945.1. Classification (GTDB taxonomy): domain Bacteria; phylum Cyanobacteriota; class Cyanobacteriia; order Cyanobacteriales; family Microcystaceae; genus Synechocystis. The sequence goes on along the minus strand of CAVPII010000007.1, from coordinate 35,465 downwards.
GTAAACAAAGGCCGCTCCCTGGGAACCGTAAAAGGGATTGGTCACATCACCCAGCACCGTTACCTGGGGATCAAAGCTTTGGGCTGGGGGAATAATCTGCTCAACCCTTCTTAAAGCCTGACCCCCCCAACCCACCGATCGCCCTTGGGGATCGAGGAAACGCCATCCCAACGCCATTAGCAAGCCCAAACCGCCATCGTTGGTAGCGGAGCCCCCAATGGCCAGTTGGATCTGTTCTGCACCTTGTTGAAGTGCGTGGTTAATTAATTCCCCTGTGCCATAACTGGTGGTAATTTCCGGATTCCGTTTTTCCACCGGCACTAGGGTTAATCCGCTGGCTTCCGCCATTTCGATCACCGCTGTTTTCTTTGCCGGCAACCACAAATAACGGGCTTCTACTTTTTGGCTGGGCAATGGGCCCTGCACCGTTACGGTTGGAAATAGGCCCCAAGATTGTTGGCGATCGCCGTTAGAGTTCCTTCTCCCCCGTCAGCCAAGGGATGACCAACACAGGCAAACTCCGGAGATAAAACCGCCACTGCAATCCGGCAAACTTCCTGGGCGGAAAGGGTACCTTTAAAGGAATCTGGGGCAATTAGTATTCTACGGAGAGGCAAATTTCCAGTCTGACTATGAACTGATTACAAAAACATTACCTAACGACGAAAACCGTCCGCCGCTTCCCGGAAGCTTTGTACCTCTGGGCTGAAATCGATGGGGAGCACCGCTACTACGTTTTCGTGGGGCCGGGGGATAATAACCCAAGTTTTTACGTCTGCCCCTTCCGTGCGATTAATTGCTTCAATGCCAGCGGCCATAGCGGTTTTGACTTCCTGCACATCCCCGCGGATATTGAGGGTAAACCTAGCACTACCCGCCCGAATGTAACCCACAATGGTAATCCGACCGGCCTTGACCATGGCATCGGCGGCGGCGAGAATACCGGGAAAACCTATGGTTTCAATGGAACCTACGGCGGATTGGGCGGACATCTTTTTCTCCTTGACAGTGGGGCAAAACTAAACGGGATCGAACGAAAACCACTAACTTTTCAGGGGCCAGGGGAAATATCTTCAAGAATCCCATGGTCAACTATAGGCTAAGTGGTGTACCTGGGACTACGGCACCGGCAAAGTCTTGGCTAGGTGCGGAAGGGGGCCACCTTCTCCGTATAATCCACCGGCAGTACGGCTAAAACATTTTCCGGCGGATTGGGCACAATGTAATGGCTGACAATTTCTCCGCCCATGGTGTTGTTCACCGCGGCCAGACCCATTTTCACGGCCAAGTTGACCTCGGAAACAGGGCCCCGCACCGCCACCACAAAATTTCCCCGTTCCGCCAAATCGTAGTAAACCAAGGTGACCCTTCCCCCCTTAACCATGGCATCGGCGGCGGCCAAAATGGAGGGAAATCCGAGGGTTTGTATAACGCCAACGGCCTGGGGCATGGAAAATTCCTCTGAATTAAGCAGAAATGTAAAGGGGATTGCGCCACTGCTAACGCCCCATTCTATCCGTTTACGGACTAATCACCAAAACTTCATCGGCGTCAAAATCTCTATTTAGGTTTGGGGGGGAAAGGGGGGAAATTCTATTTTTTTCCCTTTTTTTCCCTTTTTATTAACCCCAAATTCTATGTCGAGCGGGACTGACATTCCCTTGGGCCTTGCCTAATCTGGATTTAGTGGAGGAAAAGATTTCCCCACAAACCATATCTACATTATTAGGTGAGGAAATTAGAATGTTTAATAATTTTTCATTAACTAACGGCAAGGCCCGTCGCTCCACCGCCTTATTCACCACCGCCTTGGTAATGGGAAGTCTGCTCAGCACCCTGGCCAGTCCGGTGGAAGCCAAACCCCGTTCTAACCGAGCCCAATACAACAATAGTAACAGTCGTAATTTTAACCGTTCTGTCAATACCAACACCTCCCCCTACTCTTCCCCCTCTGGCTATAACGTCAGTCAACAATACACCATAGAAGTACCAGCCCAAACCCTTATTCCTGTAGCCATTGACCAGGGACAAATCACTTTGAAAAGAGGGGAAACCCGAGCCGTTAACCTCCGCACCACCACACCTCTGCGCCAATCCGATGGGGTGACGGTTATTCCCACTGGTAGCCAAATTGTTGGTCAATTTCGCCCGATCGCCAATGGGAACGCCATGCAATTTGTGGCTCAACAATTGGTGATTAACAACGGTCAATATATCCCCATCAATGCCCGTTCCCGGGAATTGGTCGGTTTTCAAACCGTTAATATAGGGGCCAGTACCTCCGATGTCATTATGGGAACCTTGGCTGGAGCTGGTACCGCCACCATTATTTCCGGTACCACTGGCGATCGCCGCATTACCCCATTGGAAGTATTGGGGGGCGCCGCCGTTGGGGCTTTAGCGGGCTGGGGTTTACCGGCCGCAAACATTATCGGAGGGGGAACGGAAGAGGTATTAACCGTTTCCAACCAGGATCTGACCCTGATGTTGCAATCTCCCCTACGCATCAGTAGTGGCCAAGTTCAAACCCTGCCTACCAATAACAACAACAACAACGGTGGTTGGCGTAGCGCCCGTTGGTAATCTTCCCCAAAGCCTGCGCTGAAAATAACCTCGTTTTGATTGCCACTTTTGCCATGAAGAGTGGCATTTTTGTCAACGAAACTTAAAGAATCTTAAAGACTATAATGAAAAAAGTAACATTTGCGACGGTTATCCCGGAGTAAACCTCTTACCGTAGCTTTTAATCTATTCGCTAGGAATAAATACCTATGAGCACCTTTCCCCAAGAAACCTGTCCCGTATGCGGCGTCACCATCGAGAACGGTTCCAAAGTCATTTTTTCCTCTGGGCCAGCGGGAACTAGGGCTCGTCTTTGGGCCAGGGTTTGCAATTTTGCCCGCAACACCAGTTGCATTAACCAAGATGAAATGGCGATCGGTAATATTGCCACCCAGGACTATTACGATTAACGGTTAATCGCCGGGGAATGTTGGGCAAAGCAAAGTACCGATTCCCCGGTAGACCTACTCTATGGTTAGAGTAAACCGACGAAGTGTAATGGCCCCTGACCACTAATTAACTCCACTAATAGGGCAATAAAACCCAACATTGCCAAGCGGCCATTCCAGACTTCCGCCGCTGTGGTTAAACCCCATTCCCACCGTTCCTGGGGATACATCTTCATATTTTTCTTAGGATGGGGTACGGTTTCAAAGGTACAGGGGGGATCATTAAGGGAATCCATCACCATCTGGGCCAAGGAATCAATGAAAACCGGGTTGATGTTTAGGGCTGGAACCCGTTGAAAGTTATTTATACCTGCTTCCTCGGCAATTTCTCGATATTCGATATCAATTTCTTGCAAAGTTTCAATATGTTCGGAAACAAAGCTGATGGGCACCACCAACAAGTCATCAATGCCCTCTGCCCCTAATGCCTGCAAAGCTTCTTCGGTGTAGGGTTTGAGCCATTCCACTGGCCCCACTCGACTTTGGTAGGCCAGGGTGTGCTGGTTTGGTTTATCTAGGGTTTCCATGATCAACCGGGTACAGGCTTCGATTTCAGCTTGGTAGGGATCTCCGGCTTCATCTACATAACTTTGGGGTACACCGTGGGCACTGAAAAAGATGTGAACCTGATCGGGGTTAGGAAATTTTTTTAATTCTTCAGCAATTAAGTCCGCCATGGCCCGCAGATAGCCTGGGTGATCGTACCAGGAAGGAATGAGGGTATAGTTCAATTGCCGCAGGCTGGGATCACTGCGCCACATTTCTTCCAACACCCGAAAGCTAGAACCACTGGTGCTAATGGAAAAGTGGGGGTATAGGGGCAAGACCACCAATTTTTGGATGCGATCGCCTTTGATTTGTTCAATGGCTTCTTCGGTGAAGGGGTGCCAGTAGCGCATGCCAATGTAAATTTTGGCATCCTGACCAAGGCTTTTCAGGCGGGATTCCAGGGCTTCCGCCTGGGCTTCGGTAATTTGCAGTAGGGGGGAGCCACCACCAATCTCAGCGTAATTAGCCTGGGACTTCTTCGCCCGGAGGGTGGAAATTAACCATGCCAGGGGTTTCTGCAGCCAGGTAGAAGGCAGACGAATAATTTCAGGATCCGCAAACAGGTTAAAAAGGAAGGGGCGTACATCCTCCAACTTCTCTGGCCCGCCAAGATTTAGCAGTAATACCCCAACACGACCCATAATTGTTAAGCTTAATAAAATAATTTTTCAGTTTCTTCACCGAGTTTAACATTAACAACAGATGGCGAAAAGGAAAGAATTATTCCAACCTACAAACCCTATCCCCATTTCTTTGTAGGCCATGGCGACTATTTTTCGTACCTGGAGTTATCAATATCCCTGGCTTTATGCCTTGATCTCCCGCTTAGCCACGGTCAATGTGGGGGGAGAAGTCCGTTTTCATCAATTACCCCTGGAAAATTTGGCGATCGCCCCAGGGCAAAAAGTATTAGATCTTTGTTGTGGGGGCGGCCAAGCGACCGTTTACCTGGTGCAAACCGGAGCCGAAGTGGTGGGGCTGGATGCTTCTCCCAAAGCCTTAGAACGGTCAAAAATAGCTGTACCGGGGGCGCAATACGTCCAGGGGTTAGCGGAAAATTTACCCTTTGCCGATCAAGAGTTTGATTTAGTACATACCAGTGTGGCCCTGCACGAAATGACCCCGGCCCAGTTGCAACAAATTATCAGTGGGGTTTGGCGGGTGCTTAAACCGGGGGGGATTTTCACCTTTGTGGATCTGCATCGCCCTAGCAATTGGTTATTTTGGCCCCCCTTGGCAATATTTATGTGGTTATTTGAAACGGAGACCGCCTGGCAATTAATCGAGACCGATTTAGGCAATCTACTCACCGAGGCTGGATTCACGGTGATCAACCAAAGTTTTTATGCCGGGGGCAGTTTACAAGTGATACAGGCCAAAAAGAATTAATCTCGCCAAATAAAAGAGCCATTACCGTCAACGACTTCCCCAATTTGATTGGCCACCAATTTGTGCTGGGCAAAAAATTCCACCGTAGCCTGACCCTGATCCGCTGGCACGAGGACGACAAAACCCACCCCTAGGTTAAAGGTTTCCAGCATGGCGGTGGAACTAACTTGACCTTTATCCGCCAGCCAAGGAAATACGGGCAAAGGCTGCCAGCTATTAGCTTTAACCTGGATGGACTGTCCGGGCCCTAAACAGCGGGGCAAATTCTCTGGCAAACCGCCGCCGGTGATGTGGGCCATGCCATGGACGCTAATGCCGGATTTCAACAGTGCTTGGATCGGTTTAACGTAAATCCTAGTGGGTTCTAGAAATACCTCTCCCAGGGTTTTGCCGCCCCATTCCGGTACAGGGTTCGACCATTGCCAACCATTGCTTTCAACTATTTTCCGCACCAAACTAAAGCCGTTACTGTGGACTCCCGAACTTTCGATGGCGATCGCCACATCGCCAATGTGCACCTGGGAACCGTTTAATAACTCCGATTTTTCCACAATGCCCACCGCAAAACCCGCCGCATCATATTCCCCGGCCCCGTAAAAACCGGGCATCTCCGCTGTTTCTCCCCCCAACAGGGCACAGCCACTCTGTTTACAGCCCTCCACAATGCCCGTCACCACATCCGCCAATTGGGCCGGCTCCAGTTTACCCGTGGCTAAATAGTCCAGAAAATAGAGGGGTTCTGCCCCGGTGGTCAAAATATCGTTGACGCACATGGCCACCAAATCAATGCCAATGGTGTGGTGTTGATCCATGGCCTGGGCAATTTTCAACTTTGTGCCCACCCCGTCCGTACCGGAAACCAACACCGGTGCTTTGTAACCAGAGGGGATTTCAAACAAGCCAGCAAAACCACCAATGCCCCCCATCACCTCCGGACGAAAGGTGCTTTCCACCTGTTGCCGAATGCGGGTAACAAATTCCCGTCCCGCTTCCACATCCACACCCGCTTGCCGATAGTCCATGTTGTTTTTAGATAACCTTTCTTAACCAGAGTTAACAATGCCCTGCCCGAATTTTACAAGAGATTGCGAAGGGGTCTTAGGTTCCAGGTTCTGGGTTAGGCTCAGCATTAAGAGCCTTTTAGGTATATTTCATGAACAACCCCACCAGTGCATCCCTTCGTAACGTGGCCATTGTCGGCCCCTATGGCAGTGGCAAAACCACTTTGTTAGAAAGTATTTTGTGGGTGAGTGACAGCATTACCCGTAAAGGAAGCATCAAGGATAGCAATACAGTCAGCGATAGTAGCCCGGAAGCTAAGGCCCGCCAAATGAGCGTGGAGGTTAGCACCGCTGGCATTGATTACGAAAATTTACGGCTAAATTTCCTTGATTGTCCCGGCTCCATTGAATTTGCCCAGGAAACCTATGGGGCCTTGGTGGGGGCAGGGACGGCGGTGATTGTTTGTGAAGCGGATATGAGCCGGGTATTGACCCTAGCACCGTTGTTTAAGTTTTTGGATGATTGGGCCATTCCCCATTTGGTGTTTATCAATAAAATGGAGCGGGCCAAACAACCTTTTCGGGAAGTGCTGCAGGCCCTGAAAACCGTTTCTTCCCGGCCCTTAATTCCCCAGCAATATCCCATTTATGAAGGGGAAGAATTGCGGGGTTACATTGACCTGATTACAGAGCAGGCCTATCAGTACCAGGGGGGCAGGGCCGCCGAGCCTATTCCCCTACCAGCGGAGTTAGCGGGGGCGGAACAGCAAGCCCGCCAGGAAATGTTAGAAGCATTGGCGGATTTTGACGATCGCCTGTTGGAGGAATTATTGGAAGAAGTGGAGCCTTCCCAAACGGAAATTGAGGAAGATTTTAAACAGGAGTTGGAAGCGGATCTAATTGTGCCGGTGGTAATTGGTGTGGCGGAAAAGGATTTTGGGGTGCGGCCATTGTTGGAAGTTTTAGTCAAAGAAGCCCCGGATCCTAGCGTCACCGCGGCCCGCCGGGGTTTAAGCACCGATGGTTCTGGCCCGGTTATTGCCCAGGTGCTGAAAACCTATTTCACCATCCAAGGGGGGCGATTATCCTTAGCCCGCATTTGGCAAGGTACTTTGCAGGAATCCGACAGCCTCAACGGCAATCGTTTAGGGGGTATCTATCGTTTGTTTGGGGGACAACAAAACCCAGTCCAAACCGCTACGGTGGGGGAAATTGTCGCCCTGGCCCGCTTGGAAAATGTTCACACCGGGGCAACCCTCTCCACCACAGAAGTTAAATCCTTGCCCTTTGTTGACCCCCTGCCGCCGCTCTATGGCCTGGCGATCGCCCCGGAACAGAGGAAAGATGAAGTCAAGCTCAGTGCCGCCCTAGGAAAATTAATGGAAGAAGACCCGTCTTTAACTTGGGAACAGAGCCAGGAAACCCACGAAGTAGTCCTGTGGGGTCAGGGGGAAATTCACCTCCAGGTGGCCATGGAAAGGCTACAGCGGCAGTATAAACTCCCCCTGGTGAGCCGTCAGCCCCAAATCCCCTATAAGGAAACCATTCGTAATCAAACTAATGTTCATGGCCGCTATAAACATCAAACCGGTGGCCATGGAGCCTTTGGAGATGTGTACCTCACCATTAAACCCCTAGAACGGGGAGCGGGATTTAGCTTCAGCGAAACCATTGTGGGGGGAGTTGTCCCCAAGCAATATATCCCAGGGGTAGAGATGGGGGTACGGGATTACCTAGAGAAAGGTCCCCTCGGTTATCCGGTGGTGGATTTAGCTGTTACCCTCACCGATGGTTCCTACCACAATGTTGATAGTTCAGAGCAGGCCTTTAAGCAGGCCGCCCGCCTAGCCATGACCGAGGGAATGCCCCAATGTCAGCCGGTCTTGCTAGAGCCGATCTTGATGGTCAATGTGGTGGCCCCCCAGGAATTTACTTCCCGCATGTTGCAGTTGGTCAGTGGCCACCGGGGGCAAATTCTGGGCTACGAAGCCCTCTCCGACTGGAAAAATTGGGATGGGGTAACGGCCCATTTACCCCAGGCAGAAATACACAGTTTCATCATTGAATTGCGTTCCCTCACCCTGGGGGTGGGGACTTTCACCTGGCAATATGACCGTCTTCAGGAGGTTCCGGACAAATTTGTCCCTAAAGCTTCAGATTGATAACATTCTGTTAATTTGGTTAATTTACAACGGGGGAAGTTGGAGTAGAATTCCAGTGCCCTCCTAGATTAGCCCCGGTAATTATGAGACCCCTAACCCATCGGACCAAGATAGTTGCCACCATCGGCCCGGCCAGTAGTTCTGTGGAAGTAATACGTCAAATGGTGGATGCTGGGATGAATGTGGCCCGGCTGAACTTTTCCCACGGTAATTACGAGGATCATGCCACCATGGTTACCCTCCTGCGGTCGGTGGAACAGGAAATGGATACCCCCATCACCCTTTTGCAGGATTTACAGGGCCCTAAGATTCGGGTGGGGCAATTACCTGGGGGAGAAAAACTCCTAGAGGAAGGGCAAATCATTTCTTTTGTGCCGGTGGAAATTGGCGATCGCCATCCCGATGCGGTGGGCATTGACTATCCCTATTTAGCGACGGAAGCCCGGGTGGGGGAAAGAATTTTATTGGACGATGGCCTGTTGGAAATGGTGGTGGTGGCCATCAAGGATCCAGAAGTGGTGTGCGAAGTGGTGGTGGGGGGAGCATTAAAAAGCCGTAAGGGGGTTAATCTGCCGGGGCTGGTGTTGACCCTACCTTCCATGACGGCCAAGGACAAAAAAGATTTGGAATTTGGTTTGAGCCAAGGCATTGACTGGGTTTCCCTAAGTTTTGTCCGCAAAGGGGAAGATATTCACGCCCTCAAAAAATTCCTGGCGGAACGGGGTCATCCCGATTTGCCCGTCATTGCCAAAATTGAAAAGCCCCAGGCGATCGCCAACCTAGAGGAAATCGTGGAAGCTTCCGACGGCATTATGGTGGCCCGGGGAGACCTGGGGGTGGAGATGAATCCAGAAAAAGTACCCCGTCTGCAAAAGGAAATTATTCGCCAATGTAATGTGAGGGCAATCCCGGTCATTACCGCAACGCAAATGTTGGACAGTATGATTCACAATTCCCGACCCACCAGGGCCGAAGCTAGTGACGTAGCCAACGCCATTTTGGATGGAACCGATGCGGTCATGTTGTCCGGGGAATCCGCCGTGGGGGAATATCCAGTGCAGTCAGTGCGGATGCTTTGTAAAATCTCCGAAGAAACGGAACTTGGCCTCCACTTTAGCAATATCCCCCCCACCGCCAATACGGAAACCCATGCCCTGAGCGAAGCTTTGGTGGTAATCGACGACATTCTTAATTTGAAATACATTGTCACCTTCACCACCTCTGGATTCACTTCCCTGCTGGCGTCTAATCAACGACCCTCTGTGCCAGTGGTGGCTTTTACCCCCTCGGAAAATGTTTACCACCGTCTGAATTTAGTCTGGGGGATTATTCCCTTTTTGATTAACGAGGAATTTGATAGCTTTGAGGACTTGGTAAAACAGGCGGAAGTGCTTCTACTGGATCGTAAAATGGTTCAGACGGGCGATCAGCTATTGATCATGGCGGGAATTCCCACTAAGATTGCCCGGGGCACCAATTTCCTCAATATTCACCGTATTTCCTGATTTTTGCCAATTTTTTGGTATTTCTCAAAGTCAATCTAAGTTTCGTAAAATTAATGACCGATATTCAACAACAGTTACAAGAAGAGTTAGCCCCCATGGATTGGGGCACCATTATCCCCCATGCCAAAAGGGATGCGGTAATTGTGGTGGACGGTAGTTTAGATTTAGTTGCGGTGGGTTTGGCGATCGCCACGGATAGGGTTAACGAGGTCAACCATTGGATTAGTGAATTGCTCATCCATAAACCGTCGGAACAGGAATTAACAGCCTGGAACGATCATCCCGACCGGGAATTTCAAACCCTGATTGTCCAGCCCTATGTGCTTATACAGGGGGATTGAACAGTAGCTTTAAGCTTCCGTAGGTTGGATTTTTGCTAATAAATTTTCTGCCTTTTGCACCAGCTCCCCTTTCCCCTGGGCTTTAAATAGGGAGACGGCTTTAGTCAAATCGGCGATCGCCTTTTGATCTTCCCCAAGACGGTAGTAGGTTAGCCCCCGGTTGAAGTAGGCATCGGCAAAGTCGGGATTTAACTGGATGCTTTTGTTGTAGTCTGCCAAAGCTTTTTGATCTTCTTTAAGGCGGTTATAGGTTAGCCCCCGGTTGTAGTGAGCATTGGCGTGTTGCCCGTCAATTTTGATGGCACTATCATAGTCGGCGATCGCCTTTTGTTCATTGCCCAATTCATCCTGGGAATTACCCCGATACACGTAAAAATCCGCATATTTAGGATTAATTTCAATGGCATTACTGCAATCCTGGATCGCACTTTCGTACTGACTTAATAAAAAGTAGGCATAACAGCGATTACCAAAGGCATAGGCAAATTGGGGATTTAAGCTAATGGCTTGGTTATAGTCCGTAATCGCCGCCTGATATTGCCCCAAAATATGTTTGGCATAGCCCCGGTTATAGTAGGCATCGGCATCTTGATCATTGAGCTTAATGGATTCCGTAAAATCGGCGATCGCCCCCTGGAAATTTTGGGCAGATAGTTTATCCACCCCCTCGTTGTACCACTGCACCGCCGATTTAGTTTGGGCCAATACCGGCAGGGCTAAACCCCAGGCAAAAGTTAAAACCATCACCCCCAAGGATTTAGACCAGGATAAAAAATGTTTAGATGCCATAATAATTCGCTGTCTTGATGTTGCAATGGTCAGCTTCTGTAAACAGATTTAGACAAAAAATTTAAATGAAGCCGATGAACGATGATAGCAAACCAGGAACGACCAGGGGATCTCCCCTCAGCCAGGCCACAAATAGGGCCAATGCCAAGCAACCGATCAGGGTCAACCCCAACAGGGCCAGGGCAAAAATTTCCCCCGCCGATAGGGGGCGATCGCTCGCGTCTAAATAGGCAGAGTTATTGGTGAAAATTTCCGTTCCATCAGTGCCCTTGACCACGGTTTGATCCCTGGGGACTTGGATGACGTTCCAGCGGGAATAACCAATTTGTAAGTCGTAGATCGAACGGCGATCTGGATTGCTAAGGGTGGCGTAGGCTTCATTCAACCGTTGAAATTTAACTGTGGCAACGTCCGGGGCCAAGAGGGTGGTATCGGGGTGGTAACGCTTACTCAGTTCCCTATAGGCCCGACGAATGGCCACCGGGGAAGCGGCGGGGTGCAACTCCAAAACTCCGTAATAACTATGGGCAAAACGGGATGGAGCCACTCCTGGCCGGGTTGCAGATTCAGGGGAGCGGGAATTAGGGGACACAGGAAAGTTTACAGTGATAAAGTCTTTGCCCTATTTTAGACTCAGTTCTTTTAGCGATGATTATGTCTCTTTGTTCCCCTTGGATTGCCCGTTGTCGGCGCTTTTTCATAGTTACCCTGGCTTGCTGCGCTGTGATCCTGGGAATCTGGGGAATCATTCCCTTTCCCCCCCACTCCAACGGCATGGCGATCGCCGCTTTGGACGATGACCGTTACGACGGCAATATTTTTGTGGTCTATGCCGGCAATGGCTCCCTAGTGCCCCCCCGCCTTAGCTTAAAGGAATCCTTTGAGCGTCAACTCCCCGTAATTCTGGTTTACTACCTAGACGACAGTAAGGATTGCAAACAATACGCTTTCATCGTTACCCGGATGCAGGAATTTTATGGCCGGGCCGCCAGCATTATCCCCATTTCCGTGGATGCCATTCCCAACCAAAAACGCTTCCGCCGGGATGAACCTGGCTACTATTACAGCGGCGGCGTGCCCCAGACCGTAATTTTGGATAAAAATGGCAAAAAAGTATTCGATGCAAAGGGAGTTTTAAAGTTTGAAGTAGTGGATGACGTACTGCGGGATCTATTTGATTTGCTACCCCGATCCGAATCGGTGGAATTAAAACAACGGAGTTACAACGAATTCAACAGTGAATTGGTGAATTAACCCCATCAACCAATCTAATCAGCTTTGTGTTAACAGACTGATCCCGATAAGTGTCAGATGAATTTTCCCAAAGTCTATTGGGCAAGGATATCGGGATTTGAATTTTGTTTAGATCACCCTTTTTGGGCATTGGGATGCACAGAAAAAACGGATAAACCCAGCTTTTAGGTCTATCCGTAGTTTTTTCTTTTTCTGTCAAAATTGTGGAGACAGATTTCAAAGGCTCCGACTACTTGAAATCTTCCAAGCCAAGACTAAAATCATCCAAGGAAAGGACTTCCTCCGATTCTGATCCAGAAGAATTCTCCCCCCCCATCAGCAGGGCATCTAGGTCATCAAATCCACTGCTATCACCGATGGCATCATCCCCAAGCATATTTTCCAACCCGGGAAATAAATCATCATCCCCCTGGTTTTCGGGGCTTTGACCATCATTGCTGTCGTCATTTTGCAGAAGGGCCAGCAGATCGTTATCGGAAGAATTAGGCCCTTCATCCAAAACATTGATAAAGGGATCACCACCATGGGTATTAGGGTTATCGTTATCCTCCAGTAAATCTGGGAAGTCTAAACTTTCTTCCGCCAAAACTTCGGATTGAAAACCAGCAGTGGGGGATTCGTCATCGGTAAGTTCCAGTAAAAATTCGTCCCCAGAGAAAGCATCGGGTTCTTCTTCATCTTGGAGTTCAAGTAAGAAGTCCAAATCATCAACCCCTCCATCCCCTGTGGTGGGGAGGATTTCCTCTGAGGGCAGATCCCCTAATTGTTCCGCCGGTTCCTCGGTGAACAGGGGAAGGGTTGAAGGTTCCCCTTCTCCGGTTAACTCCGCTAACAATTCATCTCCGGTCTGTTCTATTTCCAGAGCTAAATTTTCCTGGGGAGTTTCAACATCATATACACCTCCATCAAAGGAGGGTTCCTCCGTCATATCCGGTAATTCTGCCCCCAGATCCATAGGGCTTTCCCCGGCATTAAAGTCCGGCAGTTCCGCCGCAACTTGCCCCAAGTCAAGGGACTCGGATGTTGAGTCTAAATCGAAGGACGCTTCTTGAACGGTAATTTCTTCTAGAGATAGTTCCGCTGGGCCATCCACCCAATTTTCTAAATCTTCTTCAGCGGCGGGTTCCCCAAAGGGGGATTCCGTTTCTTCCCCTGGAGGAGAAAAATCATCTAAGGCAGGGGCTTCAGCCGTAAATTCGGCGGTTTCCACCTCCACTTCTTCCAATACAGGGGCCTCTGCCTCCATAACCGGAGAATCTATATCAAAGGGGGATTGTTCGCTTTCCCCCGGAGCATCTACCCAGTTTTCTAGATCATCTTCCGTGGCAGGGGATTCACCAAAGGGAGATTCCGTTTCTTCCGCCACCGGGGCAAATTCTGCCGCTACAAGGTTTTCAGCCTCCTCTTCAAATGCCCCTAGTTCTTCTACTTGATCTTGGGGGGCGATTTCCTCGAGCTCCGCTCCAGGGGCAACCGGAGTTTCGTCATCGGCAAATGTCTCAGTTTCTGGGGACGAGGCTAGGGATTCCTGCAGGGCCGCAATTTGGGACTGATAGTCAGCTTCTAAGGATTGCACTGTGGCTTGGTGTTCCTGCTCCATGACCAACAAACGGTTTTGGAGTGCCGCCAATTCCTCGCTGTTGTCCGGGGGAAGTTGTTCCAGGGATGGAGCGCTTTCCCTAAGGGATTGCAACTCATTTTCTAAGGCTGTTTTGTCCGCCGTCAATTGGGCGATCGCCGCCGTGGATGTTGCTTGTAAATTATCTAGCTCGGTTTGGTGGGTAGTGGCAATGCCTTCTAACCTAGCCTGGAGGGCTTCAGATTCCGCCTTTTGGGCTTCTAACTGAAATTGGAGAGTTTCCGTGTCTTCACTGGCACTTTTGGCCCGACCCAGTTTACTTTTAACGCTTTCCAACTTCTTTTGAAGTTTGGTAACTAGGGTGAAATAGGTACCGGCAAAACCAACGACTATACCGCCGATTATCCCCAATACCAAAAATACAGTTTCCATGAGTGTCTCCAAATTGACAGTTAAGTTAGATAGCGCCCATTCTTACCAAGGAGCTTAGCAGTAAAGGGTTTTTTGTCTGGTTTTTATGAGCGGAGTAGAAAAAAGCCTTTGTTTGGAAAGAAGACTCAATTCACTTTAACAGTGTGTAACTAAATTGAATAAGTGAGATTAGCTTAAATGATAGGGAATTTTGGGAGTGTCGTCCCCTTAAGTCAAAATTTCTTAAGAATTACATAGGGAAGGGGCCAAATAAATAGCGATTCCGCTGTGCCCGCATTATCCGAAAGTTATCAAAATTTAACGGAATTAACCCAGGGCTTGGCTTTCTTCAAAGGCGGCATAAACCCCCTGGACGTTGTACCAGTTGAGGAAAATACGGGCAATTTCTAGGGCTAGTTGGGGACGATTCTGATCAATTAGCCATTGCAGAAAGGGGCCCATGGTCTTTTCATTCAAACGTCCCCCCAAGGAGAGTAAACCCCAGAGTAACCAATGGAGTCTGGTCATTTGGATCATTAACCGCACTTCCCAGGTGGGATGTTTTTGGTAGAACAAGACCCCCATGCGACCCCGTTGCACTTCTTGGTCAATGAGTTTGGGAATTTGTTGCAGGCTAAAGGGAGGATGCCAATGGTAGCCCACGGCCCGGGGGCATTTGATGAGTTTCAGTCCTAAATTTTTTAGCCTTACCCCCAATTCCAGGTCTTCCCAACCGTACAGTTGAAAGCCCGTGTCAAATAAGCCCGCTTCTAGCAACCACTTTTTGGCGATCGCCACATTGCCCGTGGCAAAGAAGGCCGCGGAGTAATCGGTTAATTTGTAGGGCTCCGATTGGGGATTTTCAAAATTGCAGGTATTGACTACGGCTCCATAGGTAAAAATGCGGTCGGAGTTATGCTGTTTCTGCCCCTGTTGTAAACCTTCGCCGTGGGCTTGTAGAAACACCTCCGTTACCACTAGGTCACTGTCGATGAAAATAATTGTATCCCCTACGGCCTTTTCTACCCCCAGATTACGGGCCGCCGCTGGCCCTTGGTGATTTTGACAAAATTCCCGCACATGGGGAAATTCCCCCCGGTGATTCTCCAGCCAGGACAAAGTACCGTCGGTGGAGCCATCATCCACCAGTACCACTTCATAATCCCCTATTAAATTCCGATCAAAAATTTGACTTTCTAAGGCCCGCAAACATTTTTCGAGAATGGGCAAACGGTTATAGGTGGGGATGACAATACTGAAAAACATAAATAAAACCAGGCATTCTCAAAGGGTTTTCCAGCTTAACTTAGCCTAGACGGTTAACAGTTCCCGGGCCGTGGTGGCTACCTGCTCCGCCTTGTCCTCCGCCAACCGTTGGAGCAGACTTTGGCGATCGGGATGTTCCAGTTGACCCACCGCCAGAACTAAACGGAATCGCACTTGCCAATCCTCATCCTCCACTAGGGGTACCAACAAGGGAAAAGCTTCCGGGTTACCCAGCTCCCCCAGGGCACTAATGGCTGCGGTGCGAATTAGGCTATTCTCCGAATTCAAGGCAATTTTTAGTAAATCAAAACCTCGACTGTCCCCCATTTCCCCCAGGGTGGCCACAATACTCATTTGCAATAACCATTCCGGGGTTTCTTCGTAGGCCCGTTGTAAATCGGGATAGGCCGCGGTTAGTTTTAGCCCCCCAATCACATCCGCCGCCACGGATTGCACATCAATTTCTGGATCGTTAAATAGGCGATCGCGCAGAAGGGCCAGGGATTCGTTTAAATCAGCATTGCCCACTGGATCCAACTGACTCACTGCGGCATAGCGAATGCGGGGATTAGGATCATTGACCAAGGGTTTGAGTAAAGGAAAAGCTTCCACTGGGTCAAGGGAACGCAGTCGATTTAAACCCCGGATTTTGTCGCTAAAATTTTCCGAGTTGAGTAATGCTTGGATAGAAGGGGGGGAACTACTCATAGGGTCAGTATGGGGGAAACAACCTAGTCATCCTGGGCCGAAAACAATCCAGGGGATGACAATGCTAAAGGTCAGCCAATTGTAGGACTTTTGTGGGGTAGCTGCCAAAAATCTTTAACACTTCGGTGTACTGGGTCAATGCGGCCAAAGCTTCCTTGAGTCGGGGTTCCCCCTGGCTGGCTTCTAAGTCCATAAAGAAGACATATTCCCCGAGCGATCGTTTGGTCGGTCGGGATTCGATGCGACTTAGGTTAATATCTCTTTCGGCTAATAATTTTAGGGGGTTAACCAAGGCTCCAGGCATATTTTTGGGGACGCTAAAGGCCAGGGTGGTGTGGCTACCGGTTAAATAGCCCTCCTTCCCGATCGCCCAAAAACGGGTGCAATTGTCGGGGTAATCCTGGATATTCGTGTGTAGAACTGGTAAATCAAATAAAGTGGCGGCCCGGGGAGAGGCGATCGCCGCCGCCGTGGGATCATCCCCAATGATTTGAATGGCCTCCGTGGTGGAATTGGCGGGTACCAAAATCACCTGGGGTAAATGGGCTGATAACCATTTTTGACATTGTCCCAGGGCCTGGGGATGGGACACTACCCTAGTTAAAGCCTCTAGGGATTTACCTCGACTGATTAACCCATGGGTAATGGGTAGTACCAATTCCTGCTGAATTTTTAAATTTTCCGCCGACCAAAGACTGTCCAGGGTAATGGCAATGCCCCCCTCTGTGGAATTTTCCACCGGCACGATCGCCACATCCACCGGATCCTGGGCTACAGCCTCCAGGGTTTTGCCAATACTAGGGCAAGGTAGAAACTCCACCCTTTGACCGGTCTGAGCTTGGTGCTGTTTCCCATAAACCAGGGCAACGGTTTCCGCATTGGTTCCCCTTGGCCCCAAATGTGCAACGACCAATGGCATAAATTCTCCCCAGAAAGCTGGTACAAAAAATGTTATCATTCCCGAGGGCATTAAGTATCGCCGAAGTAGCTCAGTGGTAGAGTAGCTGATTCGTAATCAGTTGGCCGTGGGTTCAAATCCCATCTTCGGCTTCTTGTACTGTACAGCAGGGGAGATATTTGCTAGAAAAGCAAAACTGAGGACGGCGCTCCCTAGTGTTAGGTTCTTGAGGGTTTTCATGGGGAGGTTGTGGAAACAAAAGGAAAATAATGGTCAAAATTATATACTGACAGCTTTTTCGTGCAAGTGTATTTATTTGGTACTTAATTTCGGCTTTGCTGAATTAACTCTGAACAACTAAATTAGGGACAGTAAGAAAGGGGAATAATCCATGATTTTAGTGGTCGGGGCAACGGGCGGCGTCGGTAAACGGGTTGTCAAATTATTGATTGAGTCTGGTCAAGCTGTGCGGGTGTTAGTGCGGGATCAAAGCCGGGCCCATAGCCTATTTCAGGATTTTTTCGGGGGAACGTTACCCGATCGCCTGGAATTTTTTGCGGGGGATTTGACCCTTAAGGAAAGTTTGACCCCAGGGTTAATGCGTGATGTGTCGGCGGTAATTTGCTGTAGCGGCACGAAGGTTCAACCCGTGGAAGGGGATACTCCAACCCGTGAAAAATATTATCAAGGGATCAAGTTTTACCTGCCGGAAGTGGTGGATGTGCCGGAACAGGTGGAATTTCAAGGGATTAAAAATTTACTGGCGGTGGTCAAGGATTATATTCAACCCAAAGAACGGGTTTTAGTTAACTTTAACGATCAAAATTCCCAACGGTTGCCATGGTATTCCGTGGATGACGGGGTGATGGGGGGCGTTAGCAGTAGTCAATGGCATTTACTCGGCGATCGGGCGTTATTTACGGGCAATGTATCCACCGCCAATAATGGGGGCTTTGCCTCAGTGCGATCGCCTAATTTTGAACCACCGTTGGATTTAGCCGGGGCCGAGGGCATTCAATTACGGATTCAGGGGGATGGCAAACGCTATAAATTTATTGCCCGCAGTGAAACCCAATGGGATGGCCTGAGCTATTGCTATTCCTTCGACACCTTTAATAATCGTCCCCAAACTGTCCGCATTCCTTTTAACCAACTCATTCCCGTTTTCCGAGCTAAAACCGTTCCTGAAAAAGGTTCCTTTAACCCCAGTCAGATTTCATCATTCCAATTAATGCACAGCAAATTTGAATACGATGGCGGCCTAAACCCCAGTTTTTCCCCAGGCATTTTTGGGCTAGAAATTGAAGCCATCCAAACCTATGCCAATCCTTTAACACCTCAATTTGTCCATGTCAGTTCCGCTGGGGTAACCCGCCCCGGCAAACCCGGTTTAAATCTGGAGGAAGAACCCCCCGCTGTCCGCATGAATGATCAATTAGGAGGCATTTTGACTTGGAAATTGGCCGGGGAAAATGCAATCCGTGACAGTGGCCTAACCTATACGATCATTCGACCCTGTGCCTTAACGGAGGAAACCTCGCCCCAGTTATTGCAATTTGCCCAGGGGGACACCCTCAAGGGTCAAGTCAGTCGTCAGGCGATCGCCCAGTTATGTGTGGATGTGTTGAACCTAGCGGAAGCCGGTCAAAAAACCTTTGAAGTTAGCAAGAGCGAAACGGGTAGTAATCGCACCGCCTGGGCATTTTTGTTAAAGCAATTGGCCTTTGATTAACCTCATCATCAAGAAAAAACCACTAAAGGTTTTAGCTAAATTCGAGCAAGTTGATACTAGCTCTTTGGCCATATCAATTATCACCCTCGCTGAATTGGAATATGGTGCGGCAAAGTCATCCAATCCTAAAAATAATTACCGAGTTATCGAAGATTTTGTCGCCATTTAGATGTTTTTAATTGGGATCGCCAAGTTAGCCGAATTTATGCCGAGATTCGTGCAAATTTACAAAGAAAGGGAACTCCCATTGGTTTACTAGATACACAAATTGCAGCCCACTGCTTAAGTTTAAATGGGGTTTTGGTTACTAGTAACGAACGGGAATTTTTGCGAGTACCGAGTTTATCGGTAGAAAATTGGGCTTAATCCTTTGCCAAGACCCACACCAAAAAGTAGGGAGGAGTAGTTCACCCACTGACATGGATACGGGGACGGTTTTGGGGATCGGGTTCGGCTTTTTGCAACACTTCCCGGGTAAGAATGGGAATATCCCCTTCCCCAAACAAGAGAAATTTCAGTAAATATGCCAGGGGACTGCCCTCTGTCCAACCAATTTATTAGTTGCGGGTAATCGGCAGTTCATTACGGTGGAGATGTACAATACACCGCTAAACCTTAATTAAACCTCAGTGGTGGGGGAAACTGTCTCCGTAAGAACGAGAACTATTGGAACATGGAAATATTAACATTGGCGATTGGTGGGGCAATTGGTTTTGGCATCGGGGCGATCGAGCGATTTCGTTTGAACCGCAAAATCAAAAGCTTATTAACCTCATTGCCAGATACGGAAGAGGTATCCCATTCCCTTTCCCTTGCCTCCCTAGTACGGCGGGAACTGGCCCATCTGAATGAACTCTGTGGACAATATCTGGGAGAAATCGACCATTGGCGGGAGGTGATGTCATTTTCTCCCCTAGGTTATTTATTAATCGACGACAATAATAATTTGGAATGGTGTAACCCTGCGGCCCAAGACCTACTGCATGTTCGTTATTGGGCACCGGGGGAGCGACGGCTTTTTTTGGAATTTATTCGTTCCTACGAGTTGGATCAGTTAATCGAAACTACCCGCCAAAGCCAAACGGCCCAAACCCGGGAATGGTCTTTCTTTCCTCCTTTAACGGTGGCGGCCAATACGGGACGACAAATAACACCGGAATCAATTTTGCTTAAGGGGTCTGGGTTTCCCCTGGAAGCGGGTAAGGTGGCGGTATTTGTGGAAAATCGTCAAACCTTAGCGGCTCTCCGTCGGGGGAGGGATCGGGCTTTTTCTGATCTGGCCCATGAATTGCGGACTCCTTTGACGGCGATCGCCTTAATTGCAGAAAGATTACAGTCCCGATTGCCGGAGTCCGATGTCGGTTGGGCGGAACGATTGCTCAAGGAAATTTCCCGGTTGCAAAATTTGGTGGAAAGTTGGCTCCATCTAACCCAGATTACGGCTAATCCCAATTTGTATTTAGAGCCAGAGCCGATTAATTTACGCCATTTGCTCACGGTTACCTGGGAAAGACTGTTGCCGATCGCCATTGTGAAAAACATCCAACTGGATTACCAAGGCCCAGACCAGTTGGTACTGGAGGGGGACGGCGATCGCCTGATGCAGGTGTTGATGAATATTTTGGACAATGCCCTTAAGTACAGCCCACCGGAAGGGACAATTTTTGTGCAGGGTTACCAAGGGGAGGGAGCCATAACCATTACTATCCGTGACCAGGGTTTAGGATTTCAACAAAGGGATTTACCCTACATTTTTGAGCGGCTTTATCGAGGGGATAGTTCCCGGGCCCGATTACATCCCGACAGTCAACGCCATGGTAGCGGCCTCGGCCTGGCGATCGCCAAGGAAATTGTTTTGGCCCACGGCGGGGATTTAACGGCGGCTAATCATGAGGCCGGGGGAGCCATGTTTACCATCGAATTTCCCTATCAGCCAAATATGGGTGACAGGCTCTGAATTTAAGTATTCTCAAAATTAAAGAGTTAAAGAAACTTTGCAAACAGTTGATTTAAAAGGCTTATATATGATGATTGAAATTACAAAAATCTATGCCAGTTTTCGACCCGTTTGCATTGTCCAATTTTTTCAGTCAGGATCACAACGTCAAGTCTCATGAATCCAGACACTCTTCTCGGTAAAGTGTATTTATTCCTTGTTACCCCACATGGATATGCGGAGGATTGTATTAAATGGGCCGTTAGAATGCTTTGTAAGGGTTATGATTCTGAACATTTACGTGAATTGGCTGGCATTGAACCACCATTTAATGATTTTGAGATCATTGAGTATGTAAAACGCTCTCTCTCGGAACTGGGTCTTCCTGTTCCCAACGAGGACATGGCTATAAAATTTTATGCAATGTCTCTGGCAGATGAAATCTTGCACGAACCATCAAGGATGGATGGCAACCTTGAAATACTTTTTAGGCTATGTCACCAAAATGATTCCCGTGCCGATCTAATGAATTTCTATTTATTGCATTGCGCAAAAGGAGATCTTCAGATATCTGACATTCAGTATTATTGGGATGGAGCAGATCTTAGTAATATAGATGACATCATTCTCAATGAATGCCGCAAATATGCTGAACAAGGTGTTCAAACGGATGTCTCCGGGCCGATTAGCGGATCTCTGGGCGATCGCCACATAATTTTATGAGTGCAGAAATATTGGGGCGGCGGTCTGGGATACGCCAACTAATAGCAATATGCCGCAATAATGTAAGGCTGGTATAGATATCAATTGCTTTACTAAGATCAAGACTTTTTGAGGGCTGTTTTGCCAGAAAAGCAGATTTTAAAGCTTTTTCTTGATTTGCCATGGCGTTGGCATTGCCCCAGGTGCGGAGACTCTGCTCAGTCATGTGGGCGATGAAGTTGCCAATATCAACAGCGGGATGACCCTGACAGTAGAGGTCGAAGTCAACTAGCCATAGGCGATCGCCATCCAGCAAAATTTGATCGGGATAAAAGTCTCGGTGAATTGTGGTGGTTCCTAGGGACAGTTGGGCGAGCTCGTTGCCGAGGACTTGACTCTGGGCGATAAAGTCTTCTATTTGTTTCTGCCATTGGGGTTGCTGTTGGGCGAAATTTTGGAGTTGAGTGGCGAGGATTCGTAACTCATCAGCAATGGTATGGATTTTCGTCGTCGGTACGGGATAGGTATGAATTTTGTGGGCGAGGGCCGCAATTTTCTCCAGCAATGTTGAATTTGTGGCCAGTAAAGTTGTGACAGGTTGACCCGGAACTTTGCGTTGGAGCCACATTTGCCAGGGTTCAATAATGCCGAGGGGTTCTGGCACTAATAATCCGTCTTCACTGTCCGCCCCAAAACCATTTTCCCAGAGTGCTTTTTGACGACCATAGCTCTTGTGGTCTGTACCCTTGGCACGAATTTTACCAAGGATGACCTGCTTGCCTTCGATTGTTTCCAGGTGGTATTCAATTAAAGCCCGTCGGCCGATTTTATGGCGCAGGAGTTGGGTTTTTGTCACCCGTTGTAATGTTGGAAAAATCTTGATCAACTGCTGTTGGGCCGACTGGCGATCAAGGGTCTGGGGGAGCCACGACATTGTTGGGTCAGCGGGAAGATCAGCCATTATTGGTTAACTCCGTAGGGATTTAGCAACGGTTTCTAGGGTTTGTCGTTGGAAGATGTCGGCATAGGCTCCCTGGAGGGCCAGTAATTCCCGATGGGTGCCCTGTTCTCGGATTTGACCCTGTTCAAGATATAAAATTTGATCAGCGGCGATCGCCAACTGGAGATTGTGGGTGACCAGGAAGGTAGTACGATTTTGGGCTAATCGTTCCAAAGCCTCAAATATCAACTGTTCATTGACTTTATCAAGGCCGCTGGTGGGTTCATCGAGAATTAAAATCGGTGTTTGTCGCATGGCGGCCCTGGCGATCGCCAACCGTTGCCGTTGCCCACCGGAGAGAGTTGTCCCCCTTTCCCCCACCACCGTGTCGTAGCCCTGGGGCAATTGCAGAATAAATTCATGGGCATTGGCTAAGTGAGCCGCCGCTTCAATGCTGGCCGTCGTCGCATTCTCGATGCCGTAGGCAATATTTTCTCGGATCGTCGCGGCAAATAATAAACTCTCCTGGAGCACCACCGCCATTTGACCGCGGAGACTAGCCAATTGATAATCCCGTAGATCTCGACCATCAACAAAAACGCCCCCAGCGGTGGGATCGTAAAGCCGTAACAACAAGCTTAAAAGGGTTGATTTGCCGCTACCGGAGGAGCCAACGAGGGCAATTTTCTCCCCCGGTTTGGCCGTTAAAGTCAGCCCCTTGAGAATTTCTTGGTCAGGGTGATAGGCAAAATGGACATTGTTAAATTCCACCAAACCCTGTAGGGGGGGCACGGCGATCGCCTCTGGTTTGTCCTCAATATCCGGGGTTTCTGCCAAAACGTTTAAAATCCGTTCCCCCGATGCCGATGCCTTGGCTAGACGACCTGTGTATTTGGCAAAATTCTGCACAGGCTTGTAGGCATTACGGAGATAGGTTAAAAAAACTAATACCGTTCCCGGTGTCAGGGCATCTTCGATCGCCAAGTGGGCCCCATAACCCATAACCAAAGCCGTCCCCAGGGCAATTAGTACATCCACCACCCGTTCCAGGTTCGCCGCTAAGCATTTAGTTTCAATGCTTTCCCGGAGGCTCCGTTGATTTTGGCGAGTAAACAGATCCGCAAAAGCCGGTTCTAGGGAAAGGGCCTGCACCAATTTAATCGCAGCAAGGGATTCGGCGGCAGTGGCGGCAACGGCTCCCTCTTGGTGGCGTTGTTGTAGGGAAGCATGGCGAATTTTGGTACTTAAGCGACTAGCCGCTAACCAAAATAGGGGAAAAGTCACCAGGGAAAGCAGGGTAAGTTTTAGATCCAGCCAAGCCATTACTATTACCATGCCCCCCAAGGTCAACACACTAACAACCAAGGGCAATGCTGCGGTCAGTAAAATTTCCTGGAGGCGATTGGCATCGCTACTAACTCGGATAATCAAATCCCCACTGCGGGCTTGGTAGTGGTAACGCAAAGAAAGCCTTTGCAGATGGATATAGAGTTGATCTCGCACCTGGGCCATAACTCGACCGCCGACAATGGCCAGACTGACCGTATTCCAATAGGTGGCGATCGCCCGACCGACTGCAATGACAATTACCCCCCCAGCGATCAGAATTAACAGCCTATGGGAATCTAGGTTGCTAAAACCCCCCAGGGGAAGGGTGGATTGGGTTTTACTGGGAATGAGCACCCTATCAATGAGCAGTTTCAAGGGCCAGGGTTCTAGGAGCCGCAGACCAACATCGGCTAGCAAAGTCACC
This sequence comes from uncultured cyanobacterium, assembly GCA_963704945.1. Classification (GTDB taxonomy): domain Bacteria; phylum Cyanobacteriota; class Cyanobacteriia; order Cyanobacteriales; family Microcystaceae; genus Synechocystis. The sequence continues at coordinate 11,539 of CAVPII010000007.1, read as the reverse complement.
ACCGCCACGATCAATAATCGCCACTGGGCACGAATTTCAGGCCAAAAAGTGGTGATCACAGACCAAAGGCCCGGAACAGCTTGGGTCATGGGGGAAGCGCGGTGCATTAATTATTTTTAAACTTCAAGAATTTATAAAGGGGCGATCGCCAAAATTTTTTCGGCAATCTTGTCCCAGGTATGGTTTTCCAGGACGGAGGTGCGGGCAGTTTGACCTAACTGCTGACGCTTCTGGGGCGATCGCCATAGGACTTCTAAAGCCTGGGCGAGGGGTTCTGGCTCCCCCGGTGGACACAAAATTCCCGTCACACCATCTTCAATTATTTCCGTCAGTTGACCAATGCCACTGGCCACAACGGGCAAGCCTGCGGCCATATATTCCACCACCTTGAGGGGCGAAAAATAAAAATCGTCACTGGCGGGATAGGGCGCCACCGCCACAGTCATTTGTCCTAACCAATGGGGCACTTGCTCTGGGGGCACGGCCCCTGTCCATTGCACATAGGGCATTAAATTTTCCTTGGCGATCGCCTGTTCAAGACTGGCTCGTTGAGGGCCATCACCAACAATTAACAAACGGGCTTCGGGGATGGATTGCCGCAGTTGGGCAAAGGCTCGAATGAGAATATCCAAGCCATGCCAAGGCTTTAAGGAACCGACAAAACCAATAGTGAAATAGTAATTTTCAGAGCTAGAGCCATGGTTTATCACCCCAGAAAAACGTTCGGGATTAACCCCGTTGGGCATCACAAAAAGGCGATCGCCTGGCACCCATTGACGCAAATAGATTTTGACCGCTTCGGACACAGCGACTAAAGCGGTTGCTCCTTGAAATGCGGTTTTTGCCACCTGCAAGGCTAAATCCCGATGTACCAAACCCCGATGGGTTTCCTGTTCTTCAATGAGAGGAGCGTTAACCTCTAAAATGCCGGGAATGCCATAGTTTTCGGCGAAGGTCATTCCTCCATAAGACCAGAGGGAATAACGTTCATAAACCAGATCGTAGGGAGCCGCTATGGCTAGTAAATCTTGTGAAGCCTGATTTTGCTGGAACAAGCCCAGCTCACGGTTTGCCTGATCCCCCTTGGGTACCTCTGGTAAACAATAAACGGGTAAGTTGGCAAAATCCGTAGGTGGTTCGCCCCCAAGCCGAGCCGCAAAAAGGATAACCTCTGCCCCCTGGTTACGGAAAGCGCGGATCATCTCCTGCCCATGGATCGATGCTCCTTTACAGCCAAAAATCGGAATCCCCGCATCGGCGCAGACATAGGCAATCTTCATTGGTTTTAGTCTCCCTGGTGGAACAGTTGCCGGAGTTGGGCGGCATTGCGTTGCAAATCAAATTTTTGTTCTAAAAGTTGGCGGGCTTGCTGGGCGAAACGGGTACGTAAATCCCCCTGTTTTAAAAGGGCTTGCAGGGCTGTCGCTAACTGTTCAGGATTATTTGGAGACACCAACAAACCAGTTTCACCGTTGTGAATAATTTCAGGAATCCCCGTCACATCCGTCGCCACGCAGGGGGTTCCCAGGGCGATCGCCTCTAAAAGAACCGTGGGTAAACCATCTCGATTACCATCCTTCCCGACGACATAGGGAGCGACAAAAACAGTCGCCTGCTCCAAAATCCGAAAAACTTCCCCCTGGGGACGGGGGCCAATAATTTTCACCCAAGGCTCTAGCTGATAGTCCACAATTTGTGCTCGCAACTCTGTTTCGAGGGGGCCAGCACCGACAATCTGACAGAGAAACGAATGACCCCAACGACGCAGTAAATCACAGGCCGCAATCAAGTAAGTTAAACCCTTTTTTTCCACCAGCCGTGACACCGAGAGAATTAGAGGCCGTTCAAGGTTTTCTGGACGGGGCTTATAGGCAAGGGCTGTTAAATCCACACCGTTATAGATACGTTGTACCTTTGTGGCAACTTCCCCATATTGCTCTAGCAAATAGGTGCGGTTGTAGTCACTAACAGTAATTACCGCCGTCGCATCCCGGAGTTTTTGGGCAAAATCCGCTGGGTCAACGCTCCCGTGAAAAATATCCTTGGCATGGGCTGTAAAACTGTAGGGAACCCCGGCAAAATGGGCCGCTAAGCGGGTAACACTGGTGGCAACGCTGGCAAAGTGGGCATGGAGATGGGTAATTCCCCGGTGACGTACTGCCTGGGCGAGCCAAAGGGCTTGGTATAAAACATTAGAACGTTCTCCGGCCGCATAGGCTAATTTTGACCAAAGATCGGGAATGAGGGCGGCAGTGGCTTGGATTTCGGCCCAGAGGTAACTGGCGGCGGTGGGATTTTGTCCCAATAGGGTGGGATACGATCGCCCTTGAATTGGTTTTTGGATGTAGGTAACGGAGGCTTTTACCTGGGCAATTTTGTCTTGAAAATGGCTATCAACGGGGGGACGAAGGGCAAAGATATGTAAATCTAAACCTGCCGCTTCGTGGGCAAGGATTTCATTAACAATAAATGTTTCAGAATAACGGGGATAGCGTTTAACAACGTAGGCGATGGACATTGACGGCAAAAATAAGGATTAGCAAGCTTGGTAAGCGAGTTCAGGTCGAGCGGCTAACAACTTGCCGAGGGCCAGGGGAAGCTGTTGGGTAGCCTGGAAATTAAGACGTGGTTTAGTTTGCCGGCGTTTGCGGGAACATTTGAGCCAAGCGGTCAAGCTTTCAGTGTTTACCTTGTCCGGGTGAAGAACATCTATAAAACCCAGTTGTTCCAAATGAGTGGCCCGGAGCCATTGTTCTTGCCGGGGTTGCACCCGAGGAATAATCAAAGCTGACTTTTGGAAAGAAAGAATTTCGCAGGTGGTATTGTAGCCCCCCATAGCTATCACCCGTTCGGCTTTTGCCATAAGTATTGTCGGTTCAGGAAAACATGGCAGTAGGGTGAGATGGGGGTTCTTGGCGGCGATCATCTTGAGGCTGTCGCGTACAGAGTCTGGCAGAAAAGGCCCGGTTAAAAGAACACCGGGTAACTCCGCTGTAAAAGGAATTTTCCCAAAGGCGATCGCCAAAGCTGCACCATCTTGCCCCCCCCCAACTGCACCTAAAATAAATCGGGACGGCAAACCCCAATTAATCAAAGTTTTTCGCCAAGGTTGCGCTAAATATTGCAGGCGATCACGCTGATTGAAATAGCCTAAAGGAATCATTTTCGCCACCACATCCGGCGTTAAATCATACTCCCGCCGTAGATCGTAAACTTGGGGGTCACCATAAACCCAAACAGCGTCATAGTAGCGACGAATTGCTGTTTCATTGTCTGCTCGACACCAATCCCGTTGCACGGCCACTGGGCCATCTAAAATATCCCGTAACCCAAGCACACATAACATTTGGGGCCGCTTACGCATATATTCAAGACTTGGATCAAGTTCTCTTTCTACCCCCCGCGGCACATTGTCCACAATTAAAACATCAGGTTGAAACTTCTGGATGGTCTTCAAAATCAATTGTGATCGGCAAGCAATCAATTCAGTCAAGGGCTTCTCTAAATGCCGTCCCCAATAAGAACCATCCTGACCTTTTGCCAAGGCTGGTAAAGTCACACAATTGATCCCCGCTGCGGCTAAGGTTTCATTGCCTTCATCAATCCCAGTGATCACCAAAATTTCGACTGGCAACGCGGATCTCTGTAGTGTTTGGGCAATTAATAAGTTACGTCGCTTATGACCGAGCCCCATAGTATCATGGGAGTACAAGACGATGCGGTAAAAAGAAGAGTTCACGCTTAATCCTTGAGGTTAATAAATACATATTTTCACTAATAATTTTTAGGCGATCGCCAAAACAGTTAACGTCATTAGTTATTTAGAATGTCTAACAAGACGATAAGAATGGCGATCGTCATTATGGTCAAGGTGCACAATAGACTTCAGGTAAAAAACACCAAAAATCTATTACCAGCAATTACAAGTTAGGTAGAAAGAATCGATCAAGTCGCAAACCTGCAACGGAATGATTTTTTCAGCCCAAAATTAGTAATTGTTCCCGATTAAACTCAGACAACAGTACTTAGAGCCTCACTGTTGACCAAAAAACAATCCAAGTAAACCTAGTTTAGGACTTTTTTCCTGGCTAGTGTTTTGAGATATATCACTTTCTTGACTGGCAAGATTTTAAATTTGCTATTACTAGAGGCTTACTGGCGATCGCCACCATTGACAAAAAAGTGACCGATACCGGGAAACGACTCGACTGCATTGAAACCAGGGTCGGCAGTTTAACGGGCTGGATCAGTTTTACAATGCCTAAATCACGATCGCCTAATTTCAAAATTCCAGACTAAACTCTAAACATCCGGGGTATTTTGAAGGATACCAAAAGGATTCTAAAGTAATCATCTTTTTCTTTCTGTCGCGTCCTATGTCTCTACCCTCTGAGGATATTGAACTCATCCTAGAAACCCGCAAGATTGCTCTGGATGCCCTCAATCATCGCAATTTTGACCAAGTTAAACCCTATCTCCATCCCGATTTCACCATTACCACCGTAGATAATCAGGTGTTTCATGGCGTAGAGGATTTTCAACGTTATTGGGAAAATCAATTTCAGACGAAAATTAAGAGCATTACCATGACTCTGGATGAACACACCGATCGCGTCCTGCTCGCTCCCAATTTAGAAGTAGCCTATGGGGCCGCCACCTCGACCTTTAACTTCAAAAATGGGAAAAACAATGATATGCCCCTGCGTTGGACAGCGGTTCTGCAAAAAGCAAATCAGCGATGGCTAATTCAAAGTTTGCATTTTTCCGCTAATCTCCTCGATAATCCAGTACTGGCGGTAACACAAAGTGCAATGCGATGGAGTGCTTTAGTGGCGGGAGTTGTTGGCATTGTTGTTGGGGCGGCGGCTATCTGGTTTTGGAAACCCTAACCCTCAGGGCTGGCCTTTCAGCACCTTTTTAATTATGAACCCGAACTTCAGGTGCGATCGCCTAATGGAAACTACTCATCAATTGATTTTCTTAGGGCCTTAACTGCACTGCGTTTGGTTTTAGCATCCAGTCGCTTTCGTTGGGAACTGCGGGTCGGTTTTGTAGGCCTACGGGGCTTGGGTAAAGTTATAACGCTACTGATTAGCCCTTGGAGTCGTTGTAAGGCTTCCTCTCGATTCTGCTCTTGGGTACGATGGGATTGGGCTTTAATAATCACGATGCCATCTTTAGTGATGCGCTGATCATTGAGGTTCAACAGCCGTTTTTTATAGGCATCAGGTAGAGAGGATGCGCCAATATCGAAGCGGAGGTGAATGGCGGAGGCCACTTTATTCACATTTTGACCCCCTGCTCCCTGGGAGCGAATAGCGGTCATTTCAATTTCGGTTAGGGCAATACTGAGGCTTTTGGTTATCTGCAACATAATATTTTTATTCTTTATTTTCAGGATAATCCTTTTGGAGCAAGGCTTTGGAAGTTTTTAGAATCGGTTTAAGATTATCAGTGGTTTACCTAATTTTCTGAGCTATGACGGAAATGGGAACTCGTTTCTAACGGGACTCCTCTTTTGACATTTAAGATAGATAGCCCTAATCCTCCATACACAGCTTGTTTAATCGCCTCGTTAGTAAGACTTCTTTGCTAAATACGGCATGACCGGGGTGGAGGTTTCCAAACAAGCCAACTGGGCCTCCGCTAGGAACAACGTCACCATTGGTTCCCAAGACGGCGGTATTGATGGTGGCCAGTGGCAAATACCCATGCCCCACTTGATCACCGAAGGAATTATGGAAGATCCTCAGTATTACCAACTGAGGAACTATGCCCTCGACTTTCTCTATAACCGGTTTGCCCACGATGATGATGCGGCTTAGCCAACCATGGTTAAAAAGGAAGAGAAACCAGAAAAAATCCCTGGTCTAGAGGAGCCCTTATGTCAAAATGGCCAGAGATTAATTGCAACGGGTCAAAGGCATTCCGGTGGAAAAAGGCAAACTGATTGAATTTCGGCATCAAGGGGAACGGCGGTTGGCGGTGGTCGATCGCCCCGATGGCAAAAAGGATTGGGTGGTAATCGACCAACAGGGCCAATCCCATAAGCTCAAACCCCAGCGGGTGGAATATGCAATTCCAGGGGGCCCCTATACCGGTGCTGATTTGCCTAGTTTTCTGGCGGAAGTGGATCAATACCTAGACCCTTCCAGTTTGGAAGTGGCCTGGGAATTGCTCATCGAAGAAGGGGAAAGCGTTACCCCCAGTGATCTGGCCCTATTGTTATTTTCTGAACAACAACCCAGTCAATGCTATGCGGCCCATTCCCTCCTAGCGGAAGACAAGATTTATTTCAAGCAAAAAGGCGATCGTTACGAACCCCGCCCCGCCAATCAAATCGAAGAAATTAAACATCAACTCCAGGTACAAGCCCAAAAAGAACAGGAACAAGCTGGTTTTATCGAAAGGGTTCAAGCCGCCCTGGGCAAAGAAACAGTTGCTTGGCAAGGGAGCGATCGCCTGAGGTTGGAAGCCTTAGAAAAATTTGTCCTGTTCCCCGACCAAAACCATCGCCAAGCCCTAGATATTTTGCAGAGCCTTGGCAAACCGGGGCGTCCCGACGAAACCCAGAACCTGCTGATAGAATTAGGCATCTGGCAACGCCACGAAAATCTTTTTTTGCGTCGTAGTGCTTATCCCAATCAATTCCCCGCCAAGGTATCCGATGTGGCCCATGCTTGTTTGACCAATCCTCCCCCCGATCCGGATCAAGAACGCCTCGACCTTAGTGGGCTCAAGACCTACACCATTGATGATGAAAGCACCGCAGAAATTGACGACGGCCTGAGCGTAGAAACTTTAGAAAATGGACGGCATCGCCTATGGATCCACGTGGCAGATCCCACCCGGTTAATGATTCCCAACGATGAACTGGACTTAGAAGCCCGCAAACGCAGTACCAGTCTTTACCTCCCCACGGGCATGATCTCCATGTTTCCGCCGGAATTAGCCACTGGCCCCATGAGTTTGCTCCAGGGTCAACGGTGCGCCGCCCTCAGCTTTGGGGTGATTTTGGACGAAACCGGAGCAGTGGAAGATGTTCGCATTGCCCCCACCTGGGTTAAGCCCACCTACCGTCTTACCTATGACGATGTAGACGAAATGCTGGTGTTAAAAATCCAGGGGGAACCGGAAATTCCTATCCTGGCAGAAGCGGCTAAACTACGGGGCAAATGGCGCAAATCCCAGGGAGCCATCACCATCAAAATGCCGGAAGCGATTATCAAGGTGAGCCCGGATGAAGAAGTGCAAATTTATCTGCAAGAAACCTCCGTTTCCCGGCAATTGGTAGCGGAAATGATGATCCTAGCGGGGGAAGTGGCGGGGAGCTTTTGTCAGCAAAAAAATATTCCTGTGCCTTTCCGGGGACAACCCCAACCGGAATTACCCCCAGAGGAAGAACTGTTGTCATTACCGGCGGGGCCTGTGCGGGAATGTGCCATGCGCCGTTGTATGCCCCGCAGTGAAGTTGGCATTACCCCCAGTCGCCATGCCAGCTTGGGCCTTGATGTTTATTCCCAGACCACTTCCCCCATTCGTCGCTATACGGATTTGATTACCCATTTCCAACTCAAAGCGTACCTACGGGGGGATACCCTGCCATTTTCCGGGGAACAAGTTCAGGAAATTCTATACAGCGTCATGCCCTGCTCCAAGGAAGCCACTTTGGTGGAACGACAAACCAACCGCTATTGGAGTTTGGAATTTCTGCGGCGCAACATCAATGAAGTCTGGCAGGGGGTAATGCTCCGTTGGCTCCGGGAAGATGACGGTCTAGGTTTAATCCTATTGGAAGAGTTGGGATTAGAGTTACCCCATCGTTTCGATCGCCCCATTTCCCCCGGCGATCGCCTGAGCTTGAAGGTGAGCAATGCTGACCCCCACCGGGATGAAATTCGTTTTCGAGAATTACTCCCCAACGAGGTCTAAATAAAAGATTAGTTGTACTGGAAAATTCATTGGGCATTTTCTTTGGAAATCACTGAAAATCCCAATGTTTTTTTAATACGGTTTATTCTTAGCCCCACTTTTTTTTGAGGACAAACGCCGGGAAAGCTGTTTCTCAAGGGCTTTTTCTGGGAAGCCACCTAGGTGTATAAATACTAAGCTTGCTATTTTCAGGGAAATTTTTCTCATCCACGTAAGTAGTTAAACCTTAGGATTTGAGCATAGCAAATGTAGCAAGGAATACGAACATAGGGCTAGCAATAACATAAATTAGATAACGGAATATTATCGCTGGTCATCAAAATTAGGCGATGCTTTAGTCCACAGAGAATATACAACTAGCTTTTGTTTTTAGTCCCCCTGGCTCTCTCTGTGAAGTTGGTTGATAGGCTGTCGAGAGGCTTTTTCTATCCCTTGATGGGCCTTGTTGTTTACCCGCCATTGTTGTCCTATGCACTCTCCCCCTTCCCCCAGTGTAGCCACGAATTCTAACCAATTTGGATTGGCTTATCCATCGTCAGCTCCCCCTAATGCTATGGAAGCTTCTCCCCAGTCCAACAGTGAAAATCCAAATCTATACCGGGTTTTGCAGAACCTCATTGCCAACGAAAGTTCCGGTAAATTGATCATTCATAGTCAAGCCAACCCTGGTGTTCATTGGCGGGTTTATTTGGGCAACGGTCGCATCCATTACGCCGGCAGTGATCAAGGACAGGTGGAACGGCTTAGTTATCTATTCCAACGTCACATTCCCGACAAAAATATCAAACTCCGCAGAAATATTTCCAGCGACTACCAATATCTGTGCGAACTGTGGGAATCTCAGGAATTTTCCTTCCAAGAAATTCGTTCCATTTTGGCCCGATTAACCCAGGAAGCCTTAATTCAAATCCTCTCTCTCCAGCAATCCCATTGGGTTTTCGAGGAAACCGTAGGCCTTGATCGCCTATTGCTCTACCTCGATCTCAAACAGTTAATGCAACCGGTAGCCACCGAAATCAAACATTGGCTGAAGGTACATAGCACCATTGATTCCCCTTTTCAGCGACCGATCGCCGACAACGTCGATGCCATTCTGCCGGGGCTATTTAAACTCGAACATATAACCAGTGACCTCCTTAACCGTTACGAAGAACTTCCCAACTTAGTGCAGAGAGGGATGTGCGTCTATGAAATCGCCAAAGCACTGCACACTAGCACCCTCAGCGTAGCCATCATTCTCAAAACTTTGGTGGATCAGGGCATTATCACCATGGTGCCCTATAAATTTGAGGAGGAAGATAATCGCCCCGTAGTGGCCTGTGTGGACGATAGCCCCTCGATTCAAAAGGTGGTGAGTTTTGCCTTGGAAGCAACGGGATTCCGGGTGATTAATATCAAACAGGCGGCCAACGCCTTAACTACCCTCATGCACTCCAAGCCAGCCTTGATTTTGATGGACATCAATATGCCCGACATTGATGGTTATCAACTGTGTAGTATCTGTAATAAATCGGAAGCCTTAAAGCACATTCCCATTGTCATGTTGACTGGACGTAGTGGAGTCCTAGACCGGATGAAAGCAAAAATGCACGGTTCCGTGGGTTACATTTCCAAACCATTCCAGCCCCAGGAATTGGTGGATACGGTGCGGAGTTTTATCTCTGTAACCGCTTAGTTTCCGCTCCTGGTTTACCATTATTTATCATCAGCAATTCATCAGCAATTATTTAGGGGGATGTCAATGAAAACCGTTTTAGTAGTGGAAGACACCAAGTCCGATCAGTTATTGGTACAGGGACTTTTAAAGTCTTTGGGAACCCAAACTGTCATTTGTAACAATGCCGATGAAGCCCTGGAATGGTTAGAAAAAAATACAGTGCCAGATCTAATCATGCTGGACATTGTTATGCCGGAAGTTAGTGGCTATGATCTCTGCCGCAAAATCCGGGGGGAACTCGCCCTTGAAGACGTGCCTATTGTTTTTTGTTCCACTAAAAATGAGGACTACGACCGCTTTTGGGCCCTGCGCCAGGGGGGCAATGCCTATTTAATTAAGCCCTATAGCCCCATTGAATTGATGAAAACTGTCAAGCCCTATATTTCTTAAAAAACCTCTTAAAAGTCTTAAAAATTGCGAATTTTCTCCCCTTTGTCCCCATTGTTTTGCCAGGTTAAGCTATGGTAACGGACTATTTCTGGATTGATTTAGGCTTAGCTCTAACGGTGGCTATCCCTTTAGCAAAAACCAGGGAAGTGCTATCCTTTCCCCTCAATTCCCTCTGTCTCATTCCGGGGGTAAGGCGGAACTTTTGGGGGTAAGTAATCAGCGGGGGAATTTACTCTGGGTGGTGGATTTACCCCGGCTTCTTTCTCCAACCATGGCCAGTGCTTTAAATTATCGAACTTTAGAAAATACCAAAGCGGTGGTGCTGGCGGGGGAATCCATCCAGGCGGCGGCGATCGCCAGGGGGCTGAAGGGCATTGTCAGCTTTGGGGAGGGGGAATTAGCCCCCATTAATGAACCATTTTTGCTGGGGGAAGGCAAAAAAGATGGGGAAAGCATTCTCATTTTGGACGTAGATCAGGTTTTTGCTTGGTTCCAGGGAGGGGTTAGTGGGGCCCCCTTACCGGACATGGGAAAAGTGTAATTTGATGGCAAAATTCCCCCAATTTTCCGTCAACCATTAATCCGTTCACCTTGACTTTTTATTGCTAATTACTATGGCCAGCTCTACCACCAAACCCAAATTTTCCGAAGAAATAATCGAACTGGAAAAAATGGCCGCGGCGGCCCCCGATGATTTATTTGCCAATATTGTCCTGGCCGGTGCGTTGCAGGAAGGGGAATTTTGGGAAGAGGCGGCGGACTATTACCGTCGGGCCAGGCCCTGGATACCGATGGCATTTACGGGGAAACCATCTCTAAGGCTTTAGCGGAAATTGGCTCTAATTTACCCGAATTAGAGGAAGTTACCCCCGCTCCCCAAGCCCTGTCAGAAGAAGAAAAAAAGCAGGCCTATCCCCCGGAGATCCTCATGCTCCAGGAAACTATTCAGGAGCGCCCCGACGATCTAGTCGGCCCAGATTAGTTTTGCCAGTGCCCTGGAGGCGGGGGGATTTTTAGCCGATGCCCTAGCGGCCTATGAAGATTTAAAGATCCACGATGAAGAAGGAATTTTCCATAGCACCTGTGACCAGGCGATCGCCGGCATCGAAGCCCAATTGGCTGATCCTAATCGGGTAATCAATACCACTGGCTGGACGGGAACCCTTAAGTATGCGGCGGCCACCGACGACTTCGGCCCTAGACGAAGAACGGTCTAACTTAACTCTCCAAAAACGTTGGGCTAACCTACCGATCGCCGCCAAACAATTCACCGCCTTTTTAACCTCCAGTGCCCTAACGGTGGTGGGGGTAGTGGGGACAGGGATGGCCATTGCCTTGGTGAGTGGAAGGGCCCAACTACAAAATCAAACCATAGCAGAATTGGTGATTGCCGAAAATAACTACAACTCAGCAGTCGAAGGTAATATCCTTGACTTCGGCGATCGGGCCCGGAGTTAGTGCGGGAAACGGTGGAAATTTTAAACGGCGGCTACAACGCCA
>CAVPII010000006.1:0-17332 GCA_963704945.1 uncultured cyanobacterium | reverse complement strand
ATCTGTCCAAAATTTCACTGTACCTCCCATGGTCGAAACCTGTGGAAATACACAGCCAGAAGGTAAGTCAGGGTCAATGGGCTACACCAAGTCCGGAATGCACCAACATTTGGGTACTGATGGGTTTGTTAACCAGATTGGCGATTACAAGACATTTGACTTTAAATAAGAAAAAGAGATTGCCTGGTTCGTCACTGAGAGTTTCAAAGTTTCCCTGTCCCTTGGCAATAATCAAGTCGGCATTGGCAAATCGATCACGAAATTCTTGATTACAGTCCGTCAAAATAGTGCCTGGAGCGTCTGAACCATTGTCAATTACCTCAACAATCTGATCCAGTCCCACTGTTTGGGCATCGACAAGGGTGGCATCGTTAAGGACAGGTGCCCCCCGCACAACGAGGGTAACCCGCTCTGGCGAAAGTTGTTCAACCAGAAGTCGGTCAAAGGCGATTTCCCCGGCATTATCAGCCAAATATAAAATTGATTTTGCTTGGGCGATCGCCTGACGAAACCGTTCCTCTTCTCCAAAAAATGGTTCTGTTAGGGCTTGCTGCAAAGCCTGCTGTACATCCGCTTCGGTAAGATTGCCATCAACCCCCATATCAATGACATTTCCGGCGATCGCCAGACGGGCGGCCATCAATAATGGATCACTGGCGGATTCGATCTCAGCTCTGAAGGCCGGAATTAATCCCATTGCTAGGCGGTTTTGCCAGTCTTTCGTCCCACGGTAAGGGTCAGCCACCCCTGTGATCTCCCGTAATCGTCGATGGATCCGTTGGGCCATGGCCGGGGGCGATTGATTTAAGTCCATATCCCCGGCCCAACTGAGCGCATCCCGAATAACCTGCTCATGGACTGATGGATCTGGGGATACTAACCTGGCGGCATCCAAGGATTGGCGGAGAAGACAGGGAATACAGTCTAAAAAGGTCTTCATCAGGATTTTACTTTTGGGCAGTAAGAGATCGCCATTCTTCAACCACAGTGGGAGAAACATTGAGGACTATCTCTTGTTGGTCGATGGTGGGAACGATCAGTCGTAAGGGGATTGCTGATTCTAATTTCATCAAGATCGGCTGTAAATTATACTCCCCTGCATCGGGTGAAATTTTGGTTTCATCGCTAAACATATCCTCAGATACATCTAGGGCCGTCAACGTTTCGCTCATCGAGTTGGTAATGGTTAGGGGCTGGGAGTGATCGATATTTGCCTTGCCTGGAAATGCAACTAGACGTAGGTAAACACTGTCAGGCTGATCGGGGAGAGTCCGCTGTAAGGCGATCGCCTGCCAACTATTGCCCCGTTGATCCTTGAGGGTTTGGCGAGACGTGGAAATCTCCGATTGGTAAACCGTCTGCCCTGGTGCTTCTTCTAACTGGCGAATAACGGCCTGGGCTGGAGAAACCGCCAGATTAATCATCAATACTCCAGCTAGGATTCCGAGGATTAATACTGAGCTGATAAAACGTAAAATGCTTTTCATTGTGGCTATTTCCTAAATAGATAAATTTGTTATTAATTGTTAATTGGTGGCATCCTGAATTGCTTTTTGGATGTTGTCAGGAATGAAAACGGCATACATTCCCCGCAAGTCACCCACGTTAAAATCATAGGCTAAATCTTGGGGATAGCCATCTTGAATAAACTGTGGACGGTTATCTTTTAGACCGTGACAAGCAAGACAACTAGCTTCCACTTCGATACGACGGTAGTAGCGAGTTCCCATCTGTTTATCCAGGATTTCTCGATCCCAAAAACCAATTAATTCCGGCTCTTGGTTAAATTTTGCCAATGCTATTTGATCATGTAAATTATTGGGGGCATGATCCGGATTCCGATATTTCTTAGCAATCTGTTTAACCTGCCAGCCATTTTCCTGGCTAAGCTGGACGGCCCGCATTCCCACCGGACGGCAAACCTCTTTCATTGTTTGTTTCGTAGGTGCTTCGGTACTTCCTTCCAGGGAAGAAGCCAACCCAGTCCGCATGGCATCGAGGGATTCAATTTCTTGGACAGCCTGGGTCAAATCATTAGCATTAGGAATGATGGGAGCGGCGGAGGCGATCGCCGGATTCCAGCCAACGGATAGTACGCTAAGTCCCATTATCAAAATTAAGTTTAGAATACGCTGGTATAAAGTTTGCATTAATTTCTCCTGCTAATGTGGACTGAATGTTTATCCTGTACTTAGGGTTACTTTAATCCTTGGATATGTCTTGCAATGGATGGGCAGATTCGGCTTTTTTGAGGAGGAGTATTTGGGTATATCTCCAACAATATCGACGTATATTTCTGGCTGGACTGAATAGTTATTCAATGCTCTCTCTTTAATCCACTATGTAACCATTTGTTGCTCCACTGAATTTGCCATGGGCTTGGACATGGGAGGTATGACCAAAGTTTTTACCTTACCGATGTTGACGCGCAACGAATTTGGCCGGAACAATATAGACATCATATTGCGGAATGGAATCTTTAGTAGTCATTTCAATGGGGATTTGTAATTTTTCTTAACCATATTCGGTAACTGCCTTGCCCCTGCCATAGAAAATAAATTATGTTTTTCCAGTCAATTTGTAGATAATTACATCGGTAAATTAGTAGTTACAGTACCCGCCCTCATCCCAACGTCCCATGGGTTAGGATGAAGGCCTTAGAGAGTACTGATCGTATTATTCCTAGGGAAGATAAATAGTTAATTAGAGCACCATGATTGAACGGCTCATAATCACAGTTTTAGTAGAGAACACTGCCGGCGGTAGGGGTTTGTTGGGGGAACATGGACTCTGTTTTTTAATTGAAACCGATACCGATCGCATTCTCTTCGACACGGGCCAGGGGCTTGCCCTACCCCACAATGCTCAACAGTTAAATATTCCCTTAGTGGATCTCGATGCTATCGTCATCAGCCACGGTCATTTTGACCACACGGGGGGTTTACCCGCTTTGCTAAAACAGGCACACAATACAGATTTATTTTTGCATCCAGCGGCGATCGCCCCCAAATATAGCCCCAGGGGAGAGATTGGCTCGCCACTCCAGGATGAACAGACCCTAAGCAAACAAGTTCGTCGGCTGATCTGGACGGAACAACCGACAGAAGTGGTGGCGGGAGTTTGGGTAACGGGAACGATTCCCCGTCGTCATCCCCTGGAAGATACGGGGGGACTTTTCTGGCGCGGCCCTAACCACACCGACATTGATCCCATGGTGGATGACCAGGCATTATTCATGGAAACGCCCCAGGGATTTGTTGTGATCCTGGGTTGTGCCCATGCCGGGGCCATCAATACACTGAACTACATCGCTGAAATTACCGGTGCGGAGAGATTCTATGGAGTTTTAGGGGGAATGCATCTGTTACAAGCCAATGGGAACCGTATCAATGCCACCATTGAGGGCTTACAACGGTATGACGTTCAATTGATCGGTGCTAACCATTGCACTGGCATGAAAGCCATGGGTCAGCTATGGCATCAATTCGGCGATCGCTGTGTTGATTGTCGAACAGGCACTCGGTTAGTAATCGGTCGGCCAGCAGGCTAAGAAAATCCTCCGCTGGGACTGATGCAAGACGGCTTTGTGGCACAAAACCCCAGTGGGACAAGGTAGTTGAGGTAGTTAATGTAATCTATGGAAGGAGTCAAATTATCGGTTTTTAGGATAAAGCAATGGTTGATGGATTCAATGCGACCTCGGCATTATCAATGGAATCCCCAATCTTGGGTGAGGGACTGGATTATCTCCCGATCCTAGAGCCTCATATAGTTGAAGAGTATTGTCATTGGCTGAGGGCCCATCGACTTTGGGGGCAATTGTCGGAGTTGGCACTGCAAGATCTTGCACGATCGCTCCATTTTCTCAGGGTTGAAGCGGAAACCCCTATCTATCGGAGTAATCAACCCCCCATCGGTTTATATCTTCTCAAAACGGGGGACGTTGAGATTTCCCGACAGTCTGATCTTAATAAAGCTCTCATTCGCCATTGCTATCCAGGGGATTTATTTGGCCATGTGTCATTGATGGCAAAGCTCAAAAATGGCAAGCATCAAACCCAGGCGATCGCCCTGGCAGAAAGTGAAATCTTGTTTCTATCGTTCGCTCAATTTCAGCAATTAATGCAGAAATATTCTGAAATTGAACATTTAATCAGTAGCCAATTAGCGGAAGATATTAATACTTTCAGCGCACGGATTGCCCAGGAAGAAAGACGAATTCAAGGTTTACAATCCTACATTCAAGCTGTTCCCAAAGCGGAAATTATGCTTGGCAATAGTAAATCAACCCAAAAATTAGCAAAACAGATCGATCAAGCCGCTTCTACCCTCCAACCCATCATTTTTCAAGCCCAAGCTGGCACAGGTAAAACCTTTTTTGCCGGTCTGATCCATGCTCGTTCTGACGTTGCGGACGAACCCTTTGCTGAATTGGATTGCCTCAAATTACCAAGATCAGAGGATGGTCGCTTAAACACGGATCTTTTATTCGGCAGAATTAACGGCCCGGCGGGCATCATTGAGCTATTGGAGCGGGGAACACTACTGTTGAATAATGTTCAGATTTTGAGTGAAGGCGATCGTACTCGATTAATTCACTATCTCAACACGGCATTAATTCTTCCTAATCACGGCATTATTAGTAAGAATCACCTGGCAACGGAAGCCCCAAAACCGGTGAAATCCTGGGTACGTCTCATTTTTGCATCACCCCAAAAACTAGATTTACCTGATATTAACGCTCTCACCGTCAAACTCCCGACCTTAACCCAACGTAAGGCAGATATTGCCGATTTTGCCCGTTATTTCTTGAATCAGTTTTGCCAACAACAAAATCGCCCCTTATTACAACTGGATCAATCCGATCTCCGTCGCTTACTGAGCTATGAATATCCTGGTAACCTCTCGGAACTAGCGGAAATTTTGCACCGAGCCGTGATCATGACCCCGGTAGGACATGCCCTCATTCCCGAACAAGCATTATGGTCTGTGCAATCGACCAAAAACGCCTTTCGTTTAGACCTCCTCAACCATGTTCCGGGGTTACGAAAAGTATTACTGAGTTCCTGGTATCCAGAAGGGATCTGGCTTGCCATGATGGCCGTTTTTATCCCTGTGACCCTATTGGGTTTTATTGGCCCCCAAGACCGGGAAAATAGCGTCATCTTAAATTTCTTTTGGGCCTGGTGGTGGCCAGGTTATTTATTTTTATTTGTCTTTATCGGTCGGTTTTGGTGTGCCGTTTGTCCCTTTATGATTACGGCTGAATGGTTGCGCCGGCTTTCCCTTTGGCTCTTTCCCCGTCAGCAACGTCCTTGGAATACGAAATGGTTAAACCGTTGGGGAGCTTGGATTTTATTTGCTGGTTTTGTCGCCATTTATCTTTGGGAAAAACTTTGGGATTTACCGCACCACGCCTATTTATCGGCCTGGTTATTGTTAATTATTACGGCGGGGGCCGTGATTTTTAGTCAGATTTACGAGCGGCGTTTATGGTGTCGTTATCTTTGTCCCATTGGGGGGATGAATGGGATGTTTGCCAAACTTTCGATCATAGAATTGCGATCAACTCAACAGGTTTGTGCTAGCCAGTGTAATACCTTTGGCTGTTACAAAGGCAGTGGCGTAACCCCCGTCACCTTTATGGACGCCTTACCCAATGAAGGTCAAGCAACGGAGGGTTGTCCCCTCTATTCCCATCCGAATCAGTTACAGGATAACCGTGATTGCATGTTCTGTATGACCTGCCTTAAAGCTTGCCCTAATCGCTCAGGCCAGTTAAATTTGCGATTTCCCGCTTCCGATTTATTAGAAGATCACCGGGGTTTCTGGGCAGAAGTAGCGTTGTTACTGTTGCTGTTTGGTGGGGTGTTTATGCACCATTCCCAGACAATTTTGGACTGGTTCGGATTGGGTTATCTGCCGGTGAGTGGCGATCGCCTACTACTGGGCTTTCCCATCGCCCTGATTCTTCTGAGTATTCCCGCTTTGTTGACCTATTTTGCCCACATAATTGCGCGGTATTTTGATCCCCAGCAACCGGATTATCTCTCTGTTATCTATGCCTATCTCCCTTTGACCCTAGCGGCAAACCTGGCTCACTATATCCCTGCGGCGATTACAGAAGCGGGCCGAATTCTCCCTGTTTTTGCCCATTCCGTTGGTTTGGTTGGTGTTGATTTACCGACCCTAACCTGGAGTCTGGATGTTGCTCAATTTTTACAGGGTGTAACCCTTCTTTCGGTTCTAGCTTTTAGTCCCTATCCACTATTACGAATTACCAAGCGATCTTGGCTGAGTAACCTGCCTCATTTGTTGTTAATGGTGGGGTTTACAGCCTTCTTTTTTCGGCTAATGATTTGACCAAGAAAAATGGGATACAATTTCTTGGCTGTTAGCATATGTAGATTATTTTTCTGCGCTTTTAATGGCGGAATATCGGTTAAATAGGCTTTAGCTCAGAACCTTAAGATAACGGGGTTTGGCTCAACTTGCTGAGGGATTTTTCTATGGGGAGCAGATCATCGCCCGCAATTGGTGAGATCAACTTCAATCCAAGCAACTGTAACCCTACTTTTTCAAACCACGGAATCGACATTCCCCAGCGCATTTTAGCCAGAAAAAACATTTCAAAGAGGGTTTTGCTCCAACTTACCCAAGCCCCCTCTAGGGCAATGCAACGGCGGCGTTTGTCCATGCCCGGTTCTCGCTGTACGGGGTCGGCAATAAAGACAATGCCCCGATCGCCAAAGTCGCTCATGCAGATAGCGGATAAGGTGGGGGTAACCGGGGGTGTAGTGGCATGATTTAACTGACGGACAATATTATGGGCGGCGGCCATGCCCATCGCTTCAGTCATTTGACCTGTTTTGGGTAAACCCGTCGGAATGGGGGTGGTTTCATGGGGGGTGAGTTCTACCACCACGCCAGCGGCATAAACTGAGTCAAAGTCGGGATGTTGATAAGTGGGCAAAACAGAAATAAATCCTTTCCCATTGGCGATCGCCGGACAGTTCCGTAAAAAGGCGGGGCCCTGGAAGGACGGCAACACCATGCTGTAGGCAAAGGGAATAGTTTCCCCATCCCCTAGGCAAATTTTATCCGGCTGAATTTCGGCGATCGCCACATTGGCTAGGGTGTTGATTTGTTGTTGCTGAAGCACTTTTTCCACCAACTCCCGGGAACGGGCCATGCCCCCAATGCCCAAATGTCCCACATAGGGTTCGGAGGTAACCAAGGTAATGGGGATTTGCTCCCGTAGCCCTAACCGCCGCAGTTGCCAATCCGCTAGCAAGGCAAATTCGTAGGCTGGGCCAAAGCAACTAGCCCCCGGTACTGCTCCCACCACTAACGGGCCAGGATTTTGCAGAAATTTTTCCCAAGCCTGATGGGCTAACACCGCATGGTGGGGATTGCACACCGATTGGGTAAAACCCTCGTCCGGGCCTAAACCAGTCACGGCCGCCATATTTAACGATGCCCCCGTGGCAATAATCACATAGTCGTAGGTAATAGGTTCGGATTCCTCACCGACCCAGAGGGTTTTCTGCACCGGATCAAGACGCTGTACGCAACCCTGAACCCAGTTCAGCCCATGCCGGCGAGCTAGATCGGGAAGAAACAGTTGCACCTCTGACAGGGATTTTAAACCCAGCGCCACCCAGGGCAACGACGGAATAAAGGTGAAATAAGGAGTATCGGAAATGAGTGTGATGGTATGGCGCAGCCCCCAACAGATGGCGTAATTCATAGGCCGTTGGTAAGCCGCCAATACCTGCACCAATAACAACAATATGAGCCATGTAATTCGTAACAATTAGGTGAGCTTTTTAAGAACGGATTGGGTAGAAACCAAATGCTTGTCCAGCCCCAATTTACGGGGGGCAATGCCGAGGGCTAGGCCAATTAATTCCGTGATATACAAAACGGGCAGTTTATAGTCCACGTTGTAAGCTTTTTCGATGTCCGGTTGGCGGAGTTCTAAATTAGTCGAACAGAGGGGACAGGCGAGCACAATGCAATCCGCCCCTAAAGCTTGGGCTTCGTCCAGGATGCCTTTGGTCAATTCATAGGCGACCTTTTCCTGGGGGACGAGAATTGGCCCACCACAGCATTTGGTTTTAGCCCGAAAGTCCAGCACCTCTGCACCGCAGGTTTCCGCCAGCTTATCCATGGCCATGGGGTTAACAGGGGAATCCCAGCCGGTAATATCTTCAGGACGGGTTAGCAAACAGCCGTAGTAACAGGCCACTTTTAACCCCGTTAAAGGACGTTTGATCAGGGGGGCGATGTCCAGATCATTGGCTAACACATCCACCACACTGCGGACTTTGATGGGTTGTTCTGGGATAGCCATACCCATTTTGCCCAGCACAGCGGAAATTTTTTGCCGTTCTTCCGGTTCTGCCAGGGCCCGGGCGGCTTTAGCGGATTTGTTATAACAGCCGGAGCAAGAGGCCAGGAGATCCTGTTGTTGCTGTTGGGCTAAGACTACGTTCCGGGCCGCTAGGGCCATGCCGAGGTCATGGTTAACTCCCCCCGCAATGGAACCGCCGCAACAGGACCAATCTTTGAGTTCTTCGAGTTCAAACCCTAGGGCTTGCATGACTACTTGGGTAGAGAGGTCAAATTCCTTGGCGGAGGTGTGGAGGCTACAGCCGGGATAGTAGGAGAATTTTGTGCTCATGATTGCTGAGGGGTGGCGAGGGCATCTTGAAAGGCTTTGGGATTTTTAACTTTGTGGGGCAGGGGGGAGAGTTTCCCCTTCAGAGCCAGTTGGATCCCCAAGGGAGCTTGCTCTAGCAAGGCTTCAATCCCACCGTAGGCATACATTAACTCCGGCTCAAACAGAATGCCCCGTTTGACGATTTGCTCGACAAAAATTTGATTGAAGCGAGTGGAGTCGTTTTCCATGCCGTCTTGGATGGCGATCGCCTTGACGGCTTCGATGACCTCGGAGGGTCTGACCCCTCTGGGACAGCGGGAGGTGCAGGTATGGCAGGAGGTACAAAGCCAGAGGGTATTGCTTTTTAACACCGTTTCCCATTCCCCCCGTTGGATCATCAACACTAGACTGCGGGGGGGGAGATCCATCTTGTCGGCATTGGGACAGCCCCCGGTGCAAGTGCCGCATTGCATGCAAGCGTTGATGCTGGCGGCGGTGCCTCCTTCGGCCCTGACCCTTTGTTGGAGTTTGTGATTCATGCGGTCGCCGTCTATCTGGCGATCGGTTTTGATGCCAATGAAACATTTCTTTTTCCTCTTTTTTGTTGGTTTGATTGTGGTTTTTGGAGAATCTGAGTTAGTCATGGGAAGTTGGGGGGAAGGTCAAACAACCATTAGCATCGTAGGGATGCAACTTCAGTGGACTGGATTTTTCCCTTACCGTTCGTAGGGGCATGGGTATGGTGTTGCACCAGAAAAGCCAAAATATCTGCGGCGGCCGATCGCCCATCGGTAATGGATTCCACGATCGCCTTGGGGCCAGTGGCCGTACCAGCGAGAAAGATCCCTGCACGGGAGGAAGCATTGTTGGAATATTGTTGATGGGCCGTGCGATAAAAGCGGTCACACCCCACATCTAACTTGGCCATCTCGGCTAACTCCGTGTTACCTTCCATGCCCACCATCAACACCAGTAGATCCACCGTTAGGCGCATGGGTTTACCGATTAACGTGTCCTCCACCCGCAGTAGCAAGTTACCGTCCGGTTTTTCCCCCGCTTCCGATAAACGCCCCCGGATAAACTGAATACCGTACTCCTCTTGGGAAGTGCGATACAGTTCTTCGTAACCGCGACCAAAGACCCGAATATCCATATACAAGCTGTACAGGTCGCAGTCGGGCAATAGTTGCTTGATTTCAATGGCGTCCTTGATCGCATTGGTACAGCAAACGCGGGAACAGTAAAAGTTATTGACCTTTTGATCCCGAGAGCCAACACAGTGAACCATGGCCACCTTTTGCGGGGTTTTGCCCTGTACCGTTTTCAAGGTCTGGGCTTTGAGCATGGCATCTAGTTCCACCGCTGTGATCACGTTGTCATAAATGCCGTAGCCGTACTCTTCTTTGGCCGTGGCATCAAAGTGATGAAAGCCAGTGGTTACCAAAATGGCCCCTGCCTGTACCTGTTCCCCAGAGGAGAGGATGAGGTTAAAGTGTGGTGCTTCCCCGTCGATGGCAACGACCGTCGTAT
Organism: uncultured cyanobacterium; assembly: GCA_963704945.1. Classification (GTDB taxonomy): domain Bacteria; phylum Cyanobacteriota; class Cyanobacteriia; order Cyanobacteriales; family Microcystaceae; genus Synechocystis. The sequence continues at coordinate 7,137 of CAVPII010000006.1, read as the reverse complement.
TGGTTAAAATTTGCACCTCCCCCAACCCGGCATTGAGGTTAGCCAAAATTTCCGACGCATCGGTGAAATCAGGAAAAACTTTGTACCAATTTTTAACATGGCCGCCGAGGGTCGGGGCTTTTTCGATGAGCAACACATCCAGGGCAAAGCTTTTCAGTTTAGCGGCAGCGGCCATGCCCGCCACGCCACCGCCAATGACAACAACATGGGCTTTCATGATTCGGGTCAATCTCCTACAGGTATGAGTGAGCAGTTATCGGTAATTTTTCTCTTGGGAAATTAAAAGGGGCGACGACGTTCTTCAAAGGTTTTGCTGGTGTCGTAGGGGATGCCGATTTCTTCGAGTAATGGCTCGATCGCCACCGCTTTGGCATTGAGCCCACAATCTTTAAAGGGGTCGTAACCTAATAACAATCCGGTTAACTGGGCATAGTCCAGCACACAAACCCCAAAGTCTTCCTCTAACACTTCCCGAATGGTGCCTTGCTCCGCATCGAGGAACACCGTGCAACCGGGGCAATTGGTCAACATCAGTTTGCAATCGGGGTGGGTTTCCTTCAAGCTCTTCATTTTTTTGTACACTGACCCAGCGGTATAATCCCGGTTTTCAGGAAAAGCACATTGCCGGAAGCCCATACCACAACAATGACGGCGTTCCGGATAGTCCACCACGTCCGCACCAAATGCTTCCAATAACCCCACCAATACCTGGGGAAATTCTGCGCCCCCCATGGCTTCTTCCGGGAAAATTTTGGCGTAGTGGCAACCCACATGATCCGTCCCTTTGACCCCTTTGAGGGTATATTTCAGCTTCGACGCTAGCTTATGACGATTGGCAAAAAACACATCCGACGCATGAACCACCGACGGGCGATCGCCAGACACATGGGGAATCCAAAATTCTCTACCCGTGGTTTCTTTGAGGGTTTTGGCGGTGTATTCCCGAAGCTCCGGATCTTCCTCCCACAGTTTGATCACTTCGCTGTAGTTAGCAAAGGAAGTGACACAAAAAGAAAACAGTTTATCCACGCCTAACTCATGGTGCGCCATGGAAAAATTCCGCGCCGCTACCACCATTTGGGTTTCTAAATTAGCCACATCACCGTGGTAACCGATCGCCCCACAGGAAGTATGGCCCGCCGATTCTTGTAAATCAATTCCTAAATCATTTTTGAGAATTTTATAAGCAATGCCTTCGGTGTAGGGAGCCGCACTTTGTAAAAAGCAACTGCGAAAACAACCCCATTTTTTACCATCGGGATCATCCACCGTCGGTACGGCTTTTTGATGTTTTTCCCAGGCTTTAACGCGACCAATATTTTTCATGAAAATTTCCGTGTGAGGGTTAATTGTCTAAATTTTTGAGCAAATTTTTGTCTTTGTCGTAACTTTTTGAACCCTGCTCTAGGAGTCTGGTGGCAAGGGATAATCACGGCTATCCCCCGTTTCTAGCCAGGTTTCCCAGTACTTTTCTACTTCGTCTTTGGAGCCGAGTTTGCGCTCCATGCCCTTTTCCACCGCCTCCATCAAGGCGATCGCCCCGGTTTTTTGGTAGATGGCCCGCAGTTCATCGAGATCCTTTTCTGGGATTTGGCGATGGGAACCGGGACTATTTTCCAAATCCATCGGCACTCCCCACCATTCACGCATTTCCTCCATGTGGTCGTAGATGTAATCCCAGTTTTCGCCTAATTCGGGGAAATGTTCTGGGGAGATATTTTTCGCCAGCAGAGTGTAACCCCGGTCCAGCATATTTTGACCAAACACCCGCTTGGCAAGGAGTTGTTGACGGCCTTTTTCCGATTCGGCAAAGTAGCCTTTACGCACAGATAATCGCCGCAGAGCCAAGATCACCGATGCCGTGCTATTACCCCTTGGACACCGGGTTTTACAGGAAAAACACTGACCGCAATACCAAATTTTGTCGGATTTCAACAGGTCTTCAATCAGTTCATCGTCTTCGGATTGCACCGTGTTCATTACTTCCCTGGGGGAATAATCGTAAAATTCCGCCGCAGGGCATACGGCAGTACAAACGCCACAATTCAAACAGGCATTCATGCCATGTTCATAAAGAATATCTTCTTTTAATTCATTAAAAAGCTTTCCCATAATAAATCCCTCTGCAATATTTATTTTATAGCTAATGAGCCAGATATTTGCAATGGGAATAAATACTCAGCTCCCCAAAGGGGATCACGAAAAACAGGTGCTTTATTGACTAAATCAAGCCAAGAATTGAGGTAAATTGAGGCGATTAATTCTATATAGATTAAGAAGTGACAGGCTCAAACCCCTGAAACAATCCAATTCTTTACTTCAGGAAAGTTAGGGTATAAAGGGCAATATAGGGGAGGTAGGTGATTGAGGATTGTTTAAAAATATTTGGACAAATAGGAATGGAGCTAAGTCTTAAGATTATGTTGAATTGCTCTAAGGTAGACAAAATATTTGGACAAATAGGAATGGGCTAAGTCTTAAGATTATGTTGAATTGCTCTAAGGTAGACTGCCTATGAGCCGGCGATCGCCAAGAAAGCTGGGGTTTGGAGTAATGGGAATGCTGAGCGGCCTTGGGATTATCGTAGGCGGCAGAATAAATGAAGTTTGTTTTTTCACCTGAGCAATTGGAGAGTTATTACACCTCAGATTTTTTGAATTCAATTAAAACTTCTTGCGTGGTTTCTCGAATTTTTCTTGTCAACTCAAATAACTCACCCATTTTATTTATTAGTTCTTCTTTATCATCCCAGTCAGAAATTTCGCTTTGTTGTGTGTATATTCTCGTGTATTTTGCATCTTCTTTGTAGGATGTTTTTTTGATTTTAATAGAACGTTTCTCAAATAATTTTAGTAATTTTTGCCTCGAATCAGCATTTCCAATAGGCCCAATCTCTAAGATTATTTTTATCTTATGTTTGTCGGTGTTAGTGCTAAACCACATTTGTATAGGAAAACCCCATCCCCATTCTGATGAATATTTTGCCTGAATATTTGTGCAAATTTCGTCTGGAATAAACCATGCATCTCGTGAATTATTTCCCTTATATTTAAAATGCTTTTCATTCATGAATTCTTGAGCAGCAGTTTCAAATTGACTTGAGGAGGAATATTGATTGATTAAATCAATTGCAAATTTGTGTTCCTTGTAGATTTTTTTGCATAAATCTTTTACTTGTTCATCTTCCATTGTGAGTAATTCCAAATTTTTAGAATAATATTGAATAAAATCAAGCACTTTTGGGTTTAAGTTTTCTCGCTGCATTTTAATTATAGTTTTTAGGATTTTCAAAATACTAGCGTAATTCGATTTCCCATATTCCTCACAAGTCGGATCTTCATCTTTAAGAGTTAAATAAATTGGTATATATTCATATTCTTTGAAAGTATCTTTGACGATCTGAAGATATTTTTCAAGTTGATTCCCAGATTCGGTGGAATAGATTTTATTTTCTATGAGTAAGCAAATTTTTAGCTCCTCAGAAAGAATTAAAATATCAATATTTCTCCATTCTCTCCTTATTTCTACATTATTTAAGTTTGCGAGTTGAATATCAAATGATGTGTACTTTATGTCAATATTATCATTGTTAATAATTGAGTCACAAATAAATTTTTTCAGAAAATCTTCTTTTAAGTTATGATTTTCTCTTGGATTTAATAACCAGGATAAAACATTTGAGTGGCGAATTTCATAGTTGTCAACCTTCAATATCTTGAAAGGATTGAACTCATTGATTAAACTTTCAAGTTCTTCCATTTCAGAGTTATTTGTTATAAATTGATGTAGCTTTTTTATATCTTGTGGGTTCATATTACTATTTTGCGGTTAATTATTGATTTTAGTAGTGTTCATTTAACAGTCAAAGTTTTCAAGCTTTTCAGCGGCAAGTTCTGTCACCTCTTCATATTCTGATTCAGTTAATTGTTCTAGGATTTCTTGAGTCACATTAGGATGTTCAATAATGGCTTTTAAAAACTTAAGGCGATCGCCAATATCCCGGTAGGCAAGGTGGTCTGGGGGTAACAAGTGACGAATGATGGCAATCAATAGGGTTAAGGTAGTGAGGCGCTGTTGACCATCAATCACCTCCGCTTTTTCCTGCCCTGGCTCTTTGATCAGGATGATACTGCCTAAAAAATAGTCGGCAGTTTCCCCATCCTCATAGGGAAAAGCATTAAGCAAATCGTCCAACAACTCCAGGACTTGATCCTTTTGCCAGGCGTAGGGTCGCTGATAGCCCGGAATCCAAAATTGGTAGTTTAGGGGAGTGAGAATTTTCCCTAGCTGTTCTTCGGTGGCCTGAATAGTCATACTTTCAAAGGGGATTTTTGTTAAGTATTTTTCAAAATATGCCCCCATCCAAACGAATACTTTGTTCCACTGGGGTCGATATATGTATATGGTTGAGTTTTGAAGGTAGGGAAATTTTCGGGGAGTTTTCCTTCACCATCATAATCCTCATCCTCATCCTCATCTTTACCTTCACAATACTCAGGAAACGTTTTTAATAGGTCTTCTGCATGCTGTTTAAGTGAATCTAAACAGTCCCAATCAATTTCTTCGTTGATGGATCCTATATTCATCTTCAGAGATTTTATCATCTGCAAGCCAATCTCTAATTAAAGAGATTGTTATCTTTGTCTCATTATTCCCACATTTTTGATAACTTGAATAGAGTGATGGCATTTTATCCTTCTTTTTTGCTAGTGCATCAACACTTATTGACCAAATAAAAGCCCATTCGAATCCCTTACTATCCCAGCATAATTCCTCTTCTCTTATACTGTCCCAGTAAACTTCATCTCTGTCTATGTCATTCGCGCAGATACTCTCTTTCGAGCAAGGGGCAGACATATATCCTCATCAAGAATCAGAGTATATGAATTCCAACTTTGCGCTTTCGGTGTGGAAACCGTACCACAGGCAAAGCAATAAAATTCGGCTTGGCAGGACTCAGCATATTCAAAACATGCAATTGCGCCTTCATATTCTTTTGTTAGCAGTTCAAATAATGACTCTTGATTTCCTGTCTTCATTCCATAGCCACCATAGCCATCTGAATTGAAGAAAACCGAGTTATCCTCAATCCTTAAGTCATAAGCACGAGTCGTATCATAATTACGAACGATGTCTTCAATCAGCTCTTTGACTGTTTGAGGCTCAAAACTGATTACTTCTGCATAAGAACGCCAAGAAAGACCCATTTTATTTGCTCCTTTGATTTTAAGTAGTAGTTGAACGATTGTGCATTTTAATTTGTTTAGTTCATTAACCCTGATGTCTTAATTATGCCAGTGAACTCAGAGTCGATAACCATCGTTAATATTTTGTAATAAATCTGATGTTTTCATGCTTCTGTCTCATAAACCAAGCTAGTACCGGTCTTCTATTAAATATTCATTGATGATCTCCAAGATGACTTTGTCCATTTCTGGAATATCAGATGGCATAATTTTATCCCCAATGTGTTTATGATCTGAATAACCTAAACCTGGCTTGTGTTTGGCATTATCGTAACGAAAGATTAAATGGTTATCTTGGTCTTGATAATGAAATGAATAGGATAATTTTTCCGCAGGATCTTGCAAATCGACATATTCTTTGAAAAATAGCTGTGAACCCTGGAAAAACTCTAAATTACCCTGAATAAATCCAATGTAGTTTGATCTAGAATCTACTGAAAAGTTGAATGATAAAATATATCCATCATCAACATATTTTTCAATAAGAGAAATGATATTACTTTGGTAAGTATTGAGTAACATATTCAATTCCTTCTAGTTTTTGCAACGCACTTACTAATCTTTGTTTAACTTTGATTTCCCCTACCCAACTCACATATTCATCATCATGACCTTCCAAATCTTCAGCCGTCCAATCAGATAAAAATAAATCAGATGAAATTTGATATTTTATTTCAAACTCTTTTAAAAGTTTGTTGCTTTTTTCTATGGAACGCTTTAGATTTTTGATTTCGGAATTGATCGCGGATTTAACTAAATTTTGAACATTTTCTAAGTCGGGAGTATCGGACTTGATTTGCAGTTGTAACATGATATTGGCTTTGATTATAGAAATTTAACTTTATTGGCTGATGTAGCAGTCTATTCTAGATCAATTACTGATAAACATAACTATAAAATTGAGGTAAAGCTTATTCTGTAATAACGGAATAAAGCACATCTGGATCTAAATCTGCACCGTTATCTCGATAGACAGTTCCCCATTCTGGATTTATTTTGACTGTTTGAAAATAATTTAACTCTTTCAACGGAGCAAAAATGCCAGTAAACGAAATAATCCTACTAATATCAATTACTCCCTCCTGATTATCTTCAAACTTGAGATAAAGCTGATGATTGTTTAATGGTTTAACATCGATAATATCTTTTAGCATTTTTTACTCCAAAGGTTCAATATTTTGTAATGATTGTTTTTGCGTAGATAATTGCCAGTTGTCGAGGGATAGACCAGGCACTCGCCTAAATTCCCCGGTATTGTTGGTTACGAGGGTCAAGTTAGCATAGATGGCTTGGCTGGCAATTAATAGGTCATTGCCACCGATAGGAGTTCCCTGGCGTTCTAAAAGAGTTCGGATCTCAGCGTAGATTTTTTCAGTACCCGGAAGCATTGGCATGATGGGAATCCATCCTAAAATTAAGTCAACTCTCATTTGTAGCCTTTTTGATTGTTTTTTCTCAGCACCAAAAGCTAATTCACAGGCGACGATAATGCTTGTACAAATGTTGGATTCTCCCACCTCTTTGATCTTGACAGAGATAGCTCCATTAGGATGACGAACCAAATCGGACAATATATTTGTGTCTAGCAAGTAAGAATGTGGCACGTTTATAAATCAATATCATCTAGAGGGAGATTGTCAGTAAAATTGTCGGGAAAGTCCTCTTCTATGTCATCCAAAAGAGCTAGGTTAGCTAACAAAGAAAAGCGGGGAAGAGGCTCAATAATTAACCGGTCATTCTGGAAATAAATCTGCACTTCCGTGGCATTGAGATGGAGATCCTCGGGTAAAGTCAAGCTCTGCCTGTTACCGTGGCACTCCAGTTTAATAACGTGGGTTGAAGACATAGTTGGTACTTTTTTAGGGAAAATAATTTTAGCTTAGCCTTAGGT
>CAVPII010000005.1:0-31720 GCA_963704945.1 uncultured cyanobacterium | reverse complement strand
TAGGCAAAAGTAATTAACTGCCCAGGGGGAGAGGCACCCTATGCCGTTGCGGTTATTTATGATCACGGCGAATCCGATCCCAAGTCCGATGATTTAATTTCCCCCACCAAAACGGCGATCGCCAAAAATCTTCTAGAATTAAACCGCTAACGGAAGTTTTTAGGACAGACTTTGGTGCAAATACGGGGTAAAGGTTACCGGGTAGTTAGTTTTGTTTTACTATTCATCCTTGCTTTGGCGCTGGGGATGGGTAACCCCGTTTGGGCCAATAATAAAACGGAAATTCTGTGGGATAACTGGGGCATTCCCCATATTTTTGCCTCCGATGAACCCAAATTAATGGAAGCCTTTGGTTGGGCCCAGGCCCAGGGCCACGGGGATTTACTATTAACCCTCTACGGAGAAGCCCGGTGCAAGCGGCAGAATATTGGGGCATTGACTATTTGGCAACGGATCAATATGTGCAAACCATGGGCATCCCGGAGCGGGCCAAGCAATGGTATGGAGACCAATCCCCTGCCATGAAAGTTAATTTGCAGAGCTTTACCAAGGGCATTAACGATTATTTTGATCAACATCCCGACTTTGGTAATGCTAGTTTGCGCCAGGTTTTACCCATTACCCCCACCGATGTAGTGGCCCATATTCAGAGGCTATTACTATTCCAATTTGTCATCAACCCCCAAACCATTGCCAATTTAACTAATCAAATCCCCGCCCCCAATGTGCCCATTGCTTCCAACGCCTGGGCGATCGCCCCGCAACAATCCCAGTCGGGTAATCCTCTCCTATTAACCAATCCCCATTTACCTTGGGATGGTATGTTTCGCCTAACGGAAGTGCAATTGGTGGCCCCCAGTCTGAATCTCACCGGGGCGGCCTTTGTGGGAACTCCAGTACCGACCATGGGTTTCAACGAGGATTTAGGGTGGAGCCTAACAGTTAACAATCCCCACAGTGTGGGCAAATATGCTTTAAATCTGGCGGAGGGCGGTTACGAATGGGACGGGGCCGTTAAGCCCTTTGAAAGCCATAATGTCCAGCTAAAAATTCGCCAGGGCAATGGTAGTTACCAAACCTTGCAATGGGAAACTTTGGCCAGTGAAGCGGGTATGGTGGTTGCCCAACGGGGTAATAACGCCTACACCATCAAGATTCCTGGCTTAGAACGCAGTGGAGTCATCGAGCAATTTTTGCAAATGGGTAAAGCCCAAAACCTGGAGCAGTTTGAAGCGGCTTGGCAGTCCCAACAAATTCCCATGTTTAATGTCATCTATGGCGATCGCCAAGGCAATATTTTTTATCTTTACAATACCCTTACTCCCAAAAGGGAAGGCAGTTGGGAAGATTGGGATCGTTTGCAACCCATTAAAAGTAGTGAAGATTTAAGCCCGGAATATTACCCCTACGAGCAGTTGCCCAAGGTAACTAACCCCGTCAGCGGTTGGCTACAAAACACCAATGATCCCCCTTGGACTAGCACTTTCCCCCCGGAATTAAATCCCGAAGATTATCCCCCCAGCATTGCCGCCCCGGATTTGGGTTTTGCTCCGTCCCTCCTGCGAACCCAACGGTCAATTAAATTACTGGAAAATAGTCCCCCTTTAACTTTTGACCAGTTCCAAGCCAAAGCCCTCGATAGTCAAATGGAACTTGGCGATCGCATTGTGCCCCTGTTGGTTTCTGCGGCTAAATTCTTGGCTAACCCCATTGGCATCGAAGCGGCGGAAGTGCTCCAAGCTTGGGATAAACAAGCTAATCCCGACAGTCGGGGGGCGGTACTTTTTATGCTCTGGGCCTTAACCATTGGGGCGGATAAGGTTTTAGGAGGGCAATGGAACCCCGCTGATCCCCTCAATACCCCCAGCGGCATGGCGGATATTAATAAATTCATGGCGGTATTAGAGGGGGTGGCGGCCCAGGTCAAATTTCTTTACGATGATTTGGCGGTCAGTTGGGGGGAAGTGGTGCAAATGCAAGCGGGAAACTTTACCGTACCGGCCAACGGTGCCCCCAGTAACCTCGGCAGTTTTCGGGTGTTGACCCTAGCAACCATTGCCAACCAGCGGTTTCAAGCCATAGCCGGCGATAGTTATATTAACTTTGTGGAATTTGGGGCCAAACCTTCCGCCCAGAGTATTTTGGTGTATGGTAATGCCAGCCAGCCCGATTCCCCCCACAACGGCGATCAGTTAGAACTCTATGGTCAAAATCAACTCCGTCCCGTTTGGCGATCGCCAAGGGAAATAAAAGCCCATCTGGAAAAAGAGGAAATTCTCTAATGATTGCCATTTACCCCGGCAGTTTCGACCCCATCACCCTTGGGCATTTGGATATTATCGAGCGGGGCAGTCGTTTATTCGAGCAAATTGTGGTGGCGGTGCTGTGTAATCCCAGCAAACAACCCCTGTTCTCCGTGGAAAAACGTCTGGAGCAGATCCGGCACTGTACCCATCATCTAAATAATGTCACTGTGGATAGTTTTAATGGACTAACAGTGGACTATGCCAAACAAAAACAAGCAACGGTTTTACTGCGGGGACTACGGGTCTTATCGGACTTTGAAAAAGAATTACAGATGGCCCACACCAACCAAACCCTCTGGGACGGCGTTGAAACTGTCTTTTTGGCCACCGCCAAGGAATATAGCTTTTTAAGTAGTAGTATTGTCAAAGAAATTGCCAAGTTCGGTGGTAATGTGGATCATCTTGTCCCCCCCTCAATTTTGGCCGACATTAGTTTGTCTTATCATTCCCCTTAGAAAACTTGCGTTAAAACTGTTTTAATTACCTAATTGCCTGTAGTTTTCTTCCCTTTGCCCCGTCAATTGCCTGTATAACCCTATGACCCGTCGAGAGAGCGAAAATCCCGAAGTAACCGAGAATGCCGCCGCTGTGCCTCGTAAGGCGGTGGATTTTGATGTTCAACAACAATTGGCTGAGCTTCAGGAATTGCTCTACGATAGTTTTCACATTCCCATGACAGCGTGGAGTGTGGTGGATGAAGAAAAAATCCTCGACCAAATTGACATCATTGCCGAATTTATCCCCGGCGCAGTCCAACGGGCGATCGCCATTTTGGATCGGGAACAACAGATGTTAGAAGGGGCGGAAGCGGAATCCCAACGCATTATTGAGATGGCTTACCAGGAAGCCCAGCGCATCAAAAATGAATCGGGCATTATCCAGAAGGCTCAACAGGAAGCGGATCAATATAAGGCTCAAATACAACATGATTGTGATGCCCTCCAGCGCCAGGTACAACAGGACTGCGATGTTCTGCAACGACAAACCCAACAGGAGTGTGAAACCCTGAAGCGTCAAACCCTGAGTGAGTTAGAACAAATTAAACAGGTTACCCACCAAGAAATTCAGCAGTTTCGTCAGCAAACGGTGCAGGAATGCGAAACTTTGCAGAGACAAACGGAACAGGAAGCCACGGAAATGCAACGGGATGTGGATACCTACGCTGATCGGTTATTGAGCCGCTTAGAAGGGGAATTGGCCAAATGGTACGGAGTGTCAGCCAGAGTCGTCAGATACTCTACGAAAATTCCGCAGAGCACAATGCGTCCATCAACAATCGCCCCGTAGTTTCAACCCCCGTCGTTAATCCATCCCCTAGTCCAGCCCCGAAATCCCCCAGAGGCGATCGCCCCCGCCGTCGTTCCCGTTGAGGTTAGGCAGATAGTTGTGTCATCAAACTTGAACAATTTTGCATTAGATCAAGAAGAATTTCGCCGGGGTTTAACCGATTGGCCGGGGGGTTTAGATTGGGAACCAGATAATGCCCAAATTAATGCCCTTTGCCAGTTATACCAGGGTATTTTAAACGGCAATGCCCGGTTAAATTTGACCCGCATCACCGCCCCCTTGGAATTCCTAGAAAAACATCTCTGGGATTCCCTGGCCGGGATTTTATTGTCTTCCCGTTGCCGTGATTTGCCCCAGGCAAAGGTAATTGACATCGGTACCGGCGGCGGCTTTCCCGGCCTTCCCGTTGCCATGGTCTGGCCCCAGTGGTCAGTGGCCTTATTGGATTCCACCCGCAAAAAAATCACCTACCTAGAGGAATTAGGGCACCGTTTGGGTTTAACTAATCTTAATTATTTGGTTGATCGGGCAGAGACCGTGGGTCACCACCCCCAGCATCGGTCGCAGTACGATTTAGCTTTGATTCGAGCAGTGGGGGATGGGGTAGTCTGTGCAGAATACGGTTTACCCCTGCTGAAAGTGGGGGGCACTTTGGTGCTTTATCGGGGGCAATGGACGTCGGCGGAAACGGAGCAATTGGAAAAAGCGAGCGGACTTTTGGGGGGCAAGATAACAGAAATTATTCCCCACACTATTCCCTGGAGCCAGGCCCAAAGGCATTTTATTTACATCACCAAGGAAAAACCTACTCCAAATCTTTATCCCCGGGCGATTGGTATTCCTCGCCAAAATCCTTTGAATTTTCAACAATTGGAAAATAAAAAACCTACCCTTGCCGACGCCAGTTCTTGACTACCAAATACTTAGGTAGTGTTATTCATGTAGTGAAGTCAAAATAAAGCCAATCCTAATTCTTCATTATAGTGGTTAATAAAATACAAAATAGCAGATTCATGATTGAAGAAGTTTTTGGAAAATGAGAGGCACTTTCTAACCAATCTTGAGCATCTTTGTCTTAGAGCCTGTTTTAAAAGTTATGATCTGCCCCCTAAATCCCCCAAACTTGGGGGACTTTGAAGACTGTCCCCCCAGAATTGGGGGGGCAGAGGGGCTTTTCAAACACGTTCTAAGTCAACTCTCATTTGTAGCCTTTTTGATTGTTTTTTCTCAGCACCAAAAGCTAATTCACAGGCGACGATAATGCTTGTACAAATGTTGGATTCTCCCACCTCTTTGATCTTGACAGAGATAGCTCCATTAGGATGACGAACCAAATCGGACAATATATTTGTGTCTAGCAAGTAAGAATGTGGCACGTTTATAAATCAATATCATCTAGAGGGAGATTGTCAGTAAAATTGTCGGGAAAGTCCTCTTCTATGTCATCCAAAAGAGCTAGGTTAGCTAACAAAGAAAAGCGGGGAAGAGGCTCAATAATTAACCGGTCATTCTGGAAATAGATCTGCACTTCCGTGGCATTGAGATGGAGATCCTCGGGTAAAGTCAAGCTCTGCCTGTTACCGTGGCACTCCAGTTTAATAACGTGGGTTGAAGACATAGTTGGTACTTTTTTAGGGAAAATAATTTTAGTTTAGCCTTAGGTCATTAACATTTTTTACCAAGCGACGACCCGTTGGAATGCTTCTTGGTAATACTGCAAAGTTTCCTTATCAGCACAAACAAAGACCACAGAACCGATCGCCATATTAGAAAGGAGAAAATTACTAACCGTTTCCAAAGCAATGCGGGCCGCTATTTCGGGGGGAAAACCCATGGCACCACAGGCGATCGCCGGAAAAGCAAGACTACGAATACCTTGGGACATCGCCAACTGCAAACAATTTTGGTAACAGCTAACCAATAATTCTTCTTCCCCATGGCTACCCCCTTTCCACTTCGGAGCAACGGTGTGAATGACCCAATTAGCCCTGAGATTAAAACCAGGAGTTAGCTTGGCTCCCCCCACCGTGCAACCCTGCAAATCCTGACAAGCCCTCAACAACTCCGGCCCTGCTGCTCGATGAATTGACCGGGATAAAGCACCACTATCGGACAAATTCCGATCCGTGGAATTAACAATGGCTTCCACTTTTTCCTTGGTAATATCCCCCAACCGAGGCCCCTTTTGGAAAGCATAGAGCAAGTCAGAATGCCCCGCCGACCGCTGATAATTGCGTCGATAATTTTGGGCACTGGACATCTTCCGGTAAGAGCTGTACTCCCGCTGATTGAGCTTTTGTTCTAAATCCTCCAACGCCGCCGCTTCTGGTGCAGACATGGGCAAATTAGCACTGACAATTTCGTTGCGAGCATCTTGCAACACTTGACCAGCTCCCCCATAGTCTCCCCGATCAACCCTTTGTATGGCTTCCTTTTTAGCCCGGGCCGACATCATCAAAGCCACCTGCTGTTGCACTTCCTGGTTCAGAGGTAGGGCTTCAAACTCCGCTTTAGTCACTATCGGTAGCTGGAAATTAACCGTCAAGATCTGTTCCTGCCGTTCCCCATCCAACCAACGGAGCAACACTGTACCGAGGGGCTGTTCTTCCTTCATAGCGGGGACTTTCAGCCGTACCACCACATCAATGGGGTCGCCATAAATCAGATTCGGGAGCTGGTAGCGTCCTTGATTGTCCAACTCAAAATCATTCAACAAATCCAACACCTGTACATCAGCCTGGGAAGTAGCCGTCAAAGTCACGCCATTGCCATAGGTGGCGGCCAGACCCTGCAATTCCCGCTCAAAAATAGTTGGTAGCTGTTCCGCATCAGCAACGTAGTAATAATTGCCATCCCCACTGCGGGCCATGGCTTCCAGCAAATCTTCGTTGTAGTCATCCCCCAGTCCCAGGGTAGTGGTACTGGCCCCCCGTTGAGCTAAACCATGGACATCGGTGGCAATGACATCGGGGTTAGTTTCCCCTCGATTGGCTAAGCCATCGGATAACAAAATAATCCGATTCAATTCAGCACTAAGATTTTGGCTAACTTGGATGCCTCCCTGTAGCCATCCCCCGTGTAAATCAGTACATCCCCCAGGATTAACTCCCTGCACTAAACGTTTTAGCTGGGCTTTGTCCTTTGCCAAGGTACTAGGGATTAGGGTTTGTACCTGATCATCAAAAATGGTGACACTTAGGCGATCAACCGGAGATAGTTGATCAATGGCGTAGCACACCGCTTGGCGGGCATAGGTAATTTTGTTGTGACCTTGCATAGAGCCAGAACGGTCAATAACAAAACCAAGGTTCAAGCTCGGTCGGGATTTATTGGTTTCCGGTGGAGGCGGTGGATTAATGCGGATAATCAAATCCAACGTTGTTGCCCGTTCAGAACAAACGGCATTTTTGAGGGGAATAAAACTAACTTGGGGCGTGTTCATTGGTTAAACCTTTTTTTCTTGATTGATGAAAGACTTTGTAAAATCCGTTGCAGAAGATTCTGTTGCTCCTGATGGGTGCTGGGTAACAAAAAATCGTTGCGGACATGGACTTCTAAACCCGGCAGAATCACTAACCTTGTCCAAACGGAAGGGGTTGGTAATGGTGTTTTTTCTGACTTAGACTCAACGGATTGCTGAGCCTCCCTGGACTGAGATTTACCTGGAACAGATTTAGCTGACCGTTGTTGAATTTCTTCCAGAAAATTAAGGGCAGGATTAGCGGGGGTTAGGGTGAGTACCACCCCGCCCTGGAGTAATGCTTCTAATTCTTGATTGGTTTTCGATTTGGCTAAGCTGTCGATGGCACTAGCGCCGTAACCCTCTACCAATAAACGCCTTACCAATAGGGTTTGTAAAAGATGTCGGTAGATATAGCGGGCTTCTCGGCCTTCCTTGAGGGGTTCATCCAACAATCCCATGCCGGCGTAATGCCTTACCAACCGGGAAGTTATTTCCTCCCGCACCCTGGTATGGGACTTTTCTTCCGGTAGAAATTGGGGCAATAATCCGTTGACTATCTCCACAAATTCGTCGAGAGACCAAGGTTTTGAGTCCTGGCTGAATTGTTGCAATGTGCTCATGGAACTATCCTAAGCACACAGACCAGAAATGTCAATGACAGTTTTAACTGGTATTATCGGGATGGGCAACAAAGCTAACAAAAATCGGCGATCCGCTGCTTCTCATTTTGCTATTCTTTTTCCCGGACGCTTTTCACTTTAATTTTCCTCTTTACACAAAATTTAGATCACTCCCGGAGTTCCAGTAATAACCGTTGCCCCACCACCCCCATCTTTTTGCGTATCAGTTCAGGATGGGCCTGTTTAAACTGCAACGCCGTTGAAATGCCCCTGGCGGTAAACCATTTTGCTAACCGTCGTCCAATGCCCCAAATATCCTGAATGGGCATCGTTGCCAGTATGTCATCGGCGGCGGCTTGGTCTAAACAGAACACCCCCGCTTTCACCGTTTTCGCCACTTCCGTCGCCACCTTGGCCAACACCTTCGTTGGAGCAATGCCCACGGAAACAGGAATACCGACCCATTGTTTAATCGCTTGGCGAATTTCACGGCCGTAATTGCTGGCGATCTTGCTACCACACAACCATCATTATTGGACACCACCACCACCGGCTTCCCGTTCAACTGCGGTTGAAAGACCCGCTCACAGGACACATAGAAGTTGTTGCAATCCACCAGGGCGATACTGTTCATGCAAAATTCCAAGGATCTTGGCTGATGATAGGTTCGCTGAACCATGGCAAAATTTTTTGACCATCTAATGGTGGTGCTAATTCACTCAATACTTTACTCTAATTGAAATCATCAATTATATTGATTCATTTTCTTAAATAATCATGAAATACTCATCTAGTTTTTCTAAGCTCCTCCTTACTGCCCTGGCTATCTCAGTGACCTTATCAAAACCATCCCTCGCTGAAAACAACTGCAATCAGGCTGGCTCAACTGGACTGACTTATCAATGTTTTCAAAAACAATTACAAGCCCTTGATGATCAGTTAAAGGCGTTATTGAATCAAGTCCCCGCAACGGCAGCTACTGCCCCAACTCAACAGTATCGTGATCTGTGGATGGAGCATTTAGAAAAAAACAACTTAGACCAGAGTAATGTTAGTCAGTTCATGGCATTTCAAAAAGCTCGGCGGGATTATTGTCTATATGTCAATTCCATCGCCTTCCAAGGAACCGGCTACGGCAACATGGTTTTACAGTGTGAAATTGAGTTGACAAAGGCTGCTCTTAAAAATGAAGTTTAACTTACAAATTAGGCTTGCCTCTGCTACAGCAGATTTGACATCCAGGTGGCACAACGAAAGTCTATATTCATAAGCATTTCATCCTCTATCGCTGTACCGGATTGATACGCTATCTGCTGTAACCCTCTTCCATCAGTCTAGGCAGACGAATAATAAAAGTCATCCCATAAATTTACTAGATATTTTAATCTGTCAAGCTCATTAACCCTATTAAAAAGCTTAGCTAATTCTCTCAAAAGATGGGCAACTGGGAACACTTTCACCCATTTTTTAATCAGACTTACTGCATTAAGTACAGAGGTGACAAGCCTAAGATTATTTAACCAGGTCTTCCAGCCTTTTTCTCCCTTCCATTGCTCATGCTTTTGATGGGATTTTGGTATAGGATTCACCGTCGGATTAAAATCATCATCGTAAAGGCAAATCATACAATATGCACACATCACCAATTCCCACCATTTTTGGATTTGTTCATAATGAGTTACCCTAAAATCCGCCCATCCTAATTCACTTTTGCATTGCTTAAATCCATATTCTATCCATGCCCTTACTCCATATATTCTGCCGACTTCTTTATATGTAATGCCTGGTATTCGAGTCATTACAAACCACCCGTCTTTTTCTTCCTCTTTTTCTTTTTCTGTTTTAATTTCCCAATATCTTATTGCTCCTTTTTTACCATAAACTATCTCTCTTATATACCTATCTTCCTGTTTTCCATCCCATCTTATGTGATCAAATCTTCTCCACTTATTTGCCCTTACTTTAGCTTCATTTGGAAGCCATACCCCATGATTACTGCGGATTCCCACTGCATATTCTATTTTTAATTCCTCTATAGCACTGACAAAATTGCTATGGCTTTCTCCATATAAGCTATCTGATACTACTCTTTTTATTTTAAAACCACTTTCTTCTAGTTCTTTTATTATCTCTACTGCCAATTCTGGTTTTGTTTTGTACTTATCCTCCTCTTTTAATCTTTCTTTTGGTTTAAACACTTTTGACTTTAAAGGAAACGTTACCCCATCACAGTAAGCATAGGCATTTACTGACACTATACCGTTTTCTATTTTTCCTAAATTTCCAATGTATTGTCTTTTTACATAATCTGTTGTTTTCCCTTTTTTGGCGTCTCCTGTTTCGTCTATTATAACTATGATTTCTCTTCCTTCTAGAACTTCTAAGATGATATTTAACCTTCTTTTTTCTAATTCTTTTGATTCCCAAGGAGAATCTGTTATGAAATGCAGTAGTCCCTGTTCATTTTTCAGTCCTAATGATGATGCTATTGCCGGTAAACTCTTTCTTTTTATATCACTTAATATTCCCACAATAATATATTTGAATGACTCATAAGACCTCACTTCTGGAAATATATCTTTATACAGTTCACTGTATGTGTCTACACACTGTACTGTCTTTTTCGCCTCTCTTGTCCTTGTCATACTCCCTCCGGGCTTTTCAGCCTTTTACCTCCATTCTAATTCCCTCAGTCTGATGGAAGAGGGTTAGTTGCATTTAATTGGGTTTCAGCTTCTAAAGTTTATAAGATAGTTGCAGTTAATTCGGTCCCAAGCCATCGGACAGTTGCAATTAATCTGGTCCCAAAATCCCGATGATTGCGGTCGCCACTCATTTATGATTGCGGGTCGCTACAGTTAACTGCGGGGAAAGTTGAGGTTTACTAGAGCTAATTAGTTGAGCAACTCGATAGGCTGAATCGATCGCCCCTCCATGTAAGCCATCACCAAGATAGGCTCCTGCATGATAAGTATTATTCTCGCCATTCGTTTCAACTACCTCATTGCGGTATCGAAAAGACTCCGTGGTATATAAAGGCGTGTAATGTTCCTGTGTGTGAATGATGCGATCTTTGGCAATCAATTCTTCTAATTGAAACGATAAAAAATGATGTTGAAGTGAAGAAGATATAGCGCAAAGTTGATTCAAATAGCCGTTATAACCCCAGCTATTTTTTGTCTGGAAAAAATCAAATTCTGAAGGTGTTTTAATATCATGGGGGGCATACATAGAACTATCGCGATGAACGATGCTGGTTATATGGTTTGCTTTCCATGCAGAAAATCTTTTCGTTTCCGCCTCGGTTGGGTCTGCTAATAAAGCCATCACTTGGTCAGGCGATGTCGCAAATACGACCTTATCAAATTCCTGCATTTCACCTGTCGTTTGCACCACTTTCACCGCATCCAAACTTCTGGAAATATGAGCAATCTCTGCATTCAGTAAAATCTCACCTTTAAATCGTGCCAAGATTTTTTCGATGTAAGTATACACACCGCCTTTAACCCTGACCCAATTGACTGAAATGTAGTCGAGCAACATCGGAATTGCTAACTCTGCGGGGAAATCATCAATCAGTTCAAAGGGCATTGAGTAGCTATACATAACCATTAATTTCAGCCAAGTATTGCGACTACAAGGGCGTTTTAAGTAGTCTGATAGCGGTTGATCATGAAAATCTCGTGTCTTAGCAAATCGCACTTTCAACCAGACTCCAGCAGAACGGGCGTAGATAGTATCAAGGCGTAAACGTTCGGTTAGGGCGTGGAAACCTGAAAAATTCTTATTGATCGCCCCTCCCGATAAAAAGTGGCTACCATCTTTTCGGAACATCCCTGAACCAATATTGACAGGTTCTAGATCTACCTCTAGCTCTTTCATCAATGCCATAAAGTTATGAAATTCAGTTGGAAATTCAAGCACACCGCTTTCTAAAACTTGATCGCAATCGGCTTGGTTAGGCTTCAGATTTTTGTTCAGTGTCCGAATATGTCCCCCCAATATCGGCTGCCGCTCAAACACAGTAATCTGATGTCCTTCTTTATCGAGCAAGTAGGCTGTAGCCATGCCACTAGCTCCGCCGCCAATAATAGCGATTTTCATAATTTATCTCCAGATCAATGATGGGAAGAGTTTTAAAATACTTGTCTGTTTTGATGTTGTTATTTAGCGATCGCCTAAGATCTGATCGTCAGATAATCGTTGATAGAGCAATGCCCCTGTCCAGACTGTGGGAGCAAAGCCTGGATAGCCAGATGAGGCATTGCAGAAATAGAAATGTTCGAGGGAGGTTTCGTGATCTAATCGCCCTAGCCCCATATTTTTGGGAGTTAAACTAGAGCCGTAGGAATTGCCATTCGGACTCCAACAAAAACGCTCATTCGTCGTGGGGCTGCCCGTGATATCAAAGATCATGTGTTTTCTGAAATTTGGCACATAGTTTTTTTCCACAACATCAAGGATAGAATCCAAGATTTCTTGTTTTTTCTGCCTATAAGCTTTGGGATTGCTATCCTTTAATTGATTAAAGTATCCATAATTCGCTACAGTCAAAAATTCCACAATCTGGCAATCTTCAGGGCAGTCCCGAGTCGCTGCGGTCAATAAAGTTGGCGTTGTAATTGCAAAACTAGGATTAGAAAAATCATGGCGATCGGACATTTGGGTAAAGGCTTCATTCAGATCCTGATGCCCCGTATGAAAGAGATTCCACTTGCCAAAACCATAGTCCCGCAGATCAATATCTTTAACGACGCAGTACGCCATAAAGTTTGATGCTGAATATTCATAGTCCAGTTTGCGGCGCACAGTTTTCGAGAATTTTTCGATCCCAATCATCTTGGCGGCTCTTTTGGGATCAATATTACAAATCACAGTTTCAGCCGTAAATTCATTGGTTTGATGGGTGGTGAGATCGATCGCCTCAACGCCAGTCACCGTTTTATCAACAACTCGGAAATTCGTGACTTCATGGTTGAGCAGCACCTCGCCCCCATGGGATTCGATGCCGAGGATGGTAGTCTAATTGTTTATCTTAAATCTCCTCCGGTTGATGGCAAGGCAAACCAGGAATTGATTGCGCTATTAGCCAAGGAATTTAAGGTCACCAAGACAGTGCCATTTCCCATCATTCCCCTGTTCCCCATCATTCCTCCCCATGAAGACCCACCAGTGGTGGTAATATTCGTGCCGCGATCGCTTGTTGATGTTAAATAAATACGCTCACCGTTAGAAGTAAATGTTTGGGCTTGAGAAACCAATGTTGAGGTTGGGCTGGGGATGCTTTTGCCATGATATTGACAGGTAGGGGCAAACTACAGGCGTAGAGCAAGATAACCGACAGCACACTGATGACGAATAGCCAGATGGAAATAAATTTACTTTCTTCTGAGCGATCGCCTAATGAAATGTTTCATGATCGGGTTCTTGATAATCGAGATAGAAGCGAAAGTGATGACCCCTATTTTTTAGTAGAGGTAATTTATGAGTTACCCCTACTAATCAAAAAATTATTAACAATTAATTCAGCTAAACAGCGGTGGGTCAGTTCGATGACTCGCTTCGTGCTCTAGTCGCCCCAGGGTGTGCTCAACCAAGTGGGTTAATTTCTCCGCCGCCCCGTCAACGGCTTGGTCTAGGGTCTCTGTCTGATGGGTTACCACCAGAGGTTGGTAGTCTGAGATATGGGCTTCGATCATGTAACGCATACTGTCATTGCCGTCCACCTGCTCGCTGTTCTGATTACTGAGGTGAACATTAACGTTAGTGAGGCGATCGCTGAATCGACTCAGACTCTCTTCTACTACATCAGTGAAATGAGCGGCTAGTGCTTCGTGACCTTCGATGTTTTGACCAGTATTGATTTGGACTTGCATGGTAGTTTCCTTTTGTAATTGTGATTGACTCAACTTGAATCGTTATCGAAACGCCTTAACTACCGCGTCAAGTTTCACCTTGATGGAGTCGTCATGGTGCAGGATTGGGGGAATTTCGCGCTCGATGCCTAGCAGTTCGTAGACTGCCATTTGCGCCACCTGGACGGAATACTCCACCTTAAAAACGACATCATCGGGGATTTCGACAAACTGGCTGATAAAGGCGAGATTCTTGGAGTTTTTAGGCACGGGCAGCGGGCGATCGCCTTGGGCACGGGGCATAAACATGCTGGTGATATAGGGCATCCGGCAGGGAATACAGATGGCAGAGGCGATCGTCTCCAAATCGAAATTGAGATGACCGCATAGCTCTTGCAGAATTTCGCTGCCGTTACAATCCGCCGTGGATTTTAGTACAAAGTCGCCAATGCGATCGCCGCCCAACCCACGCCCCAAGCGGTGGAGAACTTTTTGCAAACCGCCTAAAAGTGAATGATCTGGATAAAAGCCGATTAACCTCACCCCAAGAAAAAGTTATTATATTTAAATAGTACATATTGACCAAAAAACTGTCCCAGTTACTGTTAAAAGTCTATTCAGAATCAGGGGCTTTATGCTTTCTTCCCGTAAATTGAACAAGTTTGGCCTTGTTGCTGGTGCTACCCTCTCTGCGTCCTTGCTCTCAATGGCCTTAATCCCCCAAAAAGCTGCGGCTATTATGTCCATCACCTTTACCGAAACCGGGGGCAATAATGTGGCGTTAACGCTGAATGGTTCGCTTAATGTTACCGGCTTATCTCCAAACCCCAGTTCGTACAGCGGACTTGGTGGAGTAATCCCAAATGATGGTTTTGTGGTAATTAGTCCGGGAGTGGCGCTAAATACAGATGTTTATGCTGGAGCACTGACCGCTCCAGATAATTTGGCATTTGGCACTAGTGGATTTACTTCCAACAATACTGCTTTGGGCTCTTTCTTTGGCCTAGACCCTTTAGATGCCCTTGGGGGTGGTTCATCCGTATTTTTTTTGGTAGGGTACAATGGCGAACAACTTAACGGTACAGTGTCATATACAGGGACTTTCGCTAGTCTGGGTTTGACTCCCGGAACCTATACCTCTGGCTTTAACTCTGGTGATAATGCCGACTCCATCACGATAAACGTTGGAGCCACGCCTGTTCCCTTGGAGTCTGATGCAGCACCCATTTTAGGGTCTGTTGCCTTTATCGGGGCCGGTGTTTGGTGGAAACGTCGTCGTACTCAGGCAAAAGCTAGACTTGAACTTACTTGAACTTAAATAAATAACTCTAAACTATTTTTGTCAACCCTATTGCCAAGGGACATGATGGGAGATAAGAAGATCGTTGTCATGATCAGAAATTAATGGCGATCGCCTTGATCAAGAGGAAGTAACGATATGAGTAATCTACAAACCCTTTGTCAGGCTTGTAATGGCAGTAAGGGAGCTAAATTTTATCGCCGTTTTCGCCGTCGTTATCAATAGTTTGCTAATTTTTTGTGGTTTCGTTAACCGTTATGGGTAGGTCTGTTGCTCCAGCATAGAAAACAACGATTTTGACTATTCCTTCCCCAACGTTGCGACCATTATGGACAGTGTTGACCACCTCCGCCACTGCTTCTCCAGGTTTAATTAACTTTTTTTGACCGTCCGCTAGGGTAACTTCCAGCTCCCCTTCCAAAAGAATGCCAAAGGAAGGTACTGGATGGGAATGCCAGCCCGTTTCTGCACCAGGGGCAATCTCAATGATCATACCGATAATTTCTGCGGGGCCTTCAGGATAGCCCAAGGGTTGACCATCCCAACTGGTTTGGGTTTTCAGAATGGTGGTTGCTTTAATTACCTCTGATGGTTCAAAAGCAAAAGCGGTTTGTTGACACACCAGCACCGTTGCCAAAGAAAGTAAACGGAGTAGTAATTTCACGTTTTGAAGCCTCAAGGTTTGGAGATTAGCCAATTTTGGCAGATTAAAAATCATTGGAGAGCAAATCGGAGCAATTGGAGGTAGCCGTATTGACCAATTGTTGGCGACTCAGCCTAATACAACTCGTATTTGAGGAGAGTGCAGGGTAAATTACTGTTATTGACAGGAAAACGGGCAGAGGTGCGGAGACCAATGCGCTTAGTTAAAGCCTTGTTGCCGCTCAGGATAAAGGCTGTCCAACCTTTGAATCGTTGCTTGAGCACATCGCCGATTTGTTTATAAAAATCCCCCAATTCCTCTTCATTGCCAATGCGTTTTCCGTAGGGGGGATTACAAATAAGTACCCCCGCCTCGGCAGGTGGTTCAATGTCGGCAAAATTTTGCCATTGCCAATGGATTTTTCCTGCTAGCTGACATTGTTGGGCATTGGTTTTGGCTTCTTGAATGACCTCTCGATCGCCGTCACTGCCCCAAATAGGGGCCTGTAATGTGTCCCTTTCCCCTTCCTGGGCCTGGGTTAATAAACTTTCCCAGAGTGCTTGGTCAAAATCCGGCCATTGCTGAAAACAAAAAGCAGGTTGAAATTTACCGGGGGCAATGTTCAAACTCTGCATTCCGGCTTCCAACAGAAACGTGCCGGAACCACACAGGGGATCAAACAAAGGTTGCTCTGGCGTCCACCCGGCGATCGCCAATAGGGCCGAAGCCAGGGTTTCTTTTAAGGGAGCTTGCCCCATGGCGGGACGATAACCCCGGCGGTGCAAACTAAACCCCGTACTATCTAAACTTAATTGGCAATGGTTTTGGTGGATGTGGGCATTAATGACAAGATCAGGATGCTCTAAATCAATGCTGGAGCGCCGTTGATGGCGATCGCGCTGTTGGTCAACGATGGCATTTTTAACCTGGAGGGCGGTGAAATGACTATGGTTCAGTTGGGGATTCCTGCCGGTGCAATTAATCTGTAGCGTTTGCTCCGGGCTAAGAAATTCATCCCAATCCAACTTTTTGATACCCCGGTATAAATCCTGGGCATTGAAGGCTTTGACGGTGGCAATGGGCATTAATACCCGATACACCAACCGGGACCAGAGATTAATTCGATACAGAAGGGCCTTGTCCCCCTGGAAAGCGACCCCTGCAAATTCTGGTTTCACATCCTGGGCCCCCAATTGGGTTAATTCCTCAGCGGCGATCGCCTCCAAGCCCCGGGCTACGGTGGCAAAATAGGGCCGTGTATTTACAGAGGAAGCCATTGAGATATCTGCCATAGCAAGGGGTTTTTAAAAATAGGGACAACGGAAGTGGGGGGGATGGCATAAATCCTGCCCCCGTTACAGTAAACCCCGGTAGCGGATAAATACCAGCACCGCTCCCCAAGAACCGATCGCCACCTTCACCGCCACCAGTACATTGAGTAGAGGAATCCAGCCCGCTTGGTCGAAGGGAAAAACCAAGCCTAGTAAACTTAAGGCCCCGAAAGCCAGAAAAACCAGTACTGAAAGTTTTTCCCAGACCGCCGCCCGCCACTTTTCATAAAGCTGATAGAGCCATTCCGGGGAAGAAGTGATGGCCACCAGACCGATGGCCGTACCTCCCGCCACCCCCGCCGCAAAACCGCCCCCTGGACTAAGGTGCCCCCGCAGGGCCAATTCCACCCCAATCAAGAGGGCAATCATGGCTCCCAAACGGGCCAAAACCACCGAGGGGGCATCGCTGACTTGGTACACCATTGTTGCCGGTTTTTCCTCCGCCATCAAAAACCTGACCCCCATAATGGCGATCGTAAACACCACCACTTCAAACAGGGTGTCATAGAGGCGGTTGCGGAAAATAATTCCCGATACCGCATTGGGGGCACCGGTTTGTTCCACCAAATTTTGCACCACGGTCCATTCCTCCAGGGGCTCAATATTCATCCCCGTGGCCAACAACATTTTGCCGTAGAACAATAGGGCCGCAATTACATAAATCACTTTCATGGGGCCACCTCCTGGGAATAGACTGGCTTGATGGATTCCTGGGCAGACATTAATTTAACGGTGATCGCCTGGGGAGCAAGGCCGGGGCCAGAATTTCCTCCAAACGCACAACGGATGTATTTAAAATGGCGCAGTCTGTTTCGTACCAACAATGAATTTTTCTGGATTGCCAAGCCTCCATCAAGCTATCCATGTCCCCATAGGTCAATATTTCTAACCGCAGATGGTAAGGGGCGATCGCCGTCGTAATGGCCTCCTCATCCTCTGGAATAATTATCTTCAAATCATCGCCATCTTCGTTGCCTGGAGGGAGAAGTACCCCCAATCTCAGCACCAAAGAGGAACGCACCGCCACCGCATAGAGGGTAATGGATAACATTGTGCCCACCAGCGCTTCCGTTAGGGCCACATCCGCCGCCCCCAAGAGGGCATAAATCAAAGCCGCCACAGCCCCCAAAATGCCCCGCATCACCAAAGCCTGGTAGGGATTACCTTGGATCACCACTAACAGGGCACAAAAAGGTAACAGGGGGGTAAAAGCCAAAATTTCCGTTTGGTCTGCCAAATTAAACATTGCTTCTTTTCTCCCCGGCGGCACAGTAGGCCAACACATAACCCAGAATGGTATTCCACAGACAGAGACAAATAATCGCCAAGAGCAGGAGAGGCCATTCCCTGGGCAGTTTTAAAAATAACCCCACCACGATCGCCATGGAGCCGAGGGTATCGGACACCGTTAAAAGATGGAGTTTGACAATGACCGATCGCCGCCCCTGGAGTAGGGGAAAAGTGCCGAATAACCAAAAAAGAATGCCCATGGCTAGGCAAGCGTTGGTCAGCCAATCAATGATGGTGGTGCTCATAGGGTCTCCATCCTGCGAATTAACTGGGCTAATAACATCAAAGCCGCATTCCCGGCGCTGAGGATCAAAACCCCCACCATGCCAATCATCCAATCATCCCGCAACACCGATACCACGAGGATAATGATCGATGTTTTTGTGGCCACACTGGCGAAGGAAAGCATTTTCAGCCAGATATTACCCCGTTGAATAGTGGCTACAAGCGGGATCAATACCGCTAATAACATAGTCCACAGTAGAACAGTCATTTTTTCTCCTTTGTACCAATGTGATGAATTTCGTACCACCCCTCTTCGTGGTATTTCAAAACTATAGTTTTGGGGGTAAAAGTAATCAGAAAAATATCCAGAAAAATTAACCCCCGTGTCCGTTGGGGTGAAAATTCCTGCCGTTCAATCCAAGTTTCATTGTGGGGGTGGAGAATCATCTGCCAAGCTTCAATGTAGGCCTGGGGAATGGCAAGGAGAATTTCCTTGAAAACCCTAAGCCCATCCCTCCATACCCGGCGGGGTACAGAACGACGGGGAATTAACAGGGCCACAATCAAACCAATGAGAATATTGCCTAGACTGAGATCCCCGGTTAACAAAAACCAAATACCGAGTCGTAAGCTGACATCTAGTAATCCATTCATATTAATATCCAATCATCATGCCAAAATCCAAGCGAATAATAAGGTTAAGCTAATGCTCATCACGCCGATGAGGTGATCGAGTTTTTCGCCGCTATCAGGGAGTTTCCAGTTTAGGCTTTTGACCACGCCCCAATACAATCCGGCTCCCACTAGACAAGTCAGCAGAGCTTTTAGTAAATTGCTTGGGGTAAAGGCTTCCCAGTAAACGACGTTGCCCAGAACCAGTCCCCCCAACAGGACGAACAGGGCTAGTCCTAACCCGTTGAGATAGGGTTTCCCCTAGAAAAATCGGTTTAAGAAAGACAAATTTAGAAAAGGAAATGGCGGTACCGATCGCCGCAATATTTAAACCGATCGCCAACCAGGGGGGCAGACCTTTGAGGGTCAGGGTTTTGGCTTCAAAGCCCGCCAGGAGGGGAAAACCGGCAATGGAAGAACTAGCCAACACCAGGGGAATCCAAAAGCCATAGGCGATCGGGGTTTTTTTCAAAATTTTGAAATCCCGACTGGGCAAATTGCCCGCCAAGAGGAACAAACTGGATTTGACCAGACCATGGGTCAGGGCGTAAAACCCCCCCGACAACGGGGGCCGCCAGGACAAAGCCCATTTGGGAAACGGTGTGAAAGGCCAACATCCGCTTACTATCCTTGGCGAGCATGGCATAACTGACCCCAAAAATGGCCGTAGCTACCCCTAAACCCTGCACCAGTAAAAGCAATTGCTCCGACAACATGGCACAACGCAACAGGGGTAAAATCCCCGCTTTCACCACCACCCCGGACAACAGAGCCGAAACGGGAGTGGCCGCCTCGCCGTGGGTTTGGGGCAACCACAACCCCGCCAGAAAAATGCCCCCTTTGGTCAGTAATCCCAAAAAAATCAGGGCGATCGCCTCCGGGGGAGCCTGGGTTAAACCGCTGAAGGCAAAGGATTGATTACTCTTATAAACCAGCGCCACCCCGATCAAGTAAAACAACATGGCCGTGTTACTGAGCAGTAAATAGCGCAGTCCTAGCCAAATAATCTGGGGTTGCCGGGGGTAGGTCATCAGTAAAAAAGCGGCGATCGCCACCACTTCCAACCCCACGTAAAGACTAATAAAGTCCCCACAGATAAAAGTTGCATTAACGGTGGTGTGGAGAATAATTAACTGGGTATAAAAAAACGCCGTGCGGTCGCTACCCCAGCAGTACAACAACACCGCCAGGGTCACCAGGGCATTGGTCAATAAAAAGTAGCCCGACAGGGCATCGAGTTGGAGGGTCACCCCAAAACTGTCCAACAACTGCCACTGTTCGGTGCTGGGGATGGCAAAGGCCAAGTAGGCTAAGCCCCCAGTTAATAGACAGACTACCAAGGCTAAAAATCGTACTAAGACCGGCAATAAATAGCCGCCAAACCCCGCCATCAGGGAAAAACAAATAATTCCCGTCAGCCAGGGCAAACTATCAAACTCCGCGGGCAGGGCAAATAAGGTCATGGCCAGTACTGTTTTTCAATCGCTTTCACTTCCAGGGTGGGATTATCCTGGGCCAACTTCATCGTTGCCACCAACATCAAGGCCTGAATGGAGAGACCAATGACGATCGCCGTTAGGATGACAGCCTGGGGCACCGGATCCGCATAGGCTGGGTTTAACTTTTCCCCTGTGACAATGGGGGTCAGAAAACCGGTGCGGGAGGAAATCAAGCAATAATAAGCAATTACTCCCGTACTCATCACATCCATGGCGATGATTTTCATAAACAAGTTGCCTTTGTAAATCAGACCTAAAAATCCGATGATTACCGTGCCGAAAACACAGGCTTCTAACCCGACCATGGCCAGCCTCTCCTTTTTGATTGCGTTGCCCAAAATCTAAACCACCGCAGTTCCGAACAAGCCCATGGCATTCATCTCTGGCTATGGAGTTTGCATTTTGGATTGTGTAAATACTATCCCTTATTGGGGTAACAATGGCAACGGGGATCGCCTTCCCCTGATTTTAAAACCGGGGTAACTACCATTGATTTTTTCCCATTGGCATAGCCGCCGTCCGCCAAGGCAAGCCCTAACAATGGGAAGATGCGGGGATATCTAGTTCATCTGCTATCTTTGTAAAGAAAAATTTACAACGCCCTCCATGGTCATTTCCGCCCCCGTCACCCCCCACCGTCCCACCACGGAACAACTTCACCAGGCGATCGCCGCTAGTCGGGAATTTTTACTGTCGGAGCAATACCCCGAGGGTTATTGGTGGTCCGAGCTGGAGTCCAACGTTACCCTCACCGCAGAGGTAATCATTCTTCACAAAATTTTGGGCACCGCAGAGCAAAGACCCCTAGCCAAGGCCAAAAATTATTTACTGCAACAGCAACGGGACCACGGCGGCTGGGAAATTTATTACGGCGACGGCGGGGAACTGAGTACCAGCGTGGAAGCCTACACCGCCCTCCGCATTTTGGGAGTACCGGCGCAACGATCCGGCCATGGTCAAAGCCAAGAACTTTATTGTGGCCCGGGGGGGCATCAGCAAATCCCGCATTTTCACCAAAATAAACCTGGCTTTGATTGGTTGCTATCAATGGCGGGGCACCCCCTCCATTCCCCCCTGGATTATGCTCTTGCCCAACGGTTTCCCCTTCACCATCTATGAAATGTCCAGTTGGGCCCGTTCCACCACCGTGCCCCTAACCATCGTCTGTGATCAAAAACCTGTCTATGACATTGCCCAGGGTTTACGGGTGGATGAACTCTACGCCGAGGGTATTGAAAATGTGCAGTACAAACTACCAGAAAGTGGCACCATTTGGGATATTTTTGTTGGTTTAGATTCCCTATTTAAATTGCAGGAAAAAGCCCAGGTTGTTCCTTTGCGGGCAGAGGGTTTAACCCTGGCGGAAAAATGGATTTTGGAACGGCAGGAAGTCAGTGGCGATTGGGCTGGGATTATTCCCCCCATGATCTATTCCATCCTGGCATTAAGATTACTCGGCTACGATGTCCATGATCCCCATATCCAAAGGGGTCTAGCGGCGATCGACAATTTTGCCATCGAAACGGAAGATACCTATGGCATCCAGGCCTGTGTGTCCCCGGTGTGGGATACGGCCTGGGTAGTGCGGGCCTTAGCAGAAGCCAATCTGGAAAAAGATCATCCCGCTTTGGTGAAGGCCGGGGAGTGGTTATTGGATAAACAAATTCTTACCTACGGCGATTGGCAAGTAAAAAATCCCCAGGGTAAACCAGGGGCCTGGGCCTTTGAATTTGACAATAATTTTTACCCCGACATCGACGACACCTGTGTGGTGATGATGGCGTTGCAAGGTATTACTCTGCCAAGGGAAGCCCGTAAACAGGAGGCCATCAATAAAGCTCTGCAATGGGTGGCCACCATGCAATGCAAAACCGGAGGCTGGGCCGCCTTTGACATCGACAATGATCAGGATTGGTTAAACCAACTACCCTATGGGGATTTGAAGGCCATGATTGACCCCAGCACCGCCGATATTACGGCCCGGGTTATTGAAATGTTGGGGGTTTGTGATTTAAAAATGGATTCCCAGCGGGTAGAGCGGGGTTTGGCCTATCTAATGCAAGAACAGGAACGGGATGGTAGTTGGTTTGGCCGCTGGGGGGTAAATTACCTCTACGGTACCAGCGGGGCTCTTTCTGCCCTGGCCATCTATGCTCCCCAACGTTTTACCAGGCAAATTAAAACGGCGATCGCCTGGGTACTGAGTTGCCAAAATGCCGATGGCGGTTGGGGGGAAACCTGCGAAAGCTATAAAGACCAGACATTAAAAGGCAAGGGCAACAGCACTGCATCCCAAACTGCTTGGGCTTTAATTGGCCTAATAGATGGGGTGAAAGAGTTGCCAGAACTTAAACAGGACGGGGAGTTAATGGATGCCCTTAGCCGGGGGATCGGGTTCCTAATCCACGGCCAAACTGAAAAAGGCACTTGGGAGGAAGCCGAATTTACGGGGACAGGTTTCCCCGGTCATTTCTATATCCGCTACCATTATTACCGTCAGTATTTTCCCCTGATTGCCCTCGCCCGCTATGGGCGTCTGTTTGACTAGTTTCACCAATAATCAAATCCCAATCTAAAGATAAAAGTAGATAGCCCTGGTCATCCAGGGGAATTTATCCTAAGATTGTAGTGACTGACTGACGGGATGTAGCGCAGCTTGGTAGCGCGCCTGCTTTGGGAGCAGGATGTCGCAGGTTCAAATCCTGTCATCCCGATATTTTTTCAATGCCGTTCTACCTACAACCTGTTCCGATGTAGGCTAGTTTGTAGAGGCTAGTCCGTGGGATTCAAAGGAGGATGGAAATGTAGTCCGTTGCCTTGTTTCCTTCCCCAGTAAAAATAACATCTTTTATAAGAGCTAATTAAGCTCTAGGGTCTTCCCCATTCCAGCCATCGAATTACTAGTTTTTCATCCTGTTGACTAACAATTACCGATACAGCTTCCAAAAAATCTTCACCTTCCAGGGAAATGTATAGCCAGACAATATCATTGGGATCCATGGGGGGATATTGCCACTCAGTTAATGAGCAATCGACCATAACGCTCGCCTTTTGGATAGGGCTAGAGCCATATTCGATCATATCTTCTACGGTTTGCTGTAGAACTTCGGGGGGGGATTGGCGCTGAAGTTCGAGGGACAGTAGGGAGTATGCAGTGTCGTAATCTTGCTGGATTAAACAGTCTCCAAATTTCTGGGCTAAGTCGATGGCTAGGTTCATCATTGTTTTCGATGATGGATTATCGAGGGATTGGTGACGGCAATTACCATCAGATGAAACAAGTTTAAAAGGTTTGGTAACCAGCAAGCTAGAAAAACATTTTGAGTTCATAGACCCCTTCACTCATGCGCCGCTCCATCCTAAAGTCTTGTTTTTCAAATAGATGAAACATGGCACGATTTTCTAGCAAAACATCCGCCGTAAAACCCAGTAAACCTTGTTGTTTGGCTAATTGGGTTAAATAAGTTAACAGTAAAGAACCGATACCTTGATTGTGGTAGCTATCCCGCACAACGAAGGCCACATCCGCCGTATGGCTGTCTTCATTGAGGGCATACTGACCTACTCCAACAATGTCTTCCTGGTGTTCCTCTTTAATGATCGCCAAAATGATAATTTCTTCGCTGTAATTAATCACTGAAAACCGTTGTAAGCGTTGGTGGGGCATATCGGTTCTCACGGACATGAAACGCCTAATCAAACTTTCGTCGGAGAGGGCATAGAAAAAGTTTTTCAAATTTGGCTCATCACTGAATTTCACCGGTCTGAGCAGTAATTCTAGCCCTGTCCTTGTGGTGCGGTAGGTTTCTAATTTTTCGGGATATTCCCCATGGGCACCCGCAATAAAAGCCTGATCTGCATAAATTAAATGATTCTTTTTGGCCTGTTCAATTAACCAAGGTCGAAATTTGGGATGGGCGATCGCCGCTAACTGCATGGCCCGTTCTCGAATATTTTTACCATGGAGATAGGCAATGCCGTATTCCGTCACCACATAATGAATATCCCCTCGATTAAGGGTAATACCCACCCCTTCCTTGAGGAACGGCACAATGCGGGAAATGGTTTCATTTTCGGCGGTGGACTCCATGGCCAGAATTGTTCGACCCCCTTTGGCCATGATGGCTCCCCGCATAAAATCCGCTTGTCCCCCAATGCCACTGTAAAAATTACTGCCCAGGGATTCGGCGGTGGATTGCCCCGTTAAATCAATTTCCAACGCACTATTGATGGCCACCATATTATCGTGGTTAGCAATGGTAATGGGGTTATTGGTGTAGTCAACGGTACGGAATTCAACGGCGGGATTATCATTTAAATAGGCATAGGTTTCCCTACTTCCCATGCAGAAAGTAGCCACAACCTTACCCCGATTTCTAGTTTTTTGACTATTGTTAATGGCTCCAGTTTTCAGTAATTGTACTAAACCATCGGAAATTAATTCCGTATGCACCCCTAAATTTTTTTTATTGCTTAAATAGCTCAATACTGCATCGGGAATACTGCCATAACCCACCTGGATGGTATCCCCATCTTGGATAAGACTAGCAACGTATTTACCGATGGGGCCAGAGACAATGCTATTGCCTTCAAGTTTATATTCTAATAATGGTTCATCGTGGGGAATAATATAGTCAATTTTTTCTAGGGGAATAAAACCATCCCCGTGGATTCTCGGCACTTGACTATTCATTTGGGCAATGACGAGGGATGCTTTTTCCACCGCCGCTTTGACTATATCTACGCTTACCCCTAGGTTGACATAGCCATGGTCATCGGGATAGGAAGTCTGAATTAAAGCCACATCAATGGGCACAAATCCCTGGTCAAATAATTTGGGAACTTGGGAAAGAAAAATGGGAGTGTAGTCCGCTAAACCTTCGTTAACGGCGGTGCGAGTATGATGGCTGATAAAAAAAGAATTATGGCGAAAATTTTTAGCAAATTTACTATCGGCGTAGGGGGCTAAACCAAGGGTCCAAACCTGAAGTACTTCCGCATCAAATAATGCCTTGGGGTGTTTTTCGACATAGTCAACCAACTCTTGTACTAAATATTGTGGCTCTCCACAGGCGGTACTGATAAAAAGGCGATCGCCCCGGTGAATGTGGCTAAAGATTTCCCTAGCTTGGGCAAACTTTCCTGGGTAAAGGGTTTGGAGTTGTGCTAATTGTTCCTGGCGATCGGGGCTGATCATAGTTACTCACAGAAGGAGATGGGCAAGGAAATATTCAAATTAGCGTCAATTGTTGGCTTTCCCTATTATATAAAAAAGTATTACAAAATACATACTTAACAAATAAAGGAATGGAAAATATGTTAAAAATACATAAAATGCCAAAAGCCATTGACCGACACCATGGAATTCACATTTTTGCTACCCCTAACCATTGGTTTAATTGTGGGCTATAAAGCCTTAGGCTCTAATCATGATATTGCCCATTTAGCAGGGATTTTTGCCCTTGCAAGCCTACTGCTAAGTTTGTTACTAGCACCGTGGGAAGTGCAAATTGCAATATTAGTATTAGGGGGTGTTATTGCTAGGCTTCTATGGCAGAAATTCGAGAATAAAAATAATCTTCAGGAATCTGAAGGCACGAAAAAGCAGGACAAAGAACTTCAATATCGTGGTATCAGTTACGGGTCAAAAAAATCGGATATACCAATCACCAAAACCGAAAAAATAACCAAATGTTATCGGGGGATTGATTACGAGTCTTCTGGAATATCTGAGAAAAAAATTGATGAGATGCCAGGTAAAGTAATTAAATATAGAGGCGTTGATCTGAAAAACAAAGTAAAAGATTAATGGTCTTCCCTAGGCAAGAAGGCAAAAAATATTTGAGAGTTAGAAAGATGAAAACCATAAAAAAATATGGCGGATTTCAATTTGCCAAGGCATGACAAGGCTCTCCACATGTAGGTATTTCAGGCTTCAAAAAGGCATTCTCTGAAATTGAATCTGCTATACCATTTCTTGATTTATTGCCGATCACCCATTAGTAATGCCCAGATTTACAAACTACCCACAATGGATTTTCCGCCCCGTTTAGTCCCAGCCCGTTCGCTGCCTGTTCCCGCCACCGTTAGCCCTGAACTACAAATGGCGATCGCCAAATCATCAACGGAGGCCATGGCGGCGGTCAAACAAGTTCCTGACCTTGGGGATATTGAGGCTTGGAAAAACCTCATTGCCAGCTACGACCAAGCTAGCGAAGAATTATTCGCTCAACTGCGTCAACAGTTTCCGGTCACCCTTGCCCCCCAAACCATTGCCGGAGTCAATACCTACCGTTTAACTCCCCCCGTAATCAGCCCCGAAAATAAAAATAGAATTTTGGTTCATCTCCATGGGGGAGGTTATGCCTTTGCTGGAGGTACATTGGCCACCGGGGAAGCTATTTTAGCGGCCCATTATGGACAAATTGAGGTGATTAGCATTGATTATCGTCAACCTCCCGATAATCCTTTTCCCGCCGCCTTGGAAGATGCGTTGGCCGTATGGCAAGCATTAATTAAAACCCATGATGTCAGCCAAGTGGGATTGTTCGGTACCTCGGCCGGAGGGGGTCTACTGTTGGCTTTGGTTTGTCAACTGCGGCAATTAAATTTACCCTTACCAGCGGCGATCGCCCCTTTGTCCCCCTGGGCAGACTTAACGAAAACCGGGGATAGTGTATTTACCAATGAATACATTGACCGCACTGCCATTAGCTACGACGGTTTATTAGAAGGTTTAGCC
This sequence comes from uncultured cyanobacterium, assembly GCA_963704945.1. Taxonomy (GTDB): domain Bacteria; phylum Cyanobacteriota; class Cyanobacteriia; order Cyanobacteriales; family Microcystaceae; genus Synechocystis. Next base: position 4,487 of record CAVPII010000005.1, on the reverse strand, counting down.
AGACTTTACGCCGGGGAACACGAACTGAAACATCCCCTTATTTCTCCCCTTTACAACAATTTAGAAGGCCTTCCCCCCACGCTTTTGATTAGTGGCACCAGGGATTTATTGCTGAGTGATACGGCCAGATTGCAGAGGAAGTTACGTCGGGGCGCAGTGCCGGTGGAATTGCAACTGTTTGAAGGACTCTCCCATGCCGAGTATCTTTACGAGTTCGGAACGCCGGAGTCAACGGCCGTATTTGAGGAGCTAGTCCTATTTTTTAGCCGGTATTTAAGTCAATGAATTGCCCAATAATTTGTTATCTTTGAGGAAATTTTCTATTTTTATCCCCTCACTCTTCTTCAGAAGAGTTTATATCCTTATATTCAAACAAAAAGTTACTTTTTCTTAGTTTGATAGGGTTGACTTTAATAATTTGGAGGCTCAGGGAGGTTCATGGCTTGGAAAATATCACCAGCTCGAAAAAAATTCCTTTGGCGATCTAGGGGGATTTGGATTGCTACCCCCACTGTGACCCTGATGGTGATTTTGCTGAGGTTTACCGGCATTTTACAGTCTTTGGAATGGCAAAGTTATGATGCCGGTGTGAGACTTTTGCCCCGGCCCCAGGATGATCGCATTGTCATTGTTGGCATTGACGAAGAAGATGTTACTTACCTCAACACCCCCATTATTTCCGATGAACTCCTAGCAAAGATTCTAATCAAACTCCGGGCCCAGGAGCCAGCGGCGATCGGCTTGGATCTCTACCGGGATTTGCCCGTGCCCCCAGGTACAGACCAGTTGGCGGAGGTTTTTACCACCACTCCCAATTTGGTGGGTATCGAAAAAGTAGCCGGCAAACAGGGCATTGAAACCGTTAATCCCCCTCCCTTATTGAAGGAGCCGACCAGGTGGGGGCTAATGATTTGATTATTGATGCGGATAACATTGTCCGCCGGGGTTTCATTTATTTGGTACGGGATGGGGAACCCCATTACAGCTTTGGGCTACACCTAGCCCTGCGTTATTTAGATCAGTTTGGAATTTATCCGGAATCCACCAGTGAAGACAGTGACAATTTTCGTTTAAACGAGGTGGTGTTTTCCCCTCTGCAATCCGACAGCGGCAGTTATATCCGGGCCGATGATGGTGGATTTCAACTATTAATTGATTACCAATCCACTTTCCCCAAGGTTTCCCTCACCGATGTGCTGGAGGATAAACTGCCCCCGGATTGGGGTAAAGGCAAAGTAATTCTCTTAGGGAAAGTAGGGGAGAGCTTTAAGGATTTATACTTCACCCCCTATAGCAATACGTTGGGATTATCTAGAGCCGTGCCAGGGGTGGAAATCCATGGCAATGTTGTTAGTCAAATTATCAGTGCCGGAATAGAAAATGAACCCCTGCTAAAAAGTTGGTCAGAGCCGATGGAGTGGCTTTGGATTGGGGTTTGGTCTTTTCTGGGGGCAGTGATTACTTGGCAGTTGCGCTATGCCACCAGACGATCCGGGGGTCAGTGGTTACCGATCGCCGCCATTATGGGAAGTTTAGGAGGTCTATCGGTGATCACCTACGGGGCCCTGGTGGTCGGTTGGTGGTTGCCGATCATTCCCCCCATGTTGGGATTGTTAGGTTCGGGAGTATTTATTGTGGCCTGGATGGCCCGGGCCGGGGTACAGGTACGCAATACTTTTGGCCGTTATTTGACCGACCAAGTGGTGTCTAGTTTATTGGAAAATCCCGAGGGCTTAAAAATGGGTGGCGATCGCCGCCCATTACCCTACTTACATCGGATCTCCGGGGGTTCACCAGCACATCCGAAGGACTTAGCCCGGAAGAGGTGGTCAGGGTTTTAAATATCTACTTTGGCAAAATGGCTGACGTGATCACCAAATATGGGGGCACCATTGATGAATTTATGGGGGATGGCATCTTGGTGCTATTTGGAGCTCCCACTTCCCAGGATGACGATGCCCTGCGGGCGGTGGCCTGTGGGGTGGAAATGCAGTTGGCCCTGCGGGAAGTCAATGAACAAATAACAGGGCTAGGGCTCCAACCCCTAGAAATGGGCATTGGTATCAATACCGGTGAGGTGGTAGTGGGTAACATTGGTTCAGAAAAACGCACTAAATATGGCGTTGTGGGAGCCCAGGTTAACCTTACCTATCGCATTGAGTCCTACACCACCGGCGGCCAGATTTTTATTTCTGAAAGTACCCTCAATGTTGCTGGCGATCGGGTTCAGGTTAATGGCAGCAGGACAGTTCAACCCAAGGGCATCAAAGATCCGGTGGTTATTTGCGACGTGGCCGGTGTGGGGGAACCCTACAACCTTTCCCTGGCGGTGGAAAAACAAAAATATATTCCCCTTCAAGCTCCCCTGCTATTGGATTACATTTGTTTGGAAGGAAAACATATCACCGACCAAGTAATGCCCGGTATATTGCAAGAACTATCCGCCAAAGGGGGATTTGTGCAGATTCCCAAGGATCAGGACTGCCCAGATAGCCTGACCAATATTAAAATTAACCTAAGGGAAACCGGAGGCCCATCCCATTCCCCGCCCTTTATGCCAAAGTGGTGGAATTAGCCCCAGGGAATACCCACGGTTTTTACATTCATTTTTCCGCCATGCCCACCCCGATCGCCGACCGTTTCCAGCAACTTTACCGGCAGGGCACGGCCCAGGGCGTATTGTTATCCAAGGTTACTGGGGGTTAAATTGTGGAGGCTAACTTGACTTTTTTGGGTTCCGGTTCCGCTTTCACCGTCGGGGGAGATAACTTTCAGTCCAACGCTATCCTGACCCTAGAAAATAATAAAAAATTTCTAATCGACTGCGGCACCGATATTCGTTTTTCCCTCCATGCCCTAGGGCTTTCCCACCGAGATATTAGCGACATTTACATTAGTCATCTCCATTCTGACCATGTGGGAGGCTTGGAATATATTGGCTTTACCACCATGTTTGACCCTAGCTGTGCTAGACCCAATTTATATTTAAGCCAAGACATTGCAGTGGATTTATGGGATCGTTCCCTGGCTGGGGGCATGGAAGCCATTGAAGGGGAATTCGCCAGTTTAGATAATTATTTTCAGCTCCATTCCTTAGAGCCGGGGGAAACCTTTACCTGGGAAGGAATTACCTTTCAACTAATCAAACTCAACCATGTGGATACGGGATCAATGTTGATGCCGACCTATGGTCTTTTTTTCACCGTTCAGGGCTGCAAAGTTTTTTTCAGTAACGACACAAAATTTAGCTACGACAGTCTGCAGGAGTATTTTCACCAGGCAGATATAATTTTTCACGACTGTGAGATTTCCCCCTATCCCACCCCCGTCCATGCCCATTACAACGATCTGAGAAAATTACCCAGGGCTATTAAGGCGAAAATGTGGCTCTACGGCTACCAGCCCGGTGCTTTACCCACCGCTCAGGAAGAGGGGTTTTTGGGTTTTGTGAAACGGGGTCAACGGTTTGATTTCTAGTTATTGGTCATTTTCCAACGACACAAATTCCAATACCTGATTGACTTCCAATCCCAATTCTTCGGCCCGCCCAGCCCTTAATTCCAACACTTGGTTAACTTCATCAATCATGGGGCCATAACTAGGGCAGGGATCCGCCTTACAGGGAGGAACATTGGCGATGATCCGCTTGACTTTCCCGTCCTGCAAGAAAATCATATCCAGGGGAATGAGGGTGTTCTTCATCCAAAAACGAGCAATTCTCGGCTCTGGAAATTGGAATAACATTCCCCGATCGCCGGATAATTCCGTCCGGAACATTAATCCCTGAGCCTGCTCTGCGGGGGTTTTGGCAACTTCCAATAAAATATTGTTTTCCCCGATGGTTACCTGGGCCGACAGGGGTAATGGCTCCACCGTCACCGATGGGCGGGAATGGCTAGGGGTACAGGCCACTGTTCCCAGGATTAATCCGGCACCAAGGCCAACAATGGCAAAGGTCTTTGCGGTGGATTTAGTCAGATTACGGGGAGTTGTCAGGGCCATAGTCACACCAAATTGAATCCCCAAGGGCGATCGCCATTGCCTAGGGTGGCTAAAAATATCAGTTACTAGGCAATGGTAACCAACCAATCTTCAATTAAATGATTAACGGTGGACGGATCTTCATCGTGGGGACAATGGCCCGTCGGTAAAAAATGCTCCGTTAACTGGGGATAATGTTGCCGAAATTTTATACTTCTTTCCTAACTCGCATCCAGGGATCCCCTTCCCCCCAAATGGCCAGCAACGGTGATTGCAGTTTAGCCAGTAAAGCATCCACCATTTCCCCCTGGGGAGATTTAAACACCGACGCAAAAACCGGGCCGCCCCTGGGTCGCAGGATGGGCGGTAAATGTCCTCCACCAGGCGATCGGTCACGGCGGTGTGATCAACATAAACTTTTTTCAGGGTTTTACGAATGGTGGGTTTGCGTCGTAGATATTGAAAAAGTAGATAACTGGGTAGGGGCTGGAGCATAAGACTTTGGA